>NZ_CP102286.1:1876048-2501398 GCF_025151215.1 Parabacteroides merdae ATCC 43184
GGTGGAATCCGAATCGCTGGCAGTCGGCTACCTGGCCAATACAGGGTCACCGGCACAAACCCGCATCTTTTCCGAACGTAAGGAACCACGGGATTTCCTGTTTGCCGACGCTTACGATTATTATATCACGGACCCTCAGAACGCACAGTACTACGACACGAAAATCCCTTATACAAACGTGATGTACACGACTATGGGGGGAAGTGAAAGCAAAAACGAACGGCTGAAAGGCACGCTGACCATGAACTTCGGTCCGAAGATCAACGTAGGTGGCGATTTGGACTATATCTACAGCCGCGGATATTACAAGAATAACGGTAATAAGCTGTTAAGCTACCGCCTTTTCGGCAGTTACAAGTCGGATCGCTACGAAGCGCACGCTTACTTGAGCAACTTCAACTTCATCAATTACGAAAACGGAGGCTTGGCCAACGACTCGGTTATCACTAACCCGGACCAATATTTTGCCGGCGAGAGAAACCAGGACGACCCCAAGGCATTCAATACACGCTATCCGGTCAAGGCATGGAACCGGGTACGTGGCAAACAGTATTTCCTCAGCCACCATTATAACCTCGGATTCGAGCGCGAACTGGAAGGGGAAGTGGACACGCTGGGAAATCCCGTGAAAGTATTTATACCCGTATCCAGTATCATTCATACACTGGAATATCAGGACAACCGCCGCCGTTTCCGCTCGGAAGCGGACGAGAACCTGAACGAATGTTATCTGACCCCGGATGGATACCCGCGTGTATTCGGTTTGGAAAACGGCACGGGTGTCGACGACCGCACTTCCTACTGGAATCTGCGCAATACGTTCGGTCTTTCCCTCCGCGAAGGTTTTCAAGACTGGGCCAAGTTCGGCATCACTGCCTTTGCCACTTTCGACAAGCGCAAATTCCAGTTGCCGGCCCAGATACCGGGATTGTCTTACGACCCCGAATATGGAAGCGGGTTAAACGCTTCTCCCTCCACCATCGAATTTCCGATTACACAAGTGTATGACGAATTCTCGACATATATCGGAGCCGAAATCTCCAAACGCCGGGGAAACATTCTGACTTACAATGCCCGTGGAGAACTTTGTGTCGTAGGCGACGATATCGGGGAATTTCGGGCCACGGGAAACCTGCAAACCAAATTCAAGCTATTAAAAAAAGATGCGACGATCAGTGCGGAAGGATACATCAAGAATGTCACCCCTTCCTTCTATATGCGTCACTTCCATTCCCGCTATTTCTGGTGGGATAACCGGGATATGAACATGATCCAGCAAATCTATGCCGGAGTCAAGATCAACCTGGAGTCCACACGGACACAGTTGTCTGCCGGGGTCGAAAGCATACAGAACTATGTATTCTTCAACAAACAAGGAATGCCGGAACAGAAAAGCGGAAATCTGCAAGTGATAAACGCCCGCATCAAACAAGATGTCATGTACCGCGCTTTCGGATGGGAAAACGAAGTGGCCTACCAGCTGAGCAGTGACAAAAGCGTACTGCCTTTGCCTCAAATCAGCCTGTATACCAATATGTATCTGAAATTCAAGGTAGCAAAGGTGCTGATGGTGCAATTGGGAGCCAATATGTATTATAACACTTCTTACTACGCCCCGTATTACGAACCGGCCACACAGCAGTTCCAGGTACAGGACGAAGTGAAAGTCGGCAATTTCCCGCTTGTCAATGCCTATGTCAACTTCCACCTAAAACAGGCTCGTTTCTTTGTGATGGGTTATAACCTGGGTTCCAAGTTCGTCAATCCGAACTATTTCTCGCTGGCGCACTATCCGCTGGATCCGTTCGTCCTGAAAATGGGCGTAGCTGTCACATTCAACAACTGATCTTATGAAATCGAGGAAACTGATAGGAGTCTACACCGGGCTGCTGATAATCGCCGTAGCAACCATGATCATGTTATGGCGCCTGAAAACCATGCCGAAGGCTGAAGTCTTCCCACGCGATTATCCGGAGATCAAAGAAGAAGGAATCCTGCGGCTGGTGACCGAATACAATCAATCGGGGTATTATGTGGCAGGTGACACGATAGAAGGTTTCCAATATGAACTGAGCCAGGCTATCGCCCAATTATCAGGTCTGGAAATACAGATATTTTTGGAGATGAGCCTGGCCGAAAGCTTCGATATGCTTGAAGAGAACAATTGCGATGCCGTTGCCCGCAATATCCCGATCACCAGCGAGATCAAAGAGAAATATCTGTTCACCGAACCGATCGTCCTCGACAAACAAGTCCTGATACAACGGACGGAAGCGGCCAATAACGGGCTCAAGCCCATCCGCAACCAACTCGATCTGGCCGGTAAGACCCTATATATCCCCAAAGATTCTCCCGCCCAGCTCAGGCTACAAAACTTAGGACATGAGATCGGCGATACGATCTACGTGATAGAAGACGAATTATACTCCGGGGAACAGCTTGCCATCATGGTTGCCAAAGGAGATATCGATTATGCCGTTTGCGACCAGCAGACGGCTGTCCTTTCCCAAAAGCAACTCCCGGAAATAGATATCAAAACAGACATAAGTTTCACGCAACTCCAATCCTGGGCAGTCCGCAAAGATTCCCCTATCCTGCTCGACAGCCTGAACAGCTGGCTGGAACAGATACGCAAGAACGGTACATTCGACAAGATATACAAGAAATATTATAAATAATGCATCACTTTATCCCTCATGCGACGGCAGCACGAAGGAGAAAGTCGAACCGACCCCTAATTCGGATTCCACGTGCATGGAACCACCCATTTTCGTAACCAGCCCTTGGCAGATGGCAAGCCCCAAACCGATACCTTCCACATAATCGTTCACCTTGACGAAGCGTGTGAAAAGGCTCTCCAGTTTATCTTTTGCAATGCCGGTTCCCGTATCCTTCACATAAAATTCCAGACATTTATCCGGCAGGCAGGTATATCCCAGCGTGATACTTCCCTGCTTGGTATTCTTAATCGCATTATTCGCCAGATTATTGATCAATTGCAACAGGCGGATACTATCGGCTCCGAAACAGCACGTGCAGCTACCTTTTTCCAAGAACAACTGCACACCTTCGGGCATACGGAGTTTGATAGAGGCGAATATCGTATCCATCAGCCCGTTTATATCGACCGGTTCATAACTGATCCTGATAGCGTCGGCTTCGATCTTGGACAGGTCGAGTATATCGTTTATCAGTTGCATCAGCAGCAGATTATTGGTCTTGATGATCTCATAATATTCCCTACGCTCCTCATCCGAATCGGCAAAAGCCATCAATTCGGAAAAACCGGTGATCGCATTCAACGGGGTGCGGATCTCATGGCTCATATCCGCCAGATACTTGGACTTCATCTTATCGGCAAGCTCCGCCTTGTGCTTGGCTTCTTCCAGGTTCAGCTCCTGCCCTTTGCGTTCCTGTATGTTGATCGTACATCCCAGGATCACAAGCACCCTTCCCCGTTCATCCCGTTCGTAGACGGTTGCCGACGATTCACGCCAGTGGTAATGATCCATTCCCGGGTATTTCACACGCAACTCGATTTTCATTTCCGATATCTCTCCCGAACATAATTTCCGAAAAGCCTCATCGTGTCTCTCCCTGTCGTCAGGATGAACCCGCGCGGCAAAACGAGGCCATGAAATATCGACCAGCTCGTCTTCTTTACCCGGCAACCAGTTATTTACCTGGACAACCGAATCATCATAATTCCGTTTGCTGTCAGGATTCACGAATATGGAACAGAGGCGGATATCATTGGAATGCAGGGCCATCTTAGTAAGTACCTGCGAACGTCTCAAGGTATTCTCCATCTTGTTGCGGACCGTGACGTCACGCCACAAAGCCAGCAAAAGGGGTTTGCCATTGCTCAAGGCAATCGGGAATTTCGTGACTTCGATATCCTTCGGGATGCCATACGCATCAGAAATCTTCCCGCTAAATTCAATAGTCCTACCCGTCTCCATGACATCACGATCCAGCCCTAAACGCTCTTCTGCGGGCATGATCGCATCAAAACTCAGTTCGAAATCATTGTGTCCCTCAACTTCTTCCGTACCGATACCGGTTATTTCTTCCATGAAACGGTTCCAATACAGATACCTGAAACCATCTTCTGCATCTTTTACAAAAACGCCTAACGGTAGTTTATCCAAAATCGTATTGATCAATCCATGTAATGAATCTTGCTTTTGTGAGATTGGCCGGATGTCCTTCCCGCCATAAATGCCGCCCATATAAACAAAATGCTTTAAAACGCTAATTTGGGTATAAAGATATTTATTTTTATCACAATCTTCCCCGGAAAATATCACAAAAATCAATCTTCCCTTGAAAAAATAACTCTTTTGAAAGAAGAGCTGCGTTCTATATAACAAATATTGCCAAATATTATCTACCTTTACCGGGAATTTAATGATGAAAGATGAGATTTGACGAATTGGACTTAGAAGAGGCCGTATTGGACGGCCTTGACGCAATGAATTTTCTGGAGACAACTCCAGTACAGGAACTGACGATTCCGGTCATTTTGGAAGGGAAAGACATTATTGCCTGTGCACAGACAGGGACAGGAAAGACTGCGGCTTATGTGTTGCCGGTGATCAATGAACTCAGCAAAGGATTACATCCGGCCAATGCCATCAATGCCATCATCATGGCTCCCACACGCGAATTGGCCCAACAGATCGACCAGCAGATCGAAGGTTTCACCTATTTTGTCCCGGTTTCCGCCGTTGCCGTCTACGGAGGCACGGACGGTATTGCCTGGGAACAGCAAAAGCGAGGGATGGAAATGGGGGCCGATATCGTGATCGCTACCCCCGGACGTCTGTTGTCGCATATCAAACTGGGCACTGTCGATCTGTCGCAAGTATCCTTCTTCGTCCTGGATGAAGCGGACCGGATGCTCGATATGGGATTTTATGACGATATCATGCAGGTCTATAAACTACTGCCGGCAACCTGCCAGACCATCATGTTCTCCGCCACAATGCCTCCCAAGATCCGGACACTGGCCCAAACGATCCTGAAAAACCCGGAAGAAGTCAAGATAGCCATCTCCCGTCCACCCGAAACAATCATGCAAACGGCCTATGTCTGCTATGACATGCAGAAACTGCGCATATTGGAAGACTTGTTCTCAAAGAGCCGTCCGCAGCGTGTCATCATTTTTTCGTCCTCGAAAATGAAAGTAAAAGAGCTGGCATCCACTCTCAAACGGATGAAGTTCAACGTCGCAGCCATGCATTCTGACCTTGAGCAGTCACAGCGTGAAGAGGTGATGAAAGAGTTCAAGAACGGACGTATAGACATCCTCGTCGCCACTGACGTCGTCTCGCGCGGTATCGATATCAACGACATCAAGCTGGTTATCAATTTCGACATTCCCCACGACCCGGAAGACTATGTGCACCGCATCGGCCGTACCGCCCGCGGAACAAACGGCGAAGGGCTGGCCATCACTTTCATTTCAACCGAAGAACAATTCCAATTCAAACGCATCGAAGAATTCCTGGATAAGGAAATCTATAAAATACCGGTCGATCCCAAATTCGGCGAAACACCTTTATACGAGCCCGAAAAATACTCCAACATGCGTCGTGGCAGAGGACGCCCCCGCAAAGACGGCGGAAAAGGGAAAAGCGACAACCGCTCCGGCAGCGGCAACAACCAACGCCGCAGAGGAAGACTGAGGAAGGAAGCATAGGCTAACGTTTATAAATATGTCGACCGGCATTTATACAAATGCCGGTCGACGATTATAAGTGCATAGCGTTGCAAAATATAGAAAACAGAGATTCGAATCCAATATAAAAAACGCAGACCAGGCCGGGCCCGATCTGCGTTTTTATCAATATCGAGAATCCCCTAACTTATCCGTTCATCGAAGCCAGGAACTCCATATTATCGAATGTCTGTTCCATGCGCTTCTTGACAAATTCCATAGCCTCCATAGAGTTCATATCGGCCAGGTACTTACGCAGGATCCACATACGGTTCACGGTGTTTTCATCCTGCAACAGGTCGTCGCGGCGCGTGCTGGACGCTGTGATATCGACAGCCGGATAAACACGTTTGTTTGCCAGCTTGCGATCCAACTGCAATTCCATATTACCCGTACCTTTGAATTCTTCAAAGATCACATCGTCCATCTTCGAACCGGTTTCAGTCAATGCCGTTGCCAGGATCGTCAAGCTGCCGCCGTTTTCGATGTTACGGGCAGCCCCGAAGAAACGTTTCGGTTTCTGCAATGCGTTCGCATCCACACCACCGGAGAGCACTTTACCGGAAGCCGGCTGAACCGTATTGTAAGCACGAGCCAGACGTGTGATAGAGTCTAACAGGATCACGACATCATGTCCACATTCCACCATACGTTTAGCCTTATTCAATACGATTTCGGCAATTTTCACATGGCGTTCAGCCGGTTCGTCGAAAGTAGAAGCAATCACTTCGGCATCTACGCTACGGGCCATATCGGTCACCTCCTCAGGACGTTCGTCGATCAGCAGGATAATCATATACACTTCAGGATGGTTGGCTGCGATCGCATTGGCGATATCCTTCAACAGCATCGTCTTACCGGTCTTCGGCTGTGCCACGATCAGACCACGCTGCCCCTTGCCGATCGGCGAGAACAGATCTACTACACGTACGGCGATATTATCATATACTTTCGAAGACTTGCGGGCCGTCAACATGAATTTTTCGTCCGGGAAAAGCGGAGTCAGATGATCGAAAGGAACACGGTCACGGACTTCTTCAGGCGTACGGCCGTTGATCTTGTCCACTTTGACAAGCGGGAAATATTTTTCACCTTCCTTCGGAGGACGGATAGCCCCCTCCACCACGTCGCCGGTCTTCAGGCCGAACAGCTTGATCTGCGACTGCGATACGTAAATATCATCCGGGGAAGTCAGGTAGTTATAATCGGAAGAACGCAAGAAACCATATCCGTCAGGCATCATTTCCAGCACACCGACACCTGTCAGTATACCGTCAAACTCATACTGTTTTTCCTGCACAGCATTGTTATTATTGTTGTTGCGCTGGTTGTTATGATTATTCTGGTTGTTCTGTCTGTTGTTATTCTGGCGAGGATTGTTCTGCTGCTGGGCGGCTGCAGGTTGTTCTTCCCGCGCTTTCGGTTCCGGTTTTGCAGGTGTGGAAGAGAATGGGAAAAGTTGATCGAGAACTGATTTGGTGTCCGGATGGCGGAATACCACACGTTTAGGTTCGTCTGCCGGAGTCGAAGCGGCAGGAGTTTCCACGACAGCCGGTTCTTCCGTTACTTCGGGAGCGATTTCGGCCGGAAGCTCTCCGTTATCCGATTCCACGACAACAGGAGGAAGCAACGGTTTCTCTACAGGCTTGTCAGTCTTCTTAACCACTTTCTTTGCTGCCGGTTTTACCGTTTCGGCAGGGACGTCGGCCGTAGCATCAGCTACCTGGACAAGAGTTTCGGATACAGGGGCATTGGCTGAAACCGGACTTTTGGAAACGGCTGCCTCTTCGTTTTTCTGGACAGGAACAACAGCCGCGGCCACTTTTTCTTTCTTGTCAATACGAGTCCGTCTTTTACGTTCGGGCTGTTCTGGAGCTTCCGGAGCGACCTCTTCTACCGAAGCTTCAACGGGTGTGGCGGGAGCAGCGACTTTCGTTTTGGCATCAGCTTTTGCGCCTTTCGGAGCCGCAGCTTTTGTTTTCTTAGCCTTAGTCTGCCTTTCTGCTTTCTTTGCTTCCTTTTCTTTCTCCTTTTCAGCCTGGATGCCGGCGTATGAAATGGCCTGTTCGTCAAGAATTCTGTATACAAGTTCCTCTTTCTTAAGGGAACTTACTTTTTTAATACCTAACTCTTCCGCTATACTTTGCAACTCAGGAAGGAGTTTTTCATTTAGTTCTAGAATGTTATATTTTTGCATAATGCGAAGTGAATAATAAAAACGACGTACTTACACGACCGGACACGGCACGCGTACAACGCAATCATTGTATCTTTTATAATTTGATAATTAATAATTTCATGTGAAAACCGGATTGTTGAGCTAATTTGAATCATTAGTAACACATCTGCGGAGTAAATCTTTGCAAATGTAATAATATTTTCAGTTACTCTCGCTTTTTGTCGGAAAAAAATTCACAACTAACACACTTTTAGTTGTTTTGTCCAGGCAAAAACGATTATCGGAACGTTCTCCTACAATCCAGATAACAGCGCCTCCGCTGCATAAAAGCCACGTCCGTTCCTTATCTAAACGGCTGAATTTATGATCCGAGAAATAATCGCTTAATTTCTTCCGCCCTTTCATGCCAAAAGGAATAAACCAATCTCCTTCTTTCCATGTACGCAGGGTAAGCGGAAAAGTCAGTTTGTCGTAATCGAAATAAGCGATATTTTTATCTTTCCGGATATGGAAATCTTCCTTAATAACAATCTTCTCGAAAGAAAGTTCGACAGGACCGGACCAAACTTTCTCGCCACCGGTCAGTGTATATTCACGGACCTCTTCTTTTACAAGGGGAGATAACAATAAATAGTCCCGATCTTTTATCAACCGGTGCGTAGAAGAGAAAAAGGTTTTGCCCGATTCTTTCGTCAGGGACAAATAAACATCCTCCGCCACCGGACGAGTAAAGCCATAGGTTTTGAGTAACTCGTATAAAATAGCATCGGGCGACGGGTAACGCATCAAGGCGGCAATCGAAAGGCGGTCCCCTTGCTCGACCACAGCATTCCTCGCCTCTTCCACCACATGCAGATAAACGGCTTCGGCTGCCGACAGATGTTCGGACGTACGGGCGATCGCATCCTTCACGGAAGGATTGATTTCCTCCAGAAGCGGAAGGACACGCAGGCGGATAAAATTGCGCGTATAAGCATCGGAAAGGTTGGTACTGTCGGTCACATACGTCAAACCGCGTCCGGCAAGCCACTCCAAGATATCCTCACGGCTCACGGCAAGCAAAGGGCGCACCACGAAACCGTTCCTCGGACGAATCCCGCTCATTCCCCTGATGCCGGTCCCACGTACCAGATTCATCAAAAGCGTTTCCACACTGTCGTCACGATGATGAGCCACAGCGACAGCCTGCGCCCCGGTTGCAGCCCGTTGCTCTTCGAACCAGCCATAGCGCAACTCGCGGGCAGCCATTTCAATGGAGAGATGCCGGTCGGCTGCATATTTCCGGGTATCGAAGTCCGTCATCAGGAAAGGGACATCCAGTTTTCGGGCATACTCCCTTACAAACTGTTCGTCACGCAGGGATTCGTCTCCCCGCAAATGAAAATTACAATGCGCCGCAATACAGGAATAGCCCGACTCCACCAAAATGGTGAGTAGGGCTATTGAATCTGCTCCGCCACTTACACCGACCAGAACCGGACGGTTTTCCGTAAGCAACCGATATTTCTCTATATATGCACGGACAACGTCGCGCATCCGATTATTCTTCTATGCCTGCCAATTCAGGGTCGATCATGATACGACCACAGTATTCGCAAACGATCACTTTCTTACGCAACTTGATATCCAACTGTTTCTGGGGCGGAATCTTGTTGAAACAACCACCGCAGGCACCACGCTGTACATATACGACAGCCAAGCCGTTACGTGCCCCCTTGCGGATACGTTTGAAAGCAGTCAAGAGGCGCGGTTCGATATTCGCTTCCAGTTTCTTTGCTTTTTCGCGCAGTTTCTCTTCGTCCTGCTTGGTTTCGGAAATGATCTGCTCCAGTTCGCCCTGCTTTTGAACCAAATCAGCCTTACGGCCTTCCAGTCTTTCGGACAGTTCGGCGATCTCTTCCTTCTTACGGTTGATCGCTTCACCGAATTCACGAATCTTCTTTTCAGAGAACTCGATTTCAAGTCCCTGGAATTCTATTTCTTTTGACAAGTTGTCGAACTCACGGTTGTTACGCACGTTATCCAACTGCGCTTTATATTTTTCAATCAGACCGGTTGACTCCGTAATCTTATGTTTCTGTTCTACAACAGCATTCTCAAAGTCTTTAATTTCTGACTGATAGTTCTGAAGACGTGTTTCCAGACCAGCGATCTCATCTTCCAGGTCCTGTACTTCCAAGGGAAGTTCGCCGCGAAGTGTCTTGATCTTATCAATTTCAGTCATCATCGTCTGAAGCTGATACAGCGTAGAAAGCTTTTCTTCAACTGTAATCTCTTTTTCAGCTGATTGTTTATCTGTAGCCATTCTATAAATATTTTACCGGGTTTGAATTAACATTCGAAAAATGTACCGCAAAGGTAGGGAATTTTTTCGATATTATGTTATAAAAGATATCTTTTGTACAGACTTCACTTTCATAATGACCAATAACCGCCAGCAGAATCCGGTCTTCCACATCGTAAAAGTCATTATATTTAGCCTCCCCCGTAATGAAAACGTCCGCACCGTAACTGATTGCGTCTTTGATCAGGAAAGCGCCGCTCCCCCCGCATAAAGCGACTTCGCGTATCGGCTTGCCGGTCAGGGCGGAATGCTTCACGCACCCCACCTGGAACAGTTCCTTGATCCGTTGCAGGAAGCCCAATTCACTCTCTTCTTCGGGCAACTCTCCGACTACCCCCGAACCGACCTGGTTCCAGGCATTATCCAAAGGATAGAAATCGAATACCGGTTCTTCATAAGGATGGACGGAAAGCAACGCACGCGTCACCGTCGACTTACGGAAAGCGGGCAATATCGTTTCGATACGGATTTCCGACTCCACATGCAACTCGCCTATTTCGCCACAGAACGGGTTCGTCCCTTCGCCGGCACGGAAAGTCCCGCTCCCCGGCAGGCTGAAGCTACAGGAATCATAGCCGCCTATCGCTCCGGCTCCCGCATTGAACAAGGTCGTCCTCACCAAATCGGCATAGGCCTCCGGCACGAAAGTGACCAGCTTCAGCAAAGCACCTTTCTGGGGGCTCAGGACACGGACATTTTCCAGCCCGATCAGTTCCGCCAGACGGAAGTTCACGCCTCCCGCCGCATTATCGAGATTGGTATGGGCGGCATAGATCACCAAGTCATACTTGCAGGCCTTCATCATGCACCGCTCGATATAGGTCGAACCGGTCAGGGATTTGAAGGCTTTAAAGGCCAAAGGATGATGAGAGACAATCAGATTACACCCCATCTCTATCGCCTCGTCCACCACCTCTCCGGTGACGTCGAGGCAAAGAAGCGCACCGGTAGCCGGCTGATTCACATCGCCTACCTGCACACCTGCATTGTCAAAGCTCTCCTGCAATGGCAACGGAGCGTATTGTTCGATTTCTTTCAGTATATCCTTAACCCTTAACATAATCAATAATTTATAAATAAATCAATTTGCCAATAGGCCAGTGAACCATTCACCAGCATACCGGCAAATCGACCTATCGGTATATTACTCCTTAATATCTACTTTCAGGCATAATTCTTCCAACTGCGAATCATCCAGTTGTCCGGGCGCATCCAGCATGACATCGCGACCGGAGTTGTTTTTCGGGAACGCGATACAGTCACGGATAGAATCGAGGCCGGCAAACAAAGAGACCCAACGGTCCAGACCGTAAGCCAGACCACCGTGAGGAGGCGCACCATATTTGAAGGCATTCATCAGGAAGCCGAAACGCTCCTGTGCCTTTTCTTCGGTGAAGCCCAGCAACTGGAACATCTTATCCTGCAACTTGCTGTCGTGGATACGGATGGAACCGCCACCCACTTCGACACCATTGATCACCATGTCGTATGCATTCGCACGGACGGCTCCCGTATCGCTGTCCAGCAAAGGAATATCTTCGGGTTTGGGAGAAGTAAACGGATGGTGCATTGCATAGAAGCGCTGGTCTTCTTCGCTCCACTCGAACAGCGGGAAGTCGATCACCCACAGGCAGGCGAACTTGTTCTTGTCACGCAAACCCAACTGACCGGCCACTTCCAGACGCAATTCGCAAAGTTGTTTGCGCGTCTTCATCGCATCGTCGCCGGAAAGGATCAGAATCAGGTCGCCCGGTTTTGCGCCGAAGGCCTCTTTCATCTGCTGCAATACTTCCTGGGTATAGAATTTATCCACGCTCGACTTCACATTGCCGTCTGCCTCCACACGGGCATATACCATGCCCTTTGCACCGATCTGCGGACGTTTCACAAACTCGGTCAGCGCATCCAGCTGCTTGCGCGTATAAGAAGCCGCCCCTTCCGCACAGATACCGCCGACATAAGCAGCATTATCGAATACGGAGAAACCGTGTCCCTTCATGATGTCCATCAGTTCGACGAACTTCATATCGAAACGCAGGTCCGGCTTGTCGCTTCCGTAATATTTCATGGCATCGTGCCAACTGATACGCGGGAAAGCTTCTTTTATATCGATGCCCCGGATCACCTTGAACAGATGCTTGGCCATTCCTTCGAAAATGTTCAGCACGTCTTCCTGTTCCACAAAGCTCATTTCGCAGTCGATCTGTGTAAATTCGGGCTGGCGGTCCGCACGCAGGTCTTCGTCACGGAAACATTTCACGATCTGGAAATAACGGTCGAAACCGGAAACCATCAACAACTGCTTCAACGTCTGCGGAGACTGAGGCAAAGCGTAGAACTGTCCGGGATTCATACGGGAAGGCACGACAAAGTCACGCGCCCCCTCAGGCGTCGAGTTTACCAGCACCGGAGTTTCGACTTCCAGGAATCCTTGCTTGTCCAGATAGTTACGCACCTCGAAAGCCATACGATGACGCAGTTCCAGGTTCTTGCGGACGGCGTTGCGGCGCAAATCCAGATAACGGTATTTCATACGCAGGTCGTCCCCCCCGTCCGTATCGTCTTCAATCGTGAAAGGAGGAGTCACGGCAGCATTCAGGACATTCAGTTCCGAAACGATGATTTCGATCTCACCGGTAGGGATATTCGGGTTTTTGCTGGAACGTTCGCGAACGGTTCCCGTCACCTGGATAACATATTCGCGTCCCAGCTTATTTGCTTTCTCACAAAGAGCGGCATCCACTTCCTGGTTAAACACCAATTGCGTAATACCGTAACGGTCGCGGATATCCACGAACGTCATGCCACCCATCTTACGGGTTTTCTGTACCCAGCCGGCCAGCGTAATCACCAAGCCTTCATCGGCAAGGCGCAGGTCGCCACATGTTCTTGTTCTATACATTATATAATATGGATTAAACTGTTTTTCTTTTTTACGTGTGCAAAGATAATAATTTATAGGTCTCAAGAATATTTGAAATGGCATTTAAACGTTGAAAAGTCGTTTCTAATTTTCTTGAAGCCATTTTTCAATGGTGAAACCCATCTCCATTTTTCTTGAAACGGTTTTTCACCATTAAAAAGGCACTTCAAGAAATATTGAAACGGAGATTCAATAGTGAAAAACGGCTTCAAGAAAATTTGAAACCGTTTTTCAACGTTTAAATGCCATTTCAAATAAAATTGAGAGGGGAAATCAATGCTTGTTTTCCAGCGTGAAGCGCAATGTCCCGGCATTCACCAGTTCGTCTTGCGAAATCGTATACCCTTTCAGCTTCTTCCCGCCGGCTGTCACCTCTTTGATATAAATATCTTCCGGGGTTTTGCGGGCGGACTCGATCACCAATTCGCCTTTCGGATAGAACTTCTCGTCCAGCCGGATCGTCACCTTGTTGAAGGTCGGAGAAGTCACAACATAATCCAGGTCACCGGGACAGGCCGGATAGAATCCCATCATCGAGAAGATCGCCCAGGTAGACATCGTACCCGTATCGTCGTTACCCGGAAGCCCGTTCGGGGCATTGTGATAATATTTGCCCAACAGTTCGCAGACCAGCTTCTGCGTACGCCAAGCCTCTCCCTTGAAATAGCTGAAGAGGTACGGATAGGCGATATCCGGCTCGTTTGCCATATCGTAGTACCCTTTGTCGAAGACCATCTGCAACTTATCGACAAACTTCTTCTGACCGCCCATCAGTTTGGCAAGGCCTTTGATGTCATGGGGGACATAGAACGTGTAGTTCCAGGCGTTTCCTTCATGGAAACCGGGGCTCGGCTCGAAGTTCTCCCCCTGTTTCGGATCGAAAGGGGAATAGAACGTGCCGTCGGGCAGGATGGGACGAAGCGTACCGAACTCCTTGCAATAGTAATGCTTATACCCCATAGCCCGCTCACGAAACAGCTTAGCGTCTTCCTTCTTTCCCAACGCATCTGCCAACAACGAGAGATTCCAGTCGGCGATATAATATTCCAAGGCATGCGAAACCGAATTATCATACTGTTCGCGCAAGGGGACGTAGCCTTTGCTCATATAGTCGTTATTGTCCGGGCGGAGCAGGTTGAACTCTCCGGGAGTAGTAGCGCCCTTGCACATCCCTTCGTAGGCAGTCTCGATATCGTAATCGCGCAAACCGCGCATATAAGCATCCACGATATAAGGGATAGACGGATCGCCTTCCATCGTCAGTGTCTCGCGTCCGTACAGTTCCCACTTCGGAAGCCATCCGCTTTCCTTGTACATGTCGATCATGGTGCGGATGATGTCGAGCTGTTTTTCGGGATAGAGCAATGTCATCAATGTGCTGACATTGCGGTAGGTGTCCCAGAGCGAAAAGACCGTATAGCGGTTTCCGGTAGTATGGCCGACTTTCAGGCTTTCCATCATCGGATATTCGCCATTCACGTCCTGGATGATGTTCGGATGGATCAGCAGGTGGTATATGGCGGTATAGAAAATCGTCTTATCGTCGTTCGTCCCGCCTTCCACCATCACACGCGACAGATCGTCGTTCCACATCTTGCCGGCTGCCGCACGCACTTTGTCGAAATTGAAATCCGGCTGTTCGGTGTTCATATTCAGGCGGGCATTTTCGATGCTGACAAACGAGACACCCATCTTTACTTCGATCACTTCGTCTTCTTCGGTATCATACTTGAACCAGACGCCGATGTCGTCACCGCTCATCTCACGGTCATACTTCGTGTACAATTTATATTTGCCGGAATAGGCATCCCATTCGGCTTCCACTCCCTTCATCTCGCGTTGTTTCTTCCAGTAGCCGGCCTGCTTGGGGGCTTTGCTGAGCTTCATCACGAAATAGATCGGGAAAACAGCCTGCGGGTTATAGCAGAACGTA
This sequence comes from Parabacteroides merdae ATCC 43184, assembly GCF_025151215.1. Taxonomy (NCBI): domain Bacteria; kingdom Pseudomonadati; phylum Bacteroidota; class Bacteroidia; order Bacteroidales; family Tannerellaceae; genus Parabacteroides; species Parabacteroides merdae. The sequence goes on from NZ_CP102286.1 coordinate 1,891,150, forward strand.
CCGAGCAGCTTGCTTCCCTCTATCTCCGTATCGCTCACCATACGAACGGTCGCACCGGTTTCATTCGTCAGCCCCTCACCCAAATTCAAGAGGATATTCCCCTGCCCTTTCGGGAAAGTAAAACGTGTCAGGCCGGTACGCATGGAGGCGGTAGCTTCCGTCTTGATGTCATATTTCGTCAGGATATTACTGTAATAGCCGGGATGGGCCACCTCGTTCTTGTATTCGCTGCCGTATGCGTGATAATCCACATTCAGCTCCCCGGAGGTAGGCATCAACAACAGGCTTCCCATCTCCGGACAACCGACACCGCTCAGATTGACGTGCGCATAACCGGTGAAGAAATTATTATCCGCCGAATAAGGCGTGGACCACCACTGGCTGTCCTTATCAAACTTATTACTTTTCGACCCCATCACATTGAAGGGGGTAACACTCATCATTCCCTGGGGGCAAATCGCACCGGGATTGGTCGTCCCGTAGTTGCTTGTCCCGATAAACGGATTCACATAATCTACCGGCTGTTGCGCGGAAACCAGCAAAGAACAGCAACCCAATAAAAAAGAAAACAACACCATCTTCATAACACCAACTCTTATTTTTTAATTCTTAATTCTTAATTTTTAATTCACCAAACAACGATCTCATCCGCAAAAATAAAACCGGGATTCGCCCTCGGCGCTTTCAAACGGATATAACGGGTTTTCCAGTTACCGTCGAACGTATATTCTTGGAACAGGAGGTCCGGATCATCAGCCGGAACCGTTGTCGGAACAATCCCGCGGGAAATAAAGTTTTCACCATCTTCCGAAGTCAACAACTCCACTTGTCCGGGCTGGAACACCCCCGGACCGATCAATTGCATGAAACGAATGGACACTTTATGGATATCCGTATCCTCTTCCATATCGATCACACAGTCCAGGTCATCCAAATAACCTTGCCAACGTCCGTCCAGATAAGTCAGACCGCCCCGATAGCCGTCCAACAGGGCGTTCGTTCCTCCGGCCATATAGCCTTCGTAGAGCTTACTATTATAATGTATAGGCTTATTGATGGCCCGATGATAATCCACTTTCTTTTCCGTCGGTGTCCCCTGAAGCACACCGTCCCGGAAAATAGCGGCTTTGATATGGGCGGAATCTTGCACGGTTATCGGCCCGGCATAAAGGGCGGAAGATGCCACCGGAACGGAACCGTCCGTCGTGTAGCGGATTTCCGCCGGGTATTTCTCGGCATCCAGTATGACTTCTATCTCTCTGCCTGCCGTATCGACCTGCATGGTCACTTCCAATTCGTCCGAAAGGGTAAAAGTACGGATCCCCATTCCCTGCAATTTGGAAATATGCGCATTCATGCGAGGTTTGAAATCCTCCCATGTCCGTAATTCCTGCGGCGTCCATCCGATCTCGGCCACAGCAAGGGCACGCGGGAACATCATATATTCCAGATGTTCGGGTGTCTGGATATATTCGGTCCAGGTATTGGCCTGCACCCCCAAAATATGCCGGCATTCCTCTGCCGTCAACGAATCCGCCGGGACGGGATCATAGCTATACACTTTCTTTATCGGCGTATAGCCGCCGATGGCATACGGCTGTGTCTTCGGATCGGCCTGATAGAAATCCAAATACATATAATTGCCCGGTGTCATCACCACATCATGCCCCATCCGTGCCGATTTGATTCCACCGTCTTCTCCCCGCCATGACATGACGGTTGCTTCGGGAGCCAGACCGCCTTCCAAGATCTCATCCCAACCGATCAGCTTGCGATCTTTCGAATTCAGAAACTCCTCAGCCCTGTGAATCATGTAACTCTGAAGCTCGTCCACGTTCTTCATTCCTTTTTCCTTCATCAAAGCCTGGCATTTCGGACATTTCTTCCAGGCGGACTTCCCGGCTTCATCGCCACCGACATGGATATATTCGGACGGGAAAAGATCGATCACCTCCGCCAATACGTCTTCCATGAATGTAAACGACTGCTCGTTACCGATACAAAAATCGCCGTTCTGGTAAGGCTTTCCCGAACAGCTCAGTTCAGGATAGGCCATCAGGACCTCTTCCGAATGCCCCGGAAATTCGATCTCCGGTATTATGTTTATATGTTTGGAAGCCGCATGTTTCACGATCTCCCGGATGTCCTCCTTCGTATAGTAACCGCCGTAAGCACCCGGCGTCCCTTCCGGCAGATACTTACGGTCGCGGCCGTCCCACCACTTCCGCCAATCAGATTCGGTGCGGAAGGCCGTTTCAGAAGTAAGTTTCGGATATTTGTCTATCTCGATACGCCATCCTCCGGCATCCGTCAGATGCATATGCAAGGTGTTCAGCTTGTAAAAAGACATCACATCCAGCAATTTCATCACTTCCTCTTTGGAGAAGAAATGACGGGATACATCCAGATGCAATCCCCGATACCCAAAACGAGGATTATCCCGGATCGAAACACATGGGACCTCTCCTCCGGCATAGAGTTGGCGTAACGTCTGCATCCCATAGAACAGACCGTCCGGCGAACCGGCACGCAGGTCGATTCCTCCCGGCGTCACATCCAACTGATAACCTTCCGGGTTACCGGACCAGGCTTCATCGATCACTGTTTTGATATTCCGGGAAGATTGCCCGCCAAATAACGCGAGACTATCGACCGTGAAAGTTCCTCCGGTCATTGTCATCTGTTCCGGTTTGGGAATAAGATTGACCTGCCGGACTTCCTCCGGAGAGCAGGCAATCAATAGCAACGAGCAAGCGGCAGCCAGCCCGGTTACATAATTGCGAGACTGTTTTGGCAGTAACATAAATATTTAGTTTAGTGTGTTTAATTCTTGGAGGGTAAATATACGAAGAAAAAACGGACAAGCTCCTATTTCAAACAAAAAGCGATGCTTTAGCTCCCCTAACCCATAGCGTTACACCGTCTAAAACTATGCTTGACGGGGCACAAAAAAAGAGGATATGCCTGTTCTGACATATCCTCCTATGTAAAGAAAGCCGCACCGTAGATATGAACAAACTCCGTATGACAGGATTTGAGTGCTTTGCCATCTTTGTAATCCGCCGTGCTAAGCATGCCCCGAAGGGTGCGGCCCGCCATTGACGACAAGAGCTGTGTCTCGGAATTAAAATAAACTGATGAGTTTCCCAATCGAACATGTGCGGCTAACTCATTTTTCTTATCACAAAGATATGCAATAGGAATGAAACCACCAAACTTTTGACATAAAAAAAGAGCTCCTGAATGGAGCTCTTTTTCCAATTGCTCTATAATGTCAATTACTTCACTTTAGCAACGATTGCTTTGAAAGCTTCCGGATGGTTCATAGCCAAGTCGGCAAGAACTTTACGGTTGATTTCGATACCTGCTGCATGCAAAGCTCCCATCAGACGAGAGTAAGACATTCCTTCCAGACGTGCGGCAGCATTGATACGCTGAATCCACAATGCACGGAAGTTACGTTTCTTGTTACGACGGTCACGGAATGCATAAGTCAAACCTTTTTCCCAGGTATTTTTAGCAACGGTCCACACGTTCTTACGTGCACCATAGTAACCACGGGTAAGTTTTAAAATCCGTTTTCTTTTTGCTCTTGAAGCAACATGATTTACTGATCTAGGCATAATACTAATCTGTTTTGAATGTTAGCGTCATCACTATCGGATGATCTTATTTGCTAAATACATTCGGTTAATAAAAATCTTGTAAAACTCGCTTAATTAAAAAAGATTACTTCAAACCAAGCAACTGCTTAACGTTGCTTACGTCCACACTGGCAACCAAACCTGTGTGAGTAAGATTTCTCTTCTGCTTTGTAGTCTTCTTTGTCAGAATGTGACTTTTAAAAGCGTGTTTTCTTTTGATTTTACCTGTTCCGGTAAGAGCGAATCTTTTTTTGGCACCGGAATTAGTCTTCATCTTAGGCATTTTCCAATATATTTTAATTATTAAACTTTACACCCTTTAGCGGGTGGTTTCTTTCCTTATCATTCAGACTCTTCAGTCTTGGGCTTGGGAGTCACGACCACCTTCTTCACTACCGGTTTTGAAACGGCAGGTTTGGAAGTGGCGGCAGCTCCGGCTTTCTTCGGTGTCAGCATGATGATCATACGTTTACCTTCCAGTACCGGCAATTGTTCTACCTTTCCGTATTCCTCCAAGTCATTGGCAAAACGAAGCAACAATACCTCTCCTTGCTCTTTGAAAAGAATGGAACGTCCTTTAAAGAACACATATGCTTTTACTTTTGCTCCTTCTTCCAAAAATCCCTTGGCATGTTTCAACTTGAAGTTGTAATCATGATCATCTGTCTGAGGTCCGAAACGGATCTCCTTCACGATCACTTTCACAGATTTCGCCTTCTGTTCCTTCTGGCGCTTCTTCTGCTGATAAAGGAATTTCTGATAATCAGTAATTCTACAAACGGGGGGCGCAGCATTCGGTGAAATTTCAACCAGATCGAGCCCTTGATCTTCAGCCATCTTTAATGCCTGAGAAGTAGGATAAACTCCCTGTTCTACGTTATCACCTACTAAACGAACTTCACGAACACGAATACGTTCGTTGATTCTATACTGTTCTTTCAGACTGTCATTCTTCATTCAAAAAGATTTATTCTCCTCGTTATTAGTTAATTAATTATTATCTTTCTTCCAGTGATTCATCTGATCCTCTACCTCACCTTTCAAAAGCGCTGCAAAGGTAGTAATTTTCATCGAACCTTTATCACCTTCGCCCTGTTTTCTTACAGAAACTTCATTATTTTCTGCTTCTTTCTCTCCAACAATGAGCATATAAGGGATACGTTTCAATTCTGTATCACGGATCTTACGACCGATTTTCTCATTACGGTCATCAACCAGAACGCTCAGATCTTCGGCTTCGAGCTGACGTTTTACCTCATAAGCATAATCGTTGAACTTCTCGCTGATCGGCAGGATCGCCACCTGGTCCGGAGTCAGCCACAGCGGGAACTTACCACCCGTATGTTCGATCAGCACGGCAACGAAACGTTCCATAGAGCCGAACGGTGCACGGTGGATCATAACAGGACGGTGTTTCTTATTGTCCTCACCCGTATATTCCAGTTCGAAACGTTCCGGAAGGTTATAGTCAACCTGGATCGTACCTAACTGCCAACGGCGGCCGATGGCATCTTTCACCATAAAGTCCAGTTTAGGACCGTAGAAAGCAGCTTCGCCATATTCAATCTTGGCTTTCAGGCCTTTTTCCTGACAAGCTTCGATAATTGCGCTTTCGGCTTTCTCCCAGTTTTCTTCCGAACCGATATATTTATCCCGGTTTACCTTGTCGCGCAGAGAAATCTGTGCTTCAAAGTTTTCAAAATCCAAAGCCTTAAAGATGATAAAGATAATATCCATCACCTTCAAAAACTCGTCTTTCAGCTGATCGGGACGACAGAACAGGTGGGCATCATCCTGCGTAAAGCCACGTACTCTTGTCAAACCGTGCAGCTCGCCGCTTTGTTCATAACGGTACACAGTCCCGAACTCCGCGAAACGCAGAGGCAGGTCCTTGTATGAACGCGGGAACGATTTGAATATTTCACAGTGATGAGGGCAGTTCATCGGCTTCAACAAGAACTCTTCACCCTCCTGCGGAGTATGGATCGGCTGGAACGAATCCTTACCGTATTTAGCGTAGTGGCCGGAAGTCACATACAACTGCTTGCCACCGATATGCGGAGTCATCACTTGCTGGTAACCATATTTCTTCTGGATACGTTTCAGGAAGTCTTCCAGTTTCAGGCGCAACTGCGTGCCACGCGGCAACCACAACGGAAGCCCTGCTCCCACTGCCGTAGAGAACGTAAACAGCTCCAGTTCTTTGCCAATCTTACGATGGTCACGTTTCTTGGCTTCTTCCATCAATGCCAGATATTCGTCCAGCATCTTTTTCTTCGGGAAAGTGATACCATACAGACGAACCAACTGTTTACGCTTTTCGTCACCCCGCCAGTAAGCACCGGCAACACTCATTATTTTAACAGCCTTCAGATAAGAAGTGTTCGGCAAGTGCGGACCACGGCACAGGTCGGTAAACGCCCCCTGCGTATAGGTTGTGATCTTACCGTCTTCCAATTCGCTGATAAGTTCTGTTTTATATTCTTCGCCTCTGTCACCGAACATTTTCAGGGCATCTGCCTTCGAAATGTCCTGACGTTTGATTTCCTCTTTCTTCGCTACCAGTTCGAGCATTTTTGCTTCGATAGCAGGGAAATCACCTTCTTTGATTGTTGCTTCACCCGGATCCACATCATAGTAGAACCCGTTTTCAATAGCCGGTCCGATACCAAACTTGATGCCGGGATATAACTCCTGCAAAGCTTCAGCCATCAGGTGAGCGCTGGAGTGCCAGAATGCATGCTTACCTTCCTCGTCTTCCCACTTGAAAAGTTTGATGGCGGCATCCTGGTTGATCGGACGGGTCAAGTCCCAAATCTCACCATTCACGCTCGCAGCCAGAACTTCCTGTGCCAGACGGGAACTGATGCTTTCCGCAATCTGCATGGCAGTCGTTCCTTCGGCATATTCTTTTACGGAATTATCCGGAAATGTAATCTTTATCATAATCTGTTCACTATAAATTCCTAAAAATTAATCAGGATGCAAATTTAGCATTCTTTTTTTGTTAAACAGAACTTTTAGGAAAAAAGTTTCTGCTCCGCAACCTTTTATACAAAAAGAGGACCACGACAAACAACAGTATTCCTCCATAGATAAAGTATACTGGCGAACGAGCTTTCCGGCTGGATTCCATCCGGATTTCGGCAACTTTTACCTGCTGTCCGGCATATTCATCTTGTTTTCGCACCATCACTTTCCCGGTGTCGGCCAGTGCCCTCCGGTAATCCATCTGCAAAGAGGTGACAGTTTTCGGGTATTGCCTACCGGTACTGTCCGGAGCGAAATAAACAACCCGGTGCAAATTCCACACTGCCGTATCGGTCAAATGAATATCCCTTTTCCTCAAATTCGTCTCACATGAAGAAAATCGGACAGAATCCATAGAAGTCGCCACCTCCCGCCTCTGGCTTTTCCGGTTTCCCCCACACCCCGATAACAGGAATACCAGAACCAAAAGACGCAAAAGTACCTGCATCCGGTTCGTACCGGTTTTCTTTAGTGATACATGTAGAAAATTCCGCTTCCGGTAATGAATCGCCTGGTCAAATTCAAACCCCGATTGCCGTAAAACAGCTAATAGCTCCGCCGTATCCGGCACATAGCAATCAGTAGCCTCTATTTACATAGCCTATTTCGAATGTTTATGCCAATGAAGACTCACATATTCGTTTATAACTTCTCAAATATCCTCTTCCAACGAATCGATTTCCAACCGCATTTATCCGAATCAAAGGAATACAGCACTCTATCGAACTTTCCGACGATTGCATCTTCCGAAATATAACCGAAGTAACGGCTATCGTGCGAATTATCCCGATTATCACCTTCCATAAAGTAGAACGTATGCTTTGTAATATAAAGCGAATCGCATTTGCCATTGATGAAGATACGATTCCGATATTTCGCAATAGAACTTCCTTCCCGAATAATTAAAGAGCGATAAGAATTTAGTGTTTCTTTATTAATGGCTAAAGTATCGCCTTGTGGTATAATATGGGTGATACGTTTTACCAGCCATACGCGCTCATCCATAGGGCTGTTGAACACCACAATATCTCCCAACTGTGGCTGGGTAAAACCCGGCAAGCGGAAATACTTCCAATGGTTCTGTTCATCTGCTATACGGAGCGGTCGAATCCATGTGAATACATTGAGCAACGGAATATCTGCCCAACGTTTCGGGAGTCGTCCTCCGTATGCCAACTTATTTATCCATAAACGATCTCCGCAAAGCAAAGTGGGTTCCATACTACCGGATGGAACCACACACGGCTTGCCAACCGCGATACGGATAAATACACAGACGAAAACCAGTAGAATAGTTCCTTTTAGAATTCGCATTTTATTTTTTCTATCTGATATTTATTTATATCTTTATGTATGTTAAAATAACAAGATTTATTGCACATACCCTCTTTAGCTATGAAATCGGATATATATAAAGCATAGCCCGGAGCCAGCTCTTTCATGCTTGCCGTATCCTTTGTATGGCAAATAATAAGAGTATTGGTGCAATTATATGGCTGATTGCTGTTCAAGGCTTCTATCAAATGAAAATAAGTACTTATAGTAGTATCTTCAGGAATTAAAACGGCATATTCATAACTTGATTTCCAGATAGAATCCAATTCAGCAGATTGAATATATGCTTGATCCGGTTGTTTTATGGCAATTGTGTATTTTCGTGAAAAATTCCAGTTGAAATCACATCTGGTAAATATCAATCCTAACGCACAAAGGGATAGGAGTAGTAAGTTTGTTCTTTTCATGTTATTTGTATTTATTGTTAATTGAGACTCCATTCACCGAACATATTCGAGCAATACTTTTGATATAGGAATCCGTTATATCAGGTTTCGACTTTTCCGGTAAGAAAAAGTCAGATGCCTTTTTATTCGGATGTAAAACAAAATAATAAGGAACTTCTAATTGTTCCACATACCATTCATACATGCAATCATAGGATATATTAAAAAATGTAACGTCTTTGCATCCTTTTGTGCATAGAATTTTTCTTGCTATGGAAGGATTATTATACGTTGTCAAGATAATACAGTTTACACCATTTTCTATTAAATCCCTAACTCGATCCAACTCATTGAATATACATGATTGGCAACTCGTCTCCTTGATTCGAAGCATTAAAGTAGGAGTCTTTAAATTCCTTATAAATAAGGATAGACTATCATTCTGTAATTTTTTATTGTCTGGAAATTCTTGCCATTGTGTATTGGCATTAACTTCCATATTTCTTAACATCACATACATCTCTGTATTATCCATGTCGTTGCTTATATTGTATCGATTATTGTAGAATAAAACACCAGCTATAATGACAATTATGATGGATATGATAATATTAGCTATACTTACTTTCTTCATAACGTCTTTACTTTAAAGAATACCAACACCATATTATCATCTTCTTTCAAGCTCTCTATCATTATCCGGTTTTCCTCTTTCATCGGATAATGCGTTGTAGTTTCTATATGCTTCTTTAAACCTTTCAATGTTTCCGGTTCCACTAAAGCCACAAAATAGTCTTTATAGCTGAATATATTATTCATAAATTCTAAGGCAAAATCCATATCGTAATAAATGTAATACCAGCTGATCATTTTTTTACTTCGTTTGTCGTAAAAAGATACAAAATCTTTCCCATCTTCACTTGAAGTTTTAAGAAATAGGTGCGTGCTGTTTTCAGCAAAACCGGATAAATAAGTATGAGAAGAACAATACCGATAAAAGTCCTCATAGTTTTCGAAAGCCTCCAAGTCTTTTTCTTTAAACGGACTGAAATCGCTATAATCGAATTTATATCTCATCTCAAAAATAGAATCTTTCAATGTATATACTTTATCCCTATACAACGAGAAATACAACAATTCATCATTTGCCCAAATTAACGGATCATAAACAATCGTAGTATAAACTTTTTCGGGGAAGGTGTAAGCTGCTTTCAATAGTCTGCCTAATGTGTCCGTATAGAGAACTTTATAATCAGCGTATTTCCCTAAGTGATAATTTCGGTCGCCTGCATCAGTAAAGGAGACATATTCTCCATTTGGAAGTATCTGAAAACAACTTTTCATTCTAAAGTTAACATCATACGAAGTAATAAAATCTCCCTTATCCGTAAATACCATCCATTTACGTTTTTGATTGTCATAGATGACAAATTGCTTATTAGTCCTATTAACGGCAAATGCTTTAGGAGCATAAAATTCGTAGGAAGCACCGCCCTTATCTCCTACATAATTCAAGAACTTGCCATATTTGTCGAATATAAACAATTTCTCCGCACCCAATCTATCAAACAAATAAATCTTATCCTCATAAAACTCCAAGTTATTGCAATATGCAAATAATGATTCATCAGTCGTTTCCAATGGAATGTAATAGAAGTCCTCTATTAGTTCGGAAGATAAGACTTTACTTTTTACATTATCCGATACTTTTATTACTTCCGCGTGTTCCTCATCGGTTGGAATAACCGTTACACTATCTGTATTTACTTCAGGAAAAGGTCGTCCTTTTCTTATTGCTTCTTGGCAGCTACAATATAAAGTAATTAGTCCTAAGAAAATAATCTTTGCTTTCATAATATGAATTTTTATAAAGTAGAGTTACGACTAATAAGAGCCTGTTTAAATTTCTCTGAAATAAATTTTGCATAGCCCTCATCGGCCTGCTTTATTGCATTATAGGATTATTTTGAAAAACAACTGTCATACTATCACTAATTTCCTTTTATCAATTGAATATCAATAGACACAAGCAATGATAGTAGGTATGACGGATGCCTATTCCATCTATCATACTATCACTAACCGCCTGTCCAAGATTCTTCTTCACATGACTTATTTTCAATAACATAATAAGATAAACCCATTGACACCCGGGTCTCGATATCATTCACACTCGGGTGTCAAGACCGTTCACATCCGGGTGTAAAAAGCCTGTAAACGGGAATCTTCGGCACTTTTTCTGACTGTTTGAAGCAAAATAAGTCACGTGTTTCAACAAAAAAGACGGCATCTCCTACAGAAAAACATCCTCAATACAACTCTCACAACCAACAAATGCAAAATTTAAACAGGCTCTTATATTTCAATCATAAAATTCATTACCTCAAACACAAGCTTCACTTGATTCCTTATTTTAATCTATTCATTCACTTTTTTCTCGGTCAATAACTATTATGATTGGCTCTTTTTACAAAAAAAGCGATAATATTTTAATTTGAATTTGTTGTTTGTGTAAAATTTGTTAATATATACGTGAGTTCGATGCAAATGATACTGGCAAAGGACAACGGTTACTTTCGTTGTATATTTGTATCGGACATTTTAGAAACAAAAGAATATTTGTTTTTGACAGCAAAGCAAGATGTATATTCTTATCTGCTTCGGGTTAACAAAGAGGACGGTTCTGTTACTTCTATTTGTAATGGTGGAGAATTTAAAGAATGCCCTGGACACCAACAACGAGAAAGAGATCATGGAGCACCTGCACCGGTTTTACCGGGGCCGCACGGTGGTCGTGGTGGCGCACCGTTTGAGCACGGTCAGGGATGCGGACAACATCGTCGTCCTGGACAAAGGGCGGGTAGCCGAGGAGGGGACGCACGAAGAACTGACGGCGAAACGCGGAATATATTACAAATTGGTGAAGAACCAGTTGGAATTAGGCAATTAAATGATGATTTACCGGTAAATCATCATTTACAAATTGTATATGGAAAAAGGGAAAGACATAGAATTACGCAGTGAAGCGGTGCAGGAAGTGATGGGGCATAATCTTGATATGTTATGTAACATAAGACTATTTATCTGATAGTAATGATGTTCTTTGGTTGCAGATTTTTTATTGCAATATCTCTATAACTGGTCCATCCTTTCTTGATTTCACCTGTATGAGTGACACCCTCCTGAGGTGCCATCAATTGTGAGGTGTTCGGTATTATAGAAAAACACAACTTTCTCTACAGCTGCTGTAACCTCCTTGATATCATAACACACACTTACCCTTAAGCAGTTTATTCGTAAGCATTCGGTAAACCACGTATTTTTTCCTCAAACTTCCGTTATTAACTTTACGTCCAAAAAGCAAAGTTATGATGACACGAGAAGAAGTAGTAGAGATAATGAACTACTGCAAAGAGCACAAAGTGACTTATAAGTCAAGATTAGAGGAACTCAACATCCCTGTATGGCGGTTTTACGACAGCAAATCCCGTTATGCCGCCGAGCAATCATCGGGTAAAACGGCTCAAGGTGAGTTTATCGAGCTTCCACACAGCGGATCTTTTGTTCCGGTTCCTTCATTTGCCGGTACAACCGGACGGAAACAGAAAAATACACCGGCTACGCCAAGCGGATTGAAAGAGATGGAAATACGTACACCGGCCGGTAGTGCCATACGCATTGCGGTGAGCTAAATGAAAAGGAACTGTTTTCAATCATCCGGGCCTGCAACCATGTTCAGCCTTAATGACAGTATGTGCTATCTGTTGTATAACCGCCCGACTGATATGCGCAAAAGCTTCCATACCCTCAGCGGTATCATCACCGACGCCATGGGGCAGGACCCCTGCAACGGCAACGTGTATATCTTCATAAACCGTGACCGTATAAAACTCCTGCATTGGGAGCCAGGCGGCATGGTGCAGTATTCCAAACTTCTGGAAGCCGGCACTTTAGGCAAGTCTGATTCTGCCAGCGATAATGAGGTCTGTGCAAATATAGAATGGCGGGAACTTGTCATGATTGTGGAGGGTATCATGGAAGCCTGCGATTCGCGACGCACGAGACTTGAAAACCTGCAAAAGCTTCGAAAATAGTACCTTTTTTTACTCCGTTCACTTTTGTATGTCATTGGATTTCTTCATAACCTTCCTGTTGAGAGAAAGTAACTTTTTCAACATCCGAATTGAGTTGGACGAGATGCAAAGAAACATTATCCATACTGGTTAAGCATGATACCATTTGCCGGATATAAGTTCCAATCCCATATACCGCAGCCCGGCTTCAATAGCTATAAAAGCATTCGTTACAATATGGGCTTTATCAAAAATACGGGCATGTTCTTCCGGATCGGAGGCCAAACAACAAAATTCATTTTCCAACAAACTATCCAGCGCATCTATACATTCATAATCCAAATCAGCATAAATACCTCCATATTCATATAGAATCAAATAACGAATCATATCCCAACGCTGAACTGCATACGGATAAGAATTATATACATCCCTATATTCGGCATGTCCAGCCATAAAGGCATCGATCTTCTCGCCATTCCAGAAAATGTACGTCCAATCCGGATGTTGCTCTTTCCATGTTTGAGACAAATCCGACAAAAGATCCGGTTGTGGACCATCCTTTCCTTCCCACACTTAGGTGTATAATCTTTGGTATCTGCATATTTTATCTAATTTATACCCGACACTATAATAGCACTAAACTACGCAAAAACCATTCTACGCCTCAATTTTTGTTATTATAGTTAGATTCAAATATATGATTTCTTTTACAATCTGTAACACAAAATCTTATGCTATACAATAGACATACACAAACAAGATCTTACTTATTGTCAAAATTTCCGAAAAAGCCATTGGTTCAAATCGAAACTACCACCGCATCTAATTTGATTTTATACCCCATATAATTCAAATTACACACAAGGGTGTAATATTTTTTAACAAACAACATATTCCATATATGCCTACTAATCACAGATTTACAAAATGGCTCTATTTCAGGAGGGGATATTGTCTATTTTTGATACAAACTTAGAGCCATTTTCCTAACGTACGCTTTGCTTGCTTTCCTTATTTTAGGCTTAAAAACAGCACGATTCCGTACCGTCTTCCCAGGATCATCTAAATGATTTTTCAAATGATCTGAATGGTTTTGGAAAACTATCCAGACAATCGGGACAAACGATCAGGATAAACGTACGGATGTAAGAGAACCTACGAGTGGCAACTCTAACAAATTGTCAATCGTAGGTCCGCTATTTAAAGATATGCTAATTTGCCAACGGAAAAAGATGAGCGATCGTGTTCCTGCCGCCAACAAGATTCAACTGCTGCTCGCCCCAGACAAACGTTCCGCTCCGCAAAGCCGGTAAAACGATATGGCCGGAAAGTCCTTTGCCGTTTTTCTTCAAACTGACTTCGATAAGCCCTGCCGGGTGAGGGCTCTTTCCTTCTATCTCCGCATACCGATCGGCCAAACCGACCTTTTTCAAGGCACGGAACAGGTAAAAGCGATAGTAGAAGGTAGCCTGGATCAGAGAAGAATCCCAAACAATTTAGATACAGAAGATTCCAATGCTGCATTACATCCATTTTTTGAACTAAAAGCTACACATATTTTATCTGCCAATTTATTTTTCACATCCAACTGTTTTAAAACAAGGAGATAAGACACATATACACCTAAAAAATTAAATGGTATAGTAAACAGAAAATCTAATCCATTCGTCAGAGTATTAACACCTAAAAATAGAAATACATAGAATAAAGAAAAAAGGAAAATAAACTTATCTGTCCTTCGGACCCTGTTTCTCAAAATACCGTACCGCCACCCCGATCACCGAATCCGACGTATGTTCCACATAATTTTTATCCCGCGCCTGCGTCATCAGCAGACACCAGGTGGCATAGTCTTCCTCTGAGAGTTTTTCTGGGGACGGGATGGCCTCTAAAAGGATTAAAGAACTGTCCGGCCGGCTCCCCATTAAGGTTTCCGCCTCCTGCAAAAGGGGTTGGATATGGGGATACTGCCGGCAAGCAATCAGACAGAAGGCTAACGAGAAAAATATAACGTATATGTTTCTATTCATTATTATAGCGTGTGTTCTAAATGCAATATTACGAATAGCCTCTCTTATTCCTCTGTTTTTTGTTGACAATAATACATATTAGTGACAACAAGCGGTTTTATTTATCAAGATTTTTACAATAACCCCTGTTTTTCCTATTTCGAGAGAAAACAAACACAATTTCAGCCGACCTTTCTTCCACCTAAACAGTGCTTTTCCTAACATACCAGCGAACAGTCCGCCGGAGAGGTAGAAATTGCATGACATTTGGTTATCTTATCTTCCATATTCCTTACACTTCGAAAAACCGGAACTGCCAGTGAGTTGAATATTTGGGAAAACAAAGGGAGGGTAAAGGAATATTACCCGGATTCGAAGGGTCTTTTCAAGGAAATCGAACCCTTATTTCCACGACGACCGTCTTCATCGCTCCGGGCTGTCGGATTCACTCTATACGAAGTCGGACTTCGTGGCGATGAAGACGGTCGTTGGGAGGAAAAACCGCGCACCTCACGGGAATGGCCTCCCAAAGGCATTATTTTCGATCCGTAAACAACTGTTCGAAGAACATTTGGCGGATGAGGTTCAAGTCATTTTCAAGATGTTTTTTACAATAAGGGGGGATCAATTGCTTGTCATACGCTTGATAATACTATAAGCATTGATGATACCCAACTCTCCGGCCTTGCTCAAATCGGCGATTCCCCGGTTGGCATCTCCTTGCGAAAGGCGTGCTAATCCACGGTTGAAATAAGCCTCGGCAAATTCCGGATCACGCTGGATCGCCTCGCTGTAATCCTGGATGGCAGCACGAAAATCGCGTTGCGCACAACGCAGGTTTCCACGATTGAAATAAGCATATACGAAGCCCGGATTCAATTTGATCACCATGTCATAATCCCTCGTAATCATTTCATGCTCGTAAGCTCGCTTATTGTCTTTCAAGGATGCGGAAGCCGGATCAGATGTTGCCGGAGTACGAACAACCGTCGGATTCTTACCCATCTTAAGGTTCATGCTCATAGCAGAAAAATCGTCTTGCGAGCTGGCAGCCTGCGACATATTATAGTCAAGCTGTTTATACCGGACGACAGCCCGGTTAAAATAAGCCATAGCAAAATCCGGATCCAATTCGATCACCTTTGTATAATCCTTAATCGCTTCGGTAAAGTCCTGTACAAGCATAAAATCCAAAGCCCGTCCGAAATAGGCATCCACATCGTTCGGATTCTTCACTATACGGGCCGAAAAATTATCGATAGATGCAAAATGTACGGCAACCTGGTCTTCCGTAAGGGCGGCTTCTTCGTTTGTGATACGCAGCTTACGTTCCAGTACCAGACGGGAATTGTAAGCTTCCACCATCTTATCATAATAAACCAACTTCTTTACCGGATCGACTTTTTCGTAATAAGTCAGGACAAACATCGGTTCCAGATCCACACGCACATTGCGGTCCTGCACGCGTCCACGAATTTCGCTGTTATACTTCGTCTTACGTACCTCTTCTTCATCATACACGACAAGACGGTTGAACTTATCGATATTCTTATCCGACTGTTCACGCGTATTTTCATCCTTTGATGCCGGATCGGCCAATTGCGTACCGATATTGTTGCCATTTTGGGAAGCGACCGCATTTCCCAAAGCATTCCCGTTCTTCTTTTTTTGCTCCATATTATAGGCAGTCCAGTAGTCACGGTCGGCACCGACCTCATCATGCATTTTCCGCTTCACTTCCGCACGGCTGTAATAACCGGCCACAAAATTCGGATACTGCCGCAACACGACATCGAAGTCATGTACGGAACCTTGATAATCTCCCGTCTCGTAACGCAACAACGCCCGGTTATAATAAGCCATATAGTTGTCCGGTTCAATCTCGATCACAACATCGAAATCTTCGATAGCCCGGTTGTTATCCCCGATCTGTGCCCGAAGCAATCCTCGGTTGAAGCGGGCAATCAGGTTGTGGCTGTCCATGCTGACCACCTGATCATAATCAGCCATAGCACCACGCAAATCCTTTAACTGATACCGGACCAGACCTCTATTGATGTAATAACCGCTCTCACGGGTATTCAGACGAATGGCCTCGTTCAGATCGGCAAGCGCGTCTTTCATATTGTTCATCTGGTAATGCAGGATCGCCCGGTTACCATAAGCGGGAGCATAGTAGGGGTCCATACTGATCGCCTTATCATAGTCGGCAAGTGCTTTGACCGTATCGCCTTTCTCGGTGTACATCGCACCACGCGTCAAATAGTTCATAGAATATTTGGGATGGGCCGTCATCAGTTCATCAAACACCTTTTCGGCCTCCTTAAAATCTTTTTTCTGAATATTGGCTACTGCCACATTCACCAACATCTGGCGGTCTTCCGCCTTAAACTCCAAACCTTTCCTGTAGTCTTCTATTGCTTCGTCAAATTTCTCCTGACTCTGACGGGCAATACCACGTGCGTAATATGCCTGTACCAGGAAAGGGTTCCGTTCAAGACAAAGCGTACAGTCTTCTTCAGCTCCTTTATAATCATCCAAATTGATTTTTGCCACAGCACGGTAGAAATATGGTTCGGCCAACCAAGGTTTTGATTTGATAACCTGATTGAAATATTGTATCGAAAGAACATAGTCCTCAAAATACAAGGCGTTGCGCCCGATAGTCAACACACGATCCGTATTGATTTGTGCAAACATGGCTAACGAACACAGCTGGAATATAAATAAAAGAATCGCTTTCTTCATCTATTATAAAAATATTCAACATTGATCGGTCGCAAAAGTAAGTAAATAATCTTAGCCATTAAAACCAATCTATAAAAAAAGCTTTCACAGACTGTAAAACAGTGTGAAAGCTTTCTATATTTACTTATTTCAGCTATTTACTTCGGCTGAATCTTAACCATCAAATGGTCTTTTGGGATCTTATCTCCTTCCGTTACACCCAGCTCGACAATCGTTCCGGCAACGGGAGCGACCACCCGGTTGTACATCTTCATCGCCTGGTGGATCAAAAGCAACTGGCCGGCTTCGACTTCCTGCCCTTGCTGTACTTCCACTTTAACGATCGTTCCAGGAAGATGAGAAATCACATCACCGACAAAGGGCTTATGCCACATTTTACGGTTCTTATATTTTGCAGTCAGCGTCGTCTTGTATTTGCGGGCCGTTACTACAAAATCCACATATTCGTTATCTTTCTCTTTCTTTTCCATATTCAAAAGTTTTTACGGCGTTAATTAGAACGGAGGCAATCCGTGCTTCTTAGCCGGTCTGTATTCTTCTTTCAATACAGAAAGTTTAAGCGCGTGAAGCAACAATGAACGTGTTTCTTTCGGCTCGATAACAGAATCGATGAACCCTTTGGACGCAGCCACATAAGGATTTGCAAACTTCTCGATATATTCCTTCACCTTTTCCTGGCGCATTGCATTCTGGTCTTCGGCTTCCATGATCTCCTTGCGGAAAATAATGTTGGCCGCACCTTCCGGTCCCATCACCGCAATTTCTGCACTCGGCCATGCAAACATAAAGTCCGCCCCTAAGTGACGAGAGTTCATGGCGATATAACCGCCACCATAAGCCTTACGCAGGATAACCGTAATCTTGGGAACCGTCGCTTCGGAATAAGCATACAATACCTTCGCACCATGGCGGATCACACCGGCATGTTCCTGGTCGACGCCCGGCAAATAGCCCGGCATATCTTCCAACGTGATAATAGGAATATTGAAAGAATCGCAGAAACGGATAAAACGTGCAGCTTTATCGGCACTGTCGCAATCCAATACACCTGCCAACACCATCGGCTGATTAGCAACGAAACCGACAGTTTCACCACCCATGCGGCCAAAACCGATCACAATGTTGGCTGCCCACAACTCCTGTACTTCCAAGAAGTCGGAATCATCCACGATACATTTGATAACGTTACGAACATCGTACGGCTGTTTCGGATCTGCCGGAACCACATCTTCAATGTTCATTACCGCAGCGGGTTCCTTCGACTCTACCACTTTAGCACGTTCCTGGTTATTCCAGGGGATAAAACTAACCAGACGTTTAACTTGCTCGAAACACTCCTGCTCGCTCTGTGCGTAGAAATGAGCATTACCAGTTGTTTCCGCATGGACACGTGCACCACCCAGATCTTCCATAGAAATATCTTCGCCCAACACGGTCTTGATCACATTCGGACCTGTAATAAACATCTTGGAGATATTCTCTACTACAAATACGAAGTCCGTTAAAGCCGGAGAATATACGGCTCCACCGGCACAAGGTCCCAGGATCAACGAAATCTGAGGAATAACACCGGAAGCAATTGTATTGCGATAGAATATTTCACCATAACCCGCCAATGCACCTACACCTTCTTGGATACGTGCACCACCTGAGTCGTTGATACCAATAATCGGACATTTCATTTTCAGAGCATGATCCATGATCTTCGTGATCTTACGTGCATGCTGCAAGCCCAGTGAACCACCGGCAACCGTAAAGTCTTGTGCATAGATACAAACCGGAGCACCGAAGATCGTACCTGTACCTGTAACAACACCATCACCTGGTAAATCTTTCTTATCCATGCCGAAATCACGACCATCGTGCTTCACGAACAAGTCATATTCATGGAAAGAATTCTTGTCCAACAAGGATAGAATACGATCACGGGCAGTCAGTTTACCCATCGCGATCTGCTTTTCGATAGCAGCTTCACCTCCACCCATCTCAACGACGGCTTTCTTTTCCCTGAGGGCCTGAATGTTTTTACTTAAATCTGTCATACTGATTAGTTAATAGAGTTCTTATTACTTACCAACCGCTTTTGCTTTATAGGAGCAACGGGCTGTACCTTTAATAATACTATTTAGTTTGCTTTTATTCAACTGACGGCGGATTCCTGAAATATTATCTATGAATACATGGCCTTCCAAGTGTTCACACTCATGCTGCACAACACGTGCAGCAAACCCCTCCACCGTTTCTTCATGTTCCTTCAAGTCTTCATCCAGATATTTCACACGTACTTTTGCTGAACGGGCTACTTTCTCATGCACTCCCGGCAGGCTCAGACAACCTTCCTCCATCGAAACCTCTTCTTCACTTTTTTCAAGGAAAACAGGATTGATCATCGCACGCTTGAAGCCTTTGCATTCAGGAAAATCATCTCCCATCACGTCAGCGTCAATTACCAAAAGACGCAATGACAAACCGACCTGCGGAGCGGCCAGCCCCACACCATCGGCATTGTACATCGTTTCGAACATATTGGCTACCAATTGTTTCAGATCCGGATAGTCCATCGGAACCTCTTCAGCCTCTTTTCTCAGCACGGGCTGTCCATATAAATATACTGGTAAAATCATAACTTTTATAACTGATATTTCTTATTTTCCAAATATGACTGCAAGATAATAACCGCACTGATCTCGTCTACCAATCCTTTATCTTGCCTTTTCTTTTTCTTCAATCCTCCGTCCAGCATTGCCTTATGTGCCAAAACGGAAGTAAATCGTTCATCGTAATACTCTACCGGAATATCCGGAATGGTCCGCTTCAAATGTGTTACAAAGGCTTCCACGTATCTCATATTTTCAGAAAGTTCGTTGTTCATCTGCTTTGGAAGCCCGACTACAAACCGTTCAACGGGTTCGCGCGAAACATAATCAGCCAGAAACCTTGTAAGTTCACCGCTCGGCACAGTTGTCAGTCCGTTTGCAATCATCTGCAAGGTATCTGTGACCGCCAGACCGGTACGTTTCCGGCCATAATCAATTGCTATAATCCTTCCCATCGGGCACAAAGATAACATAAATTCAGTTTCCAATTACACATATATACAAAAAGTGTGCAATTTAATACTTAGTATGCATTCTTTTCTCCCTTGAACATATTGATAACCGTTACAACTATAATCTTAAGATCCAAGAAGAAAGACCAATTCTCGATATACCAGACATCTCGCTTCACACGTCCTTCCATTTGTTCCAACGTTTTCGTTTCTCCTCTGTAGCCTGTTACCTGTGCCCAACCTGTCACCCCCGGTTTAACCAAGTGGCGAACCATATACTTGTCAATCAACGCAGAGTATTGCTCTGTATGTTTCAGCATATGGGGACGCGGTCCTACAACTGACATTTCCCCCCTCAACACATTAATAAACTGGGGAAATTCATCCAAATTAGTCCGCCGAAGAAAATCTCCGACCTTTGTTTTACGCGGGTCGTCCTTCACAGCCTGCAAGGAATCAGCCTGCGCATTAACCTTCATCGTGCGAAACTTATAACACCTGAAATCCTGTCCATACAGTCCCGTTCTCTTTTGCTTAAATAAGATCGGTCCCGGAGAACTCAGCTTGATCATGATACCAACCACAATATATAATATCGGGAATATAGTTACCAGAATTACAGTTGAAAAAAGAATATCAAACGCACGTTTCAATGCTCGATTGTAAGCTGCCTGTAAAGGCTCGCGGCGAACGGTCATCAAAGGGATGGACTCCAAAACATCCATCACAAGACTCTTCTTCAAATTTCGATAAAATTCCGGCACAATATAAAAACGGATCATGTGCTTCTCCGCAAAATTCAACAAACGCACAATCTTCTCATCATTCGTACCCGGTAAAGTACAGTAGATTTCATCCACATCATTTGCCAGCACAAAATTCTCTACCTCATTCGTCATTCCCAAGTAATTCGGCAAAACCGATTTCAAGGACTGATTATCATCAAAGAATCCCAAGATATTGAAACCATACGACAAATCATCCTTCATTACCTTATATAATTCCATCCCATTTTTTCCTGCTCCAACAATTACGATCTTTTTAAAATTATACCCTTTCCGACGATACATTTTCAATGTTACACGCACAATAACACGCCACAAAGAAAATACTACAAGCGTAACAGCGTAATAAACCAATAAGAAAGTTGCCAACACATCTCCAACATTCAAAAAAATCAGACAAGTGGCAAATAAAAAGAACATAATCGTAACCAAAAAGAATGCTCTTTGCACAATTTTATCGATAAAGACAATGGACAGATGCAACCGCAAAGGAACAAAATAAAGGGAAAAGAAATAACAAAAATTCAACAAAAGCACCACTTCTCGCAAGCTTCCAGTAATAGCTAACGTATGAATACTATTCAATCCATAATAGACAATAAAAAAGAGAATATTCAGAACGATCAGATCTCCGATGCCTATCAGCCATTGAATAAGATAACCATATTTTTTATTTGACTCCATAACAACGCGCTAAAATCATGCAAAAATAAGCATTATTTCCGAGCAAAAAAAAGGCTGCACACGATTATGTACAGCCTTTCGGGATATAATTAAAAATTAATTATTTGCAGACATGATAACAACGCGGTTCCAATTGTTTTCATTGTACGGTTGAACGTCAGAACCCTTCCATTCGATTGTGATCTGGCTAGAAGAGATACCGTATTTATCAATAAGTTCCTTGGCAACGGCTCTTGCACGTTTTTCGGAAAGCTGCATATTGTAAGAACCTGTACCTGTTTTCTTATCAGCATAGCCGATAACCTTGATAGGCACATTGTTTTCTTTCATAAACTGTGCAGTATTGAAGATGCTAACCTGCTGGTTCTTGTCGATCTTAGCGCTATTGATACGGAAGTATACCACATTATCTACATAGTTGTTAACAACGTTAGTTACAACTTCTTCACATTCAGGACAAGAAACCGGACGTTTACTCAATTCGTCGTTTTCAGCACGCAAAGCGTTGATCTGACCATTCAGGTCGTTCAACAATGCATAATCCATCGGCTCCAACACTTCGAAATCAGTTTTACCCAGTTTGAATGTCAAACCAGCGCTCAACTGTCCGATACCGTCAGTCAGGTGGTACATAGAAACACGGTTAAACTGTTCGTTCAACAATGAACCCTGAACTTCTACGTTCAAATCTACACGTTTGCTCAAACGGAACGCAGTCAGGATACCGAAATTCACCGTTGGAGATTCTGTTCTTGCAATACCTCTGTTATCATCGGAGTTTTTGAAACGCTGTGCGTAACCAAGACCTACCCAAGGAATCAAACGAAACACTTTCTTTTCGTTGTAAGGAGCCCAGAAATTAGTCACATCCCACAACAAATCAGCATGAGCAGCTGCATATTTATTGTGCTGCATAAATGTAGCACCTGTGTTTTCAAAACCATGCAACACACCACCATTCAACTGGAGACGCAGGGCTAAATACGGATTAAACCATTTACCGACAGAGAACTGAGGAGCAAAATTCAAACGATTCTTAAAATCGGCTTCACTGTTCTGATCACCAAATAAAACACTCGCGCCACCAGCAATAGAGATAAACCAGTTGTCGCCTGCTTTGTTCTTTTTGAAGTTTGTCTTATAACCCGCTTCGTTACTAAATCCAACCTGCGGTTTAAATTCCTGTGCAGACACAGAGAAAACAAAACCTGATAACAAAGCTAAAAGTAATACTTTAGTCTTCATATTCATCAACATTTTAATTAAACAATCAATTACCTATAATCTTGCTCAAACATATTGCAAAATTAACTCTTTTTCTAATTATAACAAATAAAAACAATAAAAGTTCGATTCTACTCAAAATAATTCAATACTTCATAGCCACCTTCTTTTAGATACGATTCTTTCTTCATCAATTTTATATCATTCAACATCATATCCTCTATCAAAGAGGCCAAATCGTACTTTGGTTCCCATCCCAAACGGGTACGCGCCTTCGTCGCATCGCCGATCAATAAATCGACTTCAGTCGGACGGAAATACTGAGGATCAACACCTACAACTTCATCTCCAATCCGTTTCTTGAAATTATCGAGATAAACCTCACCGACTCTTTCAATAAACACTTTTTCGTCAATATAGTTTAAGACAGCCACCTCATTAACATTCTCACCTTTGAAAATAATTTCCACGCCTATCTCGGCGAACGCCATCCTCAAGAAATCACGAATAGTTGTCGTAATCCCCGTCGCAATGACATAATCGGACGGTTCATCCTGCTGGAGGATTGCATACATTGCGCGGACATAATCTTTTGCATGTCCCCAATCACGTTTGGAAGAAAGATTCCCCATATAAACTTTTTTCTGCATGCCTAAAGCAATACGGGAGACAGCCCGCGTCACCTTACGAGTCACGAAGGTTTCTCCTCTCAGAGGAGATTCATGGTTGAACAAAATACCGTTCGACGCATGCATTTTATAAGCTTCACGATAGTTCACCGTTATCCAATAACCGTAAAGTTTGGCTACGGCATACGGACTTCTCGGATAAAAAGGAGTCGTTTCTTTCTGCGGAACTTCCTGCACCAGACCATAAAGTTCGGATGTAGAAGCTTGATAAATGCGCGTCTTGGGGATCAAATTCAGCAGACGAACTGCTTCTAAGATACGCAAAACTCCCAGACCATCGGTATTAGCCGTATATTCGGGTGTATCAAAACTCACTTTCACATGACTCATAGCCGCCAGATTATAAATTTCATCCGGCTGGATCTCACCGATAATGCGAGTCAGGTTCAAACTGTCGGTCAGGTCACCATAATGTAGGATCAAGTTACGATTTTCCACATGCGGGTCCTGATAAAGATGGTCGATACGATCCGTGTTAAACATGGACGACCGGCGTTTGATACCATGCACTATATATCCTTTCTTGATCAGATATTCGGCCAGATAAGCCCCATCTTGGCCTGTTATTCCTGTTATTAAAGCAACTTTACTCATCGTTGTTAAACGGAAGACGCAACAACCTCCCTATTTTTAATTTTTTAATTTTCAATTCTTAATTCTCCAAGTACCAACTATAAAGGCGTTCAACCCCTTCGTCTATCTCAATCGTATGATGCCAGCCCAAAGCATGCAACTTCGTGACATCCGTCAGTTTGCGCATCGTCCCGTCCGGTTTAGACGAATCAAATACGATCTCACCTGTAAACCCTACCTTTTCTCGGATTAGGGAAGCCACTTCACAAATAGAAAGTTCTTTTCCAGTACCTATATTAATATGCGTATTTCGGATATCGCCGGTAGCAGGACGGAGATCGGCAAAATCGACCTTCTCCATCACATAGACGGAAGCATCTGCCATCTCCTCGCTCCAAAGAAACTCACGAAGCGGTTTGCCTGTTCCCCACAACTCCACTTTACCAGGATAAATACCGTACTTGGCAAGAATATCCAATATTTCGGATTCAGAAGTACCGCCGGATATATTTTCAACCGAACGCGCATTCAGATCTTTCCGGACAGCCTCCCAATCTCCTTCGGAAAGACATTTACCCAAATGTACTTTGCGAATCATGGCAGGCAGCACATGCGAAGTCTCCAGGTTAAAATTATCATTCGGGCCATACAGGTTGGTCGGCATTACTGCGATATAGTTAGTTCCGTATTGCAAGTTATAACTCTCACACATCTTGATCCCGGCTATCTTAGCTATCGCATAAGGTTCATTCGTATATTCGAGAGGCGAAGTGAGCAAGCAATCCTCCGGCATCGGTTGCGGAGCATTTCCCGGATAAATACAAGTACTTCCCAAAAACAGAAGTTTCTTTACGTTATTCAGATAAGAAGCATGAATCACATTGTTCTGAATCATAAGATTCTCGTAAATAAAGTCAGCCCGGTAGCGGCTGTTTGCCACAATCCCTCCGACATGGGCTGCTGCCAGGAACACATATTCCGGCTTCTCTGCGGCAAAGAAATCATGAACGGCCTGCTGATCGGTCAAATCCAATTCCGCATGCGTACGCAGGACAAAGTTCGTGTAACCTTTTGCCTTCAGATTCTTCAGAATAGCAGAACCGACCAGTCCCCGATGGCCTGCTACAAATATTTTACTATCCTTATTCATTCTCTCTTTTTATCAAATTCAGCAGATATTGTCCATACTGGTTCTTCAACATCGGAGCGGCAACTTGCCTCAACCGTTCTGCATCGATCCAACCATTCCGATAAGCAACTTCTTCCAAGCAAGCTATTTTCAACCCTTGTCGTTTCTCTATCACCTCAACGAAGGTGGAGGCTTCGGAAAGAGAATCGTGCGTACCGGTGTCAAGCCATGCAAAACCGCGCCCCAAGAGCTGAACTTTCAAATTCCCATCCTTCAGGAATTCCTGGTTGACAGTCGTAATCTCCAATTCTCCGCGGGCGGAAGGTTTAATCTGCTTGGCAACTTCCACCACTTTGTTCGGATAGAAATAAAGGCCGACAACTGCATAATTCGATTTCGGGCATGCTGGTTTTTCTTCAATGCTCAACACATTTCCTGCCTCATCGAATTCGGCCACGCCATAGCGCTCCGGATCATTGACGTAGTAACCGAAGACGGTCGCTTTTTGTTCGTTTTCCACATTAGCTACGGCCCTTTTTAACATTGCGGTGAAACTCTGTCCGTAAAAGATATTGTCGCCCAAGACCAGACAAACGGAATCATTTCCAATAAACTCCTCCCCAATTAAAAAAGCTTGTGCCAATCCGTCCGGTGAAGGTTGTTCGGCATACTCGAAACGGACACCATAATCGGAACCATCCCCTAACAGACGACGAAAACCGGGAAGATCCTGCGGTGTGGAAATCACCAATATTTCACGTATTCCTGCCAGCATCAACACAGACACCGGATAATAGATCATCGGTTTATCATAAATAGGCAATAACTGTTTTGAAACCCCTTTGGTTATCGGATACAAACGCGTACCGGACCCTCCTGCTAAAACAATACCTTTCATAATCTTCTATGATTTACGATTTATGATTCCGGAATCATGCATCAATGATAAATCATACATCCAAAATCACAAATTCTTAATAAATATAACGGATGGCAAATGTATTAAAAATAATTCACTTTACCGGCTCGGTGAAACTTTTCTTTCCAAAGGTTTGTTACAAAGTAGATTTCAAAATAATTAAAAAACGAATTTATTATGAAGACTTTTATTGACACAATCAACTTCGGAGTAAAAAACTGGTGGGTTTCCCTGCTGTTGGGCCTGCTTTATATCCTCATCGCAATCTGCCTGATGTTCACACCGCTGGCAAGCTATGTCGCACTGAGTGTTTTGTTTAGTGTATCCATGTTTGTCAGCGGCACGTTGGAAATTCTTTTTGCCGTCACCAATAGAAAGAATATTTCCAGTTGGGGCTGGTATCTGGCAAGCGGTATCATCGACCTAATCTTAGGTATCTACCTGATGGCCAATATCGGCCTGAGCATGGCAGTGCTGCCTTTCATCGTCGCTTTCTGGCTGATGTTCCGCGGTTTCGCTTCAACCGGCTACGCTATGGACCTGAAACGCTACGGGACACGCAACTGGGGCTGGTATATGGCTTTCGGCGTACTGGCAATCCTTTGCAGTATCGGCATTATCTGGCAACCAGGTCTTGGAGCGTTATCCCTTGTCTATATGATCGCGTACACTTTGCTGATCATCGGCATCTTCCGGGTTATGCTTTCCTTCGAACTGAAGAGCTTGCACAAACGGAACAAAGAATACAACGAATAAATCGTATGCTTTTCTCAGCAGTTTCCAATCCATGAGAATACTTCCTCACCGGGGAGAGAATATATTCTCATCCGTATGAGAAAAGATTATCATTACGACGAGAAAAGATTGTCATCCTTATGAGAAAAAGCCCCTCATAAGACGAAAATCTTTTCTCGTTGTAGCTTTATGATTATTCGCTGACCATCTTCCGCTTAATGAATACGGCCTTACACTCAGCACAGTCCTTCCGGCAGTTCACTTTGGATACGACAACGGCGGCCGGTCGACCATACGCAAGGTAACCTGCTGCTCAGAGGAGGCCCCGACAAAACCTAAGCCACCCGATACGTTTTGAGGAACGATGACCGGTTCCATAAAGGTTTCGTTATAATCTTCCGAATTCAGACAGTTCATCGCACGCAAATAACGATAATAAGGTTGTGATATGCTCAATAAGCGAACCGTAACATCCAAGTAAAAATGATCTTTTCTATTTGATTCGCTAATATACGGGACAGAGGTGTAGATCTTAAGGGTATACGAACCATTTTCAAAACGGCCATCCGTGAAAACATTGCTAAGATTACGAATAGTCCAATCCAAAATGCCGAATTTGTCATCATCGGCAGTCGTAAGATGCCCATCGGTCAACACAATATCCTCCTGGTTGATAATTTCGGGATAAGAGGAAAAGGGACCGTATTTGATACCTGTTTCCGAAGAAATCCTGTATGTATTTTCTTCGATAATAAGACGGTAATAATTTTTCTCGTTCGGACGGTCATGTATCGTTATCTTGTATCGCATACAATCCATCATACTGGAACCACCCCTCAATTGCGTACGGAGCGTATCTACACGGATAGTTTCCTCGATCGGAAAAGGGATTTCCACCTCGCAACCAGCCTGGTATTGCCCGTCTTCGGCTGTCGCTTCAAAGCGGATACGGTCACCAGGACGAAAAGATGTTTTCAACGTGCAATTAGAATCATCGAAAGAACCATAGACCTTCTCCACCTCTGCCGTCTCGGTCTTTTGCCCGTTGACATATACTACAATGGAACCATTGGAAACACAATCCGCTTGCTGTTTATCGGTATCGATCATACGCAGAGACACTCCGTTTTCTTCCTTTCCGGCTTCAAGAAAAGCATTCATCAGAAGCTGTGGGACCTGCGGCTTGTTCATATATGGAAGCTCATTCTCACAACCCGGGAACAGCATAGAAACCAGTATGAATAATATAAATAAATTCTTTTTCATAATTCTACTCCTCTTTATTAAAACCGGTATGTATAGGTAATCGATGGAACACAAGGCAGAAGCGTTTGCTTTATCAGCTTCGTTTTCCGCTTCCAGGCCGTCTCATGGCTACCATCCGGCTTAATATGCTCTACTCCGATATATTCTTCTTCTTTATAGATAAGATTCGGAGTCATGGCATTATAGGCGTTATAGACCGAAATATTCCAAGTCTGCATGCCGTGGCGCAATTTTTTATGGAAATTGATGCTCAGATTCAACCGGTGGCTGACAGGAAGGCGGTAATTGTTTCGATGGGAAATGTAATCAATCAAGTTACCAGATGCCGTCCCTGTACGCTGTTCAGCAACCGTAGCCGTTCCGCCCGTATTAAAAATCCAAGTGATCCCTATATCCGTTTTCTTGCTGAAAGTATGGTTTACACAGAGGTTGATGTTGTGGCGGCGATCGTATTTATAAGGAAAACGTTCGCCGTTGTTGACCGTCCCGTCCTTGAACTGGCGATCACTCTTGGCGATCGTATACCCCAACCATCCTGTCGTTTTACCGATCGTCTTCTGGGCTAAAATCTCCAAGCCGAAAGAGCGGCCACGTCCCATCTCCACCTTCTCCTGCCATCCGCCGGATGATCCGAAAAAGGTAGCGCCATCCTGGTATTCCAATACATTATGCATATCTTTATAATAGCTTTCTAGAGAGAACTCCCATCCTTCCACACCGGTATAATAACCACCGACAGCATACTGGTAGGAGCGCATCGGACGGATGTTTTTAGTAACCGGAACCCATAAATCGATCGGCAACGAAATCGGCGAGGATGACAGCAGGTGCACATACTGTTCCATTTGTGTAAAAGAAGCCTTTGCCGCAAAACCGTCATGAAAGCGATAACGCGCAGAAAGACGAGGCTGTGCCGACAGATAGCCTTTCCCTTGTGTGGAAAACAAGGAGAGATGAATGCCGGCATTCAAGCTCAGACGGTCGCCGATATCGGCATTGTCTTCGGTATAAAACGAAAACTCGTGCCCGTGCAAATAGCTGTTCGAGGAATCGTTGTAGACGGTATCCTGTGCCGTCTGCCCGTCTGCAGCTTCTTTCACACGCGAGGTCGTCACCTCCGGTCGGAAGGTATGATACAGATAAGAAACACCGAACTTGACATGATGGTCAGGGACGGGCATATAATCGAAGTCCGTATGAAAACTCCAATCGTGTATACCGGAACGGTAATCGGAATTATAGACATACGATTCGTTTTTATCCGTTATCAGATTGCCGTTTTTATCCGTCTCGATGATGTCTTTCCGATAAGCGTCCGCCATGCTCATCTGATAGTGGTTGTATGCCACGGTCGTATTGCTGAATAATTTACTGTTGAAGACATAATTCCACCGTCCGGCGGCAATTGTGTTCCCCCAGTTGAAATCGATCTGACTGTTGTAGAAGTACATACTCGCCCCATAGTTATTCGAATAGCCGTCATATTCCTTATCCTGTTTGTAGTCGTAATGGTCTTTTCCTTTGTAGAAACTGAGAAACAGACGACTGCGATCGGAAAATTTATGGTTCACCTTGGTATTGATATCATAGAAATAGTAATTGTATTTTTTGTCCTCCGGAAGGAATGGCCTTGCTACCAGGTCAAGATAGGTGCGACGGCCGGTCAGACAAAAGGATGTTTTATCTTTCAAGATCGGACCTTCGAAGTGTAGCTTACTGGTCAACAGGCCAATGCTGACCGTACCGTGATAATTCTGCATATCGCCGTCGTTTGTCCGGATATCCACGATAGAAGACAGACGGCCGCCATAACGGGCTGGAAATGAACCTTTGAAAAGCGTAACCTTTTTCATGGCTTCCGGAGTGAAGATGGAAAACACGCCCAACATATGGTCGGCATTATAGATGGGGATACCATCCAGAAGGATCAAGTTCTGATCCGGTCCACCACCCCGTACATACAACCCGCTGAAACCTTCCGTTCCAGCCTGTACACCTGGCATCAACTGGATCGTTTTGAGGATATCGGCCTCTCCTAAGATGGCCGGAGTATTCTTGATCTGCGTCATCGGGATGTCTAACGTACCCATACCCGTTGCCCGAATGCCTGTCTCTTTTTTGTCGGAAAGAACGATGATTTCCGACAACTGGTTATTGGTCTGCAAACGGATGTTCATTACAGTATCCCGACTTAACAGAAAACGGCAATGCTTGGTCTCATATCCTAAATACGAAAAGAAAAGTCCGGTCTCTCCTTCCGGCAAGGTCAAGCTGTAAAACCCGAAAGGATTTGTTGAAGTCCCGGTATGACAGCTGGATTCCAAAATATTTGCACCAATCAGCGTTTCTGACGATATGGAATCGGTAATATATCCGCTGACCGTATATTTACGGGAAACAGGACGCTCTCCTAACAAGATGTGTGTGCCGGAGATTTTAAACGTTATCGCTTCCTGACCAAATGCATATTGCAGGATTTCCTCGATGGTCTTCTGACGGACATCAAGGGTAACAGGCTGCCGCAGCTGTACCTTTTCACCATAGATAAACGAGAAGCCGGTGGAGTCCTCTAACTGGCGGACAAAAGTGTCCAGTGTTGCCTTCCGGACCTGGAAGTCCAGACGCGCCGCCCGGTCTTGTGCAGCGAGCGGCGCAATTCTGAAAACTATCCATAATAGAAGAATAAGCCGGGCGAACCGGCGGAGACAATATAGGTAATAATTCATGACTTAGTTAAGTTTAGAATGAATCAAGATCGTATCATTTGTCTTTGAATAACTGAAATTACCGGCTGGCTGGAGCAGATCGAGCATCTGATCCAAGCTCTCACCTTCAGTAAAATGCGCCCTGATACGAAAATCCTTTATATCTTCATCCGTAATTTTGATTTTCACATGAAAAGCATTCGACAACTCTCGTGCAATCTCCTGCAACGGCAGATAATCAAAATGAAAATGGCCGTCGCGCCAACCGGTAGCCGTATTATTTTCTTTTGTTTTTTCTTCCTGTAGTGTTTTATCTGCTCGATTATAAATCGCGCTTTCTCCGGGAGAAAGCGTAATCCGGCTGGAAACAGCCGGCGCATTGACAGCGACAGAACCTTCCAACAAAGTTGTCTTCACCTCTGCATCTCCGGGATAGGCTTCAACATTAAAATGTGTTCCGAGCACTTCGACCTCGACTGGGTCCGCTTTCACAACAAAGGGATGCCGGGCATCTTTCTCCACTTCGAAATAAGCTTCTCCCTGTAATTGTACTTCCCTCCTATCCTCCTTGAAACGATCCGGGTAAGTCAAAGAGGAATAGCGGTTCAGCGTCACCTTCGTCTGGTCCGGCAAAGTAATTACCGATATGGCTGCACCGGCTGAAACAGTTTGCATCGCTACCGGCTTCCAATAATCATAGATGAACCAACTTGCAAAGCAAAGCAGGACGGATGCAGCAACGACTCCCGCCAGACGGAACAGTCTCAGCCTCTTTGTCCGGGGAGGAACGAGCCGCCTCTCCAACAATTTCCAACTTTCGGAAGCGGAATAGCGCCCACGAGGTGAACGTGTGGAGGCGACAAGCTTGTCCAGTGTCTTTTCTATATGATCGTGTGAAGGTTCCATGCTTTTCTCTTCTACATTTTAGAGATAAAGACAGGATTAAGTAAAAAACTCACTACTCACTTCTATTAAAATAATGTTAATTATCTCACTTCCTCTATTTGTCAGCCAACAGAGCTTCCCCTAATACCCGATCAAGTATCACCTTCTTTTTTTATATAACCACACGGAAACGCGACCTCTCCTCCAGTATCATTTTGTTATCTTCATAGGGACAAAACAAGATAGATAGAAACGTTAAAAAATATCACCCGCCAGTGTAATTTCCAAAACATGCCCTACTAATCCTATTTTGACGGGGTAGTAGTGACATTTTGATAAATCATAAGAAGCCTATCCCCTCAAACAAGAAATTTGAAATAGCAGGGAGAGGGACAACTGAGACTGCCATACAAAAGTTCTATGATTATATAACAAAAAAAACAGCCGAATTATTTGCAGTTTGTCAGAGAATGCATATATTTGCTGCCGTAATAACAACAAAAGTCATGAGAACAATTATAGTAAATACATATTGGTGGTGGCGCTCTTTACAACTCATAAGGTCGTAAGGAACCAGTCCTCATGTATATACTATCATGATATAATAAAAGGTCTGTCGCACTTGCGGCAGGCCTTTTTTCGTTTAGGGCAATTACCAAGATTCGAAAAGACAAAAAATAAATAATAACAGATAGAACGATGAAAACGTATCAAGTTGACGAAAATGGGTATTATGGTGAGTTTGGAGGAGCATATGTGCCCGAAATACTTCACCAATGTGTGGAAAACTTGCAGAAGAAGTATCTGGAAGTATTGGAAAGCGACAGTTTCAAGAATGAATTCAACCAGTTACTTCGGGACTATGTCGGCCGCCCTTCTCCTCTCTATCAGGCAAAAAGGCTGAGTGAGATGTATGGCTGCAAGATATATCTGAAGCGTGAAGACCTGAACCATACCGGCGCTCATAAGATCAACAACACGATCGGACAGATCTTGTTGGCCCGCCGGATGGGAAAAACCCGTATCATAGCCGAGACGGGAGCCGGACAGCACGGCGTGGCAACCGCTACCGTCTGTGCGTTGATGAATATGGAATGTATCGTTTATATGGGCAAGACGGATGTGGAACGCCAACATGCAAACGTGCAGAAAATGGAGATGTTGGGCGCGACGGTCATCCCCGTAACTTCTGGCAACATGACACTGAAAGATGCGACCAATGAAGCGATCCGCGACTGGTGCTGCCATCCTTCCGACACATATTACATCATCGGGTCGACAGTCGGCCCCCATCCTTATCCGGATATGGTGGCACGTTTGCAATCCGTTATCAGCGAAGAGATTAAAAAGCAGTTGTCGGAGCAGGAAGGACGTGACTATCCGGATTATCTGATCGCCTGTGTAGGTGGCGGAAGCAACGCTGCCGGAACGATCTATCATTTTATTGATGATGAACGGGTAAAAATCGTTCTTGCCGAAGCGGGCGGTTTGGGAATTACGACCGGACAAAGCGCAGCAACCATCCAATTAGGCAAGAAAGGTATCATACATGGAGCGCGCACATTAGTGATACAAAACGAGGACGGGCAAATCGAAGAGCCTTATTCCATCTCTGCCGGACTGGACTATCCGGGTATCGGACCGATCCACGCCAACCTGTCAGAAACTCACCGGGCTACGATTCTTGCCATCAATGATGACGAAGCGCTAGATGCGGCTTTTTGCCTGACGCGCATCGAGGGAATTATTCCGGCACTTGAAAGTGCGCATGCATTAGGGGCGTTGCCTAAGATAAAATTCAAACCGGAAGATGTCGTTGTCCTGACGGTATCGGGCCGGGGAGATAAGGATATGGAGACTTATATTAAGTATAAATTGAAAAACGAGAAGTGAAAAGTGAGAGTCAGGAAGTTCTTCCTATAATCAGTTTTATAATCATCAATTGTCGATCATAATGGACTATACATTTAAAACAATAAGCAGGAAGGTTCTCGGTGACCTTCATACACCTGTCAGTATCTACTTGAAGGTACGGGACGTTTATCCGAAATCGGCGTTATTGGAAAGTTCCGATTTTCATGGGAATGAAAACAGTCTTTCTTACATCGCGCTTTGTCCGCTGGCAAGTATCGGAATCAATAACGGGGAATGCACCGCTGTTTTTCCTGATGGAAAAAGCGAGGTTACGGCATTGACCGGAACATTCAATGTGGCGGAGGCCATGAATGCGTTTTTGAAGCGTTTCTCGATCGAAGGACCTGACAGGAAAGTCTGCGGACTGTTCGGATATACGGCTTTCGATGCCGTGCGTTACTTTGAGAACATCCCGGTGATGGAAGCGCACCATGAAGAAAACGATGCTCCCGACATGCTCTACATATTATATAAGTATGTACTTGTCTTCAACCACTTCAAAAATGAACTGACGCTCGTCGAGCTGATGCAATCCGGCGAAAACTCCGGTTTGCAAGAGATAGAGACCTTGATAGAAAACCGGAACTATGCTTCTTATAACTTCCAGGCTACCGGCCCTGAGACATCGCCTGTCAGCGGGGAAGAATATAAAGCAATGGTGCGCGAAGGCATCCGTCATTGCCTCCGTGGAGACGTTTTCCAGATCGTGCTGAGCCGCCGGTTCGAACAACCGTTCAAAGGAGACGACTTCAAGGTTTATCGGGCTCTCCGGAGCATCAATCCCTCTCCCTATCTGTTTTACTTCGACTTCGGAGGATTCCGTATCTTCGGCTCTTCACCGGAAACGCACTGCAAGGTAGCCGACGGACATGCAAGCATCGACCCGATTGCAGGCACGGCTTTCCGCACGGGAGACGTTGCATTGGACAGACAGCGTACCGAAGCTTTGCTTGCCGATCCGAAAGAGAATGCCGAGCATGTCATGCTGGTTGACCTTGCCCGTAACGACCTTTCGCGCAATGCGCATGACGTACAGGTCGATTTCTACAAGGAAGTGCAGTACTACAGTCATGTCATTCATCTGGTATCGCGTGTCAGCGGTGAGATCGATGCAGACAGCAATCCGATCAAGACCTATATAGATACATTCCCAGCTGGAACATTGAGCGGAGCGCCGAAGGTACGTGCCATGCAATTGATTACGGATATAGAAAAGCATAATCGGGGCGCTTATGGCGGTTGCATCGGGTTCATCGGCTTTGACGGCGACTTGAACCAGGCGATCACGATCCGTACATTCGTCAGCCGCGGAAACGTCCTGTACTATCAGGCAGGAGCCGGCATTGTCGCCAAAAGCAATGATGAACGGGAATTGCAGGAAGTCAATAACAAATTAGGCGCTTTGAAGAAAGCGATCGATCTGGCAACAACACTTATAAATTGAAAGTTGAAAATTAAAAGTTGAAAGTTTTTATGAAAGTATTACTGTTCGATAATTATGATTCCTTCACCTACAACTTGTTGCATATACTGAAGGAATTGGGTGCGGAAGTTGAAGTACATCGCAATGACAAGATTTCATTAGACGAAGTGGAACGTTTTGACAAGATCCTTTTGTCACCCGGTCCGGGCATTCCGGAGGAGGCAGGCATCTTGCTGCCGTTAATCCGCCGCTATGCGCCGACCAAGAGCATCTTAGGCGTCTGCCTCGGAGAGCAAGCCATCGGGCAAGCATTCGGTGCAACGCTTATCAACCTGGCGGATGTACATCACGGAGTCTGTTCGGATATACGGGTGACGGTGCCGGATGTGTTGTTTACGGGCTTGGAACCCGGTTTCCGTGCCGGCCGCTACCATTCGTGGGTCGTATCGAAAGAGAATTTCCCCGACTGCCTGGAGATCACGGCAGAGGATGTGGAAGAAGGACAGATCATGGCGCTTCACCATCGCGAATATGATGTTCGCGGCATCCAGTTTCACCCGGAATCCGTACTGACCCCCAAGGGAAAGGCAATCATACGGAACTGGCTGGGGATAAATTAAAAATTAAGAATTAAAAATTAAAAATCAAGGATGAAAGATATATTATATAGGTTATTCGAACATCAGTATTTGGGACGTGACGAAGCGCGGACGATTCTTCAGAATATTGCAGAAGGCAAGTATAATGATTCACAGATTGCCAGCTTGATAACGGTATATCTGATGCGTAATATCTCCGTAGAGGAATTGGCGGGTTTTCGGGAGGCATTGCTCGAAATGCGCGTCCCGGTAGATTTGTCGGAGTTTAAGCCGATCGATATTGTGGGGACGGGAGGCGACGGAAAGAATACGTTCAATATCAGCACGGCTTCCTGCTTTGTCGTAGCCGGTGCCGGATATAACGTCGTGAAACATGGGAACTATGGGGCGACCTCGGTCAGTGGCGCGAGCAACGTAATGGAGCAGCACGGTGTGAAGTTTACTGCCGATATCGACCGGTTGCGCCGTTCGATGGAATCCTGCCATATCGCCTATCTGCATGCGCCGTTGTTCAATCCGGCACTGAAGGCTGTGGCTCCGATACGGAAGAGTTTAGGAGTGCGCAGCTTCTTCAACATGCTCGGCCCGCTGGTCAATCCGGTAATGCCGACCTACCAGTTGTTAGGTGTGTACAACCTGCCATTGCTCAGGCTTTACAGCTATACCTATCAGGAGAGCGGAACGCGTTTTGCCGTTGTACATAGCCTCGACGGGTATGACGAAATCTCGCTGACAGCAGAATTTAAGGTAGCAATGCCGGAAAAAGAGAAGCTCTACACACCGGAAATGTTAGGTTTCTCCCGCACAACGGAAGCGGAACTGGATGGCGGTGAGACAGTCGCCGAAGCAGCCCGCATCTTTGACGATGTCCTGAATAACCGGGCGACTCCGGCACAAAAGAATTGCGTAATCGCCAACTCCGCTTTCGCCATCCAAGTCATCTGCCCGGAAAAGAGAATCTCAGAATGCCTGGAGGAAGCTCAAGAAGCATTGGAAAGTGGTAAAGCATTGCAAACATTCAATACGTTTATCAGTTTGAATGACAAATTACAATGAAACAACGAATATGAAAGATATATTACAAGATATTATAGCGAATAAGCGTATCGAAGTGGAGCGACAAAAACAAGCTGTCCGGTTGCAGACCTTACTGGGGATGGGCGGTGAACGACTCGAACATCCTGCCCGTTCCATGCGGGCGGCTCTCGCAGCATCTTCATCGGGCATCATTGCTGAGTTTAAGAGAAAAAGTCCTTCGAAAGGCTGGTTACATCCCGATGCAGCTATAGCTGATGTCTTGCCCGCCTATGAGAAGGGAGGCGCTTCCGCCTGTTCTGTCCTGACCGATTCGAACTTTTTCGGGGGGTCCTTAGGTGACCTTTGCAAAGCACGCAGCCTGGTGGGCCTGCCCTTATTGAGAAAAGACTTCATCATTGACGAATATCAACTCTATCAAGCACGCGTAATGGGTGCCGATGCCGTCCTGTTGATTGCCGCCTGCCTTACCCCAGAACAATGTCTTATGTTTGCGGAGTTAGCTCATACCCTCAACATGGAAGTACTGTTGGAAATCCATTCCAAAGAAGAACTTGACCACCTCAATCCATTTGTCGATATGTTGGGAGTGAATAACCGCAACCTCGGAACATTTCATACTGATGTGGAAAACTCCTTCCGTCTGGCAAAAGCGATGCAAACGGTCGCTCGTGAAAGAAATCTTTCTCCTTTGTTAGTATCAGAAAGCGGTATTTCGACCACAACCACCGTATCGAACCTCAGAGAAGCTGGTTTTCATGGATTCCTGATCGGAGAGACATTCATGAAAACCGATGTACCAGGCGACACTCTCGCACAATTCATAGGAAGATTATCATGATCATCAAAGTATGCGGAATGCGTGATCCCGAAAATATACGGGAAGTTGCAGCCTTAGGGGTTGACTGGATAGGACTGATATTTTTCGCGAGAAGCCCACGAAGAATAACTAACAATGGACAATTAACTATTGACAATGGCGGCAAGCGGTATTCCGATTGTCAATTGTCAATTATCAATTATCCATTAAAAAAGGTCGGTGTTTTTGTCAACACTTCCTTCGAAGAGTTGGTGGAAACAGCGGCATTTTTCCGACTCGATTACCTGCAACTGCACGGAAATGAAACACCGGAAGATTGCCATGCCTTGCAAAAGCGTGGTTACTCGCTGATCAAAGCATTTCAGATTGCAACAGCTTGCGATCTTGAACAAACTACCAATTATGAAGGGCGTGTCGATTACTTCCTCTTCGATACCAAATGCAATAGTTATGGAGGTTCCGGCAAACAATTCGATTGGTCCGTGCTCGAAGCCTACCGGGGAAAGACTCCTTTCCTGTTAAGCGGAGGCATCCGTCCGGAAAGTGCTGGGGCAATACGTTCTTTCCGGCATCCCCGCCTCGCCGGGATCGACCTGAACAGCGGATTCGAGATTGAACCGGGGCTGAAAGACATAGGAAAGCTAAAGGAGTTTTTAAAAGCAATTCAAAATCATAATTCATAAATCTGAAATCACAAATCAAAAGATGAACCGTATCACAAACTTATTCAACACAAAAAAGAACGGAATCCTTTCCGTCTTCTTTACCGCCGGATATCCGAACCTGGATGACACGAAGAAGATATTAAAAGAGTTAGAAAACAAAGGAATAGACATGGTAGAGATCGGTATTCCCTTCTCCGACCCGATGGCAGACGGCCCCGTGATCCAGGAAGCCTCTACTGCCGCGTTACGAAACGGGATGTCATTGCATGTTCTGTTCGAACAGTTAGAAGATATCCGTCAGGATGTGCATATCCCGATTATCCTGATGGGCTATCTGAACCCGATCATGCAATATGGTTTCGAAGCGTTCTGCCGGAAATGTGTGCAGACAGGAGTAGACGGCATGATCATCCCGGATCTGCCTTTTGCCGATTATATGGCGGATTATAAGGCCATCGTCGATCGATATGACCTCAAAATGATTATGCTCATCACACCCGAAACATCCGAAGAACGCATCCGCCTGATCGATGAACATACAAGCGGTTTCATCTATATGGTATCGAGCGCCTCCACTACCGGAGCGCAGCAGAGTTTCAACGAGCAGAAGCAGGCTTATTTCCACCGCATCAACGGGATGGGACTCCGGAATCCGCGCCTGGTCGGTTTCGGTATATCGAACAAAGCAACCTTCGATGCAGTAGCTATTAACTCATCAGGGGCTATTATAGGAAGCAAATTCATACAATTATTGAAAAGCGAACCGATCTCTGTCGCCGTCGATAAGTTACGGGCAGCCATTCAGGAGTGAAATGAACAGAAAAACAAACATTTTAAAACAGTCGTCCTCCAGCAAATAGGAAAAATACTTCTTTTTACCTTTTCGTTGAGGGATGGCAATAAATCAGACCTACCTCAAAGGACTGATAGATGTCGATATCCTGCCGCCCATGGATTGTCGCTGAATAAGCCGATTACTTTATCGGAAAGTTGTACCTGCAAATACCGATAGTGTAAAATAAACTGTGTCACGCATTATT
Source organism: Parabacteroides merdae ATCC 43184 (assembly GCF_025151215.1). NCBI lineage: Bacteria > Pseudomonadati > Bacteroidota > Bacteroidia > Bacteroidales > Tannerellaceae > Parabacteroides > Parabacteroides merdae. The sequence continues at coordinate 1,930,517 of NZ_CP102286.1, forward strand.
TCTCAGTAGAAAACTCATCGGTCGGGGAACGGCCAGCGCCAAGGGGTGGGACCACCCGTCCCGACGAGCGAAAATTACAATAATTTAAATCGTTCTCCAAACTTTATGGCAAGTTGCTGTGAGATTGTAGCCCAATTGGCAAGTGGCATAGTCCACTTCTTCCGTATATTACGGTATGCAAGATAAACCAGTTTCTCAAGGGTTGTATCCGACGGGAACACGCCTTTGTTTTTTGTCACCTTACGGATCTGACGATGATACCCTTCAACAGTATTTGTTGTATATATGAGCTTACGAATAGCCGGAGTGTACTGGAAATATTCGGACAGCTTATCCCAATTCTCCTGCCAGGACCTGATAACGATAGGATACTGTTCGCCCCATTTTTCTTCCAGCTTAAGAAGTTCTTTTTCTGCCGATTCTTTATTTACAGCCTGATAAACGCATTTCAAATCCTTCAGGAATTCCTTTTGATTTTTGGAACCTACATATTTGATGGAATTACGAATCTGATGTACAACACAAAGCTGTACGGCTGTATTGGGATAAACACTTTGGATTGCTTCAGGAAAACCTTTCAAGCCGTCTATACAGGCTATAAGAATATCTTCAACTCCACGGTTCTGAAGATCTGTCAGTACACTAAGCCAGAAGTTTGCTCCCTCATTTCTTGATACATACATTCCGAGGAGCTCCTTATGTCCTTCCCGGTCAATACCCAGCACATTATATATTGCACGTGTAACAGCACAACCACATTCATCCGTTACCTTATAATGGATGGCATCCATCCAGACTATAGGATAGACAGAATCAAGCATACGTGATTTCCATGCCTTTATTTCCGGAAGTACACGGTCTGTAATGGAACTGATTGTATCTGCCGATACACGATTACCAAGATTCTCTTCCATCCACTCACTAATCTCACGTGTGCTATTACCAAGAGCATACAGGCCTATTATACGGTCTGCTACGCCTTCTGCAAGAATTGTCTCACGCTTTTTAATGAATTGTGGATCAAAACTTGAATTACGGTCACGGGGAGTGGATACGGTTACCTCACCCAATGCCGTTTGGACCTGTTTTTGCATTTTCCCGTTACGGCGGTTGCCCATTTGACGTTCTTCTGTAAGATATGCATCCATCTCACCCTCCAGAGCTGCATTCAGGATACTTTCCAATAAAGGGGCAAAAGCACCGTCTTTACCTAACAAAGGCTTACCTGCTTTCAGCTGTTCAATTGCCTTGTTCTTGATACTCTCAAAATCAAATTCTTCTTTCACAAAAAAACTGTGTTAGCAAAGTTAATATTTTATTCTTTGCTGACACAGTTTAATTTACATCCTCTTATATAACATTTTCCAATGCGTTTTTCCAAGAAGCAACAGTCCGGCTCGACCCTTCTTTTTTTCATTTTCTGAAAGAGAATCCTGTCGTCACGCTACCTGCCGAACGTACACGCACCATTAACGGACTCATCATTGCACTGGAAGATCTCTATAAAGATAAAGAAAACTGTTTCCGACTACAAATCCTTCGCAACTACACGCAAAGTTTCCTTTTGGACATTTACGATAAGACACATTGTATCTTCAAGCAGAACCACCCGGGAGGAATCAACCGGTAGGAAGATTTGTTCAAACGATTTATCCAGTTGATACACAAACACTGCCTCAGCCAGCGCGAAGTTTCATTTTACGCAAAAAAATGTTCATCCCCCCCGCTATCTATCCGCCATCGCGCAAGCCGTCTCCGGAGAAACAGCAAAAAACATCATTGATAAACATGTCATACTCGAAATAAAAGTATTGCTGGAATCGACAGACTTAACATACAGGAAATAGCCAACCGCCTCCAGTTTCCGGATCAGTCGCTTTTCGGCCGGTATTTCAAGAGACATACCGGCACTTCTCCGCAATACTACAGGCGTAAACTCGGTTAGCCGGAGCCTGTTCCACAAGCACGGAACAAAAGTTTCCGGCGTATGAAACTTTTGTTTCCTAACCTGCGAAATTGTTTTTCTCTCCTACCTTGCCAAATTATTCAAAGATTCATCGTATATTTGTCGTTAGGTTTAAAACCTTGTAAACTGTATATTAACAAGATTAATTCTATTAGTAAATGGGAAGAATATTAGTTATTGGTGCAGGGGGCGTTAGTACCGTTGCTGTTAAGAAGATTGCGATGAATGCAGATATCTTTACCGATATCATGGTTGCCAGCCGCACAAAAAGCAAATGCGACCGGATTGCCGCCGATATTAAGAATGTAAAGGTACAAACAGCACAGGTTGATGCAGACAACGTGGAAGAACTCGTTACCTTGTTCAATTCCTTCAAACCAGACTTAGTAGTAAACCTAGCTTTGCCCTATCAGGATCTCCACATCATGAATGCCTGCCTAGCATACGGTGTCAGCTATCTCGACACGGCCAATTACGAACCGCTGGACGAAGCTAAATACCAATACAGCTGGCAGTGGGCATACAAGAAACGTTTCGAAGATGCCGGTCTGACTGCTATCCTGGGTTGTGGATTCGATCCGGGCGTAACAGGCGTATATACGGCTTATGCGGCCAAACATCACTTCGATGAAATACAATATCTGGATATTGTAGACTGTAATGCAGGAGACCATCACAAAGCATTTGCGACTAATTTCAACCCGGAAATCAATATCCGCGAGATTACCCAACGAGGAAAATATTTCGAGGACGGAGAATGGAAAGAAACAGATCCGTTGTCCATACACAAACCGTTGAACTATCCGAATGTCGGTCCAAGAGAGTCCTACCTAATGTACCACGAAGAGTTGGAAAGCCTGACCAAAAACTTCCCGACAATTAAGCGTGCCCGCTTTTGGATGACTTTCGGACAGGAATATCTGACTCATTTACGCGTGATCCAGAACATCGGTATGTCCCGCATCGATCCGATTATGTATAATGGACAGGAAATCGTTCCGATCCAATTTTTGAAAGCCGTGTTACCAAATCCGGGGGATCTGGGTGAAAACTATACAGGCGAAACTTCCATTGGTTGCCGCATCCGTGGTATCAAGGATGGAAAAGAAATGACCTACTATATTTACAATAACTGTAGCCACCATGCCGCTTACCTAGAAACAGGAGCACAAGGTGTAAGCTACACGACCGGCGTCCCGGCGATGATCGGGGCCAAACTGTTCATACAGGGAGTTTGGAAAAAACCAGGGGTTTGGAACGTAGAAGAGTTCGATCCCGATCCATTCATGAAGGAACTGAACGAACAAGGTCTGCCTTGGCACGAACTGTTCAATATAGATCTAGAACTGTAAACAATGGACAATTGATAATTGACAATTATATTAATATCCTTTTTAATTGTCAATTGTCAATTATCAATTAACTAAATGGCTCGTAATATTTACAACATACTACGTCTTGGTACACAAATCAAAAGCAGAAGGCTCAAACTATTGGGTATTTGGCTATTTCATGTGTTAGGAAAACGGTACATCGGTATTTTTCTCGACCCGGTACTAGCTTGTAACTTCCGCTGTAAGATGTGTTATTTCAGCGACGAGCAGAAAAGGAAAAGTCTGCGAGGAACCTTGAAATATGAAGAGATAGAAGCCATTGCCGGAAGTCTGTTCCATCGTGCTCTGAAACTTCAAGTCGGCTGCGGAGCGGAACCGACTTTACACAAGGACTTGGTAAAAATCATTGCACTGGGCAAACGATACAACGTCCCTTACGTTTCACTCACGACAAACGGGAACCTGCTGACAAAAGAACTGTTAGCCGCTGCCGTAAAAAACGGATTAGATGAGTTGACACTCTCGGCACATGGTTTTACACGCGAAACGTACGAGTATCTGATGACAAACGGTAAATTCGATTTGTTCTGCAAGCTGCTCGCCAACGTCACAGAAATAAAAAAACAGTATCCGCAGTTCAAGTTACGCATCAATTATACGATTAACAACAACAATATCGAAGAACTAAGCCGGATATGGGAGGTCGTCGGCGATGAACTGGATATCCTGCAACTCCGTCCGATACAGAAGATAGGAGAAAGCGAATATAGGGATTTCGACCTGACCAATATCCATGCGAGATATGATGCCGTACTGGTTCCGCTAATAGAAGAATGCCGCCGCAGGCATATCACCTGCCTGGCTCCCAACAAGCAGAATATCATCGTGCTGGAGGAAAACGAGGCGGAAGATAACAGCATCGAAAAGATTACATACTGCTATGTTTCTCCCCAGGAATGCTGGCAAGATGATTTCGATTACCGGACGGAGACATTCGAGTCATATGCTGCTGCCCATCACATGGGAAGAAAACTGCTTTGGAAGGTCTTCGGACGAAAAGCCCGCCGGAAAGCGGATGTAACACGCAAGATGAACTATAATATCAAGTAAAATAAATATATGGCAATACAAATAGGAGATAAAGCACCCGAAATTCTGGGACTTGACCAGAACGGGAAAGAGATAAAGCTGAGCGATTTCAAAGGTAAGAAGTTAGCTCTCTATTTCTATCCGAAAGACAACACTAGCGGTTGTACAGCAGAAGCGTGCAGTCTACGGGACGGTTATAAGGAATTGCAAGCTGCTGGCTACGAAGTAGTGGGCGTCAGCAAAGACAATGCTAGGTCCCATCAGGGATTTATCACAAAACAGGAACTTCCCTTCAGCCTCATCGCTGATACGGATACGACCCTGCAACAGCAGTTCGGGGTTTGGGCAGAAAAGAAATTGTACGGACGTTCATACATGGGGACTCTCCGTACCACCTTTATTATAGATGAAGACGGTATCGTTACCAATATCATCGGCCCGAAAGAGGTGAAGACTAAAGACCATGCAAATCAAATCCTTAATCTATAAAAGGAAATGGCAAAAGAAGATTTATTCGAAGAAGGCAAACAGCCGGCAGCCGAGAAACCGGCTGTAAACGCAGACAAATTGAAAGCGCTTCGCGCAGCAATGGACAAGATCGAAAAAAACTACGGAAAAGGTTCGATCATGAAATTGGGTGACGAAAGCGTCGAAAATATCGAAGTGATCCCAACAGGTTCTATCGCCTTGAACGCAGCATTAGGTGTAGGCGGTTATCCTAAAGGCCGTGTGATCGAAATCTATGGACCGGAATCATCCGGTAAGACAACTCTTGCGATCCATGCGATTGCCGAGGCACAGAAAAATGGTGGTATTGCGGCATTTATCGATGCGGAACATGCTTTCGACCGTTTTTATGCAGAAAAGTTAGGAGTAGATGTCGAAAACCTGTGGATTTCCCAACCGGATAATGGCGAACAGGCACTGGAAATTGCTGAACAGCTAATCCGTTCATCTGCTGTGGATATTATCGTAATCGACTCGGTTGCCGCTCTGACTCCAAAAGCGGAAATCGAAGGCGATATGGGTGACAGCAAGATGGGACTACAGGCACGATTAATGTCCCAAGCACTTCGTAAGTTGACGGCTGCGATCAATAAGACTAACACGACATGTATATTCATCAACCAGCTGCGTGACAAGATTGGCGTGATGTTCGGCAATCCCGAAACGACAACCGGCGGTAATGCGTTGAAGTTTTATGCCTCTGTTCGTCTGGATATCCGCAGCATCGGTAAATTGAAAGACGGCGACGATATCAAAGGAAACCAAGTGCGCGTAAAAGTAGTCAAGAACAAGGTTGCTCCTCCTTTCCGGAAAGCAGAGTTCGATATCATGTTCGGTGAAGGTATCTCCAAAGCCGGTGAGATAATCGACCTGGGTGCAGAACTGAACATCATTAAGAAAAGCGGTTCGTGGTACAGTTACAACGACACTAAATTAGGACAGGGACGTGATGCCGCCAAACAATGCGTTGCCGACAATCCTGAACTGGCAGACGAATTGTCCGACCTGATCTTCGAAGCGTTAAAAGGATAAAATCAATGGCACACAGATGATACGGATCAAGTCTGTAGTCATCTGTGTCCATGATTATACAGAAAATCATTCATGAACACAAAAGACAAATACCATTTGCTTTGCAACACTGAAACTAGTATTCCCATCTTTTCCCGTGACTGGTGGCTCGATACGGTTTGTGGCAAAGATAAATGGAAAGTCTTATTGGTTGAAGAAAAAGAAAGGATTACGGCAGCGATGCCACTTTATTGTCCTCGACAAGGTATTATCTCAATGCCATCCTACACACAAACAATGGGTCCTTGGTTCGCACCGGAATCCAAAGATACCAAATACACCAAAACTTTAGGCCACCGGCAAGTTTTATGCAAACAACTGCTAAACACGCTTAAAAGCTATCCGTATTTTATGCAAAATTTTCATTACGGAATCACCGACTGGCTACCATTCTATTGGGAAGGTTACCGACAAACAACACGCTACACCTATATGTTGAAGGATATCCGAAACACAAAAGCAATATTGGGAAATATGAGTTTCAATATCCGACGGAACATCACAAAAGCCAGAGACAAATATCATATCACAGTAAAAAAAGGAATTTCTATAGAAGAGTTCTTGTTGATACAGGCACAAACCTTCAAACGTCAACAGATCACCAACAAAGAAGATATGGAAGTTTTAATCAAACTGATCAATATTTGCCGAAAACGGGACCAGGGAGATTTATGGGGCGGTTATGACGAAAAAGGACGTTTGCATGCTGTCGCTTTTATCGTCTGGCAAGAAAGTTCCGCCTGGTATCTGGCTGGTGGAGGAAATCCGACTCTTCGGGAGTCCGGAGCACACAGTTTAATTTTGTGGGAAGCAATCCGTTATGTTTCACAATATACCGACACATTTGATTTCGAAGGTTCCATGATACCGGGAGTCGAACGTTTTTTCCGTGAATTCGGTGCAATTCAAACCCCCTTCTTCACAATAACCAAAGGAAAATTAAGTTTATTAAATAGAGCCTGTTTAAAAATAGGAAGGATAATAAACAGATAAATTATTTATGATATTAAACAGTTATAATAATATACTGGTTTTAGCCCCCCATACGGACGACGGGGAATTAGGACTGGGAGGAACCATAAGCAAACTTATCGAACTGGGAAAGAAAGTAACCTATGTCGCTTTTTCAACCGCTCAGCAGTCCGTACCCGAAGGTTTTCCGAAAGATATTTTGAAGACAGAAGTCAAGAAAGCGACTGCCCAATTGGGAATATCACCTGAAAACCTCATCATCTACAATTATGAGGTCCGTAAACTCGGATATGTCCGGCAGGAAATATTGGAAGAACTGATCCGCCTAAAAAAATCGAACAGCTTTGACTTGGTCTTTATCCCAAGCCTACACGACATTCACCAGGATCATACAACGATCGCCCAAGAAGGCCTACGCGCCTTCAAAAACACGACACTGCTGGGCTACGAGTTGATTTGGAACAATCTGACATTCAACACACAATGTTTTGTTGAACTGAATAGAAAGCACATTCAAGCCAAAGTCGAAGCATTAAAAGCATACGAATCACAAGGAACACGCGACTATCTATCCGAAGAGTTTATCTTTTCACTGGCAAAAACACGCGGTGTACAAGCTGGCTGTCCTTATGCTGAAGCATTCGAAGTAGTCCGTTTGTTCCTGTAAAGTTGAAAGACAGTATGAAAGCCGTTATTTCCTATATTACCAAATTCCTGATAGGAGGAGAAAAGGCCGATGTATTAGCCAGTCTTGTCGGTTACACATCGGATCCCAACAAATTCTCCCGTTATCGCGTAGTCATCATCCCGTCCCCCTTTTTCCGGGATGAAGTTTACGGGACAGCCGAGTCCATGCCCAAACTACCGCTGGAAGAGATAGAAGGCATACCTCTGCTCTTCGGTTCTCCCAAAATAGAATGGCAGGGGGATACTTGGGTGGTACATGCCGATATCATCGCCAGTGCCTATTTTCTGCTGACGCGATATGAAGAAATACGGAAACGCAACATACGGGACATCCACGGTCGCTTCCTCGGAACAGAATCCCTACCCTTCAAAGCAGGATTCATTCATCGCCCGATAGTCGACGAATACGGTAAATTGTTGCGACGCTGGTTACGCCAAGCGCGTGTACAGTCAGCCGTCGAACTGCCCCCACACATACAAAAAGTATGGCTGACACACGATGTAGATGCTCCTTTCTTTTGCCGGACTTTCCGCAACTTGATACGAGAAACAGTTAAAGGCACAGGACTGAAACATGCCTGGAAGATGTTTCAAGGTCCGTTACAGGAAGATCCGTTCTACACATTTCCCTGGCTTGTAAAACAACGAAACAAATTAAAGGCCGTTATCGGAAAAAACCGTTGTGAATCTCTGTTTTTTATCAAGTCAGGTGGCTCATCCGTTTATGACAAGCCTCATTATAAACTGCATTCAAAGGACTTACAAGAGCTTTTGCTCTTTTGTAAAACCGAAAAAGTACAGATTGGACTGCATACCAGTTACGATGCCGGTAAAACACCGGCACTCATCTCAACGGAAAAAGAATTGTTGGAGAGACAGACCGGAAAATCGGTCACTTACAATCGGCATCATTATCTGGCCTCACGCGAACCGGAAGATATGGTATGGTTGGAAAAAGCAGGTATTACAGATGATTTCACGATGGGCTATCCGGATGTTGCCGGTTTTCGCCTCGGCACATCTCGTCCGGTACATTGGATTAATCCTGAGAATAAACGTATCTCGCCACTTATTCTCCACCCATTGGCAATCATGGAATGCAGCCTGAACGAACCTGTTTATATGAATCTTGGCTATGAGGGAGCACTTGCCTACTCAACACAACTCATCAAACAGGTGGCATCTGCCAACGGCGAACTGGTGTTGCTCTGGCATAACGACTCCATCACCACCCGGATCAAGCCGAATGTCTCTGTCGACTGGCAACGAAAACTATTCGCCGCCATCATTGAAGAATTGATAAAATCATGAAGATACTGATATTATGTGATATGTTTCCCCCTGCATTCGGACCGAGAATGGGCTATTTATGCAAATATATGAGGCGGGCCGGATGGGAACCTGTCGTTGTCACTGAGCAAATCGATGACAGCACGTTCTCTTTCCTGAAAGGAGAAACGCCTGTCACATATGTAAATTTCTTTCATTCCAAAGGGAAAATCCTCCAAAAGTTAGAGTGGATATGCATATTCATACTCGATTATTTTTTCCATTATAAAGACAAGAAGATGGCAAAAGCCGCCTCCCGTTTACTGGAAGAAGGGGAATATGCCGGTATCCTGTGCAGTTCATACCGAACTTTCCCCTTGCCGGCCGCCCAATATATAGCAGAGAAATATCATCTGCCGTTAGTAATCGACCTTCGAGACATAGTCGAACAATATGCTTCCAACGAATATATCGCTCATAACTTCCGTACCTTTTCCTGGTTGGATAGAAAGATCACGGAAACATTCCGTCATAAGTTATTACGGGACAGAAATAATGCATTGAGAAAGGCGGATCAGGTCACGACCATTTCCCCCTGGCATGTGGAAAAACTTCAAGCATACAATCCTAACACAGAATTGGTTTACAACGGTTACGATCCAGAGCTCTTCTATCCTGAACAACATCGGACCTCTCAATTCGTCATCACCTATACCGGACGTTTGATTAGCTTGGCGACACGTGACCCTCGATTGCTTTTCGAGGCCGTTAGCCGGTTAGATCGTGAAAAGCTCATTGATCCAGACCAGTTCCGCATCCAATGGTATGTCGACGCCGGATCAAAAGCGATCATCATGCAGGCAGCAACCGCTTACCCAGTCGCCCGGTATATGGACTTTTTCGACTATGTTCCCGCTTCCGAGATTCCCGGCGTGTTAAACCGCAGTTCCATTCTGCTGCAACTCGCCAATACCTTTGCATCCGACGGACCAAAAGGATTTATGACTACCAAGCTTTTCGAATCGATGGCTGTCGGGAAACCTTTACTCTGTGTAAAGAGTGACGAAAGTTGCCTCGAAGCTACCATCCGGAATACCCGTTCCGGACTGGCAGCCCGGACAGCCGAAGAAGCTTTTCGTTTTATCCTGCACCATTATCAGTTCTGGCAGGATAATGGGTACACACACATAAATACGGATAAGGAAGCAGTGGAACGTTTCTCCCGTAAAAAACAAGCTGAACAATTTATGCGTATCTTTACCCGACTAAACAGCAAATGACAGACATGGAAAGGTATCTGAACATTATAGCTTTCAATATTCCCTGGCCTGCCAACTACGGGGGAATCATTGATGTATATTATAAGATAAAAGCTCTGCACCAGTGCGGTGTGAAGATCATCTTACACTGTTTCGAATACGAACGTGCCCATTCGCCCGAACTGGAAGCCATCTGCGAAAAGGTATTTTATTACAAGCGACATACAGGGCTACGTACCAATATAACCCTGCTGCCTTATAACGTATACAGCCGCAAGCATCCTGAACTGATCGCCAATCTGTTGAAGAACGATTACCCGATCCTGTTCGAAGGACTCCATTGCTGTTATTACATAAACGATCCGCGACTACACAACCGGAAAAAGATTTACCGGGAAGCAAATATCGAACACGACTATTATTATCACCTGGCACAGGCGGAGAGCCATCCGATCAGGAAAAGCTTCTTCCGGATAGAGGCTTGGCGATTCAAACATTATCAGAAAATACTGAAACATGCCGATCTGATGATTGCCGTTTCAACAACCGATGCTGACTACCTCCGGCACCAGTTCCCCGACAAACCGGTCGAATTCATGCCTTGCTTTCACACCAACAACCAAATTACGGTCAAGCCGGGTTCTTCCGATTTTATCCTCTATCATGGTAAACTATCCGTAATAGAGAATACACAAGCAGCCCTCTTTCTTATCCGGAATGTGTTCAGTAAACTGGACTGCCGTTGCATCATTGCCGGTATGAATCCGCCGGCTTCTTTGTTGAAAACGGCAGCTCCCTATCCGAATATCCATATCGAAGCCAATCCGTCAGAAGAACAGATGAACGACTTGATACACAATGCACAAATACATGCCTTGATTACTTTTCAGGCAACCGGATTGAAACTAAAACTACTGAACAGCCTGTTTGCCGGACGCCATACAGTGGTCAACCGACTGATGATAGCAGGTAGTGGACTGGAATCGCTCTGCCATATCGCCGACACTCCGGACGAAATGGTCTGCATCTGTCGGAAATTGATGCATACCGATATGGCTCCGGAGTCGATCGAGCAGCGCCGCGACTTTCTTTATCCGACTTATTCCAATCAATATCAAGGCGAACACCTCTTACATTTGATCTATGAAGTATGATATCCGACAAGCAGCACAAGCGTTGATTAGCCAACTAAAGGCTATCGATTACGAACGATTGCCTATCAGTAAATATAACAAACGTTATATTGCCCGGCTGAAACCGGTTTTATCCTATTACATGAAAATCTATGCGGACTGTCTCCTTAAAGGACTGGAATCTATCGGTAGCTCACCGGAGGAGATAACACTTATCGACTATGGTGGCGGAAGCGGCTTCCTGAGTATACTTGCTAAACAAGCCGGAATCGGCCGAGTCATCTACATCGACCTCAATCCGGATTCCGTCAATACGATCCGCATCTTGAAAGAGCTGGTCAATACAGGACCTGACATTATTCTTCATGGAGACTCAGACACCTTAGCAGATTGGTGCTCGGCAAATAAAGTCAAGCCACAATTGCTGATCGCGACCGACCTGATCGAACATGTTTACGACCTGTCGGCTTTTTTCGCCAATTTGGTTGCCATCGACAACAAGATGCAAATGTTGTTTACAACGGCCTCTACACCTTTTAACCCGTATGTGAAAAGAAGGCTGCATCGGCTTATGACCATTTGGGAAAAGGAATATTATGCTTTACGTCTGCATTATATCCAACTGCACTTTCCGGCCCTTTCCCCTGCCGAAGCGAAAGAAGCTGCACGAAAGACGCGCGGACTTACCTTCCCACATATCCACAAGGCTGTCAAGACCGGTTCCTATCCTCTATTGAAAGATGCTTTCAACACCTGCGATCCACGAAACGGGAATTGGACAGAACGCATCTTACCCATCGAAACATATCGCTCGCTGGCAAAACCTTTCGGTTATCAAGTCCGGATAGGAAAAGGTTTCTACAACACGGATCGCTCCAACCCGATCTCCACATTCATTTGCTTAGGTATCAACGGTCTGATCAGGATCAGCGGAAAAGCTGGTTTCCTATTTGCCCCGTTTATAACCCTGCACCTACAGAGCGATAACAAAGGACGATAAGTTACAATAACCAAAGCTATGGGTTACGACGCTTAAAGCTATGCATTAGCCATCGTAAAGCTATGGGTTATGTCTCCTAATCCGCAACAGACCGGAAGAGTAGTTGCACATACTCCTTTTCCCAATCGGCAGGTTTCAGGATTGTTCCATTCCATAAAAGCAGGTCTATATCGATCGGAATCTTCCCTTTCTGCTTACTGTCCGACATGCGTCCCAATCGTTTTTCCATCGCCTTCACAGCCCGCCTCACCTCTTCCAGCGAAGCATTCGTACCGGCAACAGCCACTTGGTTCAAGAATAAGCCGGAATCGGATAAACCTATCGGCTCCGTATAAATCGCTTCAGAGAACCGGATCGATCCGAAATAAGCACGCAACAGACTGGCCGCCGACTTTAGATTCGCCTCGCAATCCGTATTGGACCCCAAACATAATATAACATTGTTCCACATAGTCATATTTTAAAGCCTTTACGGAGACAAAACTAACAAAAAAATACCTACAATACGGTATTGACCATATTACCATTTCATGCTACCTTTGCGCAAGATTTTAAAAAGATGAGACTATCAGAACTTCGTACAGGCGAAAAAGGGGTTATAGTAAAGGTAATGGGACGCGGAGCATTCCGCAAGCGCATTATCGAAATGGGGTTTATCAGAGGAAAAGAGGTTGATGTCATCCAGAACGCACCGCTTAAAGATCCTATACACTACCGTGTAATGGGTTACGACGTTTCATTAAGACGAAACGATGCGCAAATGATAGAAGTCGTCAGTGTGGCTGAATTCATAGAAGCCAGTACCGGAAAACAGGAAAACCGCCCGGTGGATTCTTATATCCAAACATCTGGCAAGAGTTTACAGGCTATGGCCATGCACAAAGGTAAAACCATCAATGTCGCATTAGTCGGAAATCCCAATTGCGGTAAAACATCTTTATTCAATTTCGCATCCGGTGCACACGAGCATGTCGGTAACTACAGCGGCGTGACAGTCGACGCCAAAGCCGGGACATTCCATCAGAATGGCTATACCTTCAAAATCGTAGACTTGCCGGGGACCTATTCCCTATCGGCTTACACCCCTGAAGAACTCTATGTTCGCAAGCATCTGAATGAAGAACAGCCAGACATCGTAATCAATGTAGTCGATGCATCCAACTTGGAACGCAATCTGTATCTGACCTGCCAACTGATCGATATGGACGTACGTATGGTTATCGCCCTCAACATGTACGACGAACTGGAACGACACGGAAATAAGTTCGACCATAACTCTCTCTCAAGGATGATCGGTACGCCGATTGTTCCGACCATCAGTAAGACCGGCTTCGGTATCGAAGAACTTTTCAACCGCGTCATAAAGGTCTACGAAGAAGAAGATCCCGTACTCCGCCATATCCATATCAATTATGGTGATGTATTGGAAAAGGCCATTTATCCAGTAAGGCATGCTTTGAAACTGAACGGAAATGTATCCAAAAGCCTTTCCAAGCGCTACCTTGCCATCAAGTTGCTAGAAGGCGATCCGGAAGTGGAATCATTCGTCAAGTCAATGCCTGGTTCCGAAACAGTCATCCACGAACGCGACCGCAATGTCGCTCAAATCGAAACCCTTCTGAAAGAAGATTGTGAGACAGCCTTCACCAATGCCCGCTACGGTTTTATTTCCGGTGCACTGCGTGAGACCTACGAGCAAAACAAAATAAAAGAAGCGACAAGCACCCAGATCATCGATCTGTTCGTAACCCATAAAGTGTTGGGGTTCCCGATCTTCATCCTTTTCATGTGGATCATGTTCGAAGCCACTTTCCGCTTGGGAGAATACCCGATGGAATGGATCGAATCGTTTGTTGGCTGGATCGGAGAGTTCGTACGTGGAAACATGAGCGAAGGCCCGTTGAAGGATTTACTGGTCGATGGCATTATAGGAGGCGTGGGAGGCGTTATCGTATTCCTGCCCAACATATTGATACTGTATGCCTTCATTTCTTTTATGGAAGATTCCGGCTACATGGCGCGCGCCGCTTTCATCATGGACAAGATCATGCATAAGATGGGGCTACACGGCAAATCGTTTATCCCGCTTGTGATGGGCTTCGGTTGCAACGTGCCGGCTATCATGGCATCTCGTACGATCGAAAGCCGTAACAGCCGGATGATCACCATGCTGGTAAACCCGTTAATGAGCTGTAGTGCCCGCCTTCCGGTGTATGTCCTGCTGACAGGTGCTTTCTTCCCCCAGACGGCCGGAACGGTCATGCTGATCCTCTATGCTTCGGGTATTCTGCTTGCTGTCTTAATGGCACGTCTGTTCAAGCGCTTCCTTTTTAAGGACGAAGATGTACCTTTCGTGATGGAACTTCCTCCTTACCGCATGCCGACAGGTAAATCAATTATGATTCATATGTGGGAAAAAGCCAAACAATATCTGCACAAGATGGGGGGGATCATCTTGATCGCTTCTATCATCATCTGGTTCTTGGGATATTTTCCTCGTCATTCGGAAAACGGAGATGTTTTTGAGAAGCAGATTGCCGAAGTGGAACAGTCCGACACGAACCCGGAAGACAAAGCGGAAACCATCGCTGAACTAGAACGCCTGAAATCGATGGACCATCAGCAGAAATCCTACATCGGCCGTATCGGCCAAGCCATACAACCGATACTCCATCCACTGGGTTTCGACTGGAAGATGAGTGTCAGCCTATTGACCGGTATGGCCGCCAAAGAAGTCGTCGTCAGCACACTGAGTGTCTTATATACAGGAGAGTCGGATGATAGCCAGGTCTTGACCGAACGATTAAAACAGGATAAAAATGCCGAGGGAGAATTGGTCTTTACACCTTTGGTCGCACTGAGTTTCATGCTCTTTGTCCTGATCTATTTCCCTTGTATCGCTACAATATCGGCCATTGTCCACGAATCCGGCTCCTGGAAATGGGGTATATTTGTAATTGTTTATACTTGCGTACTTGCGTGGTTCGTCTCATGCGTAGTCTATCAGACAGGGCACTTCTTTATGAACCTGTTTAATTAATACACCTTCTTTATGTGGCAGGAAATAGCAGTTTTCATCATCGGCCTTATCGTTATTTTCTATATCGGAAAGAAAATATATAAGTTCTTTACACATCCCACCGGAACAGACAATCCTTGTCAAGGATGTCCGGGATGTGCATTAAAGAACAAAATCCGAAACAACTGTATCTGACTTCTCTACCCAAAAACAAGAGATTCGAGGAAGTATATTATTTTGCTATTTTATACAGATAAAGTAGTACTCAAAGATTTACACTATCTTTGCAACCGACTAAACAATAGAAAAATGCATAAGAAAATTTATTTATCAGTTATTTTAGGAATTCTGTTCTTTGTCTCGTGTAAAGACAAAAAACAATATTACGAAGAAAGTGGTACCGTGTTTCATACCCTATATACGATCAAATATGAAGCGCCCCATATTTTAACGGATAAAATCGATGCCGAGTTGCAAAAGTTCAACCTGTCCTTGAATCCCTTCAACCCAAATTCGATCATCGCAAAAGTGAATAATAACGAAGCGGTGGAAGTAGACGAATGGTTCACGGAGGTATTTAACAAGTCGATGGAAGTTTCCCGCAATTCAGATGGTGTTTTCGATATCACCTGTGCCCCTCTGGTTAATCTTTGGGGGTTCGGTTTCAATAAAAAGGACAGTGTGACACCTGCTATGATCGACAGCCTCAAAACTTTTGTAGGCTACCGAAAAGTACATCTGGAAGGCAAAAAGGTCGTGAAAGACGATCCCCGTCTGCTATTGAACTGCTCCGCCATAGCCAAAGGATATTCCTGTGACGTGATCGCCCGCCTGCTTGAAAAAGAAGGAGTGGAAAACTATATGATTTTGATTGGAGGCGAAGTGGTAGTAAAGGGTGTCAATCAGAATGGCGTATGCTGGCGTACCGGTATCAATCTCCCGGAAGACGATCCGGACGGCATCAAAAATAATTATGACGAAATCGTCCAACTATGTAAAAAAGGCGCGATTGCCACTTCAGGCAATTATCGCAACTTTTATATCAAAGACGGTAAAAAATATGCCCATACAATCGATCCACGTACCGGTTATCCAGCCGAACAAAGCGTGTTGAGCGCAACAATCGTTGCTAATGACTGTATGACTGCCGATGCTTACGCCACTGCATTTATGGCAATGGGCTTGGAAAAAGCCCGGCAAATGGCAGATTCCTTACCTGAGATCGAATACTATGTGATATACGCTGACGAAAATGGGAAGCATCAGATTGAATACTCAAAAGGGATGCTTCAGTATCTGCCTAAACGGAAACAATGATAAGTTCGGATAATTCCTGATTGATTAAATATGACAAGAAACGTCCTGAACCAGTTTGAATGTAAAATAGGAAAAGCGGGCGAAATTTTATGTAATACGGATGACACCGGCAATGTCTTATTGTTTGTCTCTTCCGGAAAACTGGTCATCTATAATCAAAACCAGACGCCGGTTGCCGATGTGGACGAAGGACATTTTGTATTACTGCCTGCCGAAAAATCATTTATTGCGATAGCCATCACATCGACACGACTCATACTCATGCATGCCGGTCCGCTTTCCGAAATGATAACAGACGATCCGGAATGGAATCCGGATCGTCCTGTCATACTCCCTATCTGTCCATCTTTAGCTAAAACCCTATACATAATCGAATATTATCAAAATGAAAAGCGAAGCGAACTGAACTAACGAAGCATAGCTTTTATCAACTCGTTATTTTCCTGATGCAAACTGAAACGTACCTTGTGATCGTCGCCATACTGCCAATCCATTATCGGAACATTGTTTACTAGCACTTCCGACGGGCGCTGCGGAGCGTCGATCTCCAATTCGTATGTCCGTGCTTTGCACATGCCGTTATACGATCCTTCCACTGGGAAAACAGTAAACTCTACTATCCGCTCGCTCTGCTTACATTCAAAACGGGTTGTAGCAATCGCTCCATTTTCATAATCATATGTTTTACCATCATCTTCATACATCGTATAGGAAGAGACATCTTTGGGAAATACTTTCACCATCAAAGTATCCAACGGTTCCTCCCCAATGAATTGCATATCTTTTTGGAACGGTATGATCGCCCCTTCACGTACGAACAGCAACCCTGCACGGTTATCAGGTATTGCATGCTTGATTTCCCTACCGCCAGCCAATTTTTCACCTGTCCAAAAGTCAAACCAGTTCCCTTTCGGCAAGTAGATCGAATCACTGAAGATACCGACCAGAAAACTTTGGCCAAACATATACTGATAGACCATATCATCCGTCTTACGGTCATCAGGAAACATCAAAGGCATGGAGCGTACAACCGGCATACCGGTCTGTGCCCCTTCCAATGCTGCCGAATAAATATAGGGCATCAACGCATAACGCAACTTCACATAATCCCGGTACATTTTCTTTTCTTTCTCTGGGAAATAGAATGGTTGATGCAACGAATACCAACTATTGATCTGCACCCATGGCAAGAAGAGGCCGAAATGAAGACTCTGCAGTTCCTCGTCCTTATTGACATTCATCACGTCGCAAGAAGTATTGAGAAAACCGCTCATACCCAAGTTCAACTGGTCGAACAGAGCCGTACGCCCTCCCCCATTATCACCGCTGGTGGAAGCGCTCCAATGCTGCGTTCCCGACCACCCGGCAGTATAATGATGCCAAGAACGGAGTCCAGTGTGTTCACGCATCATCTTATACATCTGCTTCGGCAAAAGAATCTGGTTCAAGTTATGCATCTCTTTATCGGTGTGTCCGTTATAATACTTGAAATTCGGATGTTCGTCTATCGTACGTGCCGGGTCCATCTTGAAACCGTCTACACCATTATCCACAAAGTTCTTCAAATGATCCATCCAGTGCTCCTGCCCGGAAAGAGGCTTCCCCATCGCCTTCGCCAACGCATCCTCCTCCGGAACGCTCAGATCATACTCGATACAGAGCCAAAGCCCCATGTGATACCCCATCCCATGCAGACGGCCGATAAGCAGCCGATGGTTTTCTTTCTTCGGATAGCGAGTAGAATCCCAATAAGCTTCAGCCGAAAACTTCTGATAGTTCCATTTCTTTTTAGTCGAAAAATCATAACGTTTCTCCATCCATTGCGGTTCGAGCCAGAATAAGTCGCAAGGGACACCCATCTCACGGAAACGTACAGCATCATTCAAAATATCGAATTGGTCTTCCAGCATATTTGGACCGAAACACAATCCGTATGCATATTTCGGCAACAAGTAAGGTCGACCGGTAATAGCCGTATAATAGTTGATCACATCGGGCATCGAATTACCGAACATCAAATAGAAATCCACCTCGTCCGTCGTATTATAGATTGAGAAAACATCCGACTGGTAGTTGCCGATATCAAAGAAATTTTTCCGTGTCGTGTTGTTGAAAATACCCCAATTTTCGGAACTGATCATAAAAGGCATCGGAATCTCGGTATGCTGGTAAGTAGTCCACATACGCAACAGTTCGCCCCGATGTTGAATATGGTCGCGACTGGTACTGCCACCACCATAGAACCGTTCGCCGTCTTTCAGCGAGATCGAAAGGATACTGGTGTTCTTGTAATCGCCGGTTTCCGCCTGGTCTTTCATGTTTCCCGGATTTTTGTCGTCACCGATGATCGTTCTATTGTTGGGGACTTTCATGTCCTTGTATTTGGCATTGATCACTTCTCCCAGCTCAATGCACAACGGATCGGCAGAAGTAAGAAAGACTACTTTCTCGATAATCACCCGCCCTTTCCGGTCAGAAACAGATATAGCACCGGTCTTTTTATCAACTTTCAGTCGATAAGCGCCGGTCGATACTTCAAACTGCTGTTTATTGTCTTTCGGGGAAACCGGAACCGGGTCCCAATCCGTCTTAATAATTCCGTAACGTTGCATCAACGACTCAGAAAAGGTTGAACGAGGAGTAACCCGAATCCGGAATATCCCATCCGTACAAACTTCCACATTCATGTTCAGCCCATTCTGTAAACAAACATCGAATGACTGTTTCTCCCCTGCAGCAAAAGCGGATTGCAGGAAAAACAGACATACAAGCAAATAATAGATCTTTTTCATGATATTTAAAAGTTAATACCACAAAAATACAGACTTCCTATTCGCCTTACCTTCAATAAATCATCTTAAAACATAGAATTTTGTCCAATCTTCAGAACTTCTTCAACTCTTGATAAAGCAGCCTGACCGGTAACCCCATCACGTTATAAAAACTGCCATTGATGGCTTCGACTGCCACGTACCCGATCCATTCCTGTATGCCATAGCTACCGGCTTTATCAAACGGACGATATTTATCGACATAGTAGACGATCTCGTCATCATCCAGCCTGGCAAAGCAGACGGTCGATGAAGCGGAAAAAGAAACCGTTTTTTCTTTTGTCGTAATACAAACACCGGTAATCACCTCATGTACATGCCCGGACAGTTTCCGAAGCATGGCGATAGCATCTTCGCGATCTTTCGGTTTTCCTAAAATTTCACTGAAAGTCCACACAATCGTATCGGCAGTGATCAACAATTCGTCTGCCGACATGGAAGAGATGTAGGCTTCCGCCTTTTTCCTAGCGATATAGACCGGAACCTCGTCCGACCGCAACGTTTTGGGAAAGGATTCGTCTATATCCGGGATCGTCTGTACTTCAAAGTCAATATCCAATCCCGCCAGCAATTCGCGTCTCCGGGGAGAATTGGAACCTAATACGATTTTATATTGACTCAAGTTAGGGAGTATGCTTTTCATTATCCTATTTTATCAGTTTAGTTCTACCAGCCGAAAGCCTCGTCACCCATCCAGTGGCCTTGAGCTCTCATGACTTGTTCGATTACATCGCGGGCAACGCCAGCCCCCCCATTCTTGTGGGAGATATATTTGGCGATACGCTTGATCTCAGGAGCCGCATCAGCGGGTGCTACCGGCAGGCCGACCATTGTCATCACTTCGTAGTCAGGAATATCGTCCCCGGCATACATAACCTCTTCAGGCTGCAGACCAGTCTTTTCCAGAAAATCCCGGTAATCGTGGACTTTTACTGCACTCTTCATATATATATGAGTAATGCCGAGACGCGAAAAGCGGATCTGTACCGCTTCCGTATAGCCTCCGGTAATGATGGCTACGTGATAGCCTTTCTTGACAGCGAGCTGCAAGGCATAGCCATCTTTTATATTAACGGTACGCATAGGGTCGCCATTCGGATGCAACGGGATTACATCACAGGACAAAACACCGTCTACATCAAAGACAAAAGCCTTTATCTTACTCAGATCATAATTGATACTACTCATGTTGTGCCTCCTTATGTATGCTTTGACTGATCAGCCGGTAGATCGACCGCATATCGGAATCCCCCAACATAGCCAAATGTTTATTAATCACATTCTCATCATATCGGATAGCCGGACCAGTCTGTGCCACCCTCGGCGGCATCGTATGTATCTTGGCTGCCGTCTCGTCGATAAGTGGCAACAAGACATCAGCCGGTATATCCTGTTCTTCTAATAATTTAACAGCCAACGCATAAATATGGTTGGTAAAATTACAGGCAAAAACAGCTGCCAGGTGTAAACTTTTACGTTTGTCGGACGACAGGAAATGGATATTTCCCGAAAGTTTCTCCGCCAAATGTTGCAATTTGCCAGCATTTTCAGACGTATTAGCTTCAAGAAAAAAAGGGATCACGTTGAAATCTACCTCCCGTGTTTTACTAAACGTCTGCATCGGATACAGGACTCCATAATTGGCCGTATGGCCGTTGAAAACATCCATCGGCATACTGCCTGCCGTATGCACCCACAAGCCCTCATTCGGCCTGACACGAGCAATCACATCCGCCAAAACCGTATCTTTTAAAGAAAAGACATACAGGTCAGCATCCGTATCGACAGTTTCGGGATCAGTTGTCCAGGGACAGCCCAACAGAGCAGCCAGCTGCTGTGCATTTTCCGGCGTATGGCTATACACCTGCCCGATCTGCATCCCTTTGCGATGCATTTCGAGCGACAAGCGCGTCGCCAAGTTGCCAGAGCCTAAAAAAATGATTTTCATACTTTCCCCTGTTCGTTTTCAATTGGCATACGGAAAGTTCCGAGATGTATCTTTTCCCATTGCAGATGCGATTCGTCAAACGGCTTACGTTCCTGATCCTTATATCCGATACCGATGATGGACAAAACGTCCAGTTGGTAAGGTACATCGAGAAGTCCTCGCACATACTGCGCGGCGTCCGTATCGTCTTCCATCTGCCGGTTGCGTATTTGGCACCAACAACTGCCCAGTCCCAAATCTTCAGCCTGCAATTGCATATAGATGGAAGCAATCGAAGCATCTTCTACCCAAACATCGCTTTCCATTACATTCGCCAGTACAACAACAGCCAACGCGCAATCTTTCAGGAACGCAGCACCTGCCGGTTTGCATACTGACAACTTGGCCAACATTTCCTTATCCTCCACGACAACAAACTGCCAGGGATTTTTCCGTTTGGAAGCCGGTGCCATCAAAGCGGCTTTCAATATCATTTCCACCTGCTCCGGATTCAGTAACTGATCCGTGAATTTACGGGTACTTTTTCTGCTCTTTATTAATGTTGCGAAACTTTCCATTTATATTTTACTTTATTGATTGCGAAAGAGAAAACAAAGATAATGAGATTTTCGGTACAAAAAAAGCCCCTTTTCCTCTGATTGATCAAAGGAAAAGGGGCTTTCAGAAATAAGCCGGCTTTATTCCCAGCCTCCTCCTAACGCCTTGTAAAGATAGACCGTTGACAGCAGTTCGTCAAGCATCGCCTTGTTCAGACTGAGTTGGGCGTCAAGCAAACCACGCTGGGCATCAAGAACGTCCATATAGCTAGTGACACCGTTGATGTACTGCAATTGTGCCAGCTGAAGGTAAGTATCAGCAGCATTGAGCAATTTCTCGTATGACATGCGAACCTCCTTTGCCTTGCGGATCGTGACAATTGCATTGTTGACTTCCTTAAAAACACTGAGCACGCTCTTCTGGTAATTATATACTTCCTGCTCATAGCGAGCACGGGCCGCCTTCAGCTTCGCTTTGTTCTTACCCATAGCAAACAACGGTTGTAGCAAATCGCCAGCAAGGAACCAAGCAGGACTCTTAATGAAATTCGTCAGTTCTTCGTTTTCAAAACCCAAATTACCAGTCAAGCTGATCTTTGGAAAAAGATCGGTTTGAGCCACTCCTACCCCAGCATTCGCTTCACGCAGTTTCTGCTCGGCTTGCCGCATGTCCGGACGCCGTTCTAGCAAGGAAGAAGGCAAACCGACCGGCAATGTCTCCAGCAAATGCTGTTCACGTAAAGGCAATCCACGCGGGATATCCCCCGAATACTGTCCAAGCAGGAAAGCAAGGTCATTCTCCTTTATTTTAATCTTCTGTTCAAGTGAAGGAAGCAAGGTCTCCGTACGTGCCAGTTCCACCTGTGCCTGGCTATAGGACGTCTCGGAAGTCAGACCACCTTCGAAGCGCAGTTTGGCTAAGCGGACGCCTTCGCGACGGGCAGCCAATGTATGGCGTACGATATCTTGTTCCTGATCGAGTGCACAAAGTTCATAATAAGCAGCAGCCACTTCCGCTACCAATGTCATCTGCAAGGCGTGACGTGCTTCCACCGATTGCAGATAGGCAGCAATTCCCGCTTCGTTTGCCCAACGAAGATTCCCCCACAGGTCCAATTCCCACGAGAGAGCCAGTTTGGCTCCGTATTCAGAATCAGGTTTTGGGTTATCACCTCCGTAATTCAAGCGTTCTTTCTGTCCATAAATCCGGGCTCCTATTTCCGGGAACTGATCGGCAAAGGTGATCCGTTTCGAAGCGATCATCTCCTTAACCTTCGCAACAGCGATCTTCATGTCTTTATTATTATCGAGAGCGATGGTAATCAGACGTTGCAAAGTCGTATCGACATACAGGCTCTGCCAAGAGATGCTGTCTATCGAAGCTGTATCCGCTCCTGCCACAATCTCTTCCGGAAGATCCAGTTCCGGACGAGCGTACTTCTTGCCGATCTTGCAGGAAGGAAGAGCCAACGCAAGGGACAGGACTATGAATATATAGATATTTCGTTTCATTGTAATTATTTGCTTATTGTTCGATGAAGAATACGTTCCATTCTGACTTTACCTTTTATCTTGTAAATCAAGACAAAGAAGAAAGGAACCAAAACGATCCCGACTGTGATAGCAACTAGCATCCCGAAAAACACACCGGTACCGATACTGTGGCGTGAAGCAGAACCCGGTCCGCTTGCCAATACCATCGGAAGCATACCCAGAACAAATGCCAATGAGGTCATCAGGATCGGACGAAAACGCATTCGGGCGGCATGAAGGGCAGCCTTGACAACCTCAACTCCGGAATCGACCTGTATTTTGGCAAACTCGACGATCAAGATCGCATTCTTTGCTGCCAAACCAATCAACGTCACCAAGCCGATCTGGAAATAAATGTCGTTGTGCAGGCCCGTCACCCATATTCCAAGGTAAGCTCCCAATGCTGCAACCGGCAATGAAAGCAGTACTGCGATCGGTACGATCCAGCTTTCATATTGGGCAGCTAGAAAAAGGAAGACGAAAAGAAATACCAGCGCCAACACGAATCCAGTCTGTCCACCGGCCTTTTTTTCCTGATAAGAAAGTCCGCTCCATTCCAGCCCGATATTCTCAGGCAGATGCT
This sequence comes from Parabacteroides merdae ATCC 43184, assembly GCF_025151215.1. Taxonomy (NCBI): domain Bacteria; kingdom Pseudomonadati; phylum Bacteroidota; class Bacteroidia; order Bacteroidales; family Tannerellaceae; genus Parabacteroides; species Parabacteroides merdae. Next base: position 1,954,571 of record NZ_CP102286.1, read on the forward strand.
CGCGGGCAATCCGCTGCATGGCGGCCATTGCTTCGCCAGAACTATATCCAGGAGCGGCAACAGCACTAATAGCAGCAGTCGTAAACATATTAAAACGTTTGATCGTTCCCGGTCCTGTTGTATAGCTGGTCGTTCCTAAGGCTGTTAATGGAACCATCGAACCGTTCTGTGCACGGACAAAAAACAGGCCAAGATTATCACGCGTTGCACGATATGGTGCCTCCGCCTGAATATATACCTTATATATACGGTTGAACATGTTGAAATCGTTCACGTAGACGGAACCTAAATAAGCTTTCATAGTTGAGAAGATATCCGTCAACGGGATACCGAGAAACTTCGCGCGGTCGCGGTCTACATTGAAGTAGAGCTGCGGAATCTCCGACTGCAAGGCTGAGGACACACCTGTCAGTTCCGGCGCTTGTGATGCATAGAGCATAAAAGTGTCGGTAGCCGCCACTAAGTTTTCCCAACTGGCATCACCACGGGCCTCAAGTTGCATTTCCAAACCTCCGCTCTCTCCTAATCCTGGAATCACAGGAGGACGGTTCAGATAGGCCAATATCTCCGGATAATATAAGAACTCTTTACGGCATTGTTCCATTACATCTTCCACTCCCATGTTGGAAGATTTGCGTTCCTCCCAAGGCTTCAGAATAACGGTCAGGGTAGAACGGCTCTGCGAAGTTCCGACACGTGCGCTGCTACCGGTCACATTTTGCACATATGCGACAGCCGGCAGACTTTCAATGAAAGCGATGGCTCGATCTGTAATTTTACGCGTACGTTCCAAAGTCGCCCCTTCGGGCATCACCAGTTCGACAGTAAAGAACCCTTGGTCTTCTTCAGGAATAAAGCTGGTCGGGATTACCCGATTCAGCACAAAGATGAACACGATTACCATTCCGAAACCGGCCAGGATGCGCCTTGGATTCCGAATCGCTTTTTCCAGTAAATGGCCGTATTTATTATTTCCTTTGGCCAACCAAATATTGATTTTACGGAAAACAATATTTTTTTTCTTCCTGTTCGGACGTAGAATAATCGCACACATGGCAGGGCTCAACGTCAATGCCACGACTGTGGATAACAGTACGGAAACTACGATCGTAATGGAGAACTGACGGTACAAAGCTCCAGTAATTCCGCTCAAAAAGCTAACAGGAACAAACACGGCCGCCAACACCATAGAGGTAGCGATTAAGGCTCCCGACAATTCGTGCATGGCTTTATGAGTAGCCTCGCGTGCCGTCAGATGCTCTTCATGCATCAAACGTTCCACGTTTTCCACCACAACAATAGCATCATCCACTACAATACCGATTGCTAGAATCAAACCTAACAAAGTCAACATATTGAGTGAGAACCCCATGATCAGCATAAAACCGAATGTTCCGATCAAAGAGATAGGAACAGCAATTGTCGGGATCAAGGCCGCACGCCAGTTCTGCAAAGATAGGAATACCACCAATACGACCAAGAACAGAGCTTCAAATAAGGTTTTATATACCTCGTGGATAGACTGCGATATATATTCGGTTGCATCGAAAGGAAACTTATATTCCAACCCTTCTGGAAAATTCTGGCTGATTTCTTTCATCGCCTCCTTTACATTCGTAGCTACTTCCAGTGCATTGGCTCCCGGCAACATATAGATAGCAAGTATAGCCGCATTTTTTCCATTCAGTCCACTTTCCGTCGAATAAGAAGAGGCTTCAAGTGAAACTCTTGCCACATCACGAATACGGACAATAGAGCCGTCTGGGTTGGCACGGACTACAATATCTTCGAACTCCTTTACCGTAGACAAACGTCCTCTGGCAGTAACAGGCAAAGTGATATCGACATCCAATACTGGTTGTTTTCCCAACTCACCGGCTGCAGACTCGCTATTTTGCTCTTTCAGGGCATTTTGCAAGTCCTTTACTGTCAACCCCATATTCGCCAAACGATCCGGATAAACCCAGATTTGCATACCGTAATAACGGCTACCGACATTCGAAACACGGCCTACACCGGGAATACGACGCAATACATCCAACACGTTAATAGTCGCAAAATTACTCAAATAGATTTCGTCAAAACGAGGATCATCCGAAAGTAGACTCAATGTCATCAACTGACTGGCTGATTGTTTTTCTACCGTGATACCGTTCTGCACAACGTCTGCTGGCAAACGAGACTCCGCCAGTTTCACACGGTTCTGGATCTCTACTGCCGAAAGGTCTGGATTCGCATTCACATCGAATGTTACAGTGATAGTCAGACCTCCCGAATTAGAGCTACTGCTTTGCATATAGATCATACCCGGCGTACCGTTCAACTCCTGTTCGATAGGAGTCGCAACAGCCTGCGATACCGTCATGGCACTTGCACCTGGGTACGAGGCGCTAATTTTAACAACCGGTGGAGTGATCTGCGGATACTGGTCCACCGGCAACATCACCAACCCGATAATCCCGACAATAACAATTACCAAAGAAAGCACTGTCGAGAAAACGGGGCGATCTATAAAAAATCCCGGTTTCATTCCTCTTCCTCCTCTGCCCTTAATGCTTCAATCGCTTTATCGTCACCCGCCTGTATCGGCTGTACCAACATTCCGGGAACTAACTTATGATAGCCTTCTATTACGACTTGTTCATTTTCACCCAATCCACGTTCTATAACAATGTTATTTCCGATTTCCGGCCCAGTCTGCACAAAACGCTTTTCTGCTACATTATCCCGGCGGACTACATAAATGAAAGCTCCTCCTTTCTCTATGGAAATAGCCTTACGGGGAACAACAATCGCACGTTCACGGACATCCAACAAGAGTTTCACTTTTGTGAACTGCCCCGGGAGAAGTTTCTGGTTCGGATTGGAAAGTTCAGCACGCACCCCGAATGTTCCAGTCTGCGGATCAACAATCGGATCGGCAAAATCCACTATCCCTTTAACAGGATATTCGGAATCATCGGCTAAGGTAACTGTTACGGTCGGTTGCCAGGAGCGGGATGTGTCCTGCTCTCCGAATTTAATATTACGACGTTCGGCACGCAGATAATCTAATGCAGTCATTTTAAAGTCTACTAAAACAGTATCACTCTTTACTACAGCTGCCAATTTAGAGTTTACACCAGGACCGACCAAGGCGCCAACATCCACAAAACGTTCGCTGATATATCCGGCCAGCGGAGAGGTTACAGTCGTATAACTCAATTCAAGTTGGGCCTGATCCAGATCGGCTTTACTCATGGCAATATCCGCCTCTGCATCTCCTAACGATGCTAATGCATTGTCCAAATCCAATTGGCTGGCAGCATGCTGCTCGTACAAAGGCTGCAAACGTTCTACATCGCGTTTAGCTTTTGCAGCTTGTGCTTCGTTCTTTTTCAGCTGTGCTTTAGCTTTCTCTACCTTTGCCTTATAAAGAGCCGAATTAATAATGAAAAGAGGTTCATTCTGCTTAACTTCCTTTCCTTCCACAAACAACATCTTTTCCAGATAACCCTCAACGCGGGCATGTATCTCCACGAACCGAGCTGCCCGAATGCGTCCGACATATTCACCAAAGATCTGTACATCTTCCTTTGCCGGTTTATCAACAATCACGAGAGGCTTCAAAGGTTCATCCTTATGTCGGCATCCTGTTGCTAACACTATTAAGGCTAAAAACACAGCCCCTTTAACCAATCTTTCTCCTACCATCTTCTAATATCTATAATTGACATTTAAACTTGCTATATATATCTATCTCTAAATTAAGACATGAAATAATCGTACCACTGTTTCAATCAAGATGCTAAAAAACATTATACAGCTTATTTATAAGATAATACCTTCTATACAAAATAGCTTGTTACCTAAATCACAATCCATATATGTAGAATTATTCCACATTCTTCCTAAAAAAATCCCCAATTATGACACCAAAACGTTACCCAATACCAAACAGTCCTCCGGAAAGAATCCTTCAACATATAAAACAGAAAAAGGAGTCAGGCTTACGACTGACTCCTCCTCTTAGAGAACTTTCGCTCTCACTCCTAAAAAACGGCGGCTATCTACTCTCCCACTTTTACGCAGTACCATCGACGTGGTTGGGCTTAACTTCTCTGTTCGGAATGGGAAGAGGTGGATCCCCAACGCTATAACCACCTTAATACCTCTTTGTAAGATTTTGACTGGACAACCCCATTACCTGAAGTAACTAATAGAAACATATGGCATCAGCCATCTGCTGATATATCAACCCTTACATGATCGAAAGTCTCGGGCTATTAGTACTACTCGGCTTCGACATTGCTGCCCTTACACCTGTAGCCTATCTACGTCGTAGTCTACAACGACCCTCTAGGGATATCTCATCTTGAGGCTGGCTTCGTACTTAGATGCTTTCAGCACTTATCCAATCCAGACTTAGATACCCGGCGGTGCACCTGGCGGTACAACCGGTAAACCAGTGGTCTGTCCAACACGGTCCTCTCGTACTAGTGTCAGAGCCCCTCAAATATCCTACGCCCACGATAGATAGAGACCGAACTGTCTCACGACGTTCTGAACCCAGCTCGCGTGCCACTTTAATGGGCGAACAGCCCAACCCTTGGGACCTTCTCCAGCCCCAGGATGTGACGAGCCGACATCGAGGTGCCAAACCGCTCCGTCGATATGAGCTCTTGGGAGCGATCAGCCTGTTATCCCCGGAGTACCTTTTATCCTTTGAGCGATGGCCCTTCCATGCGGAACCACCGGATCACTATGCTCTAGTTTCCTACCTGATCGACTTGTCTGTCTCCCAGTCAAGCACCCTTATGCCATTACACTCTACGACCGGTTACCAATCGGTCTGAGGGTACCTTTAGAAGCCTCCGTTACTCTTTTGGAGGCGACCACCCCAGTCAAACTACCCACCATACAGTGTCCCCGCTTCTGCGGGTTAGAACTCAAACAACCAAAGGGCCGTATTTCAACGGCGACTCCACAAATACTGGCGTACCTGCTTCACGGTCTCCGGCCTATCCTACACATCGATTGCCCAAATTCAATGTAAAGCTATAGTAAAGGTTCACGGGGTCTTTTCGTCCCATCGCGGGTAATCGGCATCTTCACCGATACTACAATTTCACCGAGCTCACGGTTGAGACAGTGTCCAGATCATTACACCATTCGTGCAGGTCGGAACTTACCCGACAAGGAATTTCGCTACCTTAGGACCGTTATAGTTACGGCCGCCGTTTACTGGGGCTTCAATTCAAGCCTTCTCTTGCGATGAGCTCTCCTCTTAACCTTCCAGCACCGGGCAGGTGTCAGGCTGTATACTTCATATTTCTATTTCGCACAGCCATGTGTTTTTGTTAAACAGTTGCCTGGACCTATTCTCTGCGCCCTACCTCTCAGTAGGGACCCTTTATCCCGAAGTTACAGGGTCAATTTGCCTAGTTCCTTAACCGTGAATCACTCGAGCGCCTCAGTATTTTCAACCCAACTACGTGTGTCCGTTTACGGTACGGGTACTTTATGAATATGCTTAGCGGATTTTCTTGGGAGCCTGATTACGTCCATTTTGCCTTGTGCAAGCACGCGGCATACTGTCAAGGTCGACTCTCCCTGCGGATTTGCCTACAGGAATCTACATCTACACTCTTCAACCACCTATTCCGTCAGATGGCAGGACTTTCACTTCTCCGTCTCCACATCGCTCCATAAAGTAGTATGGGAATATTAAACCATTCTTCCATCGGTATCGCCGTTCGGCTTAACCTTAGGTCCCGACTTACCCTGATCCGATTAACGTTGATCAGGAAACCTTAGTCTTTCGGCGAGGAGGTTTCTCACCTCCTTTATCGTTACTTATACCTACATTTGCGTTTCCAAAAGCTCCAGCAAAGGTCATCCTTCACCTTCGACGCCGTTGGAATGCTCCCCTACCATGTATTTCTACATCCATAGCTTCGGTAAACAGTTTATGCCCGAGTATTATCCACGCCGGACTCCTCGACTAGTGAGCTGTTACGCACTCTTTAAATGAATGGCTGCTTCCAAGCCAACATCCTAGCTGTCTCTGCAGTCCGACTTCGTTAGTTCAACTTAACTGTTATTTGGGGACCTTAGCTGATGGTCTGGATTCTTCTCCTCTCGGACGCGGACCTTAGCACCCGCGCCCTCACTCCTTATCAATATATAGCACGCATTCGGAGTTTATCTGGACTTGATAGGCGGTGAAGCCCTCGCATCCAATCAGTCGCTCTACCTCATGCTATACTAAATAAAGGCTGCACCTAAATGCATTTCGGGGAGTACGAGCTATCTCCAAGTTTGATTAGCCTTTCACCCCTACCCTCAGTTCATTGGAACACTTTTCAACGTATACCCATTCGGACCTCCAGTTGGTGTTACCCAACCTTCATCCTGACCAAGGGTAGATCACTTGGTTTCGCGTCTACTCACTCCGACTATCACGCCCTATTAAGACTCGCTTTCGCTTCGGCTCCGGGCCTGAAGCCCTTAACCTTGCCGGAGAAAGTAACTCGTAGGTTCATTATGCAAAAGGCACGCCGTCACAACTTACGTTGCTCCGACCGCTTGTAGGCAGACGGTTTCAGGGACTATTTCACTCCTCTGTTCGAGGTGCTTTTCACCTTTCCTTCACAGTACTGGTTCGCTATCGGTCTCTCGGGAGTATTTAGCCTTACGGGATGGGCCCCGCTGATTCACACAGAATTTCTCGTGCTCCGCGCTACTCAGGATTCCACTAGGCTTCGTTAAAGAGTCGTATACTGGGCTTTCACCGTCTACGGCCGTTTGTTCCAAAACGTTCTACTTCCTTAATCTCTTGCCACAACGTGGTCCTACTACCCCGACAATGCCTAAACATCATCGGTTTGGGCTGTTCCGCGTTCGCTCGCCACTACTTGCGGAATCACTTTTGTTTTCTTCTCCTATGGGTACTTAGATGTTTCAGTTCCCCACGTTCGCCTTCCTTACGGAATGACTGGCCTTCTACCAGCCGGGTTGCCCCATTCGGAAATCTTGGGATCAAAGGTTATTTGCACCTACCCCAAGCTTATCGCAGCTTATCACGTCCTTCATCGCCTCCGAGAGCCAAGGCATCCACCGTCTGCCCTTGCTTACTTTCTTTATCACTGACACTGCTTCCTTTTATTGCTAAAATTGAAGCCCGTGTCGGATTGATATATCTTCAGCTTGCTCTATTTTTTTGTTACTTTACTTTTTTGAAGTTGTCCAATACGTCAAAGATCTTTTTTTACCCCTTACGGAGTTTATCGTGGAGAATAACGGATTCGAACCGTTGACCCTCTGCGTGCAAAGCAGATGCTCTAGCCAGCTGAGCTAATCCCCCGTTTTTCAACTGGTAGTCCCAGGCAGAGTTGAACTGCCGACCTCTACATTATCAGTGTAGCGCTCTAACCAACTGAGCTATAGGACTGTCAACCGTTATGTGCCTGAAATTTTCATCTCAGCATCATCTTTCTCTCTATATACTGGTCTTTCCAGTTTAAGATCATATATATATACATATTCAACCGTAGTACCAGAGAGCTACATACCTCATCGGACTTAATCTAGAGATTCCAGCTCCAGAAAGGAGGTGTTCCAGCCGCACCTTCCGGTACGGCTACCTTGTTACGACTTAGCCCCAGTCACCAGTTTTACCCTAGGCCGATCCTTGCGGTTACGGACTTCAGGTACCCCCGGCTCCCATGGCTTGACGGGCGGTGTGTACAAGGCCCGGGAACGTATTCACCGCGCCATGGCTGATGCGCGATTACTAGCGAATCCAGCTTCACGGAGTCGAGTTGCAGACTCCGATCCGAACTGAGACATGGTTTGGAGATTAGCATCCTGTCGCCAGGTAGCTGCCCTTTGTCCATGCCATTGTAACACGTGTGTCGCCCCGGATGTAAGGGCCGTGCTGATTTGACGTCATCCCCACCTTCCTCACAGCTTACGCTGGCAGTCTCACCAGAGTCCTCAGCTTCACCTGTTAGTAACTAGTGATAAGGGTTGCGCTCGTTATGGCACTTAAGCCGACACCTCACGGCACGAGCTGACGACAACCATGCAGCACCTCGTAATCTGCTATTGCTAGAAGGAGTGTTTCCACTCCGGTCAGACTACGTTCAAACCCGGGTAAGGTTCCTCGCGTATCATCGAATTAAACCACATGTTCCTCCGCTTGTGCGGGCCCCCGTCAATTCCTTTGAGTTTCACCGTTGCCGGCGTACTCCCCAGGTGGATTACTTAACGCTTTCGCTGTAGAGCTTACATTGTATCGCAAACTCCTAGTAATCATCGTTTACTGCGTGGACTACCAGGGTATCTAATCCTGTTTGATCCCCACGCTTTCGTGCTTCAGTGTCAGTTATGGTTTAGTAAGCTGCCTTCGCAATCGGAGTTCTGCGTGATATCTATGCATTTCACCGCTACACCACGCATTCCGCCTACCTCAAACACACTCAAGTAACCCAGTTTCAACGGCAATTTTATGGTTGAGCCACAAACTTTCACCGCTGACTTAAATCACCACCTACGCACCCTTTAAACCCAATAAATCCGGATAACGCTCGCATCCTCCGTATTACCGCGGCTGCTGGCACGGAGTTAGCCGATGCTTATTCATAGGGTACATACAAAAAAGGACACGTCCTCCACTTTATTCCCCTATAAAAGAAGTTTACAAACCATAGATCCTTCTTCCTTCACGCGACTTGGCTGGTTCAGCCTCTCGGCCATTGACCAATATTCCTCACTGCTGCCTCCCGTAGGAGTTTGGTCCGTGTCTCAGTACCAATGTGGGGGACCTTCCTCTCAGAACCCCTATCCATCGTCGGTTTGGTGGGCCGTTACCCCGCCAACTGCCTAATGGAACGCATGCCTATCTATCAGCGATGAATCTTTAACAAATATTCCCATGCGGGACCCCTGTTTTATGGGGTATTAATCCGACTTTCGCCGGGCTATCCCCCTCTGATAGGTAAGTTGCATACGCGTTACTCACCCGTGCGCCGGTCGCCATCAATCTGTATTGCTACAAATCATGCTGCCCCTCGACTTGCATGTGTTAAGCCTGTCGCTAGCGTTCATCCTGAGCCAGGATCAAACTCTTCGTTGTTGATTTTGTTTATACCTTTTGCTCAGAATCTCTATCTGTCTATGTAGTCTTGACGGTATGTCAGTATTCCTACTACGTCTCTTGTACTACTTGTTGATATGTAATGCTTTCAAAGAACTTGCGCTATCGTTTCGATTGCGGCTGCAAAGGTAAGAACTTTTTTCTAACTGACAAACTTTTCAAGGAAAATTTTGAAAGTTTTTTTTCAAAGCCCCCGGATGGTCGGATATTCGCTTAGCCTAGCTAACCTCATCCTCGCTATCACTGAAACTACCCCATCATCATGTTAACTGCCGACCTTCTCGCTCGAATGCGGGTGCAAAAGTAATTCTTCTAATACAAACTTCCAAATGGTTTGAAAACTTTTTTATACGTTCTTTATCTGAAATGAGATGTTATTATATGGTACGCATGTGCGAGAATTGATACAGCATTTTTTACAATAACCTACTGTTTTTCTATTTCGATCCTCAAAACGGATGATTTCAAATTGACTTTTCTCTGCTAAAATCCTGCTTTTTGTGACATACGCATAAAAGACCTGCCTACCTCATCTCAAAACCATATATTTTGTCAAGCAAGCCTCCCTTATCCTACACATTCCGATAAACCTTAACTTTCGGAGAATCGAATATTTGAATCCGGACAGGGAGACCGTACGGAAACAGGTTAGAAAATAGTGGCTATTTTTGAGGGACCAGACACCTCATCTCCATGACGACGGTCCTCATCAATACGACGACCGTCTTCATCGCCGTGAAGTGCCGAACTCGTCATACACAAAGTCGGACTTCATAGCAATGAAGACGGTCGTCATGGCAATTATCTGCGCATCTTACGGGATAAATCGTTTTTCAATCTCTTTTAAGCCCGAAAAAAAGTATGTCAAATGCAACTTGATTCGAGCTTCTTTTCTGTTTTCAGGATCACTTTAAACAATAAGGGGAAGCCTGATAACCTATTCTACCGTTAAGACCTGTTCACCGGATTTGAGTTGATATTCTTTTCCTTTCCAAACGAAAACACCATCCGTACCCGTCGGCAATATAAGACGTGCCGTCAGTTTACCCTTCTTATCGAGTTTGTAGGAAGCAGTCACACTACCCACTGGATGCGGCATCGTACCTGACACTTCTTTCAGGTCACCCAATGACGGAGCGATACGGATAGACTTGAAGCCCGGTGCATTACTGTCTATACCTAACAAGATACGGAAAAACTCAATGTTAGGGCTGGCTCCCCAAGCGTGGCAATCGGAACGGGTCGGTTCGGGCATCTCCGCCCAAGTTGTTAGCCCCAATGCCATCTGGTCTCGCCAAATCTGCAGATTGTCGAGCAGGTGATCTCCCATACCGGCAACCTTCAATGCCTGATGCACATAATAACGGAAGTAGATTGTCGCCTGTATCAATGACGAATCGTTCAATGTACGCTCCATCACCCTCGTAGCCTCCTCGCCTGTCACGATACCAGCCAGTATAGCCAACGAGTTGACATGTTGCGAGAAACTTCGGTGATCATAAGTATCGGCAAACAATCCCCGGGTAGCATCCCAGTATTTCTCCCGGATCGTTCCCCGAATCGCAGAAGCGATCTGTGTATAATGATCCGCTATCGACGGGATGCCGAAAGCCCGTTCCATTTCAGCAGCCGATTCGAGCGTCAAGATATACACCAAGTCCTGAAAAGCAGAATTCCCATCCTTTTCACGTACAGGCTCGCCCGACTGGAAACCGACAGCCCAGTCGGCAAAGAACCAATGCGGTACATACCCTAGGCTATGATCTCGCTTCAACCACTGCTCGTACCAAGAAAGTACCCCACGATAAGCAGGCAGCAAAGTCTTCATATAAGCCTCATCCCCACGGTACATCCAGTAGTCATGTCCCATACAAATCCACCAAAGTGAGAAGGAAGAAATGAACTGATGTAAACTCGACGGGTAGCGACTCATCGTAATTCCATCTGCTACGACCGACTGCCTCCCCTGCTCGATTGCATTCTTCACCATATAAGCATCATGCGTATTATATAAGGTAATCATCGCCTGGATACGAGTATCGCCGAAATACTGTAACTGCTCGTAATAAGGGCAATCCATATAAGTCTCGTTCGCACAAAGACGTGCAGTACGCCAGCCTATCTCTAGCATCTTGTTCAACTCGTCATGTCCGGGTGCAGAAAAAGCGATCTCGCATCGGAAAGGATAAGCAGAGAACGTACCATAGACATCTTCCAGTACAAGCGGTTCGTCAGCAGTCGAGATCGTCAGATCCACATATCGCCACGTACGCCACCAAAGAGTGGTAAAATCGCGCCCCTCGCCCCCGTCGGCAATCACTTTATCTTCATACCCTATGAATCTTTTACCTTCTACCTCATCACGGTTTCCCTTTGCCGGAAACGAATAAGATTTAGTCGTACCCAGCTCCTTGCCTTCATACAGAGCTTCGGCATAGGCAATCGTAATTTCAGCATTCTTGCCGCGACTGAACAAAAGGGAAAGATAGCCCGTTGTCAGCTTGCCATTGTCAAGCAGGAGATGCACCTTGCTATTTGCAGGAACCGTCAGTGAAGTTTTTGTTTTCAGGAATCCGACAGGAATCTTCACCCCTTCGGATATACGCACAGCCTCAAAACGCTCAGACAGCAAGTCCATCGGGGGAATCGGACAAGGAACAAGCAGGCGTCCAGGATAGTCGCGCGATCCCTTCACTCCTCCCTCGATTCCCGTGTGGGCAGGCAACCACTTACTATCATCGTAAGCAGACTGTTCCCATCCCCAAGGATACTTCGACGCAGAAAGAAATTCGCCAGGCCCCGCCACATAATAGCCTAAGACAGGCTTGTGCCAAGGAGCATAGGCTTCGTTCTTCATGCACAGCCAGGAAGCATCCGTATTGACCACAGTCTCAACCTCCGTATTTCCTTGTAGAAGGAATCCAGTCTGATTAAAGCTGATCTGTGCAACCGGCTTCTGCTCGGCATAATTCCAGATCACAGCTGCCAACACGTTTTTTCCCTTTATCAGGTAAGGAGCCAGATCGACCGTTTCAAAATTCCAGTTATAGATATCCCCACGTGCAGGTCCAAGTGAGACAAAACGGCCGTTTAAATAGAGCTTGTAACGATTGTCAGCCGTCACATGAACAATAAAGCGGGATGGGACTTCGTCCAGTTCGAATGTCTTGCGCATGTGGTAGACACCATACACATTGGCAGGTTCTCCTGGCATGGAAATCCAGCGTGCTTTCCAGCGTCCGGTAAGAAGTTCGGGATTGATGTCCGTTTGTCGGTAACCTTCCAAACGGATCTGGGCGCCAAGCGACAGACTACAAAGCATAAAAAGAAAAATCAGTACACGTGTCTTCATTCGATACATTGGTATTAGATATTAAACAAATAAGGATATAGGCAAAAGCCGATCCCTCGGTTCAGAAACTGAATCTCCGTGGAATCGGCTATTAACTGATATTTTAGAAAATCAAATAAACAACTCCGGTTCGCGGCGGACACTAAAGTTCTTATGCAGCATCGCTGTATAAGGAGTATCAAACGTACGGGCACCTTCGGGACATTCCTTCACACAAGCACAACACTTGATACAAGTCGCCGGGTCACTGAATATACGGTCATCGACAATCGAAATAGCCGATACGGGGCATACATCGATACAATATTCGCATTGCGTACACAAGTCCTCATCCGTCACTGGAGCCTGCGGCGTGGAAGGGCCTTTCACCTTGTAGGGAAAATTACCTTTCATCTCCAACGGCTTCAGGCAAGAAAGTTCGTCCACCTTTTCGAGCTTCTCCTTGATGGCACGTCCGAACCTGACGGCAGCTTCATGATCGGCCTCATCGGGACGCCCGGCGGCGATGGGCATATCCTTACGGCTGAAAGAATGCTCTCCCACAAAAGCACCTGCCGAAACAGGGACAAAACCGGCATCGACTAACGTGTCGGACAATTCCTTCAACGCATCCTCGTAATCACGGTTACCGTAAACCACGACCAGAACGACCGGAGCCTGATGAGCATGGAAAGCCCGGAGGCGCTCCATCGCCGTTTCGGCTACACGCCCACCATAGACGGGAGCGGCCACGATAGTCAGTTCATCGTCATGGATCTCAAGTTCTTCCGCCGGAGCATCATAAGTAATGTCCGACTCCAGCAATACGTCACCACTCAGTCCTTCCGCAATCGCATAAGCAGTCTTAGCCGAAGTATGCGTCGGAGAGAAATAAATGATATGTACATTCTTATATTCCATATTCCTTATTTTAAAGCTGCTTCAATCCTTTTCATCAGTTCAGCAAATTCCTCGTCGCTATAGCCTTTGGTCGCATATACCACTTTACCAGTCTTGTCAACCAGATAGCTACGCGGGATCAGATTTTTGGCAAATGCGCCATAGATAGCCCGGTTCTTATCAGGATATAAGGGAAAGGTAAAACCTTTCTTTTCGTTATACTTCTGCAATTCAACGTCTGTATGCTCACGCCCGATCACCAACAGGACGAAATCTTTGTTGTCCTTATACTTCGGCCAGAGCATCTTTTGCACCTCTGCAAGCTCCTTCTGACAAGGAGGACACCAGGTTGCAAAAAAATTTACCAAGATCACTTTTCCCTTCAAAGAAGAAGAAGGTACCTGCGTACCATTGTCGTTCATAATCGTAAAAGCCGGCATCTGTTGTCCTTCTTTTACAAGATCACCACTCTCATCCTGCGCCTTTACAACAAAAGCAATGAGAGCAAAAAAGGCAAGGAATACATACTTTTTCATTTTATTACTTTTGCATGCTCTGTGCTACATCGTAGCCTGCTTTCAGAGCCTTAAGGTTCATTTCTACGATTTCTTCGCCTTTACGTCCGAAGATGCGGCGGATACCATCAGCAATCTTATCATATTCGATGCCAATAAAGGGGGCAGCGGCTCCCAGCATCACGATATTGGCTGCACGAACAGAACCCACCTCCTTGGCGATAGCTTCCACATCCAGCACGACCTTATGCGGCAGTTTCTCCAGTTCTTCATTCACTTTTCCCATCTCCGGATAGTTGGGGATGTTGATGAACGGCTGCGAATTGGTCACCAGCCACCCGTCCTTCTTCAGATAAGGCAGATAGCGGAGCGCTTCCATAGGTTCGAGTGAGATGATCAGGTCTGCCTGCCCTAGTGGGATCAGGTCAGACGCAATCGGCTGGTCGGACAGGCGGAGGTTTGACTGCACATCCCCCCCACGCTGGCTCATTCCATGAACTTCGGCTTGCTTCATATACAAACCTTCTTTTAACGCGGCTTCTCCGATAACGGCAGCGATGGAGAGGATGCCCTGTCCTCCCACACCGGATAATATGATGTCTGCTTTCATTTCCTGCTTGCTTTTTTCTTTCTTGTTAATGTCTGGATACATTCACGGCGGGGAATCAAGACGGATACGCCTTTATATTCGATCTCTTCACGAATGATCGCTTTCATCTCGTCGTAGTTCTTCTTCAAAGGAACCATGACGCGGATATGGGCCGGATCAACACCGATACCGGCACAAATCGATTCGATACGGCCTGTTCCTGCTGAATCCTGTCCGCCAGTCATAGCCGTTGTCTCGTTATCAGAAATAACGATCGTGATATTCGTGTTTTCATTGACGCAATCAAGCAAGCCAGTCATACCGGAATGCGTGAATGTCGAGTCGCCTATCACCGACACTGCGGGATAAACGCCCGCATCGGAAGCTCCTTTAGCCATCGTGATGGAGGCTCCCATGTCGATACAAGTATCGATCGCCCGGAAAGGAGGCAAAGCCCCTAACGTATAACAGCCGATATCACCGAACACTTTGGCTCCTTTGTACCCGGCCAGAACCTCGTTCAGCGCTTCATACATATCGCGATGTCCGCACCCCTGGCACAATGCAGGCGGACGTTGTTCAACAACCTCCGGAGTGGCATAGTAGCTCTCGATCCGCTTACCCAGCGCCTTACCGACAGCATCGGGAGTCAGCTCACCGTCGCGTTGCAATGTTCCGTCAAGACGGCCATGCACCTGGATACCAATCCCAAGGAAACCTTTCAGTTGCTCCTCGACTACCGGATATCCCTCTTCGAGTACAAGGATTTCCTTGCATTCACGAACGATCTTTTCGACCATTTTGCGAGGTAACGGATACTGGCTGATCTTCAATACCGGATGTTCAAAACCGTCAGGATAGTTCTCCGAAAGATAGTTGAACGCAATACCGGTCGTAATGATGCCGAGCTCCTTATTCGGACCGTCGAAATAGGCATTATAAGGTGAGGCTTCAGAAAAAGCGGTAAACGTATCCTGCGCCGCAATCAACGTCTTAAAGCGCTTACGAGCTAGTGCAGGAAGAAGGATGAAACGCTGACGTCCATCTTCGGGCGTATGCATTTTGTTTTCCACCTTTTGTTCACGTCTGACCACACCTGCACGGGAGTGGGCCATACGGGTAGTGATACGCACCAAAACAGGATAGCCCAGTTTTTCGGATAATTCAAACCCGTCATATACCATGTCGTATGCTTCCTGCTGGCTGGCCGGCTCAAGCATCGGGATCATGGCAAAGTTGCCATACATACGATTGTCTTGTTCATTCTGTGAAGAGTGCATCGAAGGATCATCGGCTGTAATGATAATCATACCACCATTGACACCGCTCATAGCAGCATTCATAAAACAGTCGGCGGCAACGTTCAGCCCCACATGCTTCATACAGCAAAGAGCTCGCTTGCCTGCGTAGCTCATACCCAACGCAGCTTCCATTGCAGTTTTTTCATTCGTGCTCCAACGGCAGTGAATCCCCCTTTCCTTTGCGACGGCCGAACCCTGTATGAATTCGGTTATCTCGGTCGAAGGGGTCCCCGGATAGGCGTAAACACCGGACAGACCGGCATCGATAGCAGCTTGTGCCACGGCCTCATCCCCTAAAAATAGATGTTTTTCCATGTAACGTTTATTTTGTTTTACTTGATTTTGCTTCTGTTATCTTCCCACAAAGATAAGACTTTTACCCATACCCGCAACAACCAAGCTATATTGGATTTTTAGTTTCATAGGCATGATACTGTTGTTTCCCTATGGTGGAACTCTCGTTTCCTTATAATGGCACTGCCGTTTCCCTATAATGAAACGATCGTGGCATACCGGGAAAATGTTTCCATATTGCCTACCGGATTTTCCGTCTGTTCAATTCCGCCCGGTAGCGGTTAGCATTACGATTATGCTCGGCAAGAGTGACCGCAAAATTATGCCGTCCGGAAAAATCTTCCTTCGCACACATATATAGATAGTTATGCTTCATGTGGTTCAACACGGCATCCAATCCCCTAATAGTCGGGATACGGAGTGGTCCGGGAGGAAGTCCGGCATGTTTGTAGGTATTGTAGGGAGAATTGATCTCCAGATGTTCGAACAGGATGCGCTGGAGGGAGAAATCGCCTACGGCAAACTTCACGGTCGGATCCGCCTGAAGGGGAATGCCCCGCTGCAAGCGATTAATATATAGACCTGCTACAATAGGATATTCGTCTACGGCAGCCGTCTCTTCTTCCACAATAGAGGCAAGAATGGCAACTTCGACCGGTGTCATCCCAATTTCTTTCGCTTTTGCCAAGCGAGCGTCATTCCAGAAAATCTTATATTCACGCTGCATACGCTGCATCAACTTCTCAGCGGAAATATTCCAGTATACCTCATAAGTATTCGGAATAAACAGCGCAAGGATCGTCTCAGTCGTAAAACCTAATGATGCACAGTAGACGGAATCAACAAGCAAAGGTAGCAGGTCATCCTCCTCGATCATTAACTGCCCGGCAAGTCTTTCGGCCAGATCCAACTTGAAGCGTATATTATTAAAAGTGATTCGAGTAGCTTCCTGATGCCCCCGACGCAGGTTGTTAAGCAATGCCAGGTTATTCATACCCGGCTCCACAGCATAACGTCCGGTACGCATATTGGTGGGATATTTCAGCATTCCGGCAAGCTGCTTGAAACTCCCGATACGCCGGCAACCGGCAGAGTCGACCAACTGGCGACAGAGATCGCCAAAATCTTTCTTCTCGTCAATATAAACATATACAGTCTTGCGCGGCTCGAAATCAGGTGCAAGTATCAAACAGTATGCCCAGAATCCCACACCTGCTAACAGGAGGATGATAAACGAGAGGATTCCAACAATGAGAGTATGCTTTCGCATCTTTTTTTTCTCCATATTATATATAGTCTGCTGTATCTCAGAACCAGCCACAAAAATAATATCTTTTTCCCGAATGCCCTACCTCTTTCTAACTTATTCCAAGCATTGCAATCGGGAAGAAAAAAGTGTTCACTTTTGTAGGATTGAAAACCTCTGATTGCCAATCATGTGCAAGAATAAGTCTTTTTTCTTTTAAAATAATACACCAAATGCTTTGTATATTTAAAAACTTAAGCATATCTTTGCAGCGCAATTCAAGGAAATGAAGCGCGAAACTCATGGAAGTGTGGGTGAGTGGCTGAAACCACCAGTTTGCTAAACTGACGTACGGGTAACCGTACCGGGGGTTCGAATCCCCCCGCTTCCGCTCCAAAGGGGCTGTCCAAAAAGTCGGATAGCTCCTTTTGCTATTGTTTATTTCGGTAAAAAGTATTATCTTACCGTTGCAAAAACCAAACATTATAGCAATGGCTAAGATAGTATTTAAAGAGTTAACATCCAACCAAAATGTACTTTTTCCGGTCAGCTTATCGGAAAAGATAGCTCCCAATCATCCCGTTCGTGTTGTAAACAGTGTTGTAGACGCCTTGGATATTAGTTGTCTGCTCTGGGCATATAAAGGAGGAGGTACTAGCAGCTACCATCCCCGTATGATGCTCAAAGTTCTGTTTTATGCCTACCTGAACAATATCTATTCTTGTCGTAAAATAGAAAAGGCCTTGCAGGAGAATATTCACTTCATGTGGTTGTCTGGTAATAGTACTCCCGATTTCCGCACGATCATGATTTCCGTGGCAAACGTTTAAAAGAACACATAAAATCGTTGTTTTCAGCCATTGTTCTGCTGTTACAGGAATCCGGCTATGTCAGTTTGGATGTACAGTATATCGATGGTACCAAAGTGGAATCAGCCTCCAACCGCTACACTTTTGTCTGGCGTGGTAGCGTGGAAAAGAACAAGGTAAAACTGGAGTCGAAAATACAGTCAATCCTTAGTGAAGTTGACAAACATATCGAGCAGGATAAACAGGAAAGGACACCAGATTGCTTACCGGATATGGATTCCTGTGGTTTGCAGGAAAAAGTGAGCGCTTTAAACAAACGGCTCTCCGGGATGAACAAAGCTGAGCAGAAACAAATCAAAAAGTTACAGGAAGAATATCTGCCCCGCCTTGCCAAATACGAATCGCAATTAGAGAAATTAGGGGATCGTAATTCTTTCAGTAAGACAGATGAGGATGCGACCTTCATGCGTATGAAAGAGGATCATATGAAAAACGGGCAATTGAAACCCGCCTATAACATACAGATTGCCACAGAGAATCAATTTATTACCAATCTGGGAATTTACAGGCGAGCCGGAGATACGGGAACTTTAATTTCTTTTTTGAAAGATTTTCGAGAGACTTATCATAGGCAATCCTCTATAGTAGTGGCCGATGCCGGTTATGGAAGTGAACAAAACTACGAGTTTATGGAGAATGCGGGTATAGAGGCTTTTGTCAAGTACAATTATTTCCACAAAGAGCAAAAGCGTGCCTGGAAGAAGGATGCTTTTGCCATACAGAACCTTTACTACAACCAGGAAAGGGATTATTACGTATGCCCGATGGGACAACATATGGAGTATAAAGGTCAAAAGAAAAGTAAATCCGATTTGGGATATGTATCCATACTGAAGCGTTATCAGGCACAAAATTGTGAGGGGTGCCCGCTGAAATCTCAATGCCATAAATCAAAGGCCAACCGGATCATAGAAGTTAACTATAACCTTAACAGGTATAAACAAAAAGCACGTGAAAGACTCATGAGTGAGGAAGGTATTTATCATCGGGGCAGACGATGTACAGAACCGGAAGCTGTCTTTGCACAGATAAAGCATAACTCGGCGTGGAACCGGTTTAGATTAAGAGGGTTGGAGAAGGTAAAAACAGAATTTACCCTGGTCGCTATTGCACATAATCTAAGAAAACTGGCTAAAAAAGTCAGTTTTCTTTTGTTTTTTACTTATTTCTGTAGGATGACTTCTCGAAAAGTAATAATTGAGAAGACCAAAGATATTTTAAATATAAAAATGGATAATAAACGGGCTGCATAACAAAAAAAAGAAGGCTGCCTTTTCAGACACCTTCTTTGTTGTTTTAAACCCACACACAAAAAAAACGAAATCACAAAAGAAGGGATCCCGGATCATGATCCGGGATCACACCGGAACCACAAGGGAACCACAAGGGAAAACAAACAAAAAAAAGGCTGCCTTCACAGACAGCCTTACGGGTGAAAAATGGGACTCGAACCCACGACCCTCGGAACCACAATCCGATGCTCTAACCAACTGAGCTATTCTCACCATATTTATCTTATCAAGTGTTTATCTCTTTAAGACGGTGCAAAGATAGAGGTTTTATTTTAAACTGCAAATAATTCGAGCATTTTTTTATTCAAAAATATACTCTTCGACCTCCTTATTGTTACCTTTTAAAAACAAACGCGTATTATTTACATACTTAATCAATGCTGAATCGACTGAAAAAGAGGAATTTTGATTCTTTCCCGACCAAGAGGCCGCCGGAACCACCCGAATATCTTCTTTTCCTTGTTCATTCTTATAACGGGAAGAATAAATCAACGAATATTGTGCGGAAATAATATATCGGCGCAACCCCTTCCGACCTAAAACGACTTTCACCATGACACCCCCATCGGTATGTTCCCGGCTCATATTCGATATAAAATTACCCAATGAATAAACAACCAGACGGTCGGTAACCCCCTCCTTTCCCCTGCGAAGCTCCATTGGCTGAACAACATGAGGGTGACTGCCTATAACCAGATCGACACCCTGCCGCAACAGCCAATCGGCCAGTTCCCGTTGTTCACGGGAAGGTATCCGTTCGTATTCCAATCCCCAATGCATATTAGCTATAATAAAATCCGGATTAAAGAGCTTGGCTTCGGCAATATCACCCTTCATTATCTCCTTATCGATATAATTGACGATTCGGGGTATATCGACTTTCAAACCGTTGGTACCATAGGTATAGTTGAGCATGATGATACGAAAATCCTTCTTACGGAGCAACATCGGATATGTGCGGTGACGGTGATCACAGTCAAGAAAGGTTCCGGTATGACGGATTCCGAGAGAATCCAGTGCCTGGATAGTACGGACAAATCCGCGAGTCCGCCTATCTAAACAATGATTATTGGCTAACAAGAAGAAGTCGAAACCTGCTTTTTGCAAAGCCAAAGCGAAGTCTTCCGGAGCGCTGAAAACCGGATAACCACTATATGGCTCCCCTCCTAACGGGACTTCGAAGTTCACAACAGCAATATCGACAGCTTTCACCTCTCTCTCGATATTGGCAAAATAGCTACCCAAATCAAAAAAATCTCCCCTCCGGGTATTGTCAAGTTGTTTCTGGTGCATCATGGCATCACCGGCAAACAAAATTGTCAGCGAGTCCTGAGCAGATAAAGACAGAAAGCTCAAAAGACAAAACCCGGAGAGGAGGATTTTCATTTATAAATCTCTTTCTTTCCGGCTAAAAGCGTATTGCGCATCAAAGAAATAATCGTCATCGGACCTACACCACCCGGAACCGGCGTGATATAAGAACACTTAGGAGCGACCTCGTCAAACTTAACATCGCCAGTCAACTTAAAGCCGCTTTTGCGAGTTGCATCCGGCACACGTGTCGTTCCCACATCCACGATTACAGCCCCTTCTTTTACCATATCGCCTTTCAGGAATTCGGGGACACCCAATGCCACAATAATAATGTCGGCACTCAAGCACATTTCCTTCAGGTTCTCGGAACGACTGTGGCAAACAGTAACCGTACAATCGCCCGGATAGGCTTTCTGCATCATCAAAGTAGCCATCGGTTTGCCCACGATATTACTACGACCCAGCACCACGCAATGTTTACCGCGAGTAGGAATCTCGTAACGCCTCAACAGCTCCAAGATGCCAGCCGGAGTTGCCGACACGAAACAAGGGAGACCGATAGACATACGACCCACATTGATCGGATGGAAACCATCTACATCCTTACGGTAGTCGATCGCTTCGATAATCTTCTGTTCTGAGATATGTTTCGGAAGCGGGAGCTGTACGATAAAACCATCCACGTCCGGATCGTTGTTCAGTTCGTCCACTTTGCGAAGAAGTTCTTCTTCGGTAACATCGGCTTCATAACGGATCAGAGACGATTTAAAACCGATCTCATTACATGTCTTGACCTTACTTGCGACATATGTTTCACTTCCTCCATCATGACCGACCAATATAGCAGCCAAATGAGGGATTTTACCACCGGTAGCCTTGATACGGGCCACTTCTTCCGCCATCTCCTGCTTTATCTGAGCCGAAACGGCTTTTCCGTCCAATAGTTTATACTGTTGTTCTTCCATATTCTCTATTATCTTTTCAGGTTTTATCTTCTGAATGAAGGAAATTTCTTGCTTCCCGGTTTGGCAGCCGTCAGCATACGCATCATCTTGCGCGTTTCATCGAATTGCTTGATCAGCTTGTTCACTTCCTGGATCGTCGTACCGCTACCTTTGGCAATACGCTGACGACGTGAACCGTTCAGGATTGCCGGATTCGTACGTTCTTCGGGAGTCATGGAGTAGATGATCGCTTCGATGCTCTTGAAAGCATTGTCGTCAATATCCACATCCTTCAGAGCCTTGCCTACGCCCGGAATCATAGAGGCCAGCTCTTTCAGGTTACCCATCTTCTTGATCTGCTGGATCTGAGAAATAAAGTCGTTGAAGTCGAACTGATTCTTGGCAATTTTCTTCTGCAAGCGTTTGGCCTCTTCTTCATCATACTGCTCCTGCGCACGTTCCACCAAAGAAACGATATCACCCATACCAAGGATACGGTCTGCCATACGTTCAGGGTGGAAGATATCCAAAGCATCCATCTTTTCGCCCGTTCCGACGAACTTGATCGGTTTGTCGACCACCGTTCGGATAGAAAGAGCGGCACCACCGCGAGTATCACCGTCGAGCTTCGTCAGGACAACACCGTCAAAATCGAGACGCTCGTTGAATTCTTTCGCCGTGTTGACAGCATCCTGCCCAGTCATGGAATCGACCACGAACAAGGTTTCATCCGGCTGAATAGCACTCTTGATCGCAGCGATCTCTTTCATCATCTGCTCGTCAATAGCCAAACGACCAGCGGTATCGACAATCACGACATCGTTGCCTTTCGCACGTGCTTCGCGAATCGCGTTCATCGCAATCGCCACCGGATTCTTGTTTTCCAGTTCCATATAAACAGGTACTCCAACCTGTTCGCCGACCACACGCAACTGCTCGATAGCGGCCGGACGATACACGTCACAAGCTGCCAACAGTGGCTTTTTATTTTTCTTAGTCTTCAGCAAATTTGCCAACTTACCTGAAAAAGTCGTTTTACCGGAACCTTGCAAACCGGACATCAGGATGATTGCCGGACTACCCTTCAGATCCAGATCGGTAGCCGTTCCTCCCATCAGGTCTGCCAACTCATCATGCACAATCTTGACCATTAACTGACTGGGCTTAACGGATGTAAGCACATTCTGTCCTAATGCTTTCGCCTTTACCGTATCGGTAAAACCTTTGGCTACTTTATAGTTTACGTCGGCGTCAAGTAATGCTTTACGCACATCTTTCAATGTTTCAGCCACATTGATTTCCGTGATCTTACCTTCACCTTTCAACAGTTTAAACGATCTGTCTAACCTTTCGCTTAAATTCTCAAACATAATTCGTATGTATATTTATTTTATTCTATTTTCTATTCTTCGAATGAGAGGCAAAGGTAAGAAAAACTGACGAATAAAGAAAAGATCACAAATTCCGAGTCAGATTTTCTTATTTTGCCAAGATGCTTTCTTTAAATAAATGACACTTGCGACCAATAAACCGGTATAATACACCACCTCGGTCATGAAACAGATAGCAACCGGCATATGCAAGCGCATCCCGACCACATATATAAACAATGTATAGAAAACCAGGGTAGCCAGCTCCATCACAAAAGCCGAACGAGTATTTCCCGTACCCGTCACTCCGTTGAACACGATATTGGCAACCGCTCCGATCAGCAAAGCGCCTGAAATCACATAAAGGGAAGGGATCGAAGCTTGTATCAAAGTCACGTCATTGGTATAAACCGATAATATCGTAGAAGGAATCAGACAAGTGACAGACACAAAAACAGCCATGATTCCTAACGATATCCAGGTTATATGACGAATGATCGGGATAACCTGGTCCTTATGCCCCGCCCCGATGCTGTTACTCACAAACGTATTCGTTGCCGTCGATAAAGAATTGACAGGGATCAATAAAACGATGTAAACACTCCGGACAATATTCGCAACCGCCAGTTCCCGCTGCCCTAAATGTTCCACAGCCACAAACAACATGAAATAAGTACTGAGCGAAATAAAATATTGCAACATCGTAAATATAGAGATGTCCAACACACGCCTCAGCAATTTAACATCGAACGATCGGAACTGGCTCAGTGCATACTTCTTGATATCTACCGTCATCCGAGTATAAACCATATAAAACACGATAGACACCGCCTCCGCCATCACCGAAGCGATAGCCGCTCCTTTTATTCCCAATTCCGGAAAGCCGCAGTTACCGAATATCAGCAGGTAGTCCAGCAGCACATTCGTCAACGCCATCACAACAGCATTCAGTGTCAGCACCTTCGTCCGGGTAATACCGATAAACAAAGCACGGAACATCACATTCACAAAAGAGAAAAAGAACCCGAACACACGCCAGTCCAAGAATTCTTCCGTGGCATTCAGAATCGTATCGGAAGAAATCAGTACCCGCATAATATCCCCGGCAAACAGACGTGACAAAGTAAACATGACGGCAGCCAGCATAAGCAGGAAAAAGACACCCTGTATCATTACCGGCCCAACTTCCTTATAATTCCGCTCCCCATTACGGCGAGCCATGATGATCTGCGATCCGGTACTAAACCCAAAAGCGATCGTAAAGGCACATATATAATATAAGCCGCCCATTGCCGAAGCTCCTAACTCGATTTCACCGACCCGGCCCAAAAACGCGGTATCCGTCACATTAATGACATTCTGTGCCAGAAGACTCAAAAAGATTGGATAACTAACATTCCAAATTTGCCTGTTTGTGTACATATAATATTATTTACGAAGGAAATCCATACTCATAAAAAAAGCCCGCCACATCAGGCGAGCTTCTTCTTTATATGCTATCGCATTTATTTTTCAGCTACCGATGCTTCAATCAGTTTATTGGTTGCCGTATCAGGAAACACAACCGACGGCTTAAATGTTTTCGCCTCCTCAAAATCCATCAAGGCATACGACATAATAATGATGATATCGCCAGGCTGTGCCTTACGGGCAGCAGCTCCGTTCAGACAAACGACTCCCGAACCTCGTTCACCTTTAATGATATACGTTTCAAAACGTTCACCGTTATTATTATTCACAATAGCGACCTTTTCGTTGGCAATCAGATTGGCGGCATCCAGCAAATCCTCGTCAACAGTGATACTTCCTATATAATTCAGATTGGCTTCCGTTACCGTTACCCGGTGAATCTTTGATTTAACTACTTCTATAAACATACGATCTGATTTATGATTTATGATTTATGAATTATTTAGCTACGCTTGTTTCTTCCATATAAAACTTATGATTATTCAGGAAACAAATCATCATTCATAAATCATAAATCTATATTTAGTACTTAATATTATCTATCAGACGAACCTCTCCGCAATATACCGTAATACATCCTACCGGATAAGTCGTATCGGACCAGTTCTTGATGGACTCCATCGTATTGCCATCTACAATCTCATAGTATTCCACACGCATAATAGGATCGGCATTTATTGTGTTGACAACATAGTCGATCACCTCCTGCACACTCTTTTCGGGCACAAAGTTAGTACTTTCTTTTAACGTACGAGCTATTAACGGAGCTTTTTGACGTTGTTCGGGTGTCAAGCGCACATTACGGCTACTCAAAGCCAAACCGTCTGCCTCGCGCAAAATCGGACAGTCGTTGATTTTCACCGGTATATCCAATTGCTTCACCATAGCACGGATCACAGCGATCTGCTGGAAATCTTTTTCACCAAAATAGGCATTATCCGGTTCGACTACATAAAAAAGTTTGCTCACGATCTGAGCAACCCCATTGAAATGTCCGGGACGGCGCGCCCCTTCCATTACGGCCGAAACAGTGCCGAAATCGAATGTGCGGGTATCTGGCTCCGGATACATTTCTTCTGCCGACGGCGCAAATACATAATCGCAACCGACCGGCTCCAACAGAGTACAGTCTTTATCCAACGTACGAGGATACGTTTCAAGGTCGTGCTTGTCGTTAAACTGGGTTGGATTGACAAAAACACTGACTACACACACGTCATTTTCTTTCACACAACGTTCAACCAGGCTCAAGTGTCCGTCATGCAATGCTCCCATAGTGGGAACAAAGCCAATTTGTTTGTTATTACGCTTTTCTTCAGCGAGATAACTCTTCAATTCTTTAATACTGTTTACTATTTTCATCCTTTAGATGCTTATTGACGGTGCAAAGCAAATAAATAATTGCGGTAAATGAAAGAATTTTTGTATATTTATATCTATATATGAATATCAACCTATTACAAAAACAGTTCGTTCATGCTGTTCTTTTTTAGCTTCTTCTGATATTGCAAATATAGTGACTTTTTTAATATCCAAATCTAAATATCTAAAAAACAGAGTTTCTTATTTCCTTCATACAACAAACCCCAGCTACCACTAGGATAACTGGGGTTTACTCATTTTGTAATTACCTACACTTACTTAAACCAAATTTTGGCATTCTTCTTTACTTCTACCTTTGTAAATTTCTTTAACTCTTCAGCCAACGCTTGCACTTCTTCTGGTGTTGGTTCTGGAATACAAACCTTTCCATTTGTATTCTTTCCTATATTAACTTGCTCAGGGTTACACATCTTTATACACTCTATCATTTCATTCAAATCAAACTCCATTAACGGTTCTGTCGTTACATACGTTTTAATTCCTCTGGCAGAAATATCAGCCATTGCCTTTACTCGATCTTCTATCAAGGGAGAATTACGCATAATTTCAGGATAGCTTCTATTGGTCTCAATGGTTGTACAGACTACAGATCTTTTAAACACAGGGTGATCCAAATACTCCAATATCCTAGCTGGATTCTTACTTTGAAACAAATATCTATTATATTCGTCGCAATAATCCAATACGGTTTTAATCCAACTATCTGGTATATCCTGAGCAAACATATCAATGCTACTGCCTACAAAGATAAAATTACCACTGCCCAAACAAGCATTTGCTAATTCTCCAGCATCCAATCTGGCTTCTCCCCGTTTGGGAGACAATTTATCCATATAACAATAGCTACAGCCGTGATAGCACTTTCCCTTAATGGGATTCCAAGTATGACTCACAAACTCATACATATTTCCTTTTGCTTCTCTTATCATATTCAAAATTTTAAGCGGAAGGTGTTGTTACGCACCTTCCATTAATTAATTACTCTGCTGATTCCACTGATACATTAAAGCTATCCCAAAGTTCATTCAATTTTTTATTAATCAAATTTTCTTTACTGCTTCCTCCTTTTTTCCCTTTAACCTTTTGAAGGTATGTGACATTGTCAGAATCAATCGAATTGATAAACTGTATCATATTATCAGTAAAATTTGCTTTATCAGCATCTAGCGTTTTTTCATATTTACTTACAATCCAACCTGATAATGTTGTTCTGGTTTTACATAAATCCTCACCTAATTTAGATTTGGCTGCATTTAAGATCTTCAACCCTCTTTCTATTCCTGCATCATTTTTCAACGGATCTAAGTATTTTCCTCGCATAGCTACATTAATGACAGAAGTATTTACCTTCGTGCCAAAAGTAAGCCAAAGAGAAGCTGCATTTAAAGAGTATCCTTTGTTTGTTAGCTTATTGATCTCTAATAATAACTTAGGACAATTCTCTTTAACTGTTATGCTCTTTACCCTATCCTTAGTGTCCCACTTGTTAGTACAAGTATTAATCTCTGCCAACATATCCATAATAGACATATTATCATCTAAAGGATACGTTACAAAAAACTCCTTTTTATACTTCTGTTCTTCTTCCAATTTGCCATTAGCTTTCAACAATTCCAAATGTGCTTGATACCTATGATTTCCCTCAACCAGTACAATATACTTATGAGCATCCTCTTTAGAAATAACTTCACCTGTGATAAAGTCTACAATCTCTAAATCTTGTTCTACAGCCTTATTCCCATTTACAATAACAGCAGGTGTTAATACCCCGCACTTCTTCAAAGATTCTTTTTTCTGTTTAACGTTTTTAGGATCAAGATCTCTGTTAGCCACTAATCTTGCAACTTTTTTACCTTCATTTAATACGTCTACATGTTTCATATTTTTTTCCATTAAAATTTACCGCTGCCCTGCGGACTTATATTGGTTTCTGGCACACCAGTTATTTGTTTCTGGTGCAAAGATGAAGCAATAAAACGCATAAACAATAGAAATTCAACACATTACAGGGTAGCACAAAAATAGTAGAGTTTAACAACCCTGCTATAAATCAATTTGTTACGTTTTAATAAAGAATTAGGCGTACCAATTGCCTATACCTCTAAATTCTGGTTTTTTCTTTGGGTTCATCAATCCTTTCAATGTATTATATTCGTTAAGTATTGGAGTAAGCAGGTTTTTATTTCTACTTATCCCTGCAAAGTAAAGCAGATAAGAAAGCAATTCTTTTTCCTTGTTGGAGATATTAGCACCTTCCGCCCTTTTTTCCTTTACATGGTTTGAACTGTCAAAATAGCACCTGAGCATCTTGCAAAACAAATATGCCATTGCTGTATCACTATATTCTACGGATTCTTCCAACATGATACGATCGCCAAAGATAAAAGCATCTTTCACTTTTGGATAGGCTTCTTTGCATAGAAAGCCAATCAGATCTATCGTCGGACTGTCTGTTAGGATAAACTTATTTTTACCTATCTTTAAAGTCAGTTCCGCAGGCTGTTCTTTTCTTTCTTCTATCGTCTGTATAAATTTCTGAATTTGCTTACTTGTGCCTTCTTCTGTTTTGATATTGTCTATGCAAG
Organism: Parabacteroides merdae ATCC 43184; assembly: GCF_025151215.1. Classification (NCBI taxonomy): domain Bacteria; kingdom Pseudomonadati; phylum Bacteroidota; class Bacteroidia; order Bacteroidales; family Tannerellaceae; genus Parabacteroides; species Parabacteroides merdae. Next base: position 1,983,113 of record NZ_CP102286.1, read on the forward strand.
TATCAACACAGTAATCATAAACGAACAGAAGAAGATACCAAAACATTACAGGATCAAGTTCTAAGCTATGCAAACAAGACTGTATATCTTCATTCTCCAAATAGCTGCCAAACTTATTTTGCAATGCTATTTTCTTATTGTTATACCTGTCTATAAAATGGAATGCACTCGTTCCTGATAGAAAAGGCTCTCCCATCTCATCAAAACCGATTGTGGGACAAAATTCCAATCCCACATGGACAATCCCACTTTCATTTAATTCGTCTATACCTATTTCTTCTGCTGGCTTCATACTATTTGTATCTGTTTGTACAAAGTTAAACCATTTAAGAGAAGAATCTCCAAATCTAATTGCTGTTTCTCTTTTAAATGGTCTACCTCTCTTTCAATTGAAAAATAATATTCCAATATTCCTTATTTACTTGTAAAGGAATGCGTTCAAAGAAAATCAGAGTTAAGGTGTATTTCCAGTTTAAATTTTTAACTTTCGGGATTTTTTGGTGACTGGGTATATAAAAGAGAAATTTTCGAAAAAATCCCGGATCTACCAGTTTTCAATCTTAAGGTAACGTTTAACTCAGATTTTTTCTATCATGCAGACAGAGGAAATAAAAATACATAATGGAGAATGGCTTACAGACGCTTTGAAAAGACAAGGATATGAAAATATCCCCTCAAACGTAATTCTGGACAAGACACTTACAGGACTTGGAGCTACTCATACGGAATTGCACTCAAACCGTAATTCTATTATCATAGAACCCAATGTTCCCGTTATCATTGAAAAAACAAAAGATAATCCAGATTGGTTGGCAGTTTGGGAGAAGTGTACACCTTCTAAAGTTGAAAAATACTTGCAATCAACAAATAAAAGAAAGAAACTGATTTGTACACCTGAGAGTTTTTCAAAAATCAGGAAAGCAGCCAATAAATTGAACCTGAATATTTACACTGATTATTTCTGTTTGATGGATGAATGCGAAAAATTCATTCAAGACGTGGATTATAGAAAGCGAATCACTCAACCAATATATGAGTTCTTCCAATTTCAACAGAAAGCATTAGTTTCTGCAACACCGTTGGAAATGAGACATAAAGAACTTGTAAATCAAAATTTCAGGATATTAAAGATTGTCCCTGAATATGATTACAGAAAGAATCTGGAAGTTATCGTTACTAACAGCTATGACAAGACAGTCAAAAGCAAATTAGACGATTTACAGGATAGCCCTTGTGTTTGTATCTTCATTAATTCCACCAATGGGATAAATAAGATTATCAATACTTTGAAACTGACTGATTACAAAGTATTTTGTTCCAATCAGAGTGTGAAGAAGTTGAAAGAAAGAGAGTTTGATAATGTATATGAAATGCTTGAACCCTTGGCTAAATACAATTTCTTTACTTGCCGTTTCTTTTCCGCTTTGGATATAAAGTTAAAACAAAAGCCTGATATTTTAATACTTACAGACTTGAATGAAGCGGTTTACACAATGATTGATCCTTTTACGGAAGTAATTCAGATACAAGGTCGTTTTCGCAATGGATTCAATTCACTAACTCATATCTCAAATGTCAAGATTGATTTGGATATAAAGAGTAAAGAAGCCATTGACGGCATGATTGAAGAATTTGAAACTACTCATTCTGATTTGAAAGACAGACATAAACAAGCAACAGATAAATACAGGAAACAAGCCATATCCCAAGATATGGAAGCTGTGAAATATGCGGATTTGTTGGACGAACAAGGAAATATCAATTATTTCTCTGTTGATAACCTGTATAATGAAGAGAGGATAAAGGGATATTATAAGACAAAGGAATCTCTTTTTAACGCTTATAATGCCACCAATCATTTTAATGTAACGGATGCTTCCGTAATCGAACTTTTGGGAGAAGATGATTTGTTGACATTGAGAAAAGCCAAAACGGATATAGAAAAACGTCGGCTGTTGACTGAACAACTAAGCAAACTTTATTCAAATCAGGATAAAGTTGATATTTCCTTTTACTTGAATATTTTGAGGAAAGAAGATCAAGGTGCGTACACTATTGACGCATTCCTGAAAATAGGAAAAGAAGGATTGAAAAAAGCCGGATATAAAAAAGGTACAATAGACAAAGCCGTAAAAGAGTATGACAAAAACATTCATCGTTTCCTTCCAGAGGTCATAAAAGACATACAGAGCGAGTTCGATCTTAATGTATGGATTGAAAAAGAAGAAATAAGGGATCGTCTGGCAATGATCTATAAGAGACATAATATTTTATACACTGTGAAGCTGAATACAATAAAGGAATATTTTTTAGTTGACGAAACTAAAGATAAAAAGCCTTATAAGTATATCTTAAAGGTGTTAATAAAGGACTTCGGGATTTTTTGAGACTTGGGTATATAAAAGAGAAATTTTCAAAAAAATCCCGAATGTCTTATTTCGTATGCTTAGACTTAGACCATGTAAAGAAAGATATGCCGACCAAATCCGGAGTGTTCTTCTTAAATGGTCTGACTTTCCATAAACACAAAATGGATGCTTTGATTTCTCAAAGCACCCATTACACACAATTTATATATGAGCCGAATTTAATCGGTGAAGAATCTCCTTCTGAATCATAACAAAGTTACTCATTCTGAGAGTCAAGAAAAAATAAATCCTCTTCAAATCAAACCACAGAGATAAAGCATACCTCAACTTTGAAAAAGCACTATGGATCAAATTCTCATGTATGAAACGTGAGCTTAACCGCACTTATCTAAAACTCCCCCCTCAGTAGGTGATAGAGAAGTGAAAAATATGCAAGTGATCTACCTCTGAATCTCTTTTTCGAAAACGGATAAATGCCTATCGAACTTTGGAAACAAGGGAAAGAGATTTTTAACGGACAGAGATTTAACAACAGATTGCGGTATTTTCCCCTTTTCTCTTTTATATGGTGTAACCCTCAACACTACGAAGGATTAAAACCAAGCCGATACACAGGAATTATCAACAAAAATCAAATTTATATCATTATGGAAAGTCAGTACAAGGTATGTGAAGTGAAACTCACTTACAAGTCAAAGATTAAAGCCTCTGAAAGAGAGAAAATCTTATCCGCTGAAAATGCTTATAAAATCCTTTTATCTGTATTTGATTCTGAAACAATACAGTACAAAGAGTTTTTCAAAGTCATTTTAATGAATAGAGCCAACAAGGTATTAGGTGTTTGCCATATTTCAGAAGGTGGATTGAATGAAACCTCTGCGGATATACGCATTATTATGCAGGCAGCAATATTGGGTAATGCTTCTGCCATCATATTGGCACACAATCATCCGTCTGGGAACATACAACCAAGTATGCAAGACGATCAAGTGACAAAAAGAGTAAAGGAGATTGCCAAATTGATCGGTATCAACCTTTTGGATCATCTTATCATAACGGATGAGACTTATTACAGTTATTCTGAAAACGGACGGATTTAAGATTGTGAGACATGGAAATAATACTTTATATCTTAATTGCCGCCATTGTGTACCTGATAGTGTTGTTAATCTATCCGATCATTCCGTTTATCCTTCTTTTTACCTTCTTGTATAAGGCGATAAAGGAACAATGAGAATCAAAAAAGAATGTTCACTTCTGTTGAAAGTGAATGTTCTTTTGATTTTCAACAAGTTACCATTCAAAGAAGAATAGAGGACACAAAAAACAATCACTTTTATTTGTAATCAATTAAAACTGAATATTATGAGTTTGAAATACAGCACAACAACAGCGGATTATCTGAGATGGGATGAAATGTCAAATCTGGTCAGAAGATTAAGCAGGGACGGAGATTATAAAATGTCCTTGCTGATTGCGATAGGTTGTTTCTGGGGATTGCGTATCTCTGATATATTGTCGTTACGTTGGAAAGATATTCTGAATGTGGATGAATTTACCTTGCAGGAAAAGAAAACAAAGAAGAACCGTACAATCAGGATTAATCCCCAACTGAAAAGACATATTGCAGAATGCTACGATCACATTCAGCCAATAGGGATTAATTCGCCTATACTGGTAAGCCAGAAGGGGACAACATACTCAGTACAAAGAATCAATGTGATCTTAAAAGAGATCAAAGCCAAATACAAACTGAAAGTTCAACATTTTAGCTGCCATAGCCTACGAAAAACATTTGGCAGGCAGGTGTACAACCAAAATGCAGAAAACGCAGAACTGGCTTTAGTCAAGTTGATGGAGTTGTTCAATCATTCCAGTGTGGCGATCACAAAAAGGTATTTGGGATTGAGACAGGAAGAAATATTGCAGACTTATGACAGTCTTTCCTTTTAGATGGTTAATATTTCAGCTTAAATCATTGACACATAAAACACTTTTCGTAACTTTGTGGCAATTCTACAAGTTCATGGCGTTGAACCTCTATAGAAGGACATACGTTTAACGAAAGGTGTTATTGAAATTATCTTCTTAGATTAAACTTCGCAACTTTAATTTTTAGCATGAAGATGATGGCAATAGCACCCGCATCATTTGATATATACTTACCTGTGATGGGTATCATATATCCTATTGGTGTGGGTTGCTGTTGTTTTATCCATGCTAAAGGTAATGCGAAGACCTAATCTAAGGATAAAGCAAATACAGTTCCCACACCTTTTTTATTTTATTAATCTTTCCAGAGGGAACAAGGGAAATCTAATAAATAAACATATGGCAATTCTTACATTCTTACTTATTGTTGGATTAGCTTATGCCGCTTATAAAACGTGTCCTAAAAACGAAGATGGTTCAATAAAAAAAGAAAATGTTATTGCACTTATTGTAGTGCCAATTCTATTATTTGTATTTTACCTTTTAACTGATTAACTTATTAAAAAATAAAAAAATGAATAACAAAGTTTCTTTTATTCTACTATTTACGAGTTTATTATTATCATCTTGTTCTACATATAACAAAGTTCATCCTTTAAGTTCTGTATGTTCATATAAAGATGGTATTTGGGGTAATTGGAAATCGACGATTAGTTTCAATAGCTATGATTATTCAGTAAGAACACAATATAACAGTCAGTACTTAACAGTGTATATCTATAAATCTTATTCCCATCCATCAGAGTATGATATAAAGATAGAAATAGATAAATATTCAAAAAAATATCAATCTGAAGGTTGGTATTCCTTTAAAGGTAAAATTTCTATAGGGAAATATCCTTCATTTACAATAGATACAGAATACAAAGATTGGGGAAAAACAAACTATTGTGACTTTTTATGCGATGAAAACATGGTGAAGTCAATAAATAAAAATGGACTTAAAGGAACTATAAATTCTTTTTATATCAATTCTAATTATGACAAAGTCGGTCTTGGATTTACATTTCATTAATAAATATACAAAGTTATGAACGCAAGATTATATTTAATACTGAGCCTTTTGTTATTGTCAGTTCAGTATTCAAGAAGCCAATTTTTAGATTATATTCCATTAGAACATAAAAATAATTCTTATGAAGATGTGACTAAAGAGGCAAGAGAGTTTGAGGAATATGTTAGACGACGGGAATTAGAACTTGAACGAAAATTGGAATATGATAGAAGAGCTGAAATAACAAGAAGAGCTGCTCAACCAGTAGTTATTAATGAAGAATTAGTAACCGCTACAGGGTTAAATATTTCACAAGAGAAAGAAGTAACAGCAAAAATAAACCAGAAAACTTATAGTGATGGTCAAGTTGTAAACTATGTCATTGGTTTAAAATATAATAACAACTGGATTAGCATAAAAGAAACGTTATTGCCTAAAATATCCGTGTTGATAAAAAAGGCAGAATCAGATGGACAAGATGAAATAAAACAATTTCTATTAGAAATGTCTGAATATGCAAATTATGTTCTTGTTGTAGGTGACGAATTTATTCTATTCTAATGTAATGAATATACAGATATTACTACTTTTAATATTGTTTTCTACATTTGCTTCTACGAAAAGCGATGTATCTTTTACTGTTGAGACATCACTTCGTACCACATTGCAGGAAGTCAATGCAGATTCAGGCTTAGTTATGTTGATGGATTCAGCAGGAAATGTCATAGGCAAAAGCAGTCTTTCTCTGTTAAATGGTAAGTCTTTAGAAGATGAAGTATATACTACAGTTAGAGATATGGGGACACTTGCTGTCCCTGTATCTTTAATTCCTGTTTTGGAGAAAGGGAATGTTTCACTGTCTGACACTGTTGATGTGGGTAATGGTATATATAATCACAATGGAAAAGAGATCAGAGATCATAATGCGGATATGGGTGGATATGGAGAAATCACCTTACAACAAGCAATCCTGTTTGATTCAAAAGTGGGTGTAATCAAATCATTATCTCCATATACAACAATCAAGACAACCTATTCACCTACGGAAATACTGAATTTCTATCATTCCATTGCCGTATCTGATCATTCTATTTGTTCTGCAAAAACAATGAAGGAGATACAACAGACCTTTGAAATGGTAGTCAGTGAAGGTACAGGTAAACCTTTATTTTCTGATAATGTAAAGATCGCAGGAAAGACAGGATCAGTTATTAAAGAAGATGGAAAACATGAAGTTTCCTTCTGTGGTTATTTCAAGGTGAACAATGCTGTATATACCTGTTTAGTCATTATTTCCAATCCTAAAAATGGTTATCCGTCTGGTGGTATAATGGCTGGGGATGTGGTTAAAGGGATTATTAAATCTATACATTAAGATTATGCTGAATAGACTCAAACATTTATTTGGAGATAAAAAAAATAAGGAATTTGGAATAAACAATATTACTCCAATAGAAAAGATTGCCCCCAAAGAGCAGATTGATTTGATCCGCTTTTTTAAAAATGAACTACCAGATAGTAAAGGTCGCTACCACAAAGATATTCTACAGTTCAATCATGAACAGATAGAATATAATCACGATTTCATACAATGGATTCTACCTACTATCGACAAAAGCCAGTTTCATCCAGAGGCTCCAACCATCGATGGACACTTTAAGGAACAATTGCAACATGACGATTTGGCAAAGTCAAACTATTGCAAAACCTGCCAATTATATTTGAATTATATTGGATTCCATTGTAACAAAAGACGGATTCAATGTCAAATCACAGGACGACTTTATGAATTGCCATTCCATAATCAATTAAGGATTACCCGTATGCTAAACTCTCTCAATCAAGTGGGAAATAATCAATGCTCAACCAATCTATACCATGCTATCATAAGTGAAATTAAGCCTGATTCCGACAAAATTAATAATAGTACATTAGAGTATTGGGCAAAAACACAAAGAATAAATAGAAACTGTAACATTCTTATAGGAGCAATCGCAGGAGATATAATAGGTTCAATTTATGAGTTTAATCCTATAAAATCAATAGACTTTCCTCTATTCAAAGAACATTCCAGATTTACAGATGACACTGTAATGACTATTGCCAATGCTGACTGGCTATTGACAGGTGATAGCTTGTCTGGTATCATGTTAGACTATGGCAATCGTTATCCAAGGGCAGGATATGGAAAATCTTTTTACAATTGGTTACAAAAAGATATTCCACAACCATATAATAGTTTTGGAAATGGTTCTGCCATGCGTGTAAGCCCTGTTGGATGGGTGTTAGACACATTAGAGGAGACTTTGAAAAAAGCTAAAGAAAGCGCAGAAATTACCCATAACCACCCAGAAGGGATTAAAGGAGCACAGGCTACGGCAGCATGTATTTACCTGGCTCGCACAGGAAAATCCAAGCAAGAGATTAAAGGATATATTGAATCTACTTTTGGCTATAATCTTAGTCGAACCTGTGATGAAATACGAATCGCTTATCAATTCGATGTTACCTGTCAAGGTTCTGTTCCTGAATCCATCATCGCTTTTCTGGAAAGTAAGGATTTTGAAGATGCCATTCGTTTGGCTATTTCTTTGGGAGGAGATGCCGATACGATGGGTGCAATTACTGGAAGTATAGCAGAAGCATATTATAGAAATGTTCCAGATCATATAAAAGAGGAAATCCTTAAACGATTACCAGAAGAGTTTATCAACGTTATGGAAAAGTTCTACAAGAAATTTATTATGAAAAATGACGATAAATTTTCTGATAAAAACAAATCTAACCAATAGATAAAGGATTATCCGTCTGGTGGTGTAATGACTGGGAATGTGGTTAAAGAGATTGTTAATTATTTGGATAGATAAGGAAATGAAATATTATATTCTCTTACTTGGATTATGTTTGCTTGGTTGTAACAGTCAGCCAAGTAAACAAGATAAATCTATCCAACCTGTAATACAGAAAGATGATAAGTTTACCAATCACTATGAACTTCCACTGACAGAATCAGAAAAAAGAGAAGTGTTACACTATTCTGATTCTGTTTTGCAAGTGAAAGGTATAAAACTCATTGATTATAGGAATGAAATTTATCAGTATGGAGATATACGTTTTTATTGGAACAAGAAATTTAATTACTTCTTGGCATATCCAGATTCGTTGATTCATGGGAAAGAAGCATTTCTTTGTGACGGAAATCATTTTTATAATAAGGACAGCACAATTGTATTAAATACTGGCATTGCTTACTATGATGTATTTGAAGATGATTATTCCATTTCTGAATTTTTTAAAGAGTTCATATTTGAAGGTGAATCTATTTCATATAAGCAATTTAATGATACCAATTTCTATTTGAAAGGTAAGAATAAAACAAGAACGTCATTTATTCGAATAGGAATTTATAGAGAAATTTATAATCGAAAAATTCTCATTCTTTTGGAGTTAGAATACAAGGACTGCAAACGAAAAGATGCAGAATGTATTTGGAATACCTACATTAAGAAGAAATTTCCTAGCCAACCTTTACGCAACATTATTTAACAATACAAGTCAATTTATTGCATTTCTGTTTCCTATCCCAGCATATTTAACTCAAATGTTTCGTCAAGTTTTTCTCATTCAACAAATTACACACATCTAATATATTAATTCCTAATTCAGCACATCTATTCACTGTATATCGTTCTGCATACATTTCCTGCAATTCATCCATACTAAAAATTTCATCTGCATCCACATTAGTGCCGTTCACTCCTACTTTTATCTGCTCATTATGATTACAAGTTATATATTCCATTATGGAAATATCATATAATTCATTCAAGAAAAAATCATAAGTCATACTTCCTGTGGATATATGACACCTCTGTTCAAGTATCTGCTTAATCAAATCATATCTATCTTTTCTACCCTGTTCAGTCTGTAAATAGTCAGATAATTGTTTAAGCGTATATACATCATTGTTATATCGTACCTCATCTGATAACATATCATTGATAAACAAATATTTATAAACATCTACTTCCTTAAATAATTTACTATTATCACACGATATACTAGCATTTACTCGTTTTGATTCTGTTTTTTCAACATCTGTCACACCTGCAACTATATCTATCTTATTATCCATAGATAATTGCAGATACACTTCATCTACCATCTTTGTTGATTTGTGTCCTACCATATACTTAATAACATCCTTAGATATACCATTTAAGAATGAATTAGTAACAAAAGTATATCTACCAATATGAGAGCGCATTTGTTCATAGATTGGCTTACCGTCAACTAATCTATCTAAGTTTGCCAACAAAGCAATTTTCCTCAAACGACTATTATATGTACTTGTCACTGGTTCTTCTAAGCCTTTTGGGTATTTAGACAATATAGGTTTGATCTTGTCTGCTTTAATAAAAGCATCCACCCCCTTCTTTTGGGTTTTAATCACAAATACATTCCGTCTCTCATCATATATATAATCGTCCTCAAATAGCTTAATAACATCAGACTTTCTTGTACCAGCTAAGCACTGAACTACAAATAAATCCCTTGTTTCTATTAGTTTTTCATTATCTAATTGAAGATTTGCCAGTTTATCTATTTCTTCTTCCGTCAGTACAATTCTGACCGTTTCTTTTTCGTTTCTATTTTTATAAAGCCTAAAAGATCTCATACCGCTTTCAGCATAACTAAATGGAATATTATGCTTACTATCAGCTTCTTTCAACAACATTTCAAACATACTAAAGACAGTCTTGATAGTTTTATTCTTACTACCTACATCTATATACGATTGCTGATAGCTATTAAAAGTTTCCAAATTCATATTGTTCCAACTATCTGATATACCATTAGCTTTTAAAAAACGTCTGAATTTATTAACATTCCCATGATATATTTTTTTAGTCGAATCACCAATATTCAAATTCTCACTTATAAATCCATCCATTGCATAAGTTGCTGGCTTAACGCTTACATTTCTCATTTTTATCTGACCTTTATAAATTTTGTCTTTCAATATGTTCAAACTATCCGCTATTTTATCTGGATTGTCACAAAAATACTTCTTGCACTCTGAAAAAGAAACTTTCAACTCATTTATTTTATTATTAGCAATCTCATTATTTCTATTATCCAATTCAGGCAAACGGAAACTCACATAAGCTTCCTGCTTCTCCTTATTCCAATGTTCAGGATAAACTTTTACACCCGTTGCTAATTTTAGCTGTTTCCCATTAATACGGACAACTAAATAGATATTGGTTGGCTTATTGGCTTTAGGTTGTCGTAAATTAAATCTTGCCTGCATTTCATTAATAAAAACCTGCTGTTCCATCCCTGTTATTCAAATTGGTTCTTCACTTTTGTTCTTTGTTTTCGTTCTTTTTATCAGATCTACGCTACCCAGTTTCAAAACAGCATTCATATATACATTTGATATTCAGCGAAAAAACTTTTTGTTGATATAACCAAAAATTCTTTGTATCTTTGTAGCGTCTTTATAAAACTAGTTTACAGAATGGATGCAAAAAAAATCTTGTTTATAGCTCAAGAAATAACACCCTACCTTCCCGAATCAGAGATTGCAACGATATGCAGAAACCTGCCACAAGGCATACAGGAGCGTGGTCGCGAAATTAGGACTTTCATGCCCAAGTTCGGTAGCATTAACGAACGCCGCAACCAGTTGCACGAAGTAATCCGGCTTTCGGGTATGAATCTCATCATTGATGATACCGATCACCCGCTGATCATAAAGGTAGCATCCATTCAGGCAGCCCGCATGCAAGTATACTTCATTGATAATGAAGATTTCTTCCAAAGAAAACATACTATCAGCGACGATGATGGAAACGAATACGAGGATAACGACGACCGTTCGATCTTCTACGTTCGTGGTGTATTGGAAACAGTGAAAAAACTCCGTTGGATACCGGACGTCATTCACTGTCATGGTTGGATGTCAGCGCTAACAGCCCTGTACATCAAACGTATGTATGCTGACGATCCTTGCCTCAAAGATGCAAAGATCGTATACTCTATTTATAACGATGACTTCAAAACACCGTTCAGAAAAGAATTTGCAAGCAAGTTAAAAATGGATGGAGCCAAGGACAGCGACCTGAAAGGCATCAAAGCCGATACAAGCTTCACCGGGCTGACCAAGCTCGCCATCGATTTCGCAGATGGTGTGATACAGGGTAGTGAAACGATCAATCAAGATGTGTTGGATTATATTGCCACTAAAAAGCACACTCCATTCCTGCCTTATCAGTCGCCGGACGTTTATATGGATAAATTCAACGAATTCTACGATGTCATATTAGGCACAAAATAAATTTAGAGACATGAAAATCAAGCTTTTTATACTTGGCCTGAGTCTCGGAATCTCGATTCTGAGCGGGTGTAATGATGATTTGACGCAGGTAGGAACAGGTATTCAACCGGAGAATGACAGACCGCTGGTATATGCGGACACATTTTACATGAAAGCAAAAACATTACAGACTGATTCTGTCTATGCCCGGACAATTTACGGTTCATTAGGGGAAATATACGATCCTTTGTACGGAAACCTGAAGTCTGATTTTATGTGCCAGTTCTACTGTCCGGAAAATTTCCGGTTCAGGTATACACCCTACAACGGCATAATAGATTCGGTCGAATTTAAAATATATTATAGCCGAAGCTGGACAGGTGATTCTCTAACTCCGATGCGTGCACAACTATACGAAGTAACAACTCCGCTAACGAGAGATTTTTATACGAATATCGATCCGGAACAATACTGCAATATGCAGAAATCATTAGGTATGCAGACATATACGGCACGTGATCTAAGTGTTTCGGACTCTCTTTGGAATGATAAAAATTCAAACAACGTACTGACTTATCAACCGAGAATAACCATCCGCATGCCCCAGGAAGTAGGTCAACGTTTCTATGACGCGACAATCAAAACTCCGGAAGTTTTTAATGACCAGAATACGTTCAATCAGTTCTTTCCCGGTATTTATGTCACAAATACATACGGTACAGGAAACATCCTGAACATTGAAAGTACCCAGATGAACATTTACTATAAGCACACGGTAAAAGGCTCTGCCGACCAGGATTCAATCGTACAGGCTTGGGAGACTTTCAGTGCGACATCTGAAGTTATCCAGTTGAACAGATTCAAGAATACAGACATCAGCCATCTGCTGGAACCCAATGATAGCATCGCTTATCTGAAAAGTCCGGCAGGCGTATATACCCAGTTGACAATCCCGGCACAAGATATTGCTCCTATTATCCAAGGACGTATTGTCAGCAATGTGGACCTTTCTTTAAAAGCCCTTCCGCAAGAAGACTGGAAATTTGCATTTGAAGCTCCCGCTAACGTGCTGATACTCCCAAAGGATTCTATGGATACATTCTTTAGAAACAATAATGTAGAAAATAACATCACTTCCTTCCGGGGATCTTATGTGGCTTCGACCCGAACCTACTCATTTGGAAACATAGCCAAGCTGCTTAAAACCCACATAGAGAACTCTCCGGATGAAGATCTGGTTATCAACGTTATCCCCGTACAGCGCAGAGTAGGAACGACAACCAACTACTACGGGCAGACAAGCGAATACACTGTCGCCATCGAGAACTATTTGAAACCTTCCGGTGTAAAACTACGTATCGACAAAGACGCAATGGAAATGCGTATCGTAACAATTGAATATAGATAAGCAAGACTGACTATTTATTATCTATCAGATATAAAAAAACCGGGGTTCCTTTTAGGGAATCCCGGTTTTCATTTATTACTTTACCTTTATTCAGCAGCCGTTTTTTTCGCTGCTTTTTTCTTATACTTATCAAGCTCTTTCTGTAACTTTTCAATCTCTTCACCCTGGTTCTTAATCGTTGTAAGAAGCGAATTCAACTCTTCGTTCTCTATCTCAACAGGATACAAAGCATCTACACGGCTGATAAAATCACCTAATATATTCATATAATTGGTAAACGCATCATACGGAGAATCATAAATACCACGATTAAGCCAAATTCCAGTTTTCTTGGTTGTCATAAAACGGAAGTTATTGCTTGCCTGCAAATAGTCCCAGTCCTGCTTGATGCGGCGATCATCACATAAATGAACACGACCAGCCACACTATACAATTTATTAAACGCCTCACGCTGCATCACATTACCCAGCCAACAACTCGTATCTCTTTCCTCATCGGCCCATGACATCGGATAAGGAACATCGACTTGATCTACAGACTTGAACTTTGTCACGATTTCAGACGGAGTCGAGAATGAAATGCCCTTTTCTTTCGCACAAGCCGGCAAAGCCTTCATGAACTGCAGGATATTCGAAGACAACGGTTGTGCAATACCCAAGGCAGAAAGCTCCATAAAAATATTGATAACCTGTTCTTCTTCCGGTAACCCCGCAATCCAACCGATATATTTATCTGCAAATAACGGATATTCGCTCCAATCCGAATTAGAGAAACGCAGACTAATGTCGTCCGACAGTTTGAAATCACGAAGCAAAATCTTCAAATTAGGATTATAGGCACAATGGTACACATAATGCGGGCTCTTCCATCCCAGCACATGTTTGGCTCCTTCGGTCAAAATCCCCTTAAATCCCATACTTGCAACAACCGATCCGATCTCATTCGAATAAATCAAACTGGAATTACGGAAAACCTTGGGAGTTTGTCCAAAAACTTGTTTGATCTTCGCACTCATTCTGGAAACTTCTTCACGGAAACATTCTTCATTAGCCAAAGAAGAAAGCCCATGAGAATAAGGTTCGCACAAAAATTCGCAACAACCTGTGTCATTCAATTGATGCAACAGGTCTATCACAGCGGGAGAATAGATCTCCAACTGTTCCAAAGCCACACCCGAAATAGAAAAAGCGACTTTAAAAGCTCCTCCGTTATTCTTTACCATTTCAAGCAAAGTGGTCAATGCCGGAATATAAGAACGCTCTGCAATCTCCGTGATACTGCGTTCATTTTCATAATCATCATAATAGTAATGATCCGTACCGATATCGAAACAACGATAGCGTTTCAGATGTATGATTTGATGTATTTCAAAATAAAGACAGATTGTTTTCATATCTAATGTTGTTTTATTATTTACCGTAATTCTTTAAGACATTCTCATAAAGAGCGCGAATACGCAAGCCGACTTTTTCCCATGTGATGCCATCGACCTCTTTCTTTCCTTCCACCTGAAGATATTCGAACAAAGACGGATTCGTGCAGATCGAATAAATAGCGTCAGCCATTGCATGAATATCCCAATAGTCCGTCTTAATCACCTTGTCGAGAATTTCCCCACAACCGGACTGTTTGGAAATAATGGAAGGTGTTCCGCACTGCATGGCTTCCAACGGAGCAATCCCGAACGGTTCGGAAACAGAAGGCATCACAAAGACGTCACTGTTCTTGTAAGCTTCATATACCTGCCTTCCACGTTGAAACCCGGGAAAATGGAAACGGTCAGCAATTCCACGCTCAGCGGCCAAATTAATCATAGCGTCCAGCATATCACCCGAACCTGCCATAATGAAGCGGATATTACGTGTACGTTTCAAAACAAGCGCTGCTGCCTCGACAAAATATTCCGGTCCTTTTTGCATGGTGATACGTCCCAGGAAAGTCACGACCTTTTCCTTTTTATGCTCCGGACGAGGAATGTCCAAAAGTTCTTGCGACAACGGATAAACCGCATTATGCATGGCAAAACATTTCCGCGGATCCTGATGATACTCCCGGATAACCGTCTGCCGTGTCAATTCAGATACACACATAATACAATCCGCATAATCCATACCGTTCTTTTCCGTTGCGTATACGGTCGGGTTGACCTTTCCGCGTGAACGGTCGAAATCGGTTGCATGAACATGAATGCAAAGAGGCTTACCACTCACCATCTTAGCATGCACGCCGGCCGGATATGTCAACCAATCGTGGGCATGAATAATATCAAATTGCTGCTGGCGAGCAACGACACCCGCTATAATCGAGAAATTATTGATCTCGTCATGCAGGTTAGCAGGATACCCTCCGGCAAACTCCATACACCCCAAATCATTTACATTCAGATATGAGAAATCGGCATAGATATGGTCACGGAAAGCATAATATTGCTCTGGCGTCATATAATTGGGAAGCCTGGACTTCAAATAATCATAATTGACATCCCGCCATACGACAGGTACTTGATTCATACCTATAATATTCAGGAAACCTTCTTCTTCACCGGTAGGCTTCGGCAAACAGAAAGTCGTTTCCACATCATTCTGCAGACTCAGACCTTTAGTAATACCATAAGAGGCAACCGCAAGACCACCATATATTTTGGGAGGAAATTCCCATCCAAACATTAACACTTTCATACAGGCTCCTCCTTTCAATAGTTATATTTGCTTAATAAGTATAATATTCTCAATATTTCTGCAACATTCATTGCGAATGATATAGCTCCACGCCCCTTGAACGGAGGATTACCGTCAAACAATTCTGAAATGGACCCGATACAATGAGACGACATTTCATCTTCGTACCCAATCAGATAACGTTCGATAAACCCTATACCGCTCATCTTATAGATACGAAGATATGCCTCAAAATAGAAACCTGCCAGCCAAGGCCAGGCCGTTCCCTGATGATAAGCATAATCACGCTGGATCTGAGGACCGACATAATTAGGATTATACCCACCGCTCTTCGGGCTCAAGGAACGGAGTCCTTTAGGAGTAAGCAACTCTTTCGTCACAATATCGAGTACACCTTTTTTCTGGCTGGAATTCAAAGGAGAATAATCAAATGCCACGGCAAATATCATATTCGGACGCACACTCCACTCCATCATGTTACCATCGACATAATCGAGCAAATAGCCATATTCATTCAAGAACACATTGACAAACGACTTCCCGCTTTTCTCGGCCAAAGCTCCCAATGATTCAGCCAAAGCATTATTTCCGGCCTCACCCGACAATTCTCCTGCAAACCGCAAAGCGTTATACCACAATGTATTGATCTCAACAATATATCCTGTACGCGGAATAACGGGATGTCCGTTAACCGTCGAGTTCATCCATGTTACAGCCCTATTCGTCCCATAGGTATAAAGCAATCCATTATCATGCAGAATCAGATTCGGATGTTTATCCTGACAGAGGAACCTCATGATATCTTCCAACAATACACCATATTTCTCGCGGCATGCCTCACGTGAAACCATTTTAGCATATTGCTGAATGCACCAAACAGCCCAAAGCAAGATATCGGGATGCTCCATTTCATAAATCTTGATCTGGCTCGGTTCATTACGGATAAAATTATAAATCGCCTTACAGGCCGTTTCCATTACCATTTCAAACTTGGAAACCTCATTGATAGCCAAAGTCAGCCCCGGCAAAGAAATAAACAAATCGCGTGCCCTGCACTTGAACCACGGATAACCGGCTAAAATATAAAATTCATTTTCCTGCTTATTTAAGAATTGATGTGCTGCATTGATCAGGCAATGTCGGAAAGTATCGCGAGGTGTACGTTCTTCAACCTCGTCTTCAAAAGTCTTTTTTAACGAACGAGTTCCTATTTCAGAAACCCCACCGGAAAAGACGATGCTTTCCCCTTTCTTTATCTCAACCTCAAAATATCCGGGAACATACAGATCTTCGTTAAAGTCATAGCCTCTCTCCTGCTCTTTCGGATATTCGATACCCCGATACCAATCAGGCAGATAATGAAACTCATTCTTTTTGTTCAGTTGCATATACAATTCAGGATAGCCCGGATACATACAGGTTTTGATACCATTCGACACAACCTGATATTCGCGACTGGCCTGGGCATTCTCGTGTGTATATTCACGGACACTGCGAAACGCTAAAAACGGACGCAAGCGCAATGTTGTTGCCGAATGGGCATCCAACAACGTATAACGGATCAAGATTCGATTCTCATGATGCACAAACAACTTCTCTTTTTTCAGAATAACACCTCCTACACGATAGATCGTCGTAGGAACTTTCTCGCATTCGAACTCACGAATGTACTTATGACCTCTCGGACTGTAATTATCCCCCTGATACTTATGAAGCCCCAAGTTAAATTCGGCACCATGCTGTATGACAGTTTCATCCAATGACGACAACAATACGTGATTCTCATCATCCAGTTCCGGAACCGGAATTACAAGTAATCCGTGATATTTTCTTGTGTTGCAATCAACGATAGTTGTACAATGATAGGCTCCCGAACGATTCGTACGAAGAATTTCTCTTGGCAGCGCTTCTTCCAGGTTCGTCATAAGAGTCTTGTCAAATTTAAGATAACTCATATTTTTATATTTGGTTTTAAGTTTATGCTTTAACGTGATAACATATAAATTGCTTTTGTATCTTGACCAAAAGTATCACTTAAAAAATAAAAAAACAAATTCACTTTCATATTTATTTAGAAATTTCATTTTTACGATTTAAAAACAGTTTGATTGATAATCTGTTACAAATATGCCAAAGTGGATATATGTGTTGTCAAACACATGCCAAGCTGTTAAAAACTTCCAAATCCGGCAGTTTGGCATCGTCTGGCAATCAATGCATTTTTATTTGCCGATTATTCCGTACCTTTGTTATATAATAAATCAACACGAAAGAACATGAAACAAAATAGAGAAAATCCCTTTTTCGAGACTTATCGGACTCCGTTCGGAACTCCTCCGTTCGACCAGATCGAAACAGAACAGTATGAACCAGCTTTCGACGAAGGAATCTGGCAATTGGACGAGGAAGTCCGAGCCATTGCCGACAATACGGAACTTCCTACATTCGAGAACACAATCATAGCACTCGAACGCAGCGGCAAGCTGCTGGATAAAGTCATCTCGGCTTTCTTCAACGTATTGAATGCAGAAGCAGACGACGAGATGATGGATATCTCGCAACGAGTATCCCCCAAACTGTCGGAAAGCTCCAACAATATTTATTTGAACGAACAACTATTCGCACGCGTAAAGAGTGTCTACGACCGGAAAGATGAACTGCATCTCCCGATGGAAGACGCACGTCTGCTGGAGAAGACATTCGAAGCTTTTTGCGCACGTGGCGCCGCACTCGGACCCGAAGAGAAAGAAAAATACCGTAAACTCAGTTCCGAGTTAAGCCTTCTTTCCCTCACATTCGATCAGAACGCATTGAAAGACAAGAACCGCTACGAACTGTTGCTAACAAAAGAAGACGAACTGGAAGGACTACCGGAAAGCATACGCGAAGCTGCCGCACTCAGGGCTAAAGAAAAAGGAAAAACCGGATGGCTGTTCAATCTCTCGGCCCCAAGCTACGTGCCTTTCATGCGTTACTCAGCTTTGCGCGGGTTACGGGAAAAGATGTATCGGGAATATATGAGCATAGGTAACAAAGGGGATGAATACGACAACAAGGAAATCATACGGGAAATCGTCAATATCCGCCTGGAAATCGCAAGATTGATGGGATATACCAACTATGCCGACTATAAATTGAAACATACGATGGCCAAAACTCCCGCACGCGTCTATAAACTGCTGAATGAGTTATTGGATGCCTACAAGCCGGTAGCCCGGAATGAATACGAGACCGTACAAAGATTTGCTTCGGAAACGGAAAAAGAAAACATAACGGTCATGCCTTGGGATTGGAGCTATTATTCCGAAAAACTGAAAGACATCCGTTTCAACGTGAATGATGAAATGACGCGTCCCTATTTCGAACTGAATCATGTAAAGAAAGGCGTGTTCGGTCTGGCTACGCAATTATATGGCATCACTTTTAAAGAGAATAAAGAAATTCCGGTTTATCATCCCGAAGTAGAGGCATACGAGGTTTACGATGCCGACGGGAAGTTTCTTTCCATATTATATACAGACTTCCATCCGCGCGACGGGAAACAGTCAGGAGCCTGGATGAACAGCATAAAGGAACAATACCGGGATCAAGACGGCAAAGACAGCCGGCCCCAAATCATTATCGTAATGAACTTCACACGTCCGACCGAGACGAAGCCTTCTTTATTGACTTTTGACGAGGTCAACACGCTGTTGCACGAATTCGGACATGCCCTGCACGGTATGTTTGCCGAAGGATCATACGCGAGCCTTTCCGGTACAAATGTCTATCGTGACTTTGTGGAACTTCCTTCCCAACTGATGGAAAACTGGCTGACAGAGAAAGAGTTTCTGGATCAGATCGCCATCCACTACAAAACCGGGGAAAAAATCCCGCAAGAATTAGTACAGAAATTAATAGACGCTTCCAATTTCAACGCAGGATATGCCTGCTGCCGTCAACTGAGCTTCGGTTTCTTAGATATGGCCTGGCATACCCGAACAGAACCATTCGGCGAAGATGTTATCTCTTTCGAGAAGGAAGCCTGGAAACAGACCGTGATCGTCCCCGAAGTTCCCGGAACCTTGATGAGCAGCAGTTTCGGACACATCTTCTCCGGTGGATATTCAGCCGGCTATTACGGCTATAAATGGGCAGAGGTCCTGGATGCCGATGCTTTCTCGGTCTTCAAAGAGACGGGAATCTTCAACCGGGAAACAGCCCGTTCTTTCCGTAAAAACATCCTATCGAAAGGCGGAACCGAAGATCCGGATATCCTGTACAAACGTTTCCGGGGAAAAGATGCGGAAATCGGTGCCCTGTTGAAAAGAAACGGAATAGAACCAGGCGGACCATCCGCATCCGTCCAGAGCCGGATGCAAGTCTGATTTGTTTTCGAGGTTGCCTTCTATGGTATTTTTATGATACACGCTTGAACAAAAAAACTTCGAACCTATTCCATTTATCCCAAATATATGTACCTTTGCCTACTATTTATATAATTAAGGTATATAAAATCAGAAGACGATGTGCGATAAGAAGGAAAAGCAACTCGAATTGGATAAGCGCTATCTCAGAATGGCGGCCGTATGGGCGGAAAATTCGTATTGCAAGAGACGCCAGGTTGGGGCACTGATAGTAAAAGACCAAATGATTATTTCTGACGGATATAACGGTACGCCATCCGGTTTCGAGAATGTTTGTGAAGATGAACACAATGTCACCAAACCTTACGTTCTGCATGCGGAAGCCAATGCCATTACGAAAGTGGCCGCTTCGTCCAACAGCAGCAAAGGTGCAACGATCTACGTCACCTCTGCCCCTTGCATCGAATGTGCCAAGCTCATCATCCAGTCTGGGATCAAGCGGGTGGTATACTCTGAAAAATATAGGGTGGAAGATGGTTGCAACCTATTACGTCGCGCTGGTGTTATTATAGATTATATAGAAATAAACGACTAAAGATACGTTTTATGGACAAGAACAAAAGGCTGGCTGTATGGTTGCCTGTGATTATAGCATTAAGTATTGCTCTCGGGATATTTGTAGGGAATCATTACCTCAGACTGACACAAGGAAAGAGGCATATTTATTCCAGTGGAAATAAAATCAATGCCATCCTCGACATTATCGACGAACAGTATGTCGATACAGTCGATATGAAACAATTAGTGGAAGATGCCATTCCTAAGGTCTTCAGCGAACTGGACCCGCATTCCGTGTATATACCGGCAAAGGACGCCCAACGGGCAAATGAAGACCTGGAAGGATCGTTCAGCGGCATCGGGGTTTCATTCAATATGCAGACCGATACCATTCTGGTTATCAACGTCATTCCGGGGGGACCTTCAGAGAAGGCCGGCTTGAAGCCCTTCGACCGTATCATCACGATCAACGACTCCCTGTATGCCGGCAACAAAAGTGACCAGGAAGTCATCATGAAGACTCTGCGTGGTGCGAAGAACAGTACGGTCAAGTTAGGCATAAAACGTAAAAACGAACCGGAACTGTTGTATTTCGACGTGACGCGCGGCGATGTCCCCGTCAGTTCGGTCGACGTGTCTTACGAGGTAAGCAAAGGAATCGGCTACATCAAAGTAAGCAAATTCGGCCGTACCACTTATAATGAATTTATCACGGCAATCGCCAAGCTGAAACAGGCAGGTTGTACCTCATTCGTGATCGACCTTCGCGGTAACACGGGCGGTTATATGGATGCCGCCATCAATATGGTAAACGAATTCATGCCGGAAGGCCGCCTGATCGTATACACGGAAGGAAAAGCATTCCCGCGCAACGATGTCTATACGAACGGCACAGGTACTTGCCAGGATGCTCCGATTGTAGTCTTGACAGACGAGTTCTCGGCTTCCGCCAGTGAAATCTTCTCCGGAGCTATCCAAGACAATGACCGCGGGCTGATTATCGGCCGCCGTACTTTCGGAAAAGGCTTGGTCCAGTCGCCGATCCAGTTAAGCGACGGTTCGGAAATCCGCCTGACGATCGCACGCTATTACACGCCGTCTGGACGTTGTATCCAGAAAAAGTACGAACTGGGTAAAGACAGCGAATACGAACAGGACATCTACCAGCGTTTCATGCACGGTGAATTTGATTCTGCCGACAGCATCAAGCTGAACAACAGCGAAAAATACGAAACCGTGATGGGACGCCCCGTTTACGGCGGCGGCGGTATCATGCCGGATATCTTCATCCCGCGTGACACAAGCGGTGTGACTTCCTATTTCTCCAACGTAGTCAATTCCGGTATGTTGAACCTATATGCACTCGAATACTCGGATCGCAATTACGACAAGTTGGCTTCTTTCAAGACCTATCAGGACTTACACAAATACCTGCAACAACAACCACTGCTTTCCGATTTCACCAATTATGCCGCAGCAAAAGGGATCAAGAAACGTCCGCACCTGATCAACATATCAGGCAAACTGATCGAGAAACAGATCCAGGCCTACATCGTCCGTAACTTCTTCGACGAAGCCGGCTTCTATCCAATATTCCAGAACGATGACATCACGCTGAAACGCGCCGTCAAAGTCCTGAACGAAGGCAAATCATTCCCGACACTGGAGAACAAAAACAATACGCCCAATGGAATTGCGCAAAGCCAAACAAACACTTCGAGAGGATATGGCTTCCTTAAAGAGATCATATACGAAGACTACATTGCTGGATCTCTCTGCTAAGATAATGGACCGGCTGGAAGAGACAGACCTCTTCCAGCAAGCTTCGTGCATTGCACTATACCATGCCATCCCCGGCGAAGTGCAGACTGCCGGACTGATCGAAAAATGGTACCGGAAAAAGAGATTATTGCTCCCTCTTATAAAAGGGAATGATCTTCAATTGCTCTTGTATGCAGGAAAAGAATCACTCAAAACGGGTGTTTTCGGGATATTGGAACCAAGTGAAGATTGTGAAGCCGTACCGGAAAGCGAAATAGACCTGATCATTGTTCCGGGTGTCGCTTTCGACCGCCAGCATAACCGCCTCGGACGGGGAAAAGGATTTTATGACCGACTGCTTTCGACACTGGATGTTCCTAAAATCGGAATCTGCTATGACTTCCAGTTAAAGGATCAGATTCCGGCCGAGCCGTTCGACCGGAAAATGGACTTGATTATAACTGAAAAAGAAATATTGTGATTCAGATCTTATCCGTTTGCAACAGCTCCATGACCTTAGCATCCGCCTTGGCTCTTATCTCAGGTGTGATGCTATCCTTCACGA
Organism: Parabacteroides merdae ATCC 43184; assembly: GCF_025151215.1. NCBI lineage: Bacteria > Pseudomonadati > Bacteroidota > Bacteroidia > Bacteroidales > Tannerellaceae > Parabacteroides > Parabacteroides merdae. Next base: position 2,006,107 of record NZ_CP102286.1, read on the forward strand.
TTTTCAGGACAAGTCCCATCACAGCTACATCGTCAGTAAAGCCGATCACCGGAAGAAGACCTTCCGGTATCAGGTCGAACGGCAGAATAAAATAGCCTAAAGCACCTATGATATAAGCCTTATGTTGTAACGGAACATCTTTATCGTGCAGCAGATAATAAAGCTGGAAGACAGGACGTATCACCGTCGCACCGACTTTCTTTGCAACCCGTTGTACTTTTTGCCAGAATTTATTTTCAGAATAGTATGTGCCATACTTTTCCACTTCATAAACCTCTTCAAACGGAACTTCTTCTATCTTTTTTGCATCCATAATGATTCAACTCTTTTATCTGATAACTATATCTTGTATAACTTCCGAACCGGCATAATCGTTCAAGCTCTTCACCAGACGTTCCCGGCACAACACCAATTCACTTCTCAAGACGGAAGAAGTGAGGGAAACATACAGCACTTTGTCTTTTACATATATATTACGAGTGTACTGAGCGACCATCGGCCCCAGTATCTCGCCCCAGGCCCGCATGACACGGATTTCCAGTATCTTCCCCCTCAACTCAGCATTATCCTCGAAAAACTCCCGGATCGCATCGCCCAACGTCTGTGCATTCCGGTGCATCATTCCGCTTCCTCCATCGGTTGCACTTCACCCTGTTCGACCCTGAACAGAGCGTAGCCGTGATTGATCGATTGCAGGATGGCGTCCAAATATTTCCGGTTCGTATCAGTAATGAAAATCTGCCCAAACTGGTCGCCGCTCACCAGCTTGACGATCTGCTCCACCCGGTCGGCATCCAGCTTGTCGAAAATATCGTCCAACAGAAGGATCGGACGCGCTTGCCCCCTGCAGGAAAGAAACACATACTGAGCCAGCTTGAGGGCAATCAGATACGTCTTGTTCTGCCCTTGCGAACCGACACGGCGGATCAGGTGGCCGTTCAACGTCATCTCCAGTTCATCCTTGTGAATGCCGGTCGAGGTATAACCGAGTATGCGGTCACGTTCCCGATTGGCAGCCAGCATATCCGCCAGGCTCCCCTTCTCCAACTGGGAGATATACCGCAAACCGACCTGTTCGGTCGAACGGCAGATCGTCTGGTAATATTCGTTGAAGATCGGGATAAAATCATTCACCAACATCTGCCGCTTCTCGTACACCATCCGGCCGTACATGTCCAGCTGCATTTCCAGCACTTCATAAAGGGAAGCGTCGATACACTGGTCCTTCAACAGCGAATTCCGCTGAAGCAAGGCTTTATTATATTGTATCAACGCATGCAGATAAGGCTTGTCCTGCTGCGAAATAATCACATCGAGAAAGCGGCGACGTTCTTCGCTCCCGCCTTGTATCAGTTCCGAATCGGCTGGCGAAACCATCACTAATGGCAACAGACCGATATGCTCCGACAGTTTGTCGTACTCTTTTTTATTCCGCTTGAACTGTTTCCGTTGCCGGCGACGGATAGCACAAAAGATCTCCTCTTCACGCCCCTCATAGTCATAGTTACCTTGCAACACGCACATATCCTGACCATTGTTGATCAGCTGGGAATCGGGCGTATTGATATGGCTTTTGCAAAAAGAGAGATAATGAACGGCATCCAACAGATTGGTCTTTCCCATTCCGTTATTCCCGAAAAAACAATTTATTTCGGGAGAGAAAGAAACTTCTGCCTGGAGAATGTTTTTATAATTGAGTATAGAAAGCTTTTTAAGTATCATCCACGCTATATTAGTTGCACAAAATTAAAAAATATACTTCTAAGTATAGATTTTCTCAGTAAAAAAAACTACTTTTGCGACTTGAATTGCCACAGGCATAAAACAGTGATAAAATAATAACAACTATAAAACATTATGGCTACTAAGGAAAAAGACACCAACAAAGAGTTAGAGGTCGAAGAAATTGTTTCGAGATCGGAGCAGTTCATTGAAAACAATTCAAAGAAAATCATTTATGGTATTATAGCACTCGCTCTCGTTGTTGGAGCTGTTTTGGGTATCAAGCACGGATATTTGATTCCGCAGGAGAAAAAAGCCGCAGCAGCTATGTTCAAAGGCGAACAATATTTTGCAAAAGACTCTTTCAACCTGGCACTGAACGGAAACGGTGCGGATTATGAAGGATTCGAAGCTATCATCGACCAATACGGAAGCACATCGGCCGGTAACTTGGCAAAGGCTTATGCCGGTATCTGCTATTTCAAGATGGGCGACAATGAAAAAGCATTGGATCTGCTGAAATCTTTCAGCGGCAGCGACGACATGATCTCGCCGGCTATCACGGGCCTGATCGGTGACTGCTATGTAAATATGGGCAACGTAAAAGAAGGTATCAGCTATTTCGAAAAAGCAGCCAAGCAGGCAAGCAACGAAGTGATCAGCCCGACTTACCTGAAGAAAGCCGGTATCGCTTATGAAAGCCTGAAACAATATGGTGATGCTGTTAAGGCATACACGACGATTAAGGAAAAATACTTCAATTCAATGGAAGCTTCCGATATCGACAAATATATCACCCGTGCTTCGGCATTGAACAAATAACGTATACACATTATTATAATCATATAAGAGGATGTCTCGTCAAACAAGGCATCCTCTTCTTTTAAGAACAAAAAATATGGCAACAGCTTATCAGAATTTATCGGAGTACGACTTTAACAGTGTTCCTGACGGATCGGAAGTGACTGTCGGAATCGTCGTAGCGGAATGGAACAAGCACATCACCGAAAAGCTATTGGAAGGCGCCTGCAACACATTGGAAAAACATGGCGTCAAAGCCGAAAACATATTTGTAAAACGAGTACCAGGCAGTTTCGAACTGACTTTTGGCGCAAAAAAAATGGCTGAAACAAAAGAAGTGGATGCCGTTATCGTTTTGGGCTGCGTCGTAAGAGGCGATACTCCTCATTTCGATTATGTCTGTTCAGGCGTTACGCAGGGCATTACAGAATTAAATCTTATGTACGATATTCCGTTCATTTTCGGCTTGTTAACGACAGACACTATGCAACAGTCCGAAGACCGTGCAGGTGGCAAGTACGGAAACAAAGGAGATGAAGCGGCAGTAACCGCTCTTAAAATGGTAAATTTTTCTGCCTAAACGCTTGCAGGTTTCAAAAATAATCGTACCTTTGCACTGCAATTGAAAATAACGGGGGCAGTTACCAGAGTGGCCAAATGGGGCTGACTGTAACTCAGCTGGCTTTCGCCTTCGGTGGTTCGAATCCATCACTGCCCACAAATTAATTGCGGAAGTAGCTCAGTTGATAGAGCATTAGCCTTCCAAGCTGAGGGTCGCGGGTTTGAGCCCCGTCTTCCGCTCTCAAGAAGAGGAAAATCGAAAGGTTTTCCTCTTTTTTTATTTGGCAGTCTGCATTTATTTACATTCCTTTGGAAGGATCCATCCATCATCTATTGGGGCGATATCCGAAAAAGAAAAGAAACTATATGCCGTAGACGGAGACACTGAAGATGCCATATATGTATATGACTTGCCCACCCCTTGATTGGTTTCATCTTTCATTTTCTAAAGATATTGAAGTAAAAACACTCCTTTCTTCAATGAATATCACTACTTTTGTCATTGTGTTTACTAACTACAAAAACAAGGATATATGAAAAAGATGAAATGGCTGTATGTACTACTGGCCACATTCCTGCTGACAAGTTGCGGAACGCTCATGCAACCCTATCAAATGGATAGTAAGATGAAAGACATCGAATTAGGCATGACCAAAAAGAAAGTGATCTCCATATTGGGAAAAGATTTCGAATCGGCAGGTGCCCGCATGACCTCCGAAGGTTCGATCGAAACCATCAGCTACAAGACGGCTTCCATGACTGAAAATACGGAAGGGTATTACCTGTTAAGTTTCAAAGACGGAAAATTGGTTGAGTGGTTTAAGGAAAAATATCCGGTACACAACCACCAGCACTAATTGTCGCAAACGACAATGTACAAATAAGGCAGATGCCTCCGGGCATCTGCCTTATCTCTTTTACGGTTATAAACCTTTTTCGATACATGTACCCGGTTGAAACTGACCGGATGACCGTGATTCTCAATCTCTGCTTCCCTACTTCCTTTTCGGTTCGCTTTGATGTAATCCATAAATGAATCTTTTTTCTTTGTTTTCATACGAATAATATTTAACGTGACAAAGGTACGGATAATATCTGAAGTTGGTTCAGTCTTTCCTGAAATGTACGGAAATACATAAAAAGCCCCGACACTATCGCCTGTTCTCATGGAGCAACTGATCCGTAACATACCGTAAACTATCTCAAAAGTCATAGTAAACTAATTCAAGACATACTTCATATTATTCATATGTAGTACTACCAATAGACGATACGTAGTACCACATATCGTCTATTGGTAGTACTACGTATCGTCTATAAATAGTAACTACCAACAGATACTTTACGATATGTTATCATTTAGTTTCTGGGGTGTTTTGACTTAGTTGATGGCATGAAACGGCTTAGTCTACCGGTTACCTGAGGATTGGTTTTAGGCGGTGTCGGTAAGATATCGTAACCAGTTCTTCTGCTTGAAAAGCCTGATTAAGGCTTTTGCTCCGGATAAGTACGTTTAGGATTCTTTGGAAACCAGCCTTTCAAGACGCGCTCTTCCTGCTCGAAAACTTCCTTTATCGTCCAGAAAGAGGAAAAGGCAAAGACGCCGCAGATAGCCGAGACGAAAACGCTTTCAACCAGCAGGGAAGCGACAGTTCCCGCTATTCCCAAAACAAGAAAGATCCACCAGCATTTCGTGCCCCAATAATATTCCGCTTTCACCACAACCGGATGAAAAAGCCCAATAATCAAAAAGGTAGCAATACCTATCAACAATCCATCAAAGTTAATCATGTCCATATTTGTTTACGATTTAAGACAGGCCTATCTGCCTGTAACGACAAAGATACGAAGAAATATGTATCGTTCATGATAAATTATTTCTATCCACTTATCGATAATTCTATCAAACAAAACAAAAAAAGAGGCATCCTTGTTGCAGGAAACCTCTTCATTATATCGAAAATCCGTTTTCTATTAGTTAGCCGGAGCTTCTTCTTCAGAAGAAGAAACGGGAGCTGTCGCAGGTTGCTGGGCAGTGCCAAAGTCAGGAGCAACCGTATTCGGATCGATTGTTACGGCATTATTTATCTGTTCTTTGATTTCAGACTGATTCGCGTGCTGAGCTCTCGGAATAAAAGCAGTAATCACAATACTTAAAACAACAACAGTGCCGGCAAGAGTCCAGGTTGCTTTTTCAAGAAAGTCTGTGGTTTTGCGTACCCCCATAATTTGGTTGGAAGAAGAGAATCCTGAAGCCAGACCTCCACCTTTCGAGTTCTGAATCAATACAATCAAGATCAATAGTATAGATGCGATCAGGATTAAGATAGAAATAAATACGTACATCTTTGTTTTATTTTTTAGTGTTAATAATCAACTTTTCCAGAAATCTGATTTGGTCTGCAAAGTAAACATTTTTTTCTGGATATTTCAAGTTTAAGTTTTTAATTATTTGCAATGCCTTCTCATATCGCTTCTGTTTTACATAAATATGAGCTAATGTTTCCGTAAAATAGGAGTCATCCAGCGGTTTATGCTGGTTCTCCTCCAACTCCGCCAGATTTCCGGGAACAGGTGCTCCGGTTGTCTCCATATCCAGGTTCAGACCACTGCCGGGAGTCCGCTGTTCTTCATTTTTTATAAAAGAATCGATCAGATCGTGATGTTGCAAACGGACTTCTTCTTCCTCTTCTTTTTCCTCCACCTGCCCGTTTTCCTTCGTCAATGACCAATAGATGTAATCCGACGAAACGGACGGCTGGAACAGAAGAGACGCATCCGTCTTCGGTTCTTCCTCCTCACGATTGGACAGGAAAGCATCGATCAGTGAAAAAGCATCTTCACGGGTTGGATTTTCCTCTTTCGCTGACTGGAGCTGCAAACCGAACCGTTCACCTTCTATCAGGGTGAACAACTTCCTACGGTCAGGGACATAGATTGCCATCTTCTTCAATTCTGCGCCAAAACGTATATCGTTCAAGACCGCCAGGTTCTTCAGGTAAAGCATCCGGGCAATCTGGAAATATGGGAATTCATCGACGATCTGCTTTAACTGCTGAAGTGTATCCTCAGTCAGCAGGGCCGGGCTCTCCATTAGTCGATATAGATCAGCAGCTTTCATTTTTACCAGTTGGCAACCGTTGCATTATAAATTTGATCGACAAGCTCGTCAATAATCTCTTCCGATAACTGGTCCTGTACCTGTTGCAACATCTGAGTCGCATCGAATTCACGGTATGCCGAAAAGCTCTGCTCAAAATCCTCATCCGGATTCACCCGGTTGGCATAACGAACCCGAACCGTAATCGTCAACTTGGTCTGTGAGGCATAAGCATCTTCTTTTACAGCCATAGGAGTCAGGTCATAGCCCGTAATTTCACCCTCCAGGTCCAAGTCGCCGTTGCTCCCCACCAACTGCAGACGGGTCTGACGGATATAAATATCCTTCAATGCTTCCGTAAACTTTTGCGAAAGGGGCGGATAGACTAACGGAGCCTGGTTCGGGAAATCCTTGATCGTGATCGTCTTGACCTTCGTATAATCAATAGAAGCTCCATTAAACTTATAGGAGATCGAACAAGCCGTCACAATCAGCCCGATCAGGCAGAAAAGCCATATCTTATTAATCTTCAACATCTTTTATTCCAGATTATATTCTTTTATTTTTCTGTAAAGTGTCCGTTCCGATATCTTCAGGTCGGCAGCGGCATTCTTACGGCGACCGTTATGTTTCTCCAAGGCCTTTCGGATCATCTCTTTCTCGACTTCTTCCAGCGACAGGCTCTCCTCCTCTTCCACTGCTTCGGCTTCCTGAATAGAAGGAACCGGATGGACGGTATGGATCGGATGGGGATAAGCCGCCGGCTCTTCCGGCATCTCGATTGGCATCTTGCCTCCCATGATGTCGTGTACCAGCTTCTTAAGTTCGTTGACATCTTTCTTCATGTCAAACAGCACTTGATATAGAATCTCCCGTTCGCTGTTGAATATCTTCTGATCGGAATCCTGTTTGACTAGGACCGGATATTTCTCGATATTCAGATCGGGTAGATACAAGCGAAGCACTGAAGCGGTGATATCCCGGTTTTCCTCGATAACAGAAATACGCTCCGTTATGTTTTTCAGTTCCCGGACATTCCCCGGCCAACGGTAGGAAAGCATCAACTGGCGGGCTTCCTCATCCAAACGGATCGGCGGCATCCGGTACTTCTCCGCGCAATCGCTGGCAAATTTCCGGAAAAGCAAGATGATATCCTCACCGCGCTCACGTAAAGGAGGAACCTGGATAGGCACCGTGCTCAGACGGTAAAACAAATCTTCACGGAATTTTCCTTCCGCTACAGCTTGCGTCAGATTGACGTTTGTCGCCGCGACGATACGGACATTCGTCTTTTGGACTTTGGATGAACCGACACGGATAAACTCTCCCGTCTCCAAAACACGCAACAAACGTGCCTGCGTAGGAGTGGGCAGCTCTCCTACTTCATCCAGGAAGATCGTCCCGCCATCCGCAACCTCGAAATAGCCTTTACGGTCAGACAACGCTCCTGTAAAAGAACCTTTTTCGTGTCCGAACAATTCCGAGTCAATCGTACCTTCAGGAATGGCACCACAGTTCACCGCTATGTATTGCCCATGTTTACGCGGGCTGTTCTGATGTATAATCTGAGGAAAAGTTTCTTTACCGACACCACTTTCACCGGTAATCAGCACAGACAAATCTGTCGGAGCGACCTGTAGGGCAACATCGATAGCCCGGTTCAGCCCGGCATTATTACCGATAATTCCAAAACGCTGTTTTATCTGCTGCACGTCAACCTTTATCATATTTCTTCTACTATCTGTAATTATTTCAGTTTTATCTGCCAAAATTACAAATCTTAATCCAATTAACCGAAATCCGAAGGCGGTTTCTATACAGGTTTGTTATTTTTTAGCAGCGTACGTACGTTGATATAAAAACTCGGCCAGGTCTTTGTCGTCGGCAATATTTTGGATTTCTTCTGGAGAAACAGGCTCACCGATATAAACATCGACCGTACGCCCGCGCTTGTTAAAGGCCTCGGCTGGTATGCGCAACGTACGGATACGCCAGTCAATCCGGCCCAGCCAATAGAAAAAGCGGGAATTCAGGAAATCGAAATAAACAGGATATACAGGCACTTTCGCTTTCCGGATCAGACGAATCACACTGTGCGTCCAAGGCAAATCCTGTATTTTCTTCGTCTTCTTATTATACATCGAGATCCCCCCGGCAGGGAAAAAACCCATCGGATGCCCCTCTTTCAGTTGTTGCAGGGATATACGGACCCCGTTTATATTCTTCAGATTAGCCCCCTGGTTATTGGAGTCTGGCTTGACGGACACGAAATTATCTCCCATGGCCCCGATTTTGGTCAATACGCCGTTTACCATTACTTTGAAATCCGGACGGCGTGAAGCGAATATATCGATCAACATAATCCCGTCTATCGATCCGATAGGATGGTTCGAAACTGTAGCGAAAGCGCCTTCGGGCAGATGATCCAGCACCTCGGCGTTATGTAGATCATATTTAATATCGATCAACGGGTCGTTCAGCAAGGCTGTTGTGAACTCCGCTCCCCGCAAATGGCAGTTATGGGCATGAGCCTTGTTTACCTTATCGATACTCAACCATTTGATCAGCACTTTCCCCAGAAAAGAGCCGAAACGACTTTTAAAGAACGGGGCAGCTTCCTGTAAATCATGTATGTCTACAACGCTCTCTTTCATAAATTCTTATTTATAGAATGTTGCACACATCTGTTCATGCTTTCTCATGGCGAGCAACAAAACGATGTTCAATACGATTATCTCATACAAGAAATAAACCCAAACCTCACCGACCAGAACCACGACGAACATCACGATCGTACGTCCGTTAAAAGTCAAAAGGTCTACCATGTGCATCAGTTCCTTGCTTTGTTTGCGGAAACGGATACGGATATCTTCCGGAATATCATCTCCATACCGTGCATGCAAGCTGCGAAGCATACCCTGCAAGGACGGAGTAGCTTTCACCTGCAAAAGCGTATAGCCACGATAGAGGAAATAGAAAAATTTATTGATACCATATTTCATTTCCTTATGGCGGGCACGTACCTGTTCCAGCGACTGGAACTCCGCACCTTTATCCTTGCTGATGAAATACAAATGAAGTGTCTTGTAATAGTCCGTGATATTCGCCTGTACCAAATGTGACAAACCGGAAAGAACCGCCAAGGCAAAGAACCAGTCCGTTCCGTAATCATGAGACAGACGAAGGGCGAAACCGACATAAATACACGTAAACCAGATATCCCCGGCAAAACCATCCAAGATACGACCGATCGCCGATTTGATTCCCGTCAGGCGGGCCAACTGCCCGTCCACGCAGTCTAGGATATTTGCACATACCAGCAACAGGATACCGCAAACATTGTAAATCAGATCATCATGATAAAAAAAGAAACCGACTGCCGCCCCTACAAAAATAGAGACAACAGTCACCATATTAGGCGTAATACCTGTACCCCTTAACATACGGGCAATACGAAAACCGATAGGACGATAAAAAATCCGGTCAATCTTATTTTCTGTTTCTATCGACTTCAACGAAGCCTCGTACTCTTTATCCAAGTCGCTCATTTATCTTCTATTTATACGAATAACCGCCATCGACGACGATCACTTCGCCATTAAAATAACTATTTTCTACTAACATTCTATAAACTTCCGCCAGTTCCTCCGGATCACAGAAACGCCCTAATGAAACCTTGTTCTCTATATTACGACGTATTTCAGCGGGTTTCGTTTTCTGCCATTCGGTATCCACAAAACCGGGAGCCACAGCATTCACACGCAACTCATACGGAACCAGGAACTTCACCATATTCTTCACCAACGCATGCACGGCACTCTTCGTCACGCCATACACCAGTGAAACCGAATGGGGCTGTATCCCCATCAGAGAACCGGTAAAGACAATGCTTCCTCCCTTATTAATCAAACCGACAATGCGTTGCAACAGGAAGACAGGGAAATGCACATTGGCAAAAAACACCCGTTCCCATTCTACTATATCCAAATCCTCAAACGAGTCACGACAGGTCAGGCCGGCATTAAAGATCACCGCATCCAAGCGCATAGAGCACCCGGTTAGAAATGATTCTATCTTTTTGATTGATTTCCGATCGGAAATATCGGCCTGAAGCGTAAGAACCTCCACTTTGTATTGCTGCAGCAAACCGTCTGCCACCCGAAGAGCCTCTTCTTTATCCGAAGCATAAGTCAAAATCAGGCTGTAGCCAGCTTTTGCCAAACATTCGGCAACCGCTCTGCCTATCCCCTTCGTCCCTCCGGTAATCAATACCCTTTTTTCCATCATCACCCTTATTCTTTTTCACCGAAGCCTTTAACAGATTCAGGTTTGGATTGCCGTTGAGACTTCAAATTCGCTTCATATGAATCATGGATCGTTTTCTTCAAGTTGGAAGAGGACACTCCTGTCCCGTAAGGGAAATAGAATACCTGAACGCCCAAGTCTTTCAAATAATCATACTTGCCATACCAATCGTCTCCCACGACAAAAGCGTCGATATTCAGCTTTTTGACTATTTCGGAATGATCCAACGTATGTTGTGGAATGACAATATCGGGAGTTTTCAATGCTTCGATGATTTGCAGACGTTCCGTAAAAGGAATGATCGGCTTCGCCTTATAAGAAGACACCAATTCATCCGTACTCACCCCCACAATCAAAATATCCGCAAGGCTGCGGGCATAATTTATCATCCGAAGATGGTTGTAATGGAACATATCGAATGTTCCTGATGTATACACAATCGTTTTATCCTTAAACATAATACTTAATATCCTTTTGAAACCGCAAACTTACACAAACTTTTCCTATCAAAAAAAAAATGGCGGTAAAAAGGACTCTCGTCCTGATTCAGTTTGGGCATTCTCTCTCTCCGCCTCATATCCACAACTATATACTTAAGTAAAATACAAGAATGACACAACTTCAACTAACGAACGACTAAACAGGCTCTTACAACAAAAATACCTCTCTCTTACTTTTCGACTACGGACAAAAAAACAAAAACCATTTCCTGCTTTATCCATAAAGCAAGAAATGGTTTTTTAGTATTCAAATGACTTCCGGGCTTCTGGTTATTCGTCTTCCTCTTTTGTCAGGTCGAGCTTTTCATTGTCACCTCCTTTATCGAAATACTGCTTGCGCAGAGGGTTGGCTGTTGCCTCACGATAACGGATACGATTCCGGTAAATATCCAATGCAGCATATAGGGCCTGACGGAAAGATTCTTCAGAGGCCACATTCTGGCCGGCAATATCATAAGCCGTACCATGAGCCGGTGAAGTCCGTACGATTGATAGACCCGCCGTATAATTAACACCGTCATCCATCGCCAGCGTTTTAAACGGAGCCAAGCCCTGATCATGATACATAGCCAGTACACCATCGAATTTATCGTACACTTGCGAACCAAAGAAACCGTCAGCAGCATACGGTCCGAAAGACATTACTCCCTTCTTTTCTGCTTCCTGGATAGCCGGAATAATGATTTCTTCTTCCTCCTTACCTAACAATCCGGCATCTCCAGCGTGCGGATTCAAAGCAAGGACAGCTATACGGGGACGCACGATTCCGAAATCTTGCCTAAGTGACTGATTAAAAATACGCAATTTGGACACAATATCTTCAACGGTAATCTTTGATGCGACCTGTGCTAATGGGATATGTCCCGTTACCAAGGCAACGCGAAGATTATCTTTCATCAGAATCATCAATGCCTTTTTTCCCAAACCACCGAAACATTGTTCCAGATATTCTGTGTGACCGGGAAAATGAAATTGTTCATTCTGTATGTTGTGCTTATTGATCGGAGCCGTTACCAATACATCCACCGCACCGCGTTTCAAGTCGGTAACGGCAGCCTCCAAAGCCAGATAAGCGGCTTCACCGGCAGCAGTTGTAGATTGACACAACTCTACTTTAGTCTCGTCATCCACACAGTTGATAATATTCACCCGGTTTGCCCCGGCATCTTCAGCCTGTGCAATGATGCTTAAATTCACAGCAGGCAATTCCAAGACCTTCCGGTGATAAGCGGCAATCTTTGACGAGCCGTAAATGACCGGCGTGCAAAGTTCGGCTATACGAGTATCCGACAATGTTTTCAGTATCACCTCGTAACCGATACCATTTATATCTCCATGGGTTATGCCCACCTTAACCAATCGTTCTTCCATATATTTTGATTTATGATTTATGATTTATGATTTATTCCATCGCTGCTCTAAATCACAAACCACAAATCTTTTGTTACTTTTCTTCGGAAACATCCAGTTTCTCTACCTGTGTTTCTTCAAATTCACCAGGCAGACGCAAGGTATACAATGCAGATTCGATACGGCGGATAAAATTGCGCTTATCCGTCTCCGGGGCGAATACAAAGCCTTCAACGACTACAACCCGGTTGTTCTTTTCGTCCAAACGTGCATGACTGACAAATGGTCCTCCCATCATATCGCCTTTCATATGCCATAAACCGCGCAACACACCACAATATTTACCATTTACCGTTGTCGGATTATAAGTTACCCAAGCTGTATCCGTAGCCATATAAGATCCGGGAAACGTCCCCGGCATATTCAGCTTCATGACAGAGTCACGTTTTGCAATCAGATAGTCGGCTGTGAAAGTATCAGCATCCTTATATGGGAAATCATAGACAACAATATCCGTACGCCCAGTATTGGCATTATTGGAAGCCCAGAAAAAGCCGGTCGTGTCACGGAAATAGGTCATATTTGCCGGAGCACTCAACATGACGTTAAAACGGTCCTTCACGTGATCCATAACCACCGGACTATGTTCCTTCTCCAATTGTCCGATCGTACGGTTTCTTTCGCACTTGGTAAAAAATTCCACTATGTTCCGCGGATGAGCCTTTACGTATTCAAGAATGGCTGCATCGTCAGGAGCTGTCAATGTCATCACTACCTGACCTTTCGCCCAACGATTATTCTCATAGTTCAGTGAAACTTTCGTATACTGAGACTTATCTATCCTAACAATCAAAACATTGCGCACATATGTTAACAAACCGTTAAACTGGTCAGGAGTCACATAGGTGATCTTAAAGGCAGGTTCAGCCTGTGGCAATCCTGGAATATCGGAAGTCAATTCGGCTTTGATAGCCTTTCCGGCAGGAGCATCCCAATCAGCTTTATCCATCGTCACAACAATTTCATAGGCGAAACCGGTAGCATTTCTCATCACTGGGCCCGAACTACATGCTCCCATAATGACAAGAAGCATTAAAAAGCTGATCAATAAAGAATGTGTTTTCATACCCGTTTATTTTTTTTGTTATACAAATATAGCTTCTTTTCCCTCAAAAGAAACCATTTCTATTCTTTTTGTTGTTTCTTCGCCGTAGAAAGCATCCCGCATGCGGCAAATATATCTTCTCCTCGTGATGCTCGGATCGTACAAACGATACCGGCTGCATTCAACGTGTCCCGGAACGCCTCCATTCTTGCCAAGTCCGAACTTTCCAACGACACATTAGGGATTGCATGAAAACGGATCAGATTGACTCTGCAGGGAACTTTATCTAATAAACAAACCAAAGCCTTCGCATGTTGAAGATCATCATTCAAATTTTTAAAAACAATGTATTCGAATGAAACACGACGTTGATGCGTAAAATCATATTGCTTGATCGTCTCGATAATATCACACGCAGGAAAAGCCTTTTCAACCGGCATCAAAGATCGCCGTTCGTCCGGATAAGGCGAATGCAAGCTGACAGCCAAATGGCAGTCACTCTCTTCAAGAAACCGTTTTAACCCTTTGGCTACCCCTATAGTCGAAACCGTGATTCGCTTCGGACTCCAGGCGTATCCATAAGAGGCGGTCAAGATTTCCAATACTTTGAACAGTTCATCCACATTGTCCAGAGGTTCGCCCATTCCCATAAAAACGATATTAGTCAATTCTTCCGTTTCCGGCAAGGATTGTATCTGGTTCAGAATCTCATTAGCTGACAAATTCTTGGTAAACCCCTGTTTACCGGTCATACAGAAAAGGCAATTCATTTTACATCCGACCTGGGAGGAAACACACAATGTCGCCCTGTCTTCCGTCGGAATGTACACGGATTCAACAAAATTACCAGGACCGGCAGGATACAAATACTTGATCGTCCCGTCCACCGACTTCATCAAGTCGGAAGGAGGTACGGCCCCCACCTCAAAGTTTTTCTCCAACAAGGCACGTTTCGCCGAGGCTATATTCGTCATCGCTGCAATAGAAGTCACTTTTTTTTTATACAGCCAGTCAGCCATCTGCTTAGCTGCATAGCCTGGAAGTCCGGCTTCAAAAGCCACTCCTTTCAGTTCATCCAAAGTCATTCCCAATAAACGTCTTTTCTCATTCATGATCCTTCTTGTGTTTCTTTCATGCAAAGATATAAAAAAACCGCCAATCGGTTGCGATTGGCGGTTCCCTATAATGGACGGCAGTCTCTCCTGCCGCAAACAGTTCAACGATCAATAAAAGCGGATACGGTTATCTTCCACATCAGCTTTGTTAACCAATGACTGAATAGCCTGGAAACCAAAACGGTAAGCATTAGAAGCATCCAATGCTTTGATTTCAGCAGCTTCGTCATAATTCTTGGCGTCCTTGTTCTGTTCGTATACCTTGAACACATATACACCGTTGTTGCCGACAACCGGAGCGCTCAACTGATCTTTCTGAGCCAAGGAAACCATTGCATTCAACTTCGGCTCAACCCCGATACCTGCGATACGGCGTGTTGCAAAGCTAACGAACTTAACAGAATCTGCAGAAGAATTCATAGCCTGAGCATAAGCATCGACAGAACTCAGATTTTTAGCAGACAGGTCTTGTGCGATCTTTTCACCCTTCTTCTGAGCGATCAACTCTGATTTCAACATCGGAGTAACAGATTCCAAAGAACGATAACCTTCCGGCAACGTACCCTGAATAGCTGCGATCACAAACTTATCGTCACATTCAAAAATTTCAGAAATATCGCCTTTGTTGTTCTGGAACGCCCAACGGATTACCGGACGGGAATTCTTGATAGAACCCAGCAACTGGTCGTTAGCAGTTACTGTCACATTTGACAACAAGTTGTAACCGGCCTCTTTAGCGGCATCATCCAATTTATCTATATTCTGGTTCTTTGAAATGAACTGGTTCAATTCATTATAGATGTTACCATAAGTCTTTGTACTCGGAGATACGGTCATATCAATATCTGCTACTTTGTATTTGTCTACATTTGTAGTCTTATCGGTAACTTTGATGATATGTGTACCATACAAAGATTTTACAATTGAATAGTCATTGACCGGAGTCGAGAAAACAGCTTTTTTGAAATCATCATTTACACCTCTCAAAGCTGTCGCTTCAGTAAACCAGCCCAGTTCACCCCCTTTTTCAGCAGCCTGGTCAGCTGAATATTCCTTTGCCAAGGCAACAAAGTCACCACCTTTCTTCAGTACATTCAACAAACTATCGGCTTTTGCTTTGATAGCAGCTTCATCGCCTGTATTTGCCAACATAATATGACTGACCTTCACAGAGTCAGGAGCAACGGTTTTATCGACCAACTTAAACAATCTGTATTTATCGTTTTCAAAAACAGGGCCGTATACGTCACCAACATTTGCAGTCTTTACAAATTGCTTCATTTCAGGATCCAATGCATTCTCTGTAAAGAAAGCGTCCATATAAGGTATTTCAGAATTTTCCGTCACCAAATCAGCCACTTTTTCAGAAGTAGCCAACTCGCTCTTCAAAGATTCGATTTCAGCACTTGCTTTGTCGTAGTCTTCTTTGCTCGGACGGATATCGACAGCGATATATTTGATTACTTTTCCTTCTTTCTGCTTGAACAACTCCTTACGCTGATTGTACAGCTTTTCGATATCACTCTTGCTTACCTGTATAGTTGAATCAGGAATAGAAGCATAAGATTGCATTGCATAAACGATATCAGAGCTTACAGCCGAGCCATCGAAAGCATCTTTTGCATCCAGTTTGTTGGCAGAAACAGCCTTACTCAACAGAGTTGTATACTTCTGTTCCAAACGCTGACGTTTGATATTCTTTTCCCAGAACATCCAGAACTGACGCCCCTGCAACAACTGTGCCTGCTGGTCAGCGGGATAGTTGGCAATATTATCGTCGTCGATAGTCTTTAAGAAATTTAATAATGCAGTTTTGTCAAATGCACCTGTCTGCGGATTCACAAACATCTGCATCTGTTGGATCATCGGAGAAATGTTTTCACCCTGAACCATATCGAACAGTTCTTCCGGACCTACTCCCATTCCTAACTCGGAAGTTGCTTCATTCAAAACGATATCCTGTACCATACCATCGAATACAGACTGACGGATTTGAGTCTGGTATTCTTCGGGCAGACTGGTGGAACCTGTCTGCATTTTGTACATTTCAGTCATTTCGTCTACACGATCCTGAAATTCTTGAATTTTAATAACTTCTCCGTCTACCTCCGCAACCGTCTCCTGCGATTGTCTGAAATAAGTAGAACCGGAGTTTAAAAAGTCACCGATGATAAAAGCGAACAATGCCACCCCCACAACGAGTACCAGCAGTCCTGCTTTGCTTCTGATTTTTTCCAGCGTAGCCATTTATCTTTATCTATTTTAAAGTTTATTATTCCACATTTTAAGGGCACGAAGATACGAAAAAAAGAGATTGCCGCATCTTTTTATGCTTTTTTTTTAATTAACTCACTACTTTCATACGAACTAATTCGATTTTCGTAGCTGTCACTTTTACGATTTTAAAAGAATATTTATCAATTACAATCGTTTCATTCAACTTCGGAAATTTCTGATAAAAATGCAATATAAAACCGGCTATTGTCACATAATCGTCCGACTCCGGTAATTCCAAGTCAAACTTCTCATTCAGCGTATCGATCTCTATACGACCGGACAATAGATACTCGTCATCTCCCACCTTCTTGGCAACATACGACTTGATATCGTGCTCATCTTCTATCTCTCCGAATATTTCTTCCACCAAATCTTCCAAGGTTACGATTCCCGAAGTTCCACCAAACTCATCCACCACAACAGCCATACTTTTCTTGTCCTGCATCAAGACTTTCATCAATTTATTGGCAGCCATCGTTTCCGGAACAATCGAGACGCTTCGGATACTTTGTGTCCAATCTTCCGGGTTTTTAAACATTTCCGAAGAATGGATATATCCGACAATATCATCTATATTTTCATTATAAACAAGAATCTTAGAAAGTCCAGTCTCTACAAAACGGGAACGTAGTTCCTCAAGGGCAGCCGTCTTATCGCAAGCCACAATTTCCGTACGGGGAACGATGCAATCACGCAAACGCACATTCGAAAAATCAAGTGCATTCTGAAAAATCTTTACCTCCGTATCCATATCCGAATTTTGAGGCGCATCTTCAATGCTCTGCTGGATAAAATAATCAAGGTCGACTTTGCCCAGCGCCCGTTGCGTCGAACCGGTCACATTCTTTACACCAGCAATTTTCAGAATCAGGAAAGAAAGCAAAGAAGAAAATTTAGAAACCGGATACAAAACAACATATATGATTAACAAAGGTACCGAAAACAACGTAAGCGAAAAATTCGGATTCAATTTAAAAACAGTTTTTGGAATAAATTCTCCGGTAAACAATATCAGGATAGTCGAGATAATAGACTGAGTCAAAACAATCAGTGCCTCGTTATTTACCACACGAGCAATAAGAGGTTCCAGTATAATCGCCATCTGCAAACCGTAGACCACCAACGCTATATTGTTTCCGACCAGCATTGTAGATATAAACTGATGCGGGTTCCGGTAAAATATATCCAGAATCTTACTCGTCAAGCTTTTTTCCTTTTTATCAAGTTCGAAACGTAACTTATTGGAAGAGATAAAGGCTATCTCCATTCCTGAAAAGAATGCAGAAAAAGCCAATGATATTAATATGTATGTAAGTGCACCCATTACTTCGTTTTATCCATCTCGGCCGGCACCAATTTTCGTGGAACCACTTTTTCCTTCTGTGCCGGTTGCTTCTGCGGAACAGTCTCCATAGCAGGGTTGGCAGCTATGGGCATAGAATCTACCGGAACAATATTTTGGGTTGAATCAGTCGTTACCGATTCACTGACAGGGAATACTCCTTGAGAATTAAATATTTTATATTGAGTCATATTCTGATTCGACTCGAATCCGATACCCGTTATGATTTTATCATCCTCTTGTATCCGAATGTATTTATCAGAATAGACCTTTTCCTCTTTCTGGTCCCAAAAAAGCAAGGAAGTTTCAAATTTTTTCCCTTCCAGATTCTCAACCCTCACATTGCCAATCAGCTTCCATAGTCCTTTCTTCTCATAATTATAAGCCGTATCCGCTTTAAGACTCGCTTCAATATTAAATAAAGTATCGAATTTTTCCACATAAATACCTTCAGGAAAATATGAGAACGGCTCTTTTGCCTTATCGAATTTCAAAAATTCTTTAGCGATAGCACGATAGCGTGTAATCCCCGAATCGGAGAACTGAGTAGTATAATCAGTAGTCCTCAACGTATAAGTTGTTTCAGGATCGAAAGCAACCACAACCACCTCCTTGTTATCGCCATTACAAGAGGCAGTAAATAAAAGAAGCATAACAACTACCGCAAAGATAGTTGTTATGCCTTGTTCGTTCGTTTTACAAAGAAAACGGTTCTTAATCATAATTATCTGATTGTGACAGTCTCACCAATCCAGCCCCCGATTTTGAAAGCTTTTCCTTTTTCCAGATCCGGATGCATGAAAACTTCTTCCGTAGAAGGAAGGTGAGCACGATAAGTATTAGCCAATTTACCAGCGTCTTCTGCCACATTCTGATCTACCTGTCTTGCCTTTTCAAATTTATCGATAGCTGCATAGTAAACAGCTTTGGCCAAAACGGCATCATTCGGATAGATAGATTTTGCAGATTTAGCATACATATTGCCAATCAGTATATACGGCGCACCGTAATCAGGATTGGTTTCAATTGCTTTTTGACAATATTGTCTTGCTTTTGACATATTGTTCTGTTCGAACAACAGTACACCGATCAGATAATAGTCTTCAGCCTTTGAAACTGCATCTGTTTCCATATTGGCTGCTTCTTCAAAATACTGGATAGCCTTATCATAATCTTTAGCTTTTACAGCCTGTTTTGCAATACCCAGAGCGGCATCTGCACTCGGTTCCAGTTTATAGGCATAACCTGCAGCTGTATAAAAAGCATCGATTTCCTGACAACGAACACGTCTCAACAGAGATACGATTTCTTTCAACGCAGGCAAATCATCCTTTGCAGCTTCAACTTTGGAAGCATACATATTCTGCAACGTTTCACAATCGGCAGCACCACTACCTGCAAAACCACCATCAATGGCAGACTTGTAGGTAGTCAGGTTCTTTATCTCCTTTTCATTATTTGCTGCTTGAGCTGCGGCTAACTGAGTTGCAATGATCTTTGAACATTTCAAATAGTCCTCCAAATAAGTCTCTTTGAAATTAGGATCAGCCAACAGTTGACGGTGAGACCCCATCATATACAAGGATACTCCCATTGCTTCAGAGTTTTCACCAAACTCATTGATCACTTCACCCAACCAAGCATAATACACTTTCGGGTCTGCATTATCTCCCTTAAGGCGGATATAATCAGCAGCCTTACGAGCAATAATCCAATCCTTTCCATACTTTCGGTCATTACCGAAATATTTCACACGCGTATCATACACCTTCATCAAATCATCGATAAGAGCAGCTTTCTTAGCCGGATCTTTCTCGGTATTGATTTTCCAGTCCATGATCCTCACACCATACAAGTAGATATCCTTATGAGCTCCCGGACATTCGGTATAAGCCTGATACCAGAATTCATAAGCATCCTTGAAATTCCCTGCTTTGGCATAAGGGACAAATAAGCTGATATTGGTAATACAACGTACGCTATCTTCACCAGAACCGAACGGAGTACCAGTATCCACACCTTTTTGTGCATAAGCTCCGAACGACATCATAGAGCATCCGAAAGCCAATAATAATACTTTGATCTTCATATTTATTTCTATTAAAGTTAGCTATTTAGTTAATCAACCTTAAATTTCATAAACCATGCTTCATTGAACGTATAATTCACTGTAAAACGAAAATACTGTTCATCAATCATGTTCATCTTCACTTCCGGTTTCTTTTTCACATACTCAAACGATATGTTAATCAACGAACGGTTATCAATTAACGGCAATCCCAGACCAAGGCTTGCTCCGATCTCGTTATAACCGTCTCCGGAAGGATTGGCATCTGTCCGGTTCATACGCAAATAAGAATTGCCATAATGGACACCTGCGCGATAACGAATCCTGCTGAAATATGATTTGCGCATATAATCCGGTATATATTCGCCACCAACCGCTACCCGATAACGATTCTTGAAATTATCTTTCTCCCCAAAGTAAGGCATTTTTCCCCAATCCTCATAGGAAAAATCGGCTGCTAACGTTAATTTATTTTGTTTCACATAAGAAAGCCCCACTCCATACGAATTAGGCAACGCAAACGCTTTCCCGCTGATAGTATCAGACTGAAGCACTTCTCCATCTGAACCAGAAGATGTATAAGACTGAGTCAATTGATAGGATTTTGCATGCAAACTTTTTTTAGGAGAAAAAACAAGACCTAACGTCACACTCTCCGTCTTGCTTAACGGATGTGTGTACTGCAATCCGAAATCCATTTTCAGGTCACGCACCCTCAATTCCTGGTTACGGTTCGTATTATATGCTCCTGTTCCTTCACCACTCATGATTACAACTTGTTCATGCTTGATATTCCCAAACAGGAAACCGAAATTGGCTCCCACGGCTAAACGTTTTTTCCAGATATCAATAGAGACACCTCCATAGAAATCACTCAAACCGCCTGAGCCGTTATAAGTTTCCGTAAATGTAACTCCTTCGTCGTTACGCAAAGCACCAAACTTATAACCGACATAAGAATAAGGCAACAAACCGAAACTCAAGGCTATCCGGCGATGAATCGGAAACTGCATTGCAATATATTCCACGTTTCCGTTGATATCGTTCTGACGGGCATTTCCGTCATCAAACCACGACAACTGACCGGCTACACCAAAATCAAAGAGAAATGTCAGGGAGTCCATGCAACTGTATGATGCCGGGTTCATCGGATTTATTTGTTTCGGCGAACGTAATCCGTAACCAACACCGCCCATGGCTCGACCTGCGCCGAACGAACGTTCTCCCAAATCACCATACCCGAAACGGGTATAGGGCGAGTTTGTATTGTTTTGCGCCATCAAAGGCAACAGCATGAATATAAGAACGCTTGTTATTAGTACTTTATTAATCTTCAACATTATACTCTAAGATTCTGTTTAATCCTGTCAACACTAAATTAATGTCTGCAAAGATGGAGTTTTTTAGTCGTCTTTCAAAATAAAACGAATGACCGCCTGTTAAAAAAACCAAAAGGTTAGGATATTTTAGCCGAAGCATTTCGATATACCCATCCATCTCGCACACTATACCATTTACTACTCCAGCCTGGATGGCTGTTTCCGTATCCGTTCCGACCAAAGGAATGTATTCCTGCTCGACAACCAAAGGCAATTTCTCCGTAAACAGGTTCAATGCTCTGAACCGGGTTGTCATTCCAGGTGAAATATTCCCTCCTAAATAAGAACCGGAAGCATCGATCAGTTCATATGTAATAGCTGTTCCGGCGTCAATCACCAGCAAATCCTTTCCTGGTTGCAGGTAATTAGCCCCGACAGCGGCAGCCAGCCGGTCTTTACCCAACGTTTTAGGCGTTTTATATTGCACCTTGATCGGAAGAGATACCGTTTCGTCCAAAAACACAAAATTCCGAAGATTGCTTCCCAGGTATTCAACCAATTCGTCATCTTTATCTATCACTGTCGAGAATATCCCTTTCGTCAGCGGGTACTTCTTAAAGATAGAAGAGACAACCTCCACGTCGAATTTCTTAAACACAAAAGAAGCCTCCATATGCCTCTTATTGTATACAGCCACTTTCGATGATGTGTTTCCTTGTTCTATAATGAGATTCACGTGTCTGAATTTTTCCGCAAAGAAAAACAAAAATGATGAGATAACAGACATATCGAAGGCACAAAGTATAAAAAACAGGAAAGGAATGACTTCCTCTCCTGTTCCATCACATAATATAAAGTTCAATTAATCAGCCAGAATCACCAATTCAGCACCCGATGCAAAATCCTGTCCGCGCTGCTCGCTCAATGCTGTAAAACGGATATAGCGGGCTTTGACCGGCTGATCGAACAGCACTTTCTTTTCCTTCTGGTTATTTTCAAAAGTACCTTTCAAGACCGGTTCACCCCAGTTTTTACCATCCAGGCTGACACTAATCGAATAATCCTTGACATGACCATTCGATCCGTCCTGCCGGGGAAGGAATGAAAAACCTTTAATCTGTTTTACTTCCCCTGCATCCAAATCCACCCAATGCGGATATTTGGCAACGGTAACGGAAAACATCGTATGCCAGATCGTATTCGGATCACCATCCGTCAGGTTCTTGGCATCTCCGTAACCGGACTCTTCGCTGCTTGTATAGACCACTTCCGTCTGAATACTCTCGATCTTGCTGAAAGAAGCCGTTGCATTGATTTTCGGATTATCTTTAAACCAGGCTTTTACGGTACCACCATTGCGGAACGGTATGGCTTCCGAATATTCCTTCGCTTTTCCTTTCCCGTCGGCCGTATAGCAAATCACAGCGTCTTTACGAGCCGATGAGAGCTCAACGGATCCGGCGCGATTACGCATGATTGTCAACGGCATTTCTCCGGCGGGTGCAACATTTGCCGTAACGGTTACATCTTTTCCGGCAGGACGGATTATAAAGCCCATGTCATGATGTCCGGCAAAGACGCGATCCTGTTCCAACGGTCCGCCTTGTCCGCAACTGTTACCACCCAACCCGGTCACAGCCGCATCCAAATGCAGATACGTATCCCCTGCAACCGGCAACTGGTAGGGATGAGAAGCCAGAATCAAATCCAACGCAGAATATTGAAGAGCCGATACAGACAAACGGTCGGTAGCCACAAACACAGCACCCTCGCCATCCGGATCGGTCAGGGCACACCAGCGTACATCCTCGTGGTTGCCCATATCTTGCGGTTTCGGGAAATTCACAAACTCGCCAGCCACCGTATTCCTATGCTGTTCGATAAACTGTCCGCTCTTGCGGTCAGCATAGTTATCGATCGGGCCACGTCCGTAATAAGTGAAGTCTGCATACTGCTGCGGGATTTTCATTACATATCCTAGGCGTGGCAATACCAGACTCGGACGGTTAGAAGTGATGCTCGACTGCAACTCGACAGACCCGTCAGGATAAACGGTCCAGATTTGATTCGTCGTAAACTTGAAATCATTTTCCCCGAATCTCCTATCTGTCAGTTCCTCTATACTATTTTTTCCCGTACTGGTTCCACCTTTGATCTTAGCACCGTTCGGCGCCTGCGATTCGACAGTGAAAGCCAAGACGACCGTACCGTCGTTTCTTTCCAAAACCGTACTATTCGTTGCCCGATGTTGCAGGTTATGCAAGCCGTGTTCAAACCACTGCGAATAGAACCAGTTGTCGTTATTGGTAAAAGCACGCAAAGCATCGAGCTTCGGACCATTTCCATCGGCTATAATCGTCTTGCCTCCGTAGGCCAGGCTGTAAATCGTACCCGTCTCCATATCGAACTTAGCAACGAAACCGTCACCACTCACCGTTTTAATCGAAGTATCCGATTTATCCAACTTCACCTTTCCGGCAGAAGCCGTCACGGCACTGATGGAAGGACGCGCCATAGCTTCCTGCAACAAAATTTGTTCCTCCGCCGTCACAAATCCTTTTTCAGCCCACGGCATATCATCTTTAAGAAGGAACTGCACCTTTACAAAATATTCGGAATCATTCTTCAACTTGTCAAAAGGCATAGGTATTGACACTTGTGCTTTAGCACGGGCAGGAATCGTTCCGGAATTAACCAAACCGAATCGAATCTCCTTTCCGTCTTCATAAAGCGACCATCTTATATCATAATCCGAAAGGTCCTTAAAATAGTATTTATTGAATATCTCAAAAAGTCCCTTCCTGACATCGACCGCTTTCACACCAATATGCTGATAGACTTTCTTCACTTCATAATACTGCGGTTTCGGTTCCAGATCACCGAACACAATGCCATTCATCACGAACTGACCGTCATTCGGAGTATCACCGAAATCCCCACCGTATGCCAGATATCGCTTACCGGTCTTTTTATCATAGTTATACATCGACTGGTCCACCCAATCCCAGATAGCACCGCCACAGAAAAAATTTGTCGATTCTATCGCTTCCCAGTAATCCACCAGGTTACCGCAGGCGTTCCCCATCGAATGAGCATATTCGGAAATATGGAACGGGTATTTGATATCATAATCACCTTTCACCGCACCACGCGTCCAGCCAATAGACGGATACTGGTTCGACCCCATATCCACTATATCATTATTACGTTCATATTGGACGGGACGGGATTTATCCACCTGCTTCAACGCATCATAAGCAGCCACGAAGTTTTCACCAGGTCCCGCCTCGTTACCCAACGACCAGATCACGATAGACGGGTTGTTGATATTAGCATGAACCATCTCCATCACACGTGCGACATGCGCCTTTTTCCATTCTACCGGATGTGAAAGGGAGGCGGCCCCGTAATAATATTCATGCGACTCGATATTGGCTTCGTCTTCCAGATAAAGACCATATTTATTACATAAGAAATACCAGTAAGGATCATCCGGATAATGCGAATTACGCACATGGTTGATATTGGCACGTTTCATCAGCATCACCTCTTTTTCCATCATATCGCGCGTGATGGCATGTCCGACCGCCGGATTCGATTCATGACGGTTCACGCCTTTCAGCTTGACAGTCTTACCATTTATATAATAGTAACGTCCCGCCAGCCCGAATTCATCTTCTTCAGCCGGTGTATCCTTGATCTCGACCTTACGGAACCCGACGATCGTAGAGGTTGTCTCCACCACTTTCCCTTTAGCATTCTTCAACTCTGCAACCAGCGTATAGCGATATGGGAACTCTGCCGACCATTTCCGGGGAGCTTTTACATTCAAGACAGCTTTCGTGGTCTGTATCTGTCCGGGATTTACCACATCCACCGCTGCCGAAACAAGCACATTTTCCACTTTGACGTTTTCATCCGAATACAACTCATTGGCATACAACGCATATTCCAGTTTATATCCCTTCGCAACCTTTTTATCCAAGTTGCATACATCGGCCGAGATTGCCAGCGAACCATCCGTATAAGTCACATCCAAATCCGGAATCGCCACCAAATCGCGCACATACACTTTCGGAACCGAATACAGAGCGACCGTCCGGAAGATACCCGGCAGGCGGAACATATCCTGCGCTTCCAGAAAAGAACCGTCGGAACTGCGATATACTTCAGCGGCCACCACATTCGTCCCTTTACGGAGGTAAGGAGTGATGTTGAAATTAGCCGTATTGCGGGAGTTTTTGGAAAAACCGACATATTGACCGTTGATCCAGAGATAAAAGAAAGAATCGACTCCATCGAAACTGATAAAAACTTCGCGTCCGTCCCAATCCTGCGGTATCTCGAAATTACGACGGAAAGAACCGACTTCATTCCGGTGCTTGTAAGTCGTCCAGTTTGCTGGCGGAGTACGCATCACACCTCCGCGCCAGTCATCGACCGCCACTTTATGCTGGAAGATTACCGGCTGGTTCACATAGATCGGAACTCCATATTTCAGGCTACCGTCTTTCTGGACTCCATAAATATTCCAACTGGAAGGAACCGGGATATTATCCCAGCCGGATACATCAAACTCCGTCTTATAGAAGTCTTTCGGCCGTGAATCGGGATCAGGCGCCCAATTGAACTTCCAGTCTCCATCCAAAGACTGCCAAAATTTACTGTTTTCCGGTAATACCTTACGAGCGCTTTCCACATCCTGGAAAGGGAAAATATAAGCATGCGGTTGTTCTTTGTTCAGAGCCAGGTTCTCAGGCGACTCCCACTCTTTACCGGTCGGTGCTTCCATCGGTCCGTAACTAAATCCCCCAAGCGGCAATTGATCAGCCATGCTATAGAAAGAAGCACAGCAAAGCGCTAAGGCTAACGAGATTTTTTTCATGATGTTCATTTTTAGGAATAATAGATTTTATTTGTGTATTCATTCTTAGACATGCCAAATCGTTCACAAATATAAGAAATTAACACAGCATATAAAAGAACTTCCAGGGCAACCGCACCAAAATTCGGAAATCCCGTTTCCCATCCCTGCAAATTACTCTATTATTTTCTGCAAAAACGGCTATAAAATAGGTAAAACCGGATGGTTTTTATTGTCCGGCATGGTACTTTAGTTGCCAGACATCCCCATGTTGCCATCCTTTACACCCGGGTGTAGAGGGCCGGTACACCCGGGTGTAAAGGATGGCAACACGGGGGTGTTTACGGAATTATGTGCTTGTCTTTGCTAAAAAAAGAGAGGGCTTTTGTGAGATGAAGAACCGTATTTCACCTATTTAATACCTATTATATTCGTTTTTACATTTGTTTATTCGATTATTTTATATGTTTTCTCAAAAGCAAAAGAAGGTAACATATTAGCTATCAATTATATAATAAATTCCATATGTTTCAGAAGTGATAGAGGAGTGATAGAGGAAAACGTCCTGTATCACAGCCTCTAACGATTGAATATCAATAACTATAACCTTCGCAGTGATAGAGTGATAGAAGGATTTACAAAATGGCTCTTACGCTGTAATGTCTGTCTTTTCTTAAAATAATCTACATTCCCAATACATTTTCCTCCGGCCTGTCGTATATTTGTAGTTTAATAATTAGAAGCAATGGCAATTCAATTCAGCATACACATAACTTTCTGTTTATGAAAAAAAATATATTCCTACTCTTTCTACTCTTTACCGCCGTCTCGCTTCAGGCGCAATACCCGTTGCTCAGCAAAGATGCCGAGATCAGCCTATTGACAGTTTCGCCATCGGAAGACGAAGTGTACACGGTCTACGGACATACAGCTTTGCGGGTAAGAGATGCATCGAAAAAACTCGATACCGTATTTAATTACGGGATATTCGACTTCTCGAAGCCCAACTTCATCTATCGGTTTGCAAAAGGAGAAACCGATTACAGACTGGCAGCGCAATATACACGCGACTTCCTAATCGAATATGAGATGCGGGGAAGCGAAGTCACCGAACAAATCCTGGATATCGATTCCGCAGGAAAAGCACGGATATGGGAAGCGTTGATGATCAATAACCGGCCGGAAAACCGCGTATACCGTTATAATTTCTTTTTCGACAATTGTGCGACGAGACCCGCTGCCATCATCGAGAAGCTGGCAGGTGGAAAAATAGATTATAACGTGCCGTTCAAGCAGCAGACGTTCCGCGATCTCATCAACTACTGTACGCGCAACAAACCCTGGCTTACGTTCGGATGTGACCTGGCACTTGGCAGTCCGACCGACCGGATCGCGACTCCCCATGAAATGATGTTCCTACCGCCCTACCTGAAAGAAGCGTTCGGTACGGCAACCATTACCGGTGCAGACGGTTCTCGGAAGGAATTGGTAAGTTCAACCAAAACATTGATAAACGGACTCACCGATGACGTAAAACCGGATACGGGCTTCTTTACGCCGCTTGTCTGCTGTTGGGCCTTTTTCCTGGTTGTGCTGGCTGTCACATTCGTTGAATGGCGACATAAATCCTATTTCAGGATTGTTGATTGCATCTTGTTTTTCAC
Source organism: Parabacteroides merdae ATCC 43184 (assembly GCF_025151215.1). NCBI lineage: Bacteria > Pseudomonadati > Bacteroidota > Bacteroidia > Bacteroidales > Tannerellaceae > Parabacteroides > Parabacteroides merdae. Next base: position 2,034,200 of record NZ_CP102286.1, read on the forward strand.
AGCTGGAATAGCAGGAATCGTACTGTTTTTCCTGAGTTTCGTTTCGACACATCCATGCGTTTGCCCGAACTGGAATATTATCTGGTTACAACCTTTTGACTTAGCAGCTGTTATTTTGTTTACAGTAAAAAAGTTAAGAAAGGCCGCATATTATTATCATTTTATTAACTTTGCGGCGCTTACGCTGATGCTGGCTGGCTGGCATTTCATTCCGCAGCATTTAAATACAGCATTTATCCCGTTGGTAATGAGCCTTTGGCTCCGTTCGGGATATGGCGTTTACAGAAAAATATGGAACATCGGGTACGAAAAATATTAACATCGCTCATCGCAATTCTGGCAGCAACCAACCTGGAGGCTCAACAAAGCACTCCCAAATTGGTCGTGTGCATCACTGTCGATCAATTGCGGGGTGATTATATAGAATACTTTTATAATACATTCGGCGAGCGTGGTTTCAAGCGGTTGATGAATGAAGGACTGGTGTATAACAACATACGGTTCGAATTCTCAGACATAGATGAAGCCAGTGCCTTTGCCACCCTATTCACCGGAAGCAATCCTAACTTCAATGGAATAGCGGGAAAGAATATCTACGATTTTGACAAGGAAAAGGAAGTTTCGGTCTTATATGACCCGGACTATATCGGCAATTATACGAAAGAGCATTATTCTCCCCGGAAACTGATCAGCTCCACAATCGGAGACGAACTGAAAATCGCTTCCAAAGGCAGAAGTGACGTATATGCCATTGCTCCCAACCCCGAAAGTGCGATCCTTTCCGCCGGACATGCGGCAAACGGTGCTTTCTGGATGGACGATTACAACGGCAAATGGGCAACAACGACCTACTACAAAGGGCTTCCTTGGTATGTGGACCGCTACAACAACGGCCCGGAATCTCTGTCGGCACGTTTGGAGCAGATGACTTGGACTCCCTCCCTGTCACTGGATAAGTTCAATGCATTTCCGTACGTGTTAGATGAAATTCCTTTCAAATACACATTCAAGGAAAATACAAACGAGTGTTTCTTCAACTTGAAGACCTCCCCTTTTATCAATAAGGAAATCAACCGCTTGGCGCTTCAGTTCCTCGAATACGGGGCTTTCGGTACACGTTCCTGTCCGGATATGCTTGCCATCACTTATTATGCAGGCAATTATCGCGGCAATATGCATAAGGAATACACCCGCGAGATACAAGACACCTATTATCAGTTGGACAAGGATCTGGAGCAGTTGTTGGACAAGATCGACAAGAAGGTCGGACTGAACAACACGCTGATCGTCTTTACCGGTTCAGGATATTATAAGAGTGAAGAAGAATATCCTGACGGCATGCAGCTGACAAATGGCGAATTCCATCCGAAACGTTGCGTCGCCTTACTCAATATGTACTTGATGGCGATCTACGGCCAACATACGAATTGGGTAAAAGGATTCTATAACAACCATATCTATCTGAACCGCAAAGCGATAGAAGACGCGAAGCTGGAACTGACGGTCATACAGGAAAAGGCGGCCGAATTCTTGCGCGAATTCAGCGGCGTGCAATTCGTTGCAACCGAGAATGTCCTTCGTACGGGCAACTGGAATGAAAAGACTTCCAAATACCTGCACGGCACCCACCTTTCAAGCCGTGGTGACCTGATCATCGAGTTACAGCCCGGATGGACCATCAACAACGACGATCCGAAAGCGAAAGTAAAAGTAATACGAAATAATGCAGTTATAACCCCGCTGGTATTTATGGGCAACGGTATCAAGCCGGAACATATCTACCGCGAAGTAAAAGCCACAGAGGTAGCCCCAACGGTAACCCATGTGCTGAGGATCAGGCCACCCAATGCGTCCCTCAGCTTGCCACTTAGAGAATTGACAATTGACAATGGACAATTGACAATTCCATCTAAATAAATATCCATTGACAAATACAAACAAATAAAATTAGTAACCATCCAATTGAAATCGTCAATTGCATTGTCAATTGTCAATTGTCAATTGTCAATTTAATAAGTTATGGGATTTAATGAATTTATGACGAAGCTGTTCGGCAATAAGTCGCAGCGTGACCTGAAAGAAATCACCCCGTATGTGGACAAGATCAAGGCCGTATATCCGTCAATCCAAAAGCTCTCGAATGACGAGCTTCGTGCAAAAACTGATGAAATCAAACAACGTATCCAGGATTACGTAGCCGATGAACGCGCTAAAGTGGAAGAACTGCGCAAAGGCATCGACAACAAGGAACTGGAAGAACGTGAAGCGATCTGGGCAGAAGTTGACAAGATCGAAAAGAATATCACTGAAAAGATGGAAGTGGTACTGGAAGAGGTACTTCCAGAAGTCTTTTCTATCATGAAAGATACGGCTCGCCGTTTTTCTGAAAACGAAACGATCGAAGTAACGGCAAATGACTTCGACCGTAACCTGGCTACCAAATACGACTTTGTGGAAATCAACGGCGACAAGGCCATCTATCACAACCATTGGGTAGCAGGTGGCAACGAAATCACCTGGGATATGGTCCACTACGACGTACAGTTGTTCGGTGGTGTCGTACTGCACAAAGGCAAGATTGCCGAAATGGCGACCGGTGAAGGTAAGACATTGGTGGCTACTCTGCCGGTATTCTTGAACGCATTGACCCGCAACGGTGTACACGTAGTAACCGTGAACGACTACCTGTCAAAACGTGACTCGGAATGGATGGGCCCGTTATATATGTTCCACGGACTGTCGGTAGACTGTATCGACAAGCACCAGCCGAACTCCGACGCCCGCCGTGCCGCTTACAATGCCGACATCACATTCGGTACGAACAACGAATTCGGTTTCGACTATCTGCGTGACAATATGGCGATCAGCCCGAACGACCTGGTACAGCGCAAACACAACTACGCCATCGTCGATGAGGTCGACTCCGTGTTGATCGACGATGCCCGTACACCGTTGATTATTTCCGGTCCGATCCCTCGCGGCGAAGAGCAGCTGTTCGAACAGTTCCGTCCGAACGTGGAAGTAGTCGTAAACGCACAGAAAGACCTTTGTTCCAAGATGCTGATCGAAGCCAAGAAGAAAATGGCAAGCAGCGATCAGAAAGAGGTGGAAGAAGGTTCTATCCAACTGTACCGTTCTTTCAAAGGATATCCGCGCAACAAGGCACTGATCAAATTCCTGAGCGAACAAGGCGTAAAAGCCCAGATGTTGAAGACGGAAGAATATTTCATGTCAGAAAACATGCGTCACATGCATGAAGCGACAGACGAACTGTACTTCGTGATCGACGAAAAAAATAACAGTATCGAATTGACCGATAAAGGTATCGACTTGCTGACCGGCAAGACCGATGATCCGACATTCTTCGTATTGCCGGATATCACCTCCCAGCTTTCCGAACTGGAACATATCCAAAACGAAGAAGAAAAACAGGCTAAGAAAGACGAATTGCTGGCCAACTATTCCGTCAAGAGCGAACGCGTACATACGATCAACCAGTTGTTGAAGGCTTACACTTTGTTCGAGAAAGACGACGAATATGTCGTGATGGACAACAAGGTCATGATCGTCGACGAACAAACGGGCCGTATCATGGACGGACGCCGCTACTCCGACGGTCTGCATCAGGCTATCGAAGCAAAAGAACGTGTGAAAGTGGAAGCTGCAACACAGACATTTGCAACAATCACCCTGCAGAACTACTTCCGCATGTATCACAAGCTGTCAGGTATGACCGGTACGGCAGAAACGGAAGCCGGTGAATTCTGGGACATCTACAAACTGGATGTTGTCGTAATCCCGACAAACCGCCCGATCGCCCGTAACGACATGAACGACCGCATCTACAAGACGAAACGCGAAAAATATAACGCCGTAATCGAAGAGATCGTCCGGTTGACCGAAGCAGGACGTCCGGTACTGGTCGGTACGACATCCGTCGAAATCTCCGAATTGTTGAGCCGTATGCTTACTATGCGTAAGATCAAACATAACGTCCTGAACGCGAAATTGCACCAGAAAGAAGCTGAAATCGTAGCGACTGCCGGACAGAGCAGTACGGTGACGATCGCCACCAACATGGCCGGTCGTGGTACTGACATCAAGCTATCGCAGGAAGTAAAAGCAGCCGGCGGTTTGGCCATCATCGGTACGGAACGTCACGAAAGCCGCCGTGTAGACCGTCAGTTACGTGGTCGTGCCGGACGTCAAGGTGACCCGGGTTCTTCCGTATTCTTTGTTTCTCTGGAAGACGATTTGATGCGTCTGTTCGCATCTGAAAAGATAGCCGGATTGATGGACAAATTAGGGTTCAAGGAAGGTGAAGTGTTGGAACACAGCATGCTGAGCAAATCTGTTGAACGTGCTCAGAAGAAGGTGGAAGAAAACAACTTCGGTATTCGTAAACGTCTGTTGGAATATGACGATGTGATGAACTCGCAACGTAACGTAATCTATACCCGCCGTCGTCATGCTCTGATGGGAGAACGTATCGGTCTGGACGTATTAAATACAATTTATGATACATCCGTTGCAATCGTCGACCAGCATGCCGATGGTGACTACGAAGGTTTCAAGCTGGAACTGTTCAAGACTTTCGCAATGGAATGTCCGTTCACGGAAGAAGAATTCAAGAACGGCAAAGCCGACAAGCTGGCCGATAAACTGTTCGATGAAGCGTTGCAGCTGTTCAAACGCCGCATGGAACGTATGACTCAGGTTGCCAATCCGGTGATCAAACAAGTTTACGAACATCAGGGTGCGATGTATGAAAACATCATGATCCCTATTACGGACGGTAAACGTATGTATAATGTTTCCTGCAACTTGAAAGAAGCTTACGAAACAGAAAGCAAAGCTATCACGAAAGCATTCCAAAAATCGATCGTCCTGCATACTATCGATGAAGCTTGGAAAGAACATTTGCGTGAAATGGACGAACTGCGTCACTCGGTACAAAACGCCAGTTACGAAAATAAAGATCCCCTGTTGATCTACAAGTTAGAGTCTTACAACCTGTTCAAGAACATGGTGGATATGATGAACCGTAAGACTGCTGCCGTCTTGATGCGCGGGCAGATCCCTGTTCGCGAAGAACCGACCGAAGAAGAAAAGCAGGCTATGGCTGCCCGTCAAGCAGCTATGGAAGAGGCTGCCCGTCAGCGTATCGCTATCCAAAGAGCTGAAGCCGAGCGCCACCAGGACATGAGCAAATATCGTACTGAGAAGACCGATATCTCCGGTAACAACAATCCGGAAGAACGTGCCCAGCAACAACCGCGCCAGGAACCAGTTCGCGCCGAAAAACGCGTAGGTCGCAACGACCCCTGTCCTTGCGGAAGCGGTAAGAAATATAAGAATTGCCACGGGCAAGGTTTATAATCCTATCCTGTAAGATCAAAACAAAGGCGGCTCTGAAGGTCGCCTTTGTTTTCTTTATAAATCTAAAAAAACATAAAATCCTTTTGTCTCTTACATTACACTTACTACCTTAGTCGAACTAATTTAAATATTACATTTAATCACCATGAAGAAAATTATCTTATTACTGGCTTTTTGCCTGAGTGTAGGCAATTTATTCGCACAAGATGCGAACGCAGACAAACTGCGTGAAGAAGGAGACGCAGCCATGACTGCAAAAAACTATCCCGAAGTTGTAGCAAAGTACAGCGAATACTTGAAACTTACAAACTATGAAGATGAAAGCCGTATCTTTAACTGTGCATTTGCAGCTTACAATGCCAAAAAGTATGACGATGCCATCAAGTTCTACGACATGGCCATTCAAAAGGGCTATAAAGCGGACGACGCCTATGTAGGCAAAGCGATGTCTTTGCGTAGTCAGGACAAAGCTGCTGATTTTACAGCAACAGTTGAAGCTGGTCTGAAAGCAAATGCCCAAAACGCAAACCTCGAAAAACTTCTGTATGCTTATTGCATGAAGAAAGGACAAGCAGCCCAGAAAGCAGGTAAGACAGAAGAAGCAGAAGAACTGTTCAAAGACGTATTAGTTGTAAGTAACGCCAAATATAAAGGCAACGCTCTGTACAGCCTTGGCGTTATGTTCTACAATGCAGGTGCAAAAATTCTGGCCGATGCCAACCCGATCGCAACATCCGATCCAGACAAATACGCTGCTGAAAAGAAAAAAGCAGATGCTCAAATGGCAAAAGCAAAAGGTTATCTGGAACAGGCAGTCGCTTTGAACGCAGCCGATGCTAATTCCAAAAAGATTCTGGATGCTATCAATGCTGCTGCAAAATAAAGTATAACGCAATAATTAAAAAGAGGACTGAAGTCCTCTTTTTTTATTTATACAAAAAGCGAATCATATAAATCCGTACGACAGAGATCCGGCATAATATCAGCCACACTCGGAACAACTATCGACCGGTGTTTATTCAAATGTTAATCCTTTCCAAATCGTCCGGTACATAAACGGTTCCGGAGAATGCCTGTGCAGCTTCACGCATATAAGATTGCTTGCGGGTATCCAAGTTACGGTCTTCGGTGTGATATAAGACCAAATTCTTCACTCCCAATTCCGCAGCCAATCTCCCGGCGTCCAATGCCGTACTGTGGTGCTTCTTATAAGGTTGGAAAACTTCCCGATCCTCATACAAGCAAAAGGCTTCGCATAAAAGCCAGTCCGCATTTTCCACATAAGAGCGGTTTATCACATTATAAGGTTCGTCTCCCAGACAGACAAACGACTGTCCGTCCGGCAGCTGCGTTCGAAATCCGAACTGTTTTTCTTTGGTGGATGCGATATCGAAACATTGCAGGCATAAACCTCCGGCTTCAAAGGTCTCTCCATCCTTCACCTCACGAAACTCGACTGCGCTCCCGATCAATGCGACGATCTTTGCCGGCAGCAATTTCCGGCAGATCCAATCCAGCACTTCCAACACCTTATCATGTCCATACACCCGGAAAGTGCCCGTATATTGTCCGGACAGCATTTTCTGCATAACGATACGGACCATCCAGACAGCCCCCAATATATGGTCGGTATGAGCATGTGTCACAAACATATCATGTATCTCGCTTATCGCGATTTCCGCTTTCTCCAACTGTCCCAATATACCGTTGCCACCTCCGGCGTCGACCAGTAAGATGTTCTTTCCGGTCTTAATCGTGAAACAGGTGTTATAACATTTTGTAACGGTAGCATTACCTGTTCCGAGCATAGTCAGTTCAGTAGTCATATTTTCAATCATAAATGTAGGTTTATCTATATTTTATTACAGTTACTTATTATCATTCCGTCCGGTCAAGCCTGTAAGCCCGATACTACTCGAACAAAATTCTAAACCTCGTCAATCCGTCCGCATACGTCCTAAGAGAAAAAGAACAGTTGTGCTTTTGAAGCACTTCGCGGATAAAGATCAAGCCGATGCCCTGACCACCGCGTTTGGTGGAAAAGAAAGGGCTGAACAACTTGGCCTCCGTTTCCTTATCAATGCCTTTACCAGTGTCGGCAATCTCCAGGCAAACCGGATTACGGAAGGTACGGATATAAATCTCGCCATCGTGGCCGATCGCCTCGGAGGCGTTCTTGATGATGTTGACCAATACCTGTTCGAAGAGTGAATTGTCCAGATTGACAATCGGCGAGACGGAGTCCAGCTCCATCACGATCCGGATATTCCGGTTCAGACAGATCGTTTCCATAAAACGTTTGCAAGAAAAGACAACTGCATTCAGCGGCTGTGTCTTGGTTTGCGGCTCCGGTATGCGGACCACATCTGCAAAATTCGTGATAAAATGGCTCATACTGTAACAACGCTCTATCGAAACGCTCAAAACTTCACAAATATCTTCCGTATCCTGCATCCCGCTGAAGGTCGCTTCAAGCGTATCCAATGTAGAAGTAATGCCAGCAGTCGTGTTATTCACCTCATGGGCAATCATGCGGATCACCTTTTCATACGCTTTCTTTTCGGCCTTGAAGACCTCCTGCGTCAACATTTCCACCAGATAGAACGAATGATGGAAGCCACGGTCCACAAATGATGAATGCGTACATTTATAGATATTGGCATCGTTCAGGCGAACTGTCTGCGAATCATACAAGGGGATCGGCTCCAGCTCTGCCGCCAAAGGTGAATCCAATTCCGACAGACGCTTACCCACAATATCCGGCAAGGAAGAGATCCCCAACATCTTACGAGCCGCCGGATTAACCGAAAGGACTTCCTTATCGAGATTCAACATAATCACTCCCATCGGTGAAGCATTGATCAGCAGATCCAGAAAATGATTCTGTTCCCTTAAATGCAGTCGTTCGTTCTTCAACTGTTCCATCATCTTGTTGAATATATCGACAATACGATCTGCCTCCTTCTGTCCCACACGGCTCAGACGGGAACTGAAATCCTGTTCCTTCAACAGCTCCATACCGTTCCCAATGATATGAAGCGGCTTGATGATACGGCGATAGAACACAGACAAATAGAGAACCGTCAGAAGTACGAGTCCTTCCACCAAGAAGAACAGGGAAACCGATTCCGTATAGAAAGCATGATAGGTAATGATTGCCAATACAGACAACAGCAATGCAGTCAATATCCAAAACAGTCCTTTTATTCTCATCAGCCGGGACGATTTACTTGTCTACAGGTATATCATATTTCTCTAGACGACGGTACAGGGCTGCCCGACTGATGCCGAGCGCCGTAGCAACGTGTGAAAGATTACCGGCATGTGTCTTCAGTGCCTGGAGAATCGTTTGCTTTTCCAACTCGTCCAACGTCAGGCCTTCAAGCGAAGAAGCAGCCTCAGCCTTTGCCGACAGCATCGTATGGAAGCACTGGCTCTCGAAATCAGAGGCTTCCAAAACAGCCTTGCCTGATACCAATATCGTCCGTTCCACCAAATTCTTCAACTCACGGATATTACCAGGATAAGGCAGCTTTTGCAGGAAGGTCAAGGCTTCCGACGAAAAGCGGACGGTAGGCAAGCCGTTTATCTCCGATTGTTTGTCGGCAAAATAGCGTACCAACAGAGGAATATCGTCTTTACGCTCACGAAGCGCAGGTAGGTGGACGGTTATCAAGTTGATGCGATAAAACAAATCTTCCCGAAACATGCGCTCTACCACCATTTCACGCAGGTTACGGTTTGTCGCGCTAACCACACGGATATCGACTTTGCGAGGACGGCTATCGCCCAAAACCTCGAACGTCTGGTCTTGCAGAACACGTAACAACTTCACCTGACAAGACAGTTCGAGATCGCCGATTTCATCGAGAAAGATCGTCCCTTTATTTGCCATCTCGAAACGTCCGGTACGATCGATATAAGCATCGGTAAACGCTCCTTTCTTATGCCCGAACATCTCACTCTCGAAAAGGCTTTGCGAAAGTCCGCCAAGGTTGACCTTTACGAACGGCTCCTTCGCACGTGAACTGTTCGTATGAATCGCCTCGGCAATCAGTTCTTTGCCCGTTCCACTCTCTCCGGTTATCAGGACTGAAGCGTTGGTCGGAGCAATCCGGGAAACCGTCCCCAGCACATCCATCAACGGAGCGCTCTGGCCTATGATCTTGTCAAAATGAAATTTATTATCGGCATCCAGGCGGTTCAATGGCATTTTCTGCTCCTTCTTCTGTTCACTTAGTTCGATCGCCGTACGGATAGATTTCAGCAGTACGAGATTATTCCAAGGTTTAGTCACAAAATCGAAAGCTCCTGCTTGCATTCCCTGTACGGCAAGCGAAATAGATCCCCATGCCGTCATCAGAATAACCGGGACATCGGGCTGGAATACCTTCACCTGCTTCAGTAGTTGTATACCCTCTTCACCGGTCGTAGTCAGTGTAAAGTTCATATCCATCAGGATAAGCTGCAACGTCGTCTGGCGTACGACAACCAACGCCTCTTCCGGCCCCGGAACAGCTTCCGGTTCGAACCCGGCTCGTTTCAACAAGAAAGTTAGCGAAGAACGAACGGCAGCATCATCGTCTATTATCAAGATCATTGATTTATGATTTCAAATTTATGATTTGCAAATTTATAGAATTAAATCAATCATCGCCTCACGATCTTCTCAAATTCCGCATCAAGAGTCTGGTCATTAATGAAATCATAAAGAGTGACGCTGCGTATATTGTAATAGTAGTTCCAATAGTCGTACAATTCCTGGATATGCTTCTGTTTAGCCTCATCCTTCGATTGTTGTGCATCGTTCAGGTCCAGAATATTGATCTTTCCGATCATGAATGTCTCGATAGAAGTCTTGTAGCGCTTCTCGGCAATCACATCAGCTTCCTGAGCGATCTCCAATTGGGCAGCCTGGTTATTAAAGTTTTCCACCAACAGGAAAATATCCTGATTGAAACTGATTTCCTCCTGGCGAATCTTGGACAATGTCACATCGCGGTTAGACTCGGCAACCTTCACTTTGCCCCGGCGCTTACCCCAGTCGAGAATCGGGATCGTCATGCCGACTTCCACCACCTGGTTTCCCTTTAACCGGTGATAGGCAGCATCAAACGTATGGTCTTTTCCGGTATAACCGATCGTGGCAAAAAGGTTGATACTGCGGCGGTTTCCTTTGGCAGCCGCGACCTCGTAATCGGCTTCCAGCTGACGACGACGAATATTCTTGGCGAACGAATTGTTTTCCTGTGCTTTCTGTAACACAACCTCATAAATCATCCGTAGAGAAGGAGCGGACTCCGGCAGGATCGGCTCGATCACTTCCTGTTCGCTCAACCCCAAAAAAGCACGGAGCTGAAACATATTGGCATTGAGACCGGACTGCGCCTCAGTCAACTTCCCTTTCATCTGCAAGGCAGACAACTTCAGCTGCATCAGTTCACTCTCGGAGATATGACCGATCTTACGCTTGGCAACAGCTATCTCGTACAATTTATCGGCATTTTCAAGGTTCTGCCTGGCAATATGCAAGTTCTCATTCGCCAGCAACAAATTGAAAAAATAACCGATCGTGTTGATCGTCACCCCTTCCACACTCTCGATATAAGCGGCTTTCGCTTCCTGATAGCGTACAGGCTCGATACGCCTTTTCCATTTCTGATCGTTCACACCGAAAATCGGTTGCGTAAGCGTCAACCCGATAGGCACGCTCATATATTCGTTGAAAGCCCCTTTCCCCAACTGCCGGTTGAAATCGAGAGAAGAGTTCAACGATATCTTACCACCTGTCAAAGCTATATTCTGATCAATCGAAATCTCTCCGTTCAAGCCGAGCGAATTATTTTGGACAAAAGTGTACGAACCATCGGACTGCTGGTATTTGGTATACTGTTTACTATAAGCTGGAAGCGTCCCTTTGAAGTTTATCTCCGGTAACTGGTCGGCAACATGTGTACGGTATTCCCAATAAGCCGTTTTCAGCTCGTTCAAGGCAACTGCAGCATCCACCGATTGCATTTGTGCCAAGTTAATCGCTTCTTTGAGGGTCAGCCTGACAGTATCTTGTTCCTGTGCCTGCAATCCGACATCCGATAACAGGAGAGAAATGATGGCTATATAGATCTTTTTCATCGTAATAAATGTTTTGATCTACCGTTGGCAAAAGCTATGCCAAAAAGATATATAACTGATTATCTGCAACATGTTCCAAACAACAGTGTCCGAAAATGAACATAGTGTCCGTTTTTGAAGTATTATTAGTATCTTTGTCTCGTTCTCTCAAAACAATAAATAATATGAAAAACAGCGGCTTCACTTTCCGTAAACGACTAGCCAGTTTCCGGTATGCTTTTAACGGCATCCGTTTATTGATACAAAAAGAGCACAATGCGTGGATACATTGTTTTGCGGCTATTTGTGTGGTTATTGCCGGCTTTTTCTTCGGTTTATCCCAGACAGAATGGATAGCGGTCGTGATCGTAATCGGAGCCGTATTATCGGCAGAAGCAATCAATTCATCCATCGAATCATTGGCAGATTTAGTCTCACCCGAATACAACGAAATAATAAAAAAAACGAAAGACCTCGCGGCAGGAGCCGTCTTAATTATGGCAATAGCAGCCGCCATAGTCGGATCGATTATTTTTTTCCCTAAACTGGGATTCTGAATGACTATTTAAAAGAATAGTCCTTTATTTCATTGTTTTACAATTCTCTTTTCCTATATTTGTGCCATTATTAATTAAACATTAAAACAGGAGATTATGGCACGCACAGTAAATTATCCGAAAAGAGCGGAAAAAATTAAAGAAATGATTGATGATTTAGTAAAGGAAATGGGACATTCTCCACACAGAATGTCTAAAAAAGACAAAATCAAACTCATTGACATTGACTTTGAAAATATCGACGTTGTAACACTAATGCAAGTACAGGCACGTATCAGCCGCCTTATTCTTGAAAAAAGCAAATAAACGCAAATAAGACATATCTATAAATGAAACGAATTCTTACCCTGATTTTCATATTATTCGTTTGTTTATCGGGAAAGGCGCAGGAGGTTGAGATAAGCGGAAGCCGCAAGGCTGTCCGTACGTCAGGTGACGTGTTGGCGTTTGTAACGCCTGTAGCGAGTTTGACCACCGTATTGGTGTTGCAGGATTGGAAAGGATTGAAGCAAGGCGCTTTGGCAGGAGTTTCTACTATAGGTATGACATACGCCCTGAAATATCTGATCAAGAAAGAGCGACCGGACGGTAGCGACAAACATTCGTTTCCTTCCATGCACACCTCAGTTTCATTTACGGGAGCTGCATTCATCCAACGGCGCTATGGCTGGAAATGGGGAATTCCGGCCTATGCGATTGCCTCGTATGTCGGATGGAGCCGGACGTATGCCAAAAAGCACGACTGGTGGGACGTTGTGGCGGGAGCCGCTCTCGGAGCCGGAAGCGCTTACATTTTTACCCGTCCGTTTGCCACGAAGCATAACCTGTCTATCAGCCCTGTTGCGAGTGATAAACACTTCGGCATATATGCTTCCATGACATTTTAGAAAATTAAGCCCGGCTTCACAGAGATCATAAAGCCGGGCTTTTTCATACAAACAGTGAGCCATATTAAGCCTTGAGCTTTTGAAATCCAAACGATTATGGATAAAGAATTACCTGAATCAGCATTAGGCATCAAGCCTCCCAAGTCGTATATCCGCGTCAGCAAAAGTAATCTGCCTGGCTACAAAGGCTATAAAGCCAGTGTCATCTTCCGCAGTACGATCGGCATTGAAACGATCGCCGAACGTATTGTTAAGAAAAGAAACGTATACGGTAAAGAAACCCTTGTCACGGCTTTCAATATAATCAAAAACGAAATCTATGAGGCCATCGAAGAAGGCTTTAACGTCGACTTCGGTTTCGGCCGTACGGAGATCACTGCAAGCGGTAGCTTCGAAAGCCTGGGCGAGAAGTTCAACCGCAAGAAACATACCCTCACGCCTTGTCTCCGTCCTTCGCCTCAACTGAAGCAGCGCACGGCACGCATCCCGGTCGAAAACATCACACAGGAAACGTTCGCCAATGCTCCGCGTCCGGCCTATGTCAGCCTCAAGATCGAACCTCGCACTGCTGACAGCACCGAACCTTACAACCAGCTTCCTGCCGGACGCCATCCGTTCATCTCGATCTACGGCAGCCGCCTGACGCTGATGGGCGGCCTGCCCGGCGTCGGCGTCAGGCTCCGGTGCGTCGCTACCGATGAAGAATATTTCTATCCCTCCAGCAAGATGTCCGTCAACTCGGTGAACCGCCTTTGCTTCCCCACCGACATCGACTTTACGCCCGGTGAATGGGAAGCGATCATTGGTAGCCAGTACACTCCTACTTATCATTTATATAAGAAGGAACGTTACGGCTATCTCACCTTTACCGTTGTGTGACACCTCGATGGTTACCTGCATTGAGTATGCCTCATAGTTATGAGGCTTATTACCTCATAGGTTTGAGGCTACACACCTCACAGGTTTGAGGTTTATCACCTCATAGCAATGAGGCATGTCGGATGCAGGTAACCATCGAGCCTGCAAGATATCTGTGTTCAGAGAGCTGCGCAACGCTTTGCGCTCTTTACATCACCTGCCGCCCATCGAAGAAGCGCACGGTGCGTGAGGTCTGGCGCGCCTGCTCTTCGTTATGGGTGACCATGACGATGGTGCGTCCGTCTTCCTTGTTCAATTTGTGGAGCAGTTCCATGACTTCAGCTCCCATCTTGGAGTCCAGGTTACCGGTCGGTTCGTCGGCAAGGATGATGTCGGGATTGCCGACGATGGCACGGGCGATGGCGACACGCTGGCACTGGCCGCCGGAGAGCTGCGTCGGGAAGTGGCGCATGCGGTGCGAGAGACCGACCTTTTCGAGCACGGCGACGGCGGCTTCACGGCGTTCCTTGGCGCTGACCTTACGGTAAAGAAGGGGCAGTTCGACATTATCGAGTACGTTCAGCGAATTGATCAGATGGAAAGACTGGAAGACGAAACCTAACTTCTGGTTACGGAACTCAGCCAGTTGCTTGTCATTCATATTGATCGTATTGATTCCGGCAATCTCGACCGTGCCGGAAGTCGGAGCGTCCAGTAGCCCGATGATGTTCAGCAACGTAGATTTACCACAACCGGAAGGCCCCATGATACTCAGGAATTCTCCCTTATTGACCGTCAGGTTCACGTTCTCCAGGGCAACCGTCTCGATTTCTTTCGTCCGGTAGATCTTCTCAAGATTTGTAAGTGTTATCATAATCGTTATTGTTTGTTGTAGACAGGGTTGAAGCTGCCCGTTGTTATTATATTCTTTGTATGTGCTTCCAATCGGCAAATTGCGTACCAAAGAAGTAAATATCTATTAATCAATTATCAGACAAAACACAATGTGTCCAATATTGAACACATTGTCCGTTTTTGCATCACTCGTAACGTAACGCCTCCGCCGGAGCCAATCGTACCGCCTTGCGCACTGGGAACCAAACACCTATACAGATCATGACACCCATCAGAAGATAGGTAAAACCGAAAGTCATGAGAAAACGCATAAATGTAAGCGGTTGGCGGTAAGAATCGAGCTGGTCCATATAAACCATATTAAAGGCAAAGATGATCAACAAGGGCAATGTAAAGGCAAGCAAACAAAGTCCCTCGGTATACATATAGCGTTCCAACGTGATACGGTGAGCCCCCAAAGCCATCCGGAGCCCGATCTCTCCTTTGCGGTTCTGCATACGAAGCCAGAAAGTGCCGATGATGCCAAAGAAGACATTTACCAACATAAAGACCATCAAGGAGATTTTGTTATTCGCCTCCCGTTCTTTCTGACTCAATTGCTGTTCACGGAAAGAGGAGATCGGGGTAATGCCGTAGACATAAAGATTGTTGACCTTCAGCCTCTCTCCCATTCCGTCCAGGAACAGGTTCATCTCGTTCTGCGTATAAGGACGTTTCATCCGAACACAGAACTCTGCGCTGCTGGCACCGAAGCTACTGACAGTTGAATTGTAAGTTTCACCTTCCAAGCACTGGAAATAAGAGGCTTCCGGACGTTCGTATTCGTTCGTGCGGATGGAAGTGGAAACCGCAGCGATCTCGGATGACAGATCATGACCGCCATGATACACGCGACGACCGACAATATTCGGGGCACCGTGATAGAAACCTTCCGCCATTTCCGGTGTGATCACAATCACGTTATGCCGTCCGGCAACCTTGTCGTAGACCGGTTCTCCGTCGACCGTCCGGATACGGAAAAGGCGGAAATATTCCGGTGTGACATTGCGCATTTGGAACGACTCCATATGGGCCGCATAGATCGTGTCGCCATCCACCGGCTTGACTTCCCTCCAGGAATTGCCGTTCGAATAGGGACAAGAATAGAAAGTGACACAAACATCCTCCACTTCCGGGTTCTGACGGATCTGAGTCATCAACCGCGTCAAATCTTCCGGATCGGACGAATGATAGAGAGAATCAGGCACGTAGCCCGGCGCCTTTGCATCCAAATCGCTTAACTTAAAACGCCATACGTTTCCGATATCGAAGCCTAAAGGAGCATGATATGTCCGGTAATCCACCCAGAACGTATCTATCATCATCCAGAGCACTGCAGCCACCACCGCCAACTCTGCAAATATCCAGCCGTTGCTGCGGCGCTGGTTCCACATTATCTTTAAAATATGTCTGATCATTGTATTGGATTTATTTATTGTTCAATGCTTCCACAATTTGTTCACGGGAGATCCGGATTGCCGGAAGGCCGGCACTCAGCAGATTCAACAGTAGAGTGAAGAAAAGGGCGGCGGCAAACAGGACAGGCTTGAAAAGCATCTCGAAAGTAACCACTGTATCCTTTGTCAAAAGGAACGACTTGCCGAGTTGGAGCAAGATAACAGACAGGACGATTCCGATCAAGCCCCCGATCAGAGTGATAATCAGATTCTCGCATAAGACCTGCATCAACAGACGTCCTTTCGTTGCCCCGAACGCTTTACGAAGCCCCACCTCGGAGCGGCGTTTTTGAACGGACGATTGGACGACACCTGTCAGGTTCAATGTCGGCACCAACAACAGGAACAACAACAAAGGAGCCGTTTGCGTCAGATATTCTTTCCATCCCCTCCGGATACCTCCGTCCATATCATTCGATCCCAACGCTACGTCCAAGCGGGAAAACACGAAGTTCATTCCTAAGACAAACTCACGGCCGGCAGCATTATAACGGCTGACCGCTTGTTTGATTTCCGCACGGATCGCCTCGAAATCACTTGCCGAATAAGCTAGGATAACCCCTTGGAAACTACCGCAGACACCACCGCACGACCTACCGTTCACATAATTCGTATTGCTGGTATAGGGAACCCAAACATCCGCATAAGCACTGTTGGCTGCCCGCGTCGGAGCTTCCACCACTCCCGTAACGGCATACGGCACATAGCCCATCAACACCTCTTTTCCGATCGGGTCTTCCGATCCGAAAAGCTTGCGGGCCAACGTATTCGTAATGACCACACGAGGCAAGCCGGAAATGAAATCCGCCTCCGTAAACGGTTTGCCGGAAATGAAGCGGAAATCAAAGACCTTCCAGAAACCGGGATCGGTATACTTTATCACATACTCCTCGAACAGCTGGCGGTCCGACAGCGAGACGATCACCTTGCCACTCGCTATCGCCGTCACCGCTTCGGGGGTTTGAAGCGGATAAAGACATTCCTTCACGACACCATCGGACATGGCGGTCGAATTCCGGGTTTCACTATCCCGTGAATCTGCCCGTATCCCCATGATATAAAGCATCCTGTCCCGGTTCGACTCCGGTCGAAAACCGACCAGCTTGATTTGGAACTGGAGAATCACCACCAGTATCATCGCAATCGAAAGTGCCGTTCCAAGAATCGAGATCACACTGGTAAGGCGATTCTCCTTCAATATCTGGATAGCTTGTTTAAAATACTGTCTGAACATGAGAAAAGATATTTACGATTTATAATTTATGATTTCTTGCTTATGGCCAATGATGAACATCCCATAAATCTTTTCATTCATAATGCAAAGCCTCCGCCGGATTCATCTTTGCAATCCTGCGTGCCGGGAACCAGATACCGAGCCAGATCATACCGGCCAGCAACAGACAACTGCTTCCGAAAGTGACAAGAAAACGCCACCAGGTGTAAGCCAATCGGTCTGTGTCCGGCAAATCGAAATAGAGCATATTGAATATAAACACCAAAACCACCGGAATCGTAAAGATCAGCAAGAAAAGACCTTCCACGTTCAAAAAACATTTCAATGTGCCACGGGAAGCACCAAGAGCCGAACGAAGTCCCATTTCACCGCGGCGATACTGCGTACGGAGCCAAAATGTGCCGACAATACCGAAAAAGACATTCACCAGCATAAAACCGACAAGAGCTATTTTCTTCTTCAGATTGTCTATACTGCTTTTCAGTATAACCGGACGTTGTTCCTCCAACGGGATGACACTCGATACATACAGGTTATTCACTGACAGCCGTTCACCCATTTTCTCCAGGAAACTATCCATATCTTCCATACGAAACCCGTTTCTCATGCGGACCAGACAGTCCATATTTTGAGGCTTTGCATCGGAAGCTGATTTGGCAATATCTTCGTCGGTCCTCATCAAATAATAGAAGCAAGGTTTGCTTTTCACATATTCGTTCTGACGGATGGGAGAGGTAACGGCAGCAACCGTTTCGGAAGTCGTACTCTTGGAACCCCATTTCACCTGCTTACCTTTGCCGGACCGCCCTTGGAAGAAATCAGTCTCCATATCCCCCGATATGACAATATCGCCTGTACTTTCCTCCACGATCGGACGTATCGGACGGCCCTCCCTGTCACTAATCCGCAAGACATCGAAATAAGAAACAGTCACATTAAACATCTGGTAATAATTGGCCTTTACGCTTGTATCAGCATCCGCCCGTACCAACTGGGACCAACTGTTCGACCAGGTATACGGACAAGAATTCATCGCCAAACATATTTCATCCACCTGCGGAGCCCGACGGATGTTGTCAACCAAACGGACCAGATCTTCTCCATCGGTAGTCGTAAGCAACGAATCCGGGACATATCCCGGTATTTCAGGGCTCATCTTGCCGATATTCACCTTATAAACATTCGTTATATCGAAGCCCAACGGCTTGTAATAGGTATACAGATTCACTAACAAAGAATCCATCATAATACATAACACGGCAAAAACCAATAATAGTTCCACAAATATCCAACCGTTATTCCGCCGTTGATGCCAGATTATTTTCAATATGTGCTTGATCATCGTCTTCTTAATTTATAAGTTAAACTATTCTCCGTCTTTCAGGGATATGACAATTTTCTGACGGGCAATGCGCATCGCCGGTATGCCTGCCGAAAGCAGATTCAGCAGTAAGCTGAAAAACAAAGCCAATAAAAACACAGCCGGCTGGAAAATCATATCCCCGCTTAAAGCCGTATCACGGCTTTGTAGCAAAAAATCTTTGCAAACAGGCAAAAGCAACAGGGAAAGGAGCAGACCAACCAGACCGCCGATCAACGTAATCACACTGTTCTCGTACAATATCTGGCGAACCAACACGCCGTAAGTCGCTCCAAATGCTTTACGCACTCCCATCTCCGCACGTCGTTTTTGCACGGCAGACTGTGTTACACCCAACAGGTTCAAAGCAGGCACAAGCAGCAGAAACAACAAAAGGCTACCGGTTTCCAAAAGATAATCTTTCACATCCACCTTACGTTGCCCGATCGAACCGATCGCTATGTCAAAACGTGTAATAGGATTCTCGAAGAAATTAATCTTCGCATCCTGCTTCATCCCGTTATAACGTTCTATCTGCTTCAACAATTCATGCCGGATCGCTTCGAAATCACGGCTGTCCTTTGCCAACAGGCAGATAGAAAACCAGCCGGCCATATTTTCGGAACTGGTATTCGTCATCAGGATACGGTCGGTCGTATAGGGGACCCACACGTCACCGAAAGCCGTATCGGCGGCACGGCTGACGTCTTTCACCACACCGCAAACCGTATAGGTTGTCAAATCGATTATCACAGTTTTTCCTACAACGTCTGTCGTTCCGTATAATTTCCGGGCCACACTCTCGGACACGACTGCTTGTGTAATCCCCGAATCAAAATCCGCTTGCGTAAATGGTTTACCGGTCAGAAAACGGAAAGAAAAGACTTTCCAGAAACCGGTGTCCGTATATTTGATCTGATATCCTTTATACATCCGTTTCCCTGGTATGGATAAAGGCTTCAACTGCATGGCATAACCAGAAACCGCTTCCGGTATCTCCAATGAATAGAAACATTCCTTCACTGCTTCAGGAGACATGTTTCCCCGGTTCCATCCATTACTGGTCTTCACTTCCGTCCCACTATCCACATACATCATCCGGTCGCGGTTGTTCTCCGGATAAAAATTGGCGAACTGTATCTGGAACACCAGGACTACCACCATAATCATAGCAATGGAGATGGCTGTACCCGCTATGGAAATGACACTGACAAGACGATTCTCCTTCAGCATCTGAATGGATTGCTTGATATATTGCTTGATCATAAAACTTACTATTACACGTTAATCTTCTATTTTCAATTTGTTCTTGTCTTTATAAGCGTTCATGTCCGAGACAATGACCTGGTCACCTTCCTGCAGGCCACTAACCACTTCTACATATTCGAAATTACTGTCTCCCAACTGCACTTTGCGTTTCAACAACTGGTTTCCGTTTACGACAAAGAGTTCGTATTCTCCTTTTCCCACATAATAAGAAGAGTTGGCAATGCGGAGCACATCGTCTTTCACAGCATTCATCACATAGACATCGGTCTTCAAACCGGAACGAAGACGCTTATGATTGTCTTCCTCCAATTGGACCGTGAAAGAGATCACGCCGTTCTTCGACAAAGGAGTAACATCGCTGACCGTCCCGTCCAGTTTTTCACTGCCGATCTTGATAACCGCCTTACTGCCGGCAGCAATACGGTCTCCGTAGGTATCGGCAATCTCACCTTCGATCTTGAAATGAGACAAGTCGGAAACGATTGCCACCTTCGCTCCCTGGCCTATCTGCGAGCCGATCTCGTTGTTCACATAGGTCAGGATCGCCTTACGAGGTGAACGGATTTGGGCATCTTCCAACGTACGCCGAGTTTCGGCAAGGCTTTTACGGAAGATATTCAGTTCCAGCTCTTTTACTTTCAGATCCGCTTCGGCCAGCGCCTGTTCGTTCTTATATTTCTGCTCGTCTTCCTTCAGTTTGAGGATACTCACATTATAATCAAGTTCCACCTGGCGGACTTTATCGGTCGTACCGGCTCCCAAGCTGTCTAAATAGCGTTCGTTACGGAGTTCGACCGCTTTACGATCCAGCTCCATGCGGGAGACTTTCAGGTTCATTTCCATTTCCGAAAGTTTGTTGTGGTTCGTCACGCGTTGCTGTTCCAGTTGCAGGCTCTTCATCTGTTCCTCGTCCAACTGCTTGTTATACTCCGTCTCGGCGCTCTGCAAATCCAGTTTCAGGATAGGCGTGCCGACATCGACCGAATCCCCGCCTCGCTTATACACCTCCACAATACGAGAGTTGATCGGTGAATTGATGATTTCCTCAAACGCGGGGATCACTTTGCCAGACGCACTGACCGAAACTTCTATCACTCCCTTATCGACTGTCGAAATATTGAGGTCTTTCCGTTTAAGGCTGGTCTGAAGCATGGAGATCACGACTACGATCAGGACGATAAAACCGCCGACAGCTGTCCCTATCCTGATAAACTGTTTACGTTGCTCCTTTCTCTGTACTTCTTTTGAAATCTCTCTGTCCATATTTAATATTGCTTTAATTCTTCTTTTCCCGGCATTTCTACCTTGACGGCTTTCACAGGGCAAACTCCGTGCCAAAAACATAAATCATTGATTATATGGAAATACACTTCAAAACAAGTGTTCAATATCGGACAGTGTGTTCGGTTTTGAGAAAACTTTTCCATCCCGGTTGTTGTTTATTCGTAACAAATTAAAACGATAAATTATGAACACTAAAATTTCAGTCTTTACGATCTTCGTGGGGTTCGCCCTGCTCTTTGCCGGCTGTAGCAAAGACGACGAAAACATACCGGGCGGCATCGAACCTCCTAAAACCATCCTGGACGCTTTCAATGCCAAATATCCGGATGCCCGCGACACAGAATGGACAGTCAATGACGATTATTATGTAATTGACTTTGAAAACAACTCGCTCGATAACACCGCCTGGTTCGACCATCTCGGAGTATGGGCCATGATTAAGACGGACTTGCCGCTTAACCAGTTGCCTACGGCTATCTCGAACGATATCAAACAAGGCAAATATGCCGGTTGGAAGATCGAGGAAGCCGATACCATCGGCAGAGCCGGAATGGGAACCGTATATAAAGTAGAAGTAGAAAAGGCAGAACAGGAGACTGACTTGTATTACACTTTATACGGCGACCTGATCAAAGCGGTCGATAATGCTAAAGATGATGTTGACCGACCTATCTCCGTCCCCGAAAAAGTGGCCGACCTGATGGAACTGACCTTCCAGGGAGCTGAGTTGCTGGATATAGAAAACACGACTTTCGGTGTACAGTTGGCAATCCTCGACGGGAAGACTTTAAAGATTGTCGAATTAACCCAGATATATACATGGAAAAGTACGACCTGGAAAGTTTCAGAGCAGGAAGTCCCGACAGTTATCATGGATGCATTCAAGGCTTCCGAATACGGAAATGACCAAGTGGAATCCATTTACATGTTTACCGATGCCAACGGTGCATTCCACAAATTCAATGTCATCCACAACGGGCAGGCCGTAACGGTCGAGTTCGATGTGTTTGGAAATATCGTTACCAACAAATAAAAAACAGATAGGCATCGGATTCATAACGGATACCTGCCCGTTTCCAATCCGATGCCTATTCGCTTTTATCGGGATGATCACGAAATTCGACTTATTCGCTGATCAGTTCTATTTTTGCACTTTTCACACCCGAAGCAGAGGCTTCGAAGACAATGACACCCGGTGTTTCTTCTGTCTGTACGACTGCCGTCAGCTGTCCTTTGAAAAGGGACATCTGCGGAGCTTGGAAAGATTCGAGTGACGAAGGATCACCGTTAGCGGCCGCACGATAAGAACCGGAACCGCGGACGTTGAACTTCACCTTGTGGGTGGCGTCGGGACAAAGGTTACCGTTCTTGTCGACAACACGGACATTGATAAAAGAGAGATCCTTGCCATCGGCTTTCAGGCGGTCGCGGTCAGCAGTCAGTTCGATATGATGAGGCTTGCCGGCTGTATGAACTTCCTCTTCGGCAACAGCATTGCCATCCTTGTCATAAGCAACCACTTTCAAGGTTCCCGGCTCGTATTTCGTATCCATCCACATCAGGCGGTAACGTTTCTGGCGCTCGAAGCTCTTTTGGGCGGCCTCCGTATAGCTGCTGTCCAATTCAACACTCAGATCTTTCGTACGTTTTCCTTGACTCTTACCGTTGATAAACAGCTCGGCAGAAGGGTAATTCGTGTACACAAATACAGGCGTCACCTCCCCTTCACGTCCCGGCCAGGTCCAATGAGGCAGGATATGCAACGTACGTGCCGTTTTGTTCCAATGGCTACGATACAGATAGAAACGATCCTTCGGAATACCCGCAAGGTCAATGATGCCGAACAGGGAACTATGACTTGGCCAATCCGTATAATAAGGAGTCGGTTCACCCAAATAGTCGAAGCCAGTCCACACAAACTCACCGATACAATACGGTAAATCTTCATGCTGGATAAAGTCGTCTTCCGGAAGATTGGACCAGCCACAATGTTCCACGTCGTAAGAGGAAGCTTGGTGGTCATCGTATTTCGCCATCGCCTTGCGTTCGACCGGGAATTTATAAACGCCGCGGGAACTTACTGTCGAGGCTGTTTCGCTGCCTAAAACGATCCGCTGCGGCAACTTCTTATAGTTTATCTTGTACTTGAAAGGACGATAGTTGAAACCGGCCACATCCATCACGGCTGCAAAATTATTGTTGACCACGGCATCAGGAGCATCCATTCCCTG
Organism: Parabacteroides merdae ATCC 43184; assembly: GCF_025151215.1. Classification (NCBI taxonomy): domain Bacteria; kingdom Pseudomonadati; phylum Bacteroidota; class Bacteroidia; order Bacteroidales; family Tannerellaceae; genus Parabacteroides; species Parabacteroides merdae. The sequence continues at coordinate 2,057,721 of NZ_CP102286.1, forward strand.
AGTTACCGGACGTGTCGGATCTTCACGATGGCAGATATCCTGCAACCATTTGGCAATCTTGCAATCCCCTTCGTTCCACTGGTTGGGCACTTCGTTACCGATACACCACATGACAACGCTCGGGTTGTTGCGGAAATTATGAAGCAGGTTCACAAGGTCTTTCTCCGCCCATTCATCGAAGAGCAGATTGTAACCGTTCTTGCATTTAGCCACATTCCATTCGTCAAAACTCTCCGCCATGATCATCATACCCATTTCGTCACAAGCCCTTATCAATTCAGGAGCAGGCATATTGTGGGAAGTACGGATCGCATTACACCCCATGTCTTTCAGGATCCGTATCTGGCGACGGATAGCAGCATCGTTGACGGCCGCCCCCAACGGACCGAGATCGTGGTGATTGCAAACGCCCTTAAAGACAGTACGCTTACCATTTAGGAAGAAACCCTTGTCCGGGATTATCTCAATCGAGCGGATACCGAAAGGAGTTGTATAAATATCCTTCAGCTTGTCGCCTTCATACAGACGGGTTTCCGCAGAATACAATGCAGGCATTTCAGGAGACCATAAAGACGGGGCTTGGATGACAAACTCCTGCTCTGCCTGATTGTTGTTATATTTCATCTGCGCAAGAGAAGTGCGGACAGCCGTCAGCTTCTGCTTGTTCGGATTCCACACGCTGGTTTCCACGCTATATTTGGCGGGATCGGCGCCTTCGGGAAGCACCACTTTGGTGCGCACGTTCACTTTAGCAAACTTCTCATTTACCGAAGGAGTCGTGATATAGGTACCCCAAACCGGAATATAGGCGTCTTCGGTAATGATCAGGTGAACATTCCGGTAAAGTCCGGCACCTGGATACCAGCGGGAAGATTCCGGCAGGTTTTCCAAACGTACAGCCAACGTGTTCTTCTCGCCCGGCTTCAGATATTTCGTGATATCGAAGTGGAAGGAGTTGTAACCATACGGCCAATAACCGACCTTTTGCCCATTGATATAGACATTGGCATGGCTCATCGCCCCGTCAAACAGGATCGTTGCCCGCTTGCCTGCCTGAAACTGCGGAACGTCGAACTCGGTGCGATACCAACCCACACCGACAAACGGCAACCCGCCGGTACGTCCTGCATGCTCCATCGCTTCCTTCTGGCCGTCCTGCGAGATAGCGACCTCCTGTTTGTCGTTCAGGGAACTGAAAGGGCCGTAGATCGCCCAATCATGGGGGACAGTCACGGACTGCCACTTACTGTCATCGAAAGCTGGCTTTATAAACTCATTGTTGTCTTCGCGGGTGAACTTCCAGTTTTTTTCCAACAGAAGCTCACTCCGTCCTTGTGCCGACAATGCCGACACGCACCCAAACAAGCCTACCAAAGCTGCAAAATAGATTCTTTTCATTCGTATTAATTGTTTTTTGTAGTACTTAGCGCAACAAAAATAATTAAATTTGCAACCTTTACAAACTAAATCTGCATTTTACAAGACATGTTGTTACAATTACTATTCGTTTTAATTGCAATTATCATCGGAGCCCGTCTCGGCGGTATCGGTTTAGGAGTATTAGGTGGCTTAGGACTGGCCATCCTCACTTTCGTATTCGGCTTGGAACCGACTTCCCCTCCCATCGATGTAATGCTGATGATCGTTGCCGTCATCGCCGCTGCCAGTTGCATGCAGGCAGCCGGCGGACTGGACCTGATGGTGAAATGGGCGGAAAAATTGCTGCGCAAGAATCCCTCCAAGATTACGCTCCTAAGCCCGTTGGTTACTTATATCTTCACATTTATTGCGGGAACGGGACATGTGGCTTATTCGGTCCTTCCCGTGATAGCGGAAGTGGCAACGGAAACGAAGATACGTCCCGAACGGCCGTTGGGGATTGCTGTGATCGCGTCTCAGCAGGCAATTACGGCCAGCCCGATCTCGGCGGCAACCGTAGCATTGCTCAGTATGTTGTCGGGACATAATATATCATTGATGGACATTCTGATGATCTCCGTTCCCTGCACGTTGATCGGTGTCCTGGCAGGAGCATTCTGCTCGCTACATGTCGGAAAGGAACTGGCGGAAGACCCCGAATACCTGCGCCGTGTCGCAAACGAGGAGTTCACAAGTGACAAATATAGGGCGAAAGGAGTCGAAAACCATCATGCAGCCCTCCTGTCGGTGATTATATTCATAGCAGCGACAATCGGTATCGTCCTGTTCGGCTCGATGACAGAACTGCGCCCTTGGTTCAGCCTGCCCGATGGCAGTCTCCGACAAATGCAGATGGCGCATATCATCGAGATTCTGATGCTCTCGGCCGCCGCCCTTATCCTGCTCGTCACCCGGACAGACGGGATAAAAGCCGTACAAGGTTCCGTCTTCTCCGCCGGTATGCAAGCGGTCGTCGCGATTTTCGGTATCGCCTGGATGGGTGATACCTTTATCGGTGGGAACATGGCGGAACTGAAAGGCTCGATCGAACATATCGTAACAGAAATGCCATGGCTTTTCGGTCTGGCCCTGTTCGTGATGTCCATACTTTTGTTCAGCCAGGCAGCAACCATCCGTGCCATGTTGCCGTTAGGAATCGCCCTCGGAATCTCTCCTTATATGCTAATCGCCCTTTTCCCGGCAGTCAATGGCTACTTCTTCATTCCCAACTATCCGACCGTGGTCGCCGCCATCAACTTCGACCGTACCGGAACGACGCATATCGGCAAATATGTCCTAAACCATTCGTTCATGATGCCGGGACTGGTCGCTACCGGAGTGTCGGTGGCGTTGGGACTGTTGATGATCCAGTTGTTTTAATGTAGAGATCTTTTGTCACTTCCAAGCGATATCAAACATCAAAGGTTATGACAAAAGTACTTCCCTTGCCGACTTCGCTGTCCACACGAATCGTGCCGCCATGGGCTTCGACAAAGTCTTTACTGATGGCAAGACCGAGGCCGCTTCCCTGTACTTTCGTGCCGGGAACGCGGAAATAACGGTCAAAGATACTCTGATGGTAACGCGGGTCAATTCCTTTCCCAAAGTCCTGCACGAATATTTCCACTTTCTTGTCCACCTGATGCGCACCGATAACGATACGGCCATTCTCCGGCGTGTAGTGGATGGCGTTGGAAAGGAGGTTCGTGAGTACCCAGGCGATCTTCTCACTGTCTACAAAGAGCTTGGATATTTTTTCAGGATACTCCACTTCGATATGGCAATTGAAGCGCTCCGCCTGCACACGGTTCGCCTTGATCGCATAATCGATCAGTTCAATCGGCTTCGTGATCTTCGGATTCAGTTGCAACTTGCCTGCCTCCACTTGTGTCATTTTCAACAATTCACCGGTAATTTCGAGCAGGCGGTCGCTGCTTTCTCGAATACTTCCGGCAAGCGCGATCTGCTCATCGTTCATATCTCCTATACGTTTATCCTCCAGCAATTTGAGACTCATAAGAATAGCAGAGATCGGGGTTTTCAATTCATGGGAAATAGTAGAGATAAAAGTCGTCTTGGCAGAGTCTAACTCTTTGAACTCGGTAATATTTTTCAGGAGGATCACATCGCCCACATACTCTGTCTCACGTCCATCGCCATCCATCACATGGATCGGGATATATTTGGCCTGAAAATAGCTTTCCTTATCATCTGCATAGATCTTTAAGGGCTCCTTTTTCTTGTCGTGCTGTATCAGTTCGCGTACCAGCCGGCGCAGCAAGTCGTTTTTCAACGCCAGTTCGGTAGCAGACTTTCCCATCACATTCTCACGTTTCAGATTCAGGATGGTGAGCGCCTCATCATTAGCAAAAAGAATGGAACGGTCCCGATCGAGCCCGATTATCGGTTCAGTGATGCTGTTGACAATCGCTTCAATATATTTTTTGGCCTGGATAATGTCAGCCAACGTGCTCTTCCTGTATTCCGTCAAGCGTTCCGCCATCCGGTTGAACGAGGAGGCAACTTCGGCAAACTCCTGGTTATCGCCCAAGTCGAGTCTCTTTTCGTAATTGTGGTTAGCAATCTCCAAGATCCCGTCGGTCAGTTTACGGATCGGCGACGTAATGGAACGGGGCAAGCGGATCAGGAAAGCAAAAGCAATCAGGACACAAGCCACCGCGATAATGCAAATCCATAACAATGCTTGGTCCGCCGTACGCTCGGCTACCTTGCTTTTCCGGTAGATCGTCGCCATATTCAGACTCATGATATCGTTAAGTGCCATCCTGACACGCTGTATAGTCGTATCGTTCAGGTCCCGGTGCATCGCCTCATATTGTGCGACCAGATGCGCCGTCGCCACATTCTCGTCGATCTCCGTGATATTCTTTTGCTGCAAATCCAGGTTCTTTTCAAACTCCGCACGTGCCTGCGGATCGTTCTTGATCCGTTCGAGGGCATCCAACATCCGGCGAGAATAAAGAAGCGAATTATAATTATCCGCCAAGATATTCTGCGTGTCGGAAGACATATCCGTAATATTCTGCACAGCCAGCCCGCCCAGCAGAACGATCATCGTAAACAAAAGGCCGATCCCGAAGGTCAGTTTCGTTTTTATTTTCAGTCTTAAGAACTTATCCATACGCTTATGCTATTATTATCTGGTCAATATTCAACTGCAACAAACTGTCCAGCAACGTCCTGTATCAGAAAACCGACAGCACCTGGTACGACTCGTCTACACCGGCAGTCATACCGATGCAGACTTTGAATGTGCATCTTCCAACCGGGGATTCCAAAATGCATTCGACACTCTCAACACACCAGCGCCTTTTCGCCCTACCGCCAATTCTATTTCACAATCAAAGGCCATATTCTTCGATCTTCCTGTAGAGGGTCGTCAAGCCGATACCTAACAGGCGGGAGGTTTCCGTCTTGTTGCCGTTGGTATACTTCAATACCTTTTGAATATGCATCTTCTCTACGCCGTCAAGGTCGAAGCCGGAATAGCTGCTGTCGGTATTATCTTGAGGGTTCTGTATTGTGAGCGGCAAGGTGTCTGCAGTCAAGGTGTCTCCATCGGAGATAATGAGGCTGCGCTCCACGACATTGCGCAGTTCACGGACATTCCCTTTCCAAGGATACCGTTTCAAGATACGGACATAGTCCGGCGAGATCGTGCGGATGGTCTTTCCTATCTTAGAAGACAGTGCGGAAACAAACGCCTCGACATGCAGAGGAATGTCGTCCACCCGTTCGCGGAGCGGCGGCAGGTGAATATGGAAAACAGAAAGCCTGTAAAACAAGTCCTCACGAAAATGGCCGTCGGCAATTTCTTTTGCTAAGTCACGGTTGGTGGCGGCTATCACACGCACATTCACCTTGACAGGTTTCGTGTCTCCAATCTTGAGGAATTCACCGGTTTCGAGAATACGGAGTAACTTGGCCTGAAGATCGAACGCCATCTCACCGATCTCGTCGAGGAAGATCGTGCCGTTGTCTGCTTCCTCAAACAGTCCTTTCGTCTCTTTGAGTGCACCGGTGAAAGCTCCCGCCTTATGCCCGAACATCTCGCTTTCCAACAGATCGCGACTGAAAGAGGAGCAGTTGATAGCGACAAAGGCTTTATCACTGCGGGAACTGTGCTGGTGGATGGACTGTGCAAACACTTCTTTGCCAGTCCCGGTCTCTCCGGTGAGCAAGACGGGAACATCCGTGGCGGCAACCTTGCGTGCCAAAGAAACAGCCTCCTCTATAGCAGGCGAACGGCCGATGACAGTGGCAAACGAATACTGTTTGCCTACAGCCTTCTGCTGGCTGTAGGCAACGGTAGCCTTTTCCATCGCCTTTGCAATCAAGGGAAGGATTTTATTGTTGTCGTCACCTTTGGTGATATAGTCAAACGCACCGTTCTTGATAGCTTGTACTCCGTCGGGGATATTACCGTGGGCCGTAAGCAAGATCACTTCCGAAAGGGGACGCAGGCGTTTCAGTTCAGAGACAAGCTCCACACCGCTCCCGTCTGGCAGGCAAACATCACAGAGCACCACTTCGGGATCGTTCTGTTCGAGCTGCTTGATACCTACTTTGCAGTTGGTTGCTTGGAACACTTCATAACCTTCCAGCCCGATAATACGGGACAGGAGGCTTAAAATTTGCTTCTCATCATCGATAATCAATACTTTTCCCATCTTCTTATTCTGCTATGAGGAAGCAAATATAGCATATTATTCAGAGGTGTCCATTATTTCCCCTACTTTCATACTACCTTAATTATAGTTTAATTATTTGCAAATATTCTAAACCCAGTACTAGTTATGTGTAATAAATATTACATTCGCTAAAATTGTCTACAAAATGAAAAAAGTTCTATTAGTTGCAGTCTCCGTACTGCTTGTCTGCACTTCTTGTGTAACGAAAAAAAAGTATCTGCTAGCCGAAAACGGACGCCTGGAAGCCATTGCCCGGGGAGACGACCTGCAGAATCAGCTTGTAAACTGCCGTGACAACAACGACGGCCTCACTTCACGTCTTGCTTCACTTGAACGGGATACCACCCGCATGGGCAAGAACATCCGCAACTATCAAAGCATGCTCAACACCAACATGACGGAGCAGGAAAAATTGAATTCACTCCTGAGCCAGAAGATGAACGAACTGGATGAACGCGAACGGACGATCAACGAACTACAGGATATGATCAATGCACAGACTGAACGGGTACAGAACTTGCTCAACAGTGTAAAGGATGCCCTCCTGGGTTTCAGTAGCGACGAACTGACCGTCCGCGAAAAAGACGGAAAAGTCTACGTTGCCATGTCAGACAAACTTCTTTTCGAATCGGGAAGCGCCCGTGTCGACAAGCGTGGCAAGGAGGCTTTGGCCAAACTCGCCGAAGTCCTTAACAAACAATCCGACATCGACGTTTATATCGAAGGGCACACCGATAGCAAGCCGATCAACACCGCCCAGTTTAAAGACAACTGGGATCTCAGTGTCATCCGCGCCACTTCGGTCGTCCGCATCCTGACAAAGGACTACGGTGTCAAACCTTTGCAGATACAACCTTGCGGCCGCGGCGAATTCATGCCTGTTGCCGACAATGAGACAGCCGACGGCCGTGCTAAAAACCGCCGTACCGAAATCATCATGGCTCCGAAGCTGGATAAGTTATATCAAATGTTGAACCAATAGCACTCATAGGAAGGCAGCTACCGCGATTTGTCCGTTACCTTTGTTTCTTTCAAAAGTAACGGACAAATTTAACAAAAAGCAAGCAAGTTTTCTCGTGAAAACCCTTATTCCAGCAGGATTCCGACCCCCATCTGCACGGTATCGAGACCCAGGTATCAGAGGAACCGAGATCCGGGTCTCAAAAAGAATAGATAGGTAGTTACTTAAAAATAAGCTATATGCTTTGATAAAAAATGTGCTTGTCTTTATGATAATATGATAGTGGAAAAACAACCATCATGCCTCCTATCATTTTTTGTACACCTTAATATTCAATCGGCAGAAGGCAAAGTATGATAGTATGACAGTATAAATAGAGATTGTTTTTATGTTATTTCTTCTTGCACCGCAAAGCAAAATACAGGATATACAGGAAAGACAACAACGGAATCACAAACCCAATCGCCATGTTATCGGCCCCGATATATCCCATCAGCATTGGGGCAAAGGCTCCGCCTGCTACTCCCATAACGATATAGGATGATGCTTTCTTTGTAGAAGAACCCATACCTTCCAGGCCGAGTGCAAAGATTGTCGGGAACATAATGGACATGAAGAAAAAAGAAAGATAGAGCGCATACAAAGAAACCGTACCGACAGACACGACGACCAACGCCATACAGACAGCATCCGCCAAAGCGAACCATGTCAGGAGACGGGCCGGAGACATCCACTTCATCGTAAAACTGCCGGACAGACGGCCGATCATAAACAAAGCCATTCCTCCGAAAGCCAAGATACGCGAAGCCTCAATATTCGTCATCGAAGTATCGACTTCCGTCACATAATTAATGAAGAAACTGAAAATTCCCGTCTGGGCAGCACAATAGCAAAACTGTGCAATAATAGCCCGGACAAACTGCGGATGTCTCCACATGGAGGCAGTACCGGATGCGGGTACATATTCTTTTTCTTCCGCATCCGTATCTTCTTCCACCTGTACTTCGGGTAGTTTGGTAAAGATGAAAAGAATGGCTACCAGTAAAACAACCGAGCCAACCAGGATATATGGTTTCGTCAACGTAAACGGATCGCTCTCCTCGCCACCGAATATCAGCATGCCACCGACCAGCGGGCCTAAAATCCAACCTAACCCGTTAAACGATTGAGACAAATTCAGGCGTTGCGCCCCCGATTCCTCCGGCCCTAAAATCGTGGAATAAGGGTTGGCTGCCGTTTCCAGAATACAAAGCCCACAGGCAATCACAAAAAGGGCGATCAGGAATGGAGATGCCGAATGCAGATAAGCCGCCGGAATAAAAGCGAACGCACCAACAGCAAACAGGCATAACCCTAAAATAATCCCTTTCTTATACCCGAACCGTTTCATGAACATACCGGCAGGGAGCGCCATCAGGAAATAAGCGATATAAGTGGAGAACTGCACAAGGCCGCTCTCTGCCTTCGTCATCGTAAAGACACCTTGAAAATGCTTATTCAATACGTCCAACAGACCATGAGCAAAACCCCACAACAAGAACAGGCTGGTGATCAATATAAACGGGACAAGATAAGACTTCCCTCCGGGAGCGGAAAACAAAGTTTTCTGATTATTCTTTTTCATGCTTGCTATTTATTACGAGTCGGCAAAGATACTCTTTTTTTTCAGATAATACCCTCCTCCCATATAAGAGACCGTATAAGCCGAATCCGGCGAACTGCGGTAGACAGAAATCTCGCCGAACACATACAGAGCCGAATCCAGATCCAGCCGGAGAATATCCGGATATAAATCATCCGGGATCGAATCGGACGGAGCCAACCCAACCTTCTCCATCTGGCGGAAAAGCAAAGAATCTCTTTCTGCTTCGAAAAGAATTAGTGAGTTTTTATCGCATAAATAGAAGGTGTCCATCTGTATCATGCTGTTTATCGGGCCTTCGTCATAGCGGCCGACAGCCTGGAGCGTTTCATATCCCGTAATATCCAAAGGTGAATAATCGGTAATGGTTACATATTCATAATAATTGCCCGGATTTGCCGGAATCGGATAATTGTCGCGCTTTTCCTGCGAGATCTGTTCTATGTCCCTCGCTGTTATGCACGGTATATACGTGACAAAGGACAACAAAACGACGGCAAGCACAACCGCATACAAATAATGTGCGGTCCGTCGGAAAAAGAACAGCAGGACAGTCCCCGTCAGGATAGCGCCTACCACCACCAGATACACCCGCGCTTCCGTATATCCGTACTGGTTGATCCGGTAGAAAGTTCCCACCCAATACATGACCAACGCCGGAAGTACAGCCCAACCGGAATAGCGGTAAAACCAATCATAATATCTTCTCTCCAGGAACGGCTGGCAACTTTTCAGAATGAATGTAGCCGAAATAAAACTAACGACAATATAAGCAACCGCACCTTTGGGCAAGGACCACAAAACGGCCACTTTGACAAAATAGAGATACAAGATAACCGCATATATCAGCAAGGCCGGCGAAAGGACGTAATTCAGCAATACATCAAACAGTTTGTTCACGCCTTCCTCCTCCTCTTTCTCCCGGTTAAACAAAAGGAACAACAACGGCAATATCCCTGCAAATGCGATACTGGACGAATAGGCCATAAACCGCCGTTCCCCATATTGCCATATCTCAAAAATATACTGGATCGAATAATAGATGGAGATAGAAAGCAGCCAGGCAATCCCGGCCAGCAATCCGGCAGAAAGCATCGCCCGAAGGTAACAAAGCCCTTTCCTGACAAACCTATCGTTATCCCGTCTCCAGTCGCACACCAGATACAGCAGTTGCACTACTACGAGCGTCACCCAATAGAAAACAGACCAGAAATCTTTCTCCTTCCAGAAAAACGGAATAAAGAACAACACAGACAGATAATAGGCAAAACGCCAGCGCGATCCTTCCGTCATCGAATTCAATGTACAGGTAATCAGGAATAAGACCGGGAAGTAATAAACGACAACAGCCAGTCTTGCCCAAGATGTCTCATACAGCGCGCAACCGAAACAGCAAAATAAAACAGACAGAACTACCTCTGCCGGATTGTGCCGCACTGCTATCTGTAAACGTTTGAGAAGAGCCTCTATTTTCTTTTTCATACCTTCAATATTTATAATTAAACCATAAAGATAAGCGTTATTGCTTTTCTGCCACTATTTACATGCCAAAATGGTTCCTTTTCTGCCAAATTTTCCTACAGGCACTCTCCATTAACAATCCCATTTTCAAACACATATATCCATACGAGTAAGCCTGTTTACCTAAAATCATGGCCTCCGGAAAGGATTTTCAACTTCGTTTATCATCCTTTATTCATATTAACGCCGGACATATTGTTCTGGCATGTCTTTTGAAGTTGATATAGTGCTTTCGGATTAGAAGAAACGAGAGCGGAAAAGAATATAAATGTTTAACTAAATAATTGGAGGACTGTATTATGACACCGATGAGAAGAAGTCAAAATTGGTTACCGTATGTATTCAACGATTTATTTGACAACGACTGGATGATTAAAGCGAACTCTACAGCTCCCGCCATCAACGTGATTGAATCGGAAAAGGACTATCGGGTAGAAGTTGCTGCTCCTGGTATGACAAAAGACGATTTCAACATCCGCATCGACGAGAACGACAATCTGGTCGTATCGATGGAGAAAAAAGAAGAAAAGAATGAAGACAAAAAAGAAGGACGCTATCTGAGACGCGAATTCTCCTATAGCAAATTCCAGCAGACAATGGTTCTTCCCGAAAACGCAGAGAAAGAAAAGATCGAAGCAAAAGTCGAGAATGGCGTGTTGAACATCATCATCCCGAAAATGAGCGAGGAAGCAGCCAAGAAAGCTGAAAAGATTATCGAAATCAAATAATCTGTTGTCTCATATAAACTAAAGGCTATAATGGTTTGTTTTATTGGAAAAATATTATCCGGTTAAAGCAAACCATTATCTTTTTATCTATATCTTTGCCTATATAAACATTGTATCGTATTATAAATCTAATTGAAAGAAAGGAAATAAAATTATGATTTTAAGCAAGAAATTATCCGAAGCATTTAACGCACAGGTTAATGCAGAAATGTGGTCATCCAACTTGTATCTGTCCATGTCCGTGCACTTCCAGAAACTGGGATTAAACGGTTTCGCCCACTGGATGAAAAAGCAAGCAGAAGAAGAAATGGAGCATGCCCACAAAATGATCGACTTCACTATCGACCGCGGCGGTGATATCACAATCGGGCAGATCAATGTCGTTCCTACTGCATGGGGCAGCGTCACAGAATTATTCGAACATGTTTACAAACACGAATGCTACGTTTCCGAACTGATCGACAAAATGGTCGATATCGCAGAAGAAGATAAAGACCATGCATCAAGAGACTTCCTCTTTGGGTTCGTTCGCGAGCAGGTTGAAGAAGAATCTACAGCTAAAGAAATCGTAGAACAGTTGAAGAACTATGGCGAATGCCATGTTGGTATCCTTGACCACAGATTGGGCAAAAGATAAAAACAATGGACAATTATAATGGACAATTGACAATTAGTTGACACATTCTTATTAATTGTCAATTGCCCCAAGTATCGCTTTCCCCCACAGCTCTCCCAAAGCAGAAGCCCCTTTCCGGTTAGGATGTAGATAGAAAGTTCCTGCATTTCCCTTTTCGGGGAAGAGTTCGTTTTTATAATGCGTCTTGAAATAATCGAAACCATCCGTATCTCCCATAAAGACCTGTCCGGGAAAATGTTTGGAATAATCGAGAACCAACGCCTGTAATTCAGGATAATAACTTTGCAGACGATTCAATCCCTCTTCTAGGTATTTGGCTCCGTTGTATGTATTCGGGCTGTACCATACCGGCCGGTGTAATACGATCTTGCATTCCGGATAGAGTGCCAGCAACTTATCGATAATCGTTTTCATATTTTCATAATACTTGGCAGGCGAGGCCGGAGCTCCGTTCGGTCCTGTAATAGCGCTGTCGTTCGTCCCAAGCATAATAGAAAAGATCAAAGTCGCCCAAGTTTCATCTTTGAACTGGTCGGCGACCCGGACCACCTTCGGGAATAGCAAATCGGTTTGAGGCAGAAAATCAAAAGTCGTACTTCCACTTACCCCCTGGTTGGAATAGCGGACAGTTCCGACAGACGGCTGCCTGCGCAGATACAAAGCGGCCTTCACAGGGGGAGCCTCATGTCTCGGATTTTCCAACAAAGCGCCTTGCGTTATGCTGTTTCCGATAAATACTATATTCAGATTTTTCTTTTCCTCGCCCGTCATATAACAACAGATTGTCATACACAACAATAAACCTATAACTTTCCGGATATCCTTCATAATTCAATTTTTCTACTTTTCTGCGAATGTAGGAAAAAATTCATTCACTTCCGGATGTTCCGATAACCAAATTTTAGCTCCCTCTTCCTCGTGCATCGGATAAGCCTCCACCAAATCCATCAATTCGCTCAATTGGTCATTATCGAGAGAAAAGTTCCGGAAAAAAGCGGCTGCATACGGATCTTTGTCAGAAAAGCCTTTGGTTGCCATAATCTGAATCTGTTCGGCATCGCCGTACTGTTTTTGCGGATCATCTAGAAATTTAAGGTCGTAGCGGGAGAACATCCAGTGGGGAGTCCAGCCGGTTACCACGATCCACTCTTTGTTCTCAATCGATTTCTGGAGAAATGCGACCATTGTCGCACCGCTCGAAGGTTTTAACGTCAGCTCGACCGGATATTCCCGGATGACACGCTCAGTCTCATTCATCAAGCCGGCCCCGACATCGATACCGATGATCTCGTTACGGAACTTCTCTTTATGCTCATTCAATTCTTCTATGGAACGGATCGTGACATACGAAGGGACTACCAGCCCCATCCTGGCATTTTTATAGGCTACTCCTAACGCTTCCAAGTTATCGCCATATTTCCTTATATAATCGGCATGTGTAGCCGGAAGCCATGCATCCATAAAAACATCGACTTTACCGGCCGCCATCGAGACAAAGACCGGTGCAATATCCGCATTTCGCAGCATCACATCATACCCCTTGCTCTCAAGCATGACTTTCGCCAGATAGCTCATGGCTATGCCTTCCGACCAGTTTACATAACCGATCGAAACCTGTTTCCTGCCATTCGAGGAATCGCTGCAATCAGCGAACATCATCATGAAGGCTACAATAAGGGATAAATTTATAATGATAATCAATCTTCTCATAAATACTTTTCTTTTTATCTGTTTTACTTTCTACGGACAAAGCCCTGTGTAATACGATCCAAAACGATCGCTAGAATCACGACGGCTATGCCGCCTTCAAAACCAAGTCCGATTTTCATTTGTGTGATTCCTTTCAATACGATCTCACCTAATCCGCCAGCCGAGATCATGGCCGCAATCACAACCATAGAGAGAGCCATCATGATTGTCTGGTTCACTCCTGCCATAATGGTAGGTAAAGCCAACGGGAGCTGTACTTTAAAAAGAAGTTGTCCCGAAGTGGCCCCGAACGAACGGGTCGCCTCTACAATATCTTCCGGAACCTGACGGATTCCCAAGTCGGTAAGACGGACAACCGGAGGCATGGCAAATATCACGGTGGCAAAAGCGCCCGGAACAGGTCCCAGTCCGAAAAACAGGACAGCCGGAATCAAATAGACAAAAGCGGGCATCGTCTGCATCAGATCCAAAACCGGACGGATCACCTTAGCCGCCTTATCGTTTCGCCCGGTCCAGATTCCCAGCGGGACACCGAACAACAAGGCGATGATCGTCGACGACAAGACAAGCGCCACAGTCTGCATGGTCTGTACCCAAAACCCCATCCCCCAAATCAAAAGTAAACCGAGCAAGGTCAGGACAGCGGTTCCCTTTCCGGCTTTCCACCAAGCCAAAGCTGCTATTCCCGCAATCATCAGGTAGAACGGGACCCACATCAGTATTCCCTGGAAGCCGTCGATAAAGCCGCCTACGATGTGGTTGATTACATCAAAAAGGCCAGCAAAGTTTTCTGTCAGCCAATTAATGGCCATTTCTATATATTTTCCGATATTTATCATAAATCTATTGCGTTTTGAATGATTTCTTCTATTTCTTTCTGATCTTTTCCGGTCATCTCGATAATGATGGCTGAAGTCGATACGACACCTTTCAAACGGTTATTCTCATCGACCACCGGCAAAGCCTGCTGGACTTTCGGCAAGAGGGGCAACATATCTTCGACTGTCATACTCTCCAATACGGAAGGGACCTCTTTCATGACAATCGAACTGATATCCCGCGCCCCTTCCTTACGCAACCGCAGCACATCTTTCAACCGTATTTCACCAAGAAACTGCTCGTCCGTTCCGATCACGGGCAATGCATACAAACGTTTTTCCCTCATCTTGCGGATTATGGCCTCCGGACCATCTTTGCGGATACGGACAACGATCGGTTGAGTCAGCATGATGGAAGAGGCCGTAACGACACGCCCACGATCCACACTCTCGGTAAAACGGGTGACATAGTCGTTCGCCGGATCGGTCAATATCTCTTCGGGCGTCCCGACCTGTACGACTTCGCCATCCTTCATAATGGCAATACGGTCGCCTAATTTGATGGCCTCGTCCAGATCATGTGTGATAAAGACAATGGTACGTTTCATCTTCTCCTGCAAGTCCAGCAACTCGTCCTGCATCTGTTCGCGGATAAGTGGGTCAAGGGCAGAAAAAGCCTCGTCCATCAACAGGACTTCCGGGTCGTTCGCCAAAGCACGTGCCAATCCGACGCGCTGCTGCATACCTCCGGAGAGTTCGTCCACACGCTGGTTCTCATATCCTTTCAATCCTACAACGGCTATGCTTTCATATGCTTTCTTTTCGCGCTCTTCTTTAGGTACTCCCTGCAATTCAAGCCCGAAAGCTATATTACTCAATACAGTCCGGTGAGGCAACAGGCCAAAATGCTGGAATACCATCGCCATCTCCTTACGGCGTATTTGCAACAGTTCCTTATCCGACAGAGATGTGATGTTCCTACCGCTCAACCATATCTCCCCCATAGAGGGTTCGTTCAGCCGGTTAATGCAACGCACCAACGTCGACTTACCACTACCGGAGAGCCCCATTATCACGAACATCTCTCCTTCCTTTATTTCCAGATTGGCATTACGGACAGCTATGGTACAGCCTGTTTCTTTTAAAATTTCCTGTTTGCTCTTACCTTGCTTAATCATCTTTTTCGCTTTGGCCTTCTCAGGTCCGAAAAGAATCGATAAGTCTTTTATTTCTATTTTCGTCATATTTTAAAAATTATATTTGGTCATGTTTAGAAGTAATTCCCAGGACCGGGCATGTGGTGTCTATTTAATAAACAGGGAAAAACGCGTTTAGTTTAAAAAAGACAATAAGTTCGGTTTTTCACTCGTCTTTATCAGTATAATAAATCACTTATAATCAGACAATAAAACAACAAAATCAAAAGAATCTATCATTCATATTTTCGACCAAAAGGAAATGTCCGGAATCGCCTTGCATATGAAATACAAGGAGATTTCCGGACTAACAAGGAATAAATATGTTCTTTTTCGATGGTATTATCTTGTTCGGCTGTACTCGTACAGTATTTTCCCTTTTCCATTCATCAGATAAAAGGATAACTTACTATCTTCCATGCTGACTACAGTGAACCCGGCTTCCGGATTACAGAACTTCGTACCCTCGACAGTCTTTACCTTACGGGAAAGTGAACCGGATGTATTTACCAGATAGTCAACCTTGCTGTCAGCAGGCTGGATGTGCTGGAAGTTATGAATATGACCACAAAAATACATATCGACACCATATCTGTCCAACAGAGGCTCCAAACGTTTACGCATATCGGCACGTTCACTTTCCTCTTTCGGCGTATCGGCATAGACAGGATGATGGCCGATTACGATCTTCCATTTCTCAGCAGAAGAGGCAAGCGTTTTTTCAATCCATTGAAGCTGCTCTTCCATATCCTGTCTGCCGGCATCGGGATATTTCTCCGTATCTTCACGGTATTTGTCAATCAGAGGCGAAGTATCTATAAATACCAACAAGGCTTTCTCATTTTCACCCGCCTCCACGACTTTTGAGTAATAACGGGAAGGGACGATCCAACGACGGCTTTTCTTGCCGTAATCCAATACCGCTTGCGTATTACCGCGATACTCATGGTTCCCGTTGACGGCAAACCACTCCAGCATCAGCTCAGGATGGCTGTAAACAAGCTCGTAGTTTGTCATCCACAACGGATCGTCGACGCTGGCTACTCCCTCGAAATGATGAGTATCCCCGGCCGCGACAATAAATTCGATGTCTATCTTTTCCGCCAGGTTTCCCATCAACTCGGCAATCGTCTTTTGTTCATAATAACCGTTCCGTCCCAAGTCGCTGACCAGATAAAAATTTTTGCTTTCTTCCGATACGGCCGGAACGTCGAATGCCTCCCCTGCTAAAGCAGGACCGGCAATATCCGTTTCCGAATTCGACGCATCTTTCTGCTTACCGGCAGAAGTGCAGCCCCCAAAAGCGGAGACTGCGAACAAAGCCGATAAGGTCTGTAAATAATTTCTTCTATTCATCATGTTCTTTTATTTTAAACCGAAAGCTCCGAATTGTGCTTTCACCGCCGGCGAATGGTAAATGACACCATTTACGAAAAGCCCGTTTGTCGAAAAGTAGGGAACCAAGTTGGCATCTGTTCCGCTATTAGCGCCTGCCAATACCGGAGAACCGGATTTGACATGGAAATCCCATCCTTCATCATATACATATTCGGTCAAAGCGACTTCGTTAACGGCAAAGTTTTCGAACAGCGGGTCCTTCAAATCATTTTCAGTAGCGATAATGCTATGCACATCCACTACTCCGGAGTTGTAATTCTTATGTTCGTAGTTATAACCGGCCCATGCATAGGCGACACCGCTTTCCTCTTCATATACAATATCACTTTTCTGGCTACCGGAAGCATAAAAATTATAATCGATCACAGACTGGTCGCTATAACCCTCTTCCGGGTCGTTCGGGTTCTTGAAGCTCGGAGTCATGGCACGGAACTTGCAATTTACCATCAAGTTGTTGAAAACATTCGCCAACACATTCTTTTCAGCATATACACAACCACCCTTCTCACCGTCGCGACGCCAACCGGCATTGACGATTGTATTATTGTAGGCCTGAACCTTAGCCTGGCCGCGCGTTTCGCTCTGGCCTGAACTGGACAGTTTCAATCCGTTAGTGTTCGGGCTGAACATGATATTACCGGCGACATCCACCGTACATCCGGCTTTTACATTGACAGCTTCCGCCCCGTCATATCCGTTGGCGGCAAACGTATTGCCAGCTATGATTGCCTGTCCGCCCATCAAATAAATACCGTCAGACCAGCCATTACGAAGAACAGAATTAGTGATGACATATTTCCCCTTGATATTGTTAGTCGTGATCTGCGGATAAGCGTCGTCACCGGCCGTATATACACCGTTGGCCGCAGCCGGAGAACCTTCCACCACCTGGCCACCCGTATATTCGATAACGGTATGGTCGATCAACATTTCCTCGCAACTGTTCGAAGCGACGATACCACCCCATAAGCCGGCAAACGTATTCTCTTTCGTGCGATTTTCCTCAGCTACGGAGAAAAGGACCGGATTTTCAGCTGTTCCCTTACAGTAAAGATTGCCGTCTACCGTAAATTCAACAGGGACATGGTTGGCTCCGACACCTTTGTCATCAAAGATAACCTGCACACCTTCCTCTATTGTCAGGGATTTACCGGCCGGTACTGTGATATGGCCTGATACCAATATGATGGAATTGGCTTTCCAAGTCCCCTCGACATCCCCCTCCACAGTCTCCGTATCTTCATTTCCACCCTGATTATTATCCGGATTAACAGGATCATCGTCACCACAAGCAGCCAAAGTCATGACCATCATGGCTGCACTCACTAATAATGCATTGAATTTCATAAAATAAATGCTTAATGTAAATATTAATATAATTGCTATGTTAAAGTTTATACCGGATGCCGAGCATAAATGACTGACCGTGCCATTCTTTCCGTTCGATCACATTCCCATTATGCCGGTCTGAATCCACACTCTCCGTACGCGGTCCTTTCTGAATGTAGCGCAAGAGCGGGATATCCAACAGGTTGGAGGCCTTGCCAAAGATACTGATGCCGTTCTTGAAACTTTTTTCTATCGAAGCATCCAGCTGGGCGTAGCCGTCCTCCCATATATCATCTTCATACCAGTTCGAAATGTCGCTCAGACGTTTTCCCGTATAGCTGGCAGACACCTGGCCCTCCCAGCCGTGCCTGGTCTCTTTGAAAAGCAGGGAGAGATTTGCCACATGGGCCGCCTGTCCGAACAGTGGACGGGACTGGCGCACCGACTTCACTTCCGATCCTTCCATGATACGCTTGTCTGTCGTGACCTTCGAATGTGTATAGGTATAGTTTGCCTTAATACCGAACCAGTTGAAGTATTTCATCACATCGACTTCCATCCCCAGATTCTTGGCGTCACCGAAGTTCATCGGTTTATAATAGGTATCCTGGCCTTCGTTCAACAACCCGTATTCGATCGGGTCCTGGATATTCTTATAGAACAGGCCGACCATAAACTGCTCGGAAGACTTTGGAAAAAATTCATAACGTAAATCGATATTGTCGGCAACCGTATGCTTCAAGTCCGGATTTCCCTTTTCCTTATAATCTTCATTAATGATGCTGTAAGGCACGATCTCGAAAAAGCTCGGACGATTGATGGCACGCGCATACGAGAAACGCAGGTTGGCATTTCGATGGATACCGTATTTGGCATGGAAACTCGGCAATACATCCGTATAGTCCTGGTTTCCTTCCGGATCAACATCACGGGGAAATTTCAGTACATATCCCTGATTCGTATGCTCGACACGCACCCCGGCGATCAATTCCCATTCCTTCAAGGTATACTTCACCATTCCATATCCGGCACCGATCTTTTCCGTTGCATCGTAATTCAGAGGGTCCCCTATGTTGCCATAAGGACGGGGGACGAATTGTATCTCGTCAAAATTAAACCAGTCCTTATTGATATATTGCGGATTCTTGGAACCGGTAGCCGAGTTGAACGTATATTCATTAAAGAAACTGTCACGCTTCTTATCCCGGTACATACCTCCGGCCGAGAAATCCAGGATCGCCCCGCCATCCAATTTCAACTTATATGCCAGATCGACATATCCGGCTTTGTCCTTATCCGAGTTATGTTCCCAACGACGTTTGGCCGCATCCGTAGTAGACACATGGGAACCCAACAGATATATTTCCGCATTATCGGGCGTTTCGCTGAATGCTTTGGACAAGACAGCCGACCAGTTCAACCGCAACGCTCCGCCAGACAGAAACAAATGTTCGCCTTTTAAGGTCGAATTGATGATATACTGGTGGTTCCAACGCATACGGACAGCCCGTTCCTTTTCATCTTCCCCCTCGCGCACTTCGGCTTCGCTCATATCCATATAACCGTTATACCAAGTCAGCTTATGGTTGTCGTTCAAGGAGTAATCCAGTTTGGCATGCACACCGATACGTGTCTGTTCCGATGAATAATTACGGTATTCTATCCCGTTATGGCTCGTTCCCGGTTGATAATAGAGCCGACTTTCCTTTCCCCGGCTGGTACTCAGAAAACTCCCCGCCAACATGACGCCCAATTTATCATCAAAAAAGCGGTCGCCATACGAAAGTCCGGCAGTCAGGTCCGGCAGCGGTTTCTTCCATTTCATCCGTAGGTTCGAAGTCGTAAAGTCTTCCATCGTCACTTTGTAATCTTCCGGTTTCCCCAACGCTTCGTAAGGAGATTTCTTTACGATACCGCCCCGGTTGAACGATTGGAAGTCACGACCGAAATACATCGCGTTATAACCGGTAGACAAGTTGGCCGTAAATTGGCGTTCGGAAGGAGCATCTTTCATGATCAGATTGACAGCGCCACCAATGCCGTCTCCCTCCATATTCGCCGTCAAGGATTTGGTCACCTCCAGACGGTCCAGCATCTCGGAGGGGAAGATATCAAGCGGCACAAAGCGGTTCTTATTATCGGGACTCGGAATCTTCACACCGTTCACCAACGTATAGTTATACCGTTTGTCCATACCCCGTAAAATGGCATACTGACCTTCTCCGCTACTGTTACGCTCGACCGTCACGCCGGACATACGCTGGATCACATTGGCAACCGTAATATCCGGTGACAGCTCGATCGCTTTCGCACTCATGACGTTGACCACATTCATCGCCTGCTTCTCAATCCCGCGGGCACCGGCTTCGGTACGTCCCGGATTGGCGGCTATGATCGTGACACCTTCCAGGTTCATGGCCGAAGGCTTCATGTTAAACAGTACATCCCGGCCGGACAGCGTGTTTACGTTCTGTTCCTGTGTCTCATAGCTGATATAACTGCAAACCAACGTGATGTTTTTTCCTTCCGGCACATCTTTCAGGACGAATGTCCCGTCCAGCCCGGCTGTCGTTCCCATCGCCGGATTTTCTTTCACATACACAGCAGCACCGATCAGTTCTTCGCCGGTCTGCGCATCCTTAACCCAACCTTTAACTGTCGCAGCGGTCAGATAAGCAGCCGGAGTCAAAGTCAAAAATAAAACGAGTAGTAATTGCTTCATTATTTGTTTTTCTTTTCCGCCGCAAAAGTAGAAGGTGCGGATAACAGCAACACTTCATTCTTTTTACAATTACGTTACAGGCAGAAAACAGAAGGAACAAAAAAGCTACATATTTAAACGATATCGACCGGTTAATCTACAAAAAGTCTTATATTTGCGAGTAAGAATTACACATAATAACGCATACTAATATGAAAACAAAGATTTCACTTTTACTTCTTGCCATTCTATGCAACTTCTCCGTATTTGCCCAGAGTGACTTCGACAAATATTTCGAAAAGAAAAGTCTCCGGGTGGATTTTGCCTTGAGCGGTAATCTAAAGTCACAATCGGCTGCTATCCAGGGGTTGCGTGAAGAACCGGTATGGGGAGGTCCGGTCAAGAACCTGATCGATAAGTTCAATTACGGAGGTTATTATATTAATGTCTATGACAAAGCTACGAATAAGCTGATTTACTCACGCGGCTTCAATACGTTGTTCGAAGAATGGCGCTCGACAGAACAGGCTAAGACAGAAACACAATCGTGGACAAACAGCGCTTCCGTTCCTTTCCCGAAAGTACCTATCTATGTCGAGATCACGGCACGCGACAAGGCCGACATGCAATTCCATCCGTTGCTGAAACAAGAGGTCGATCCCAAAAGTATCTTCATCGACCGGGGAAAACTGAAAGCCAATAAAGTGCATCAGATACAGAAAAGCGGCGATTCGACAGAAAAAGTGGACCTTGTTTTTATTGCTGAAGGATACACGGCGGATGAACAGGAGAAATTCGTAGCAGATGCAAACAGGTTTACAGAAGCCTTGTTCGCGACTCCTCCTTTCACGACACGTCGAAACGACTTCAACGTATGGGCTGTCTGCCTGGTATCGGAAGAATCGGGCACGGATGTTTCGGGTAAAGGTATCTTCAAGAACACTGCCCTCAATTCCGGTTATTATACATTCGGTGTAGACCGTTATCTGACAACACCGGATATGAAATCGATCCGCGATGCCGTCTGGAACGTTCCATGTGATGCAATATTCCTGCTGATAAACACAGATATGTACGGCGGTGGCGGCATGTACAACTTCTATGCCTGCGGGACAGCCGACAACCCACGGACACCTGTCGTCTTTACACATGAGTTCGGACATAGCTTCGCCGGCCTGGCAGACGAATATTTTTCTTCGGAAGTCGCCTACCAGGATTTCTATAACCTGAAATACGAACCGTGGGAACCGAATATCACAACTTTAGTCGATTTCGGCAGCAAATGGAAAGACTTATTGCCCGCAGACACTCCTATTCCTACCCCACTCGATGCCGGACATAAGGACAAAGCCGGCGTGTTCGAAGGAGGCGGTTACCTGTCGAAAGGCATTTATCGCCCGATGGATCACTGTATGATGCGCGACTACGCCCCATTCTGCCCGGCTTGCTCACGAGCCATTCTTCAGATGGTCGATTTCTTGACAGACAAGTAATAAAATCTATAGGCGCCCAGCAAACCGTAACCCATAGCTTTACAGAGGCTAAAGCTATGGGTTACGGATGCCAAAGCATAGCTTTATGGTGGTCTTTTCTCGTGTCGAATGTCTTTTCGAACGGGAGTGTTGAAAAACGCCATGATTGATTATCTGTCATCTTTCACCGAGGAGACGAAGTGTCTGCTACGGGAAAATTCATTATAAGATATAATTATTTTAACCGTACCGCTTCCCCATATTTGCTAATATCGATCAATTTATAAGTATCGACCTTGATTTTACCGCGAATGAGTTCGGGAATATTGAAAGAGAAGAGAGAACGTTCATAATAGTCCATCTCTTTCTGAGGCAACAGGAAAGGTTTGCCGGGAACACCATTTGCACCCAGATAACAAATGTAAGGCCGTGTATACAGCCCGTCATTCCGACGGCTACTGAAAACGAACCACCGGCTGTTGCTGCTCCAGGAATGATAGCTTTCGACATCGTTGCTGTTCACTTGGAGAAGGGAATCTGTTTTACCTGTCAACATGTCCAATAGTCGCAAATCCGCATCCTTGTGCCAGATCGAGAAGTTGCCATAGTCCGAAACCGTGTACATCAGAAAACGGCCATCGGGAGATACTCTCGGCAGCTTCGCGCTCCGTCCTTCCTCATTAGCGTTGTAAAGCGTATCTATCGTCTGGCCGAAACTCCGTTTTTCCGGATCGAAAGCTATGCTTTGCAGGTTGTAACGGATTTCCCGATATGACTCAGGCATCCGGCACGCCGGTGCAGAACAGAAATACAACCGTCTGCCATCCGGAGAGAATGCCGGAAAAGTCTCCATATTCTCCTCCGAAGATAAATGGGGAGCTGTTACGATTTCATGTTTCTCCACATCATAGACCACGACATCCGATCGATTGTCGAACACTTCCACCCGGTTCGCATCCGAAAGGTGAAAATCCTGTTTCGTATCATTCGTCGAGAATGCAACATATCGCCCGGACGGATGCCAGGCGGGATAGACCAAAGCGGAAATAGTCCGTTCGGTCTTCGTATCCAGCTTCTCGATATCACCATCCGTCAGTATGTAGGTCCCGGCATGTAGCGCACGTTGGTGGAAAAGCATCCGATCCGGATTCTGCATACAGAAGGAATGGCAGTTCATACAATTATTATTCGTCTGCTTATTGTCGAGAAAGGTTTCTTCCGTAAAATCCTCCAGGCAACGCTGGTAAATCCCCATCCTGTTCCACATCCGGTAGCCTGGTGCGATACGGCGATAGACCAAATAGGGATCGATTTTATCTTTGATTACTTGAATGGAAAAAGGAGGATATCGAAACCATCTGTTATCTTTGCATATATAGATCCCGACCGTAAGGTTCCCTCCAACCGATGCGTCCAACAGCCGACGCCACTTCTTCTCCGGGATTTGGAAAGAACCGTTATCCGAATTCACCCGTATTTGCTGATCTTTGCCGGAGAATAGGGCGATTGCTTCGCAAGGTTCTTTCAGTTTGAAGTTCAGCGGAGCGATATTACAAGGGACCGCGACCCCTTTATAATCGGGAAAGATTTCTATTTCACCTTCCGTTTCCTCCGCATCGGGCAATCCACCATTGCAAGAGAAAAAGAAAACCGTACAAAGCCACAACAGAGAATATAAATACTTCATAGACTATCCATTCAAATTCTTACAATAATAATAAAACCAAAAAGTGTCTCCATATTGCCGGTAAAGCCAAGGCAGCCCGTCTGCGCCATTTTTGATCTTCAGAATATCTTTCTGGAATTGTTTATAGCGCTGCACTATCTCAGGCCGGATGGAAACCCAGTCAAGGACAGAAAGGTCCTCAGTCGCCAAAACCAATGCCGCCTCCTGAAAATGAACAGGAAGGGACTGTCCCGGCAAAAATCTACCGGCATGGGACAGGAATATCTTGAACTTCTCCATTTCCTTTGCCAGCAGATAGGAACAACCTAAATATTCCCATGCAACCCGGTTTACGCCTGGTTCCGAAAGATGTCCAAACCAAAGGCTGTCGATGCCGGTCAGGCAAAGCAAATTGTCCGGCTGAAAGACCGGTATTGTCTTTACGGCAAGCTCTCCATCCTGCCCGATCTTTTCGGGATGACGAATATAACCGGCATATTTTTCCGCCCAACGCCGATATCCCGGCAACCGGCCGAGTATACCCAGATACTTATCCGCCAAAGCAAAATCTCCCCGTATCAAGCTAATCTTGACCAACCGTTGAAGCAAGCGGGGACTTCCTCCTCGCTTGGCAAGTGTCAATCCTTCCATCGCATATCCTTCCGAAAGGCTGATATCCCCGATCATATAATGGATATCACTCAACAGGCAACTCATATAATAAGTCCGGTCCCAAGAAGCCAAAAGGCTTTGCGGTCCTTTCTGGTCATAACGGAACAACCGATCGCCCAAAAGGCCTTTTTGAGCCAATGCCATATTCAAATAGTTTAGGCTGACATAATCCGTCTCCTCCTTCTCCGGATGTTCACGGATAATCGTGTCCCAGTCATTCCTTTGCTCCCAAACGGACAACTCGTTCATCCGGTTGTTCCGGACTTCATACGGTCCGGGCAGACAAAATGCGGAAAAGCAAAACAGGACGACCAACAAGCTTCCCGCAACAAATACTTTCACCGAACGCTTTCCTTTGGGAAGAACCTTCATCGTATAAGCCGTTGCAAACAGAATCAGAAGCAAGACGACAAAACGGATCCAGATAAAATAGACATAAGAATCCGGCTGCAACTGGGACTCCTGATACCTTTCCGAATAAATCCCGTCTGTCAACGGAATACCGATAGCCAAACGAATACCGATATAAGCCAACAACACCCCAGCCAAAAACACAGCAAGCGAACCAGACCATTTCCTCCTTCGGCACAAAAGACTCATGCAAACCACGACCAGACCGTAAAGTGCCGCCAACTGGCCAGTCAAACCATAGATAAGAAACACACTCACCACACCATAAAACAACTGCACCTTCATTCTCCGTATACGGATAAAAACATAAGAGAATAGCAGAAGCAGGATCAGCCCGACCGTCCCGTCCAACACGTAAAAAGAGCTCGTATGGGCCTTCAGCAATCCTAAAACAGGAAACAAGGCAAGCAACAAATTATATCCGCGCGGTGCGATTTCCTGCAAAAGCAGATAACACAAGAAACCGGCCACACATAAGAAAATACTGTTAACACACAAGACAAACAGGGAAGCAGTATAATATTGAACCAAAGCCTGCCCGACCACCGTACAAAAGCCACCGGGGACAGACAGCATATCCCGGATAACCACCCATTCGGGAATAAACAACTGCACCTCTTCCTGCCGTTGGAACGTGGAAGTCCCGAACGACCAAAAGAAAAACCAAAGTCCGATAAATACGAACAGCCAAAATACAAGCGTCCTCCCAGTCATAATCCCATCGTTTTCGTTAAAAGGAAATGAAACAAAAGAAGAGAGGAAGTCGCCTTTTGACGACTGTTCCTCTCTCCCCCGGTCTAAAGAGTAAAATTATACCTTATAGTCTTTCACATTCTACTTACTGCCGTAACCCGGGTTCTGTTCCAGCAGGTTATTAGCACCGATCAGACTGTAATGGATCGGGAAACGATTCAGGTTCGGATTGTTCGTCGCCTTATGATCCCACCAGTCTTCCGTCACATAGGCATCCCAACGGATCAAGTCCGTACGGCGGCGCCCTTCGGCCAAGAATTCCAATTGCCATTCGTCCAGCATACGGTATTTGTCCAGATTAGCAGCCGTTACAGGATCGGGATCGACTCCGTCTTCGAAATAACGCTTGCGGACTGTATTGATCAGATCGGCAGCCCCCTGTTTGTCACCGGCACGCATCTTGCATTCGGCCAGCATATAATAGATCTCGGCCAAACGGATCACAGGTACGTCCGGATCGCCTTTCCGCTTGAACTCTTCCTGAGTCGGACGCGGACTGCGTTTCGTCACACGTACCCCGGAGTTTTCTTCTGCCGTCGCAACCGTCGAAGGTAACGAAGCCACATCCGGATAAAGCGGATCTTTTCCTACCTTGGCAAAATGAGCGATCTGGTCGACAACCGTGATCACCTCTCCGGCATACTCGCGCGTACCTGTGCAAACCCATTCCGGATTCAACGGATTCACCAATTCACCCACAATAAACATACCGCGATATTTGCCATTGCCTTCATATACATAAGGTTGCTTACGGATATCCTTATCATTGAACTTCGCATACGCTCCACCCAGCTTATATGGATAACGCTTACCCGTAGGATCGAGACTCGGCACCAGTCCGAGAGCATTGTCCGAACCGGAACCTTCCAGTCCACCCAGATAGTTCTTATAGTTGTAAGGAACCATCATGCCCCAATACATGGCATCCGTCTCGGTCTTTGCATTCTGGCTGGGTACGGACCAGATCAGCTCAGGACAACGTTCGTTGTCAAATCCGAATATGTTCGTCCAATCCGTTTCCAATGCATACTGTCCGTACTTACCGTCGATAATGTCCTGGCAGATCTGGGCGGCTTCGGTAAACATCTCCTTGCCGATATAAGACTTGGCATTGAAATACAAACGAGCCTGCAAAGCTGCACCGGCTGCACGATGGATCGAACCGGTTTCCATCCCTCCCAGCTCTTCCTTGATCGGAAGATTCGGAACGGCTATTTTCAATAAGGAATCGATGAAGTTAAATGTCTCGACATCCGTCGAACGTCCTTTCACTTCGCTCTGTGTCGTCGTGTACAAAGGCACCCCTCCGAAGAAGTCCAAACCGTCCAAATAGAAAGAAGCAGCCAACGTACGTTGCTGGTTCAACATGGATTCGCGCGTACCCTCTTCAAAGCCCAATGCATCGAAATCGACATTTTCCAAATCTTCCAATGCATCCCAAGCCAAAGCGACTCCCATCGCAAAGTTGGTCCAGCCCGTCTCGACACGCGTCATGTCTTCCGTATACTCATGATGATGGAATTTCTGATAGACGGCCCCGTCATACCAGTCGCTACCACGCGTAGGCAGACAGAACTCATCCGTCCCCAGTTCCTGCAACAACCAACGCGGACTGTCGTGGGCAATGTACCAGCGCCAGTGAGTAAACGGACGGTTGAAACGTTGCCATACGGCATCTTGTGAGCTATAAAAAGTCTCCGGGACCACCTGCGAATAAAAATCAGGTTCGACACTACAGGAAGTAGTGCATAGCAGGCAGATCACTCCGGATAAAAACAATTGGAATATATTTTTCTTTTTCATCTTACAATCTTGTATTAGAAGTTAAACTGCATACCTAATGTCCAAGTACGGACGACCGGATAGAAATCGCTCCAGAACTTTTCCGTTCCTTTATCCCAGCCCGTGATATCCACCTCCGGGTTCATGCCGCTATAGCCGGTGATCGTGCAAACGTTACCCACCGTACCGTAAATACGAATCCGGTCGATCAGGTTGTTCGTGTACTTCTTCATCGGAAGCGTATAACCCAGCGTGATCGCATCGATTTTCAGGAATGTACCGTCTTCCAGGAAATAGTCGCAAATCTGCTTTTCGCCCTTGATGTGGTTGAACTTGCCGTAAGCGTCTTTCAAAACATTCAGGTTGCCCTGTCCCTGGATGCCGTAATACATATTGATCGTATTATACACGTCGAAATCGATCCAGCTACGCAGGTTGATGCCTAAATCGAAGTTCTTATAAGTCAAGGTATGGCTCCACCCGATAATCAGTTTCGGAGTATAGTTGCCTATATACTGTTTGTCGTTCTCCGTTTTCTGTGCAGCCGGGATCACCTCGCCGTCCTTGTTATACAGCAAGAAACTGCCCTCGTCATCGAACCCTGCGAACTTCCACATATAGAAAGAACCGATTGTCGAACCGGCTTCCATACGGGCTGCATCGCCCGGAGTTCCCGGAGCCACGAAACCATTACCGTTATGATAGGAGTTGTCACCCTCCAACGTCAGGATCTTTCCGGTATTATGGCTCAGGTTCATGCTGGAAGACCAAGTAAAGTCTTTTGTACGAATAATGTCGCCACCGACTTCGAACTCCCAACCTTTACTTTCCATACTACCGATATTCTGCATCTGGCTGCCCTGCGTATAAGGTGGCTGCGGGACCTTCACACTGAACAGAAGGTTATCCACCTCACGCCGATAGTAGTCGAACTTGCCATACAAGCGTCCTTCAAAGAAAGAGTAATCGACACCCAAGTTCCACTCCTTCTTTTCTTCCCATCCCAAATTAGGATTGACATTTTGCGATTTACCGTATGAGTACGCCCATGTTCCGTTCGGCATCATCCAGTTCGTGTCCGAGCCTAACATATTGGCCATATAAGTCGCACTAAAGTCATTATTACCGGTCACACCGTAACCGAAACGGATCTTCAAGTCGTCCAGCCAGTCAAAGTCTTTCATGAACTCTTCGTTCGAGATACGCCATCCTGCCGTTGCAGACCAGAAGTTCGCCCAACGGTTGTCGGCCGCAAACTTGGAAGAGCCCTCATGCCGGATAGATGCGGAAAGCATATATTTATCCTGGTAGGAATAATTGGCACGGGCAAAGAAAGAGAACAGACGTTCCGTAACCGATTTGCCGGAGCTCATGCCGGCCTTGCCATCCGTCAGGTAGCTGCCTTGCCCTATATCCCAGTACTTGATGCCATCGACCGAGAAATTATAGTTGTCCATACCGAAGTTTTCTCCGTTGACTTCAAAATAAGAATAACCGGCTGTTGCATTCAGATTATGTCCTCCTTTAAAGTCTTTTACATAAGAGAAATATCCTTCTGAAGTCAGGTTTTCCGTCTTGCTGAAAGCCAGGTGGGCATGCCCCTTACGCGAATTGTCAATCTCGCTTCGGTGTGTGCTGGGCCAATATTGGTGCAATTCCCATTGACGGTTTTCATACCCGACAACCTGCTGGTAATTCAAACCCGGAATAGGCTTGATATTCAACTTCAGGTTTACTTCCGGCTTGAACCATTTATCCAATCCGTAGTAATCTTCCAGCATGGCATCCGCAACGACGTTATAGTCCAACGATTCGTTGATCCATACGTTATAGCCTGTTTCGCTATCCGGATCGTACGGCGAGCGGGTCGGGTTGTTACGCATGGCTTGCTGGAAATTCGGATAGTGGTTGTTACGGGCAGCCTGGCGATAATCCACGGCCGGACGGACTTCCAGCCAATCATCGAACAACTTGAAAGATGCGTTCACACGTCCGCCATAATCCTGACGTTCGTCCTGCAACGCGATACCCTGGTTCTTTTCATAGAAGAAAGAAGTATAAACCTGTGCCTTTTCCGTACCCATTTCCAATGCAAGATGGTGTTTTTGGGAGAAGTTGCCCTTATTAATCAACTCATCCCACCAGTTTGTATCGGAACCGTAATCCGTACCGATATTATGTTCGGCATATTCACGGCCGGACAACATTTCGGGAGCATTGTAGTTTTGTTTTTTCGTAAACTCGTTGCTGTACGTGAGTCTCACTTTCCCGTTCGTATCCGAGCCGCTCTTGGTCGTAATCAGGATCACACCAGCGGCTGCACGTGTTCCGTAGATAGCACCGGCAGAAGCATCTTTCAACACATCGATAGACTTGATATCATCCTGCGTCAACGAACGGATATCGCCACCAGGAAAACCATCGATCACGATAAGAGGAGCTTTTCCTGAATTGATGGAAGTCATACCGCGAAGCTGGAATGTCGTACCGGAATTGGCACTTCCCAAGTTGTTCATCACCAAACCGCCGATCTTGCCTTGCAAGGACGCCGAGATATCCGCCCCGCTCACACCGACCATCAGGTCATCGGCCTTCAACGAGGTGATGGCGCTGGTCACCTGCTTCTTGTCCAAAGAACCATAGCCGATCACCACAACTTCTTCCAATGCTTTGGCATCTTCAACCAGCTTCACATGGATGGTTGCCTGGTTGCTGACCTTCACTTCCTGGGTTGTATAACCGATAAAGGAAATCACTAAAGTCGAGTTGTTGGGAACATTCTGCAAAACGACCTTTCCGTCCATATCCGAGATATTTCCGTTCGTAGTTCCTTTCACAACAACATTAGCTCCCGCTACCGGTCCCATTTCATCCTGAACCATAATTGTCACGGTCTTTCCTACTTGATCAGGCACTGCATTCTCTATCCGATCCGAGGTTAACAATTCAACATTCTCACCAGCCGCAAATACTCCTGTCGTCAGACAAAAGAGCAGTCCGCAAGTGACTTTCGATACTCGAGATATTGAACCTTTCCTTCTTAGAGGATGGCCACAATTCTGTTTTTGTTGCATTTTCTGTATTATTATAAAAAGGTTAATAATAAATCGATCTAAGCCTGAGGCTTATCACACTCTAAACAAGACTTAAAGTCTTTCTGTCAGTTTTCTCTATTCCTATCTCATAGGCCTATATATTTAAGTTGTCCATATAAACTATTTTTAATTAATACAGGCAGTTAAAATGACTATAGTCTTAATAGAACTACGGTATTTGTTTTCGGATTTTATGATATGGTTTGAATATTAACAGAAGTGGATATAGGTCTTACTTTTCATCCCCTCAAACGAAGTTTTTCAAATAAATAAGTATATCTGCAGTAGTACATTATAAGCAGTTTGAGAACTTTCCAATGTCTCTTCCTTTGAAACTTTTTGGAAATCAATCTTTTTATTTGGATATTTTTGTTTAATTTTACGCCCAACAGAATGGTATTGTTAAAACATATCCGAGGTAAGAGTTTGGTAATGTGTTTTTAATGAATTTTCAATCACAATACACGGTAGGTTTGTAAAAATACCGTAGTTCTATTAAGACTGTAGTTCTTTTCTTTCCAACAAGAAGTTTCTCCGATTGATTTTTTATAAAGGGATGAAAAGGCTTTTCTGTACTTCTGCCAGCACAAGTATTCTGATAAATCAAAATAACACCCCGTCTCTATCTTACCGGACATTTTATTACCGATCAAACAATTAGGCTGACACTTCAATATAGCAAGTCCGCCCTTACAGACTCTCCCGCAAGGTAAATCAAGCTACATTTGCATGTATTCCCTGCTCCATAGGCATATGTTCCAGGTTTCATAAGCATGTATTCGAGCATACATAGGCACATACAGACAGAAAGATAAGGACCTTTTACAACAAAAGTGCCGACCTTCATGCAAGAAAGTCGGCACTTTTATAAGATCCGGTCCCCTATTTTGAGAAAAAACATTGCCGGAAACGTTCTATTTTGTCTGGAAGCATTTGCCGGACGGATAGTTCCGGATAATCATTTTGCCTGCTATCCTCGACTATTTCTATCACGGCCGGCAGACATAAGCTGATCGGCATCCTTTCAGCAGACAAAAAGATTCATATGACTCCATTCCGGTGGCAGAACGGAAATCCTTATCTCCGCGAGAATACGATAAACACAGCCGTTCGATCCTTATCCCGGCTACAGCCAATAGAAACCGGAGCCTGTTTGACGTTTTGTCATTTTGACAAAGATCATTCCATCGGAACTTCCATCAAAAGTACGGTCGCATGTTTCAATACCTCTATGGCAATGCTGTCGGTGTCCCAGAAACCGGCGCCGTCACGTTTGGAAAGGACTGTGTTGGCAACCTCCACTTCGCCTTCGATCACGAACAGGTAAACGCCGTTCTTCTTGCCATGCAGTTTGTATTCCTTCACCAGTCCCGCATCCAACGTACCCATCGAGAACCAGGCATCCTGGTTGATGGAAGCCGGGGCGGAGCCGTCCGGCGCAATCATCACTCCCAACTCATTCTTCTTCAGAACGGGGCGGATATCATAGCTCTTATAATGAGGTGCTGTATTCTCCTCACGCGGGAACACCCAGATCTGGAGGAAATCCAGCTGCTCTTCACCGCTATCATTGAACTCGCTATGGAAAATCCCCGTACCTGCACTCATCACCTGGATATCGCCCGGAGTAATCACTTCGCTGTTCCGGATACTGTCGCCGTGACGCAAATATCCTTTCAACGGAATAGAGATGACTTCCATATTCTTATGTGGATGTGTATCGAAGCCCTCTCCCGGAGCGACAGAGTCGTCATTCAGGACCCGAAGCATGCCAAAATGTACTCGCTTCGGGTTGTAGTAATTGGCAAAACTAAAAGTGTGATGGGTCTTCAGCCATCCATGATTTGCATACCCGCGAGTATTGGCTTTATCCACTACTGTTTTCATAAATAATCCTCCTTTGTTAATTTCATCCATATAACACTCCGGATTATGGAAAAGTTGCTGATACGGGCTGGCACCGATGTCCGGATATTCTTGACTTCCCCATACACGAAAGAGAGAAAATAGGCAAAAACATAATTTTCTTTAGTCTCGACAATACATGATACAAGAGAATTGAGTACTTTTGTACCCTAATAAAATCATCCCGTAAATATAAACACTATGGCAGTTTACTTAAACGATGTATCAAGAACATTCGGCGAATACTTGCTTATTCCAGGTTTAACAACCAAACAATGTGTGCCAACCAACGTTTCGCTGAAAACTCCGCTTGTGAAACACAAAGTGGGCGAAAAGCCTGCGATCGAACTAAACATTCCTTTTGTTTCAGCGATCATGCAATCCGTGTCCGGTCCCAAGTTGGCCATCGAACTGGCCCGCAACGGAGGACTGTCTTTCATCTTCGGTTCACAACCTATCGACAGCCAAGCCGAAATGGTCCGGAAAGTAAAGAAGTTCAAAGCCGGTTTTGTAATCAGCGACTCCAATCTGACGCCCGAAAATACGTTGGCAGATGTAATCGCTCTGGTACAGCGCACCGAACACTCTACGATCGGTGTGACGGACGACGGTACTCCTAACGGTAAATTGCTGGGTATGGTGACCAGTCGCGACTATCGTGCCGAAAAGGATTCTCCCGACAAGAAGGTGAAAGAATTCATGACTCCGTTCTCCAAACTGATCGTCGGCGAACTGGGCATGACATTGAGTGAAGCCAACCAGATCATCTGGGATCACAAACTGAACACGTTGCCGATCATCGACAAGGAACAGAACTTGCAATATTTCGTCTTCCGCAAAGACTACGACAGCCACCGCGACAATCCGAAAGAGTTGTCCGGCAGCGATAAGAAACTGCTCGTAGGCGCGGGGATCAACACACGCGACTATATGGAACGTGTTCCTGCGCTGGTTGAAGCGGGTGTCGATGTATTGTGTATCGACTCGTCCGATGGCTATTCCGAATGGCAGCAGGCAACACTGCAATGGATCAAGAAAAACTATGGTGACAAGGTGCTGGTCGGTGCCGGTAATGTTGTCGACAAGGAAGGTTTCGACTACCTGGTCGAAGCCGGAGCCGATTTCATCAAGGTGGGTATCGGTGGCGGTTCCATCTGTATCACCCGTGAACAGAAGGGTATCGGCCGCGGACAGGCTACCGCATTGATCGACGTGGCACAGGCACGCGACGAATATATGAAAAAGACTGGTATCTATGTGCCCATTTGCAGCGACGGCGGTCTGGTGCATGACTATCACATGGTTCTTGCTTTGGCGATGGGTGCGGACTTCCTGATGATGGGACGTTATTTCGCCCGCTTCGACGAATCTCCGACAAAGAAGATGAAGATCGGTAACAATTTCGTAAAGGAATACTGGGGCGAAGGTTCGAACCGCGCCAAGAACTGGCAGCGTTACGACATGGGCGGCAGCGAAGCACTTAAGTTCGAAGAAGGTGTCGACAGCTATGTTCCCTATGCCGGTAAGATGAAAGACAACCTCAACCTCACACTGGGCAAAATAATCGCCACGATGTGCAGCTGCGGAGCTATCACCATTCCCGATTTGCAGAAGAACGCCAAAATCACATTGGTTTCCTCAACCAGTATCGTGGAAGGCGGAGCGCATGACGTGATCTTGAAGGAACAGAACTAAAAAACAGACTATTTATTCATAAAAAAGAGAGTATCCGGTTTTTCCAGATACTCTCTTTTTATTTAGGCTTACTTACGAATACTGTTTACTTGAATATAGAACTTAATACCTCCCCTGTCCAAGGTAAAGGTTTCTCCACATCAAACAAACGGAGGATCGTAGCTGCCGTATTCACGGTATTATTGGGTTCCGTGATCTTGAACCCTTTGCGTATTCCGGGACCGGTGATCCCCCAGGGAACAATCATCTCATTCGTACTGACTCCGCCATGTCCGTATTCAATACCTCCGTGATCCGTCAGGAACATAAAATGAGTGTCTTTATACAAGCCGTCCCGTTTCATCTTTTCAAGAAATTTCCCGATCTCGACATCCGCTTCTTCAATAGACTTGATATATTCCGGAGACATCCATTTATGTTTATGCCCGGCATGATCGGTATGCACGGAATAAAGGAATACCAAAGTGGGATTACCTTCATTAGCCTTCAGAAAAGAAAATGCCTTTTCATAATTCGGGACATAAGCATCCTGTTCCAAATAGCTGACTTCATCCAAATACTTCTTGTTATACGGATAGAACAGATTTATCCAGTTATAATAAAAAGCCGTCTTCATCTGCGGAACTGCATCCTTAAGGATTTTAAATACCGATGGATAATAACCATCACTGTCCGTATGGATGGCAGGCAGCTTGAATTTGGATATTTCCCAACTGTTGTCAACAACTCCATGCTGTTCCGGACCACTTCCCGTCAAATGGCTTGTCCAATTGGGCAAAGTCACCGAAGGCATAACCACCCGCGTATCAAGCGAAAGGGAACCATCAGCCAGCAAGGCTTCCAAATTCGGAGTTCTTGCTTTCAGAAATCCTTCCACACAGATACCATCGAGAGATATCAGGACTACACGCTTGGCTTTCGCTTTGCCAACCCCATCCGTCATAGCAGCAGCAGAAACGGGAAGAGATGCCGAACCTAAAGCCAACGCACCTGCAAGCCCTTGCTTGAAAAATGTTCTTCTTGAATTTTTCATGATAATTTTATTATACGATTTTCCCCTGAAGCAAGTCTGAAATTCTTCAACCGCTTCTCTTTATCTCCAATAACCAACTTGTCCAACTGTAAAGAACCTTTCAGGACTTCGATCGTAGCAGTATCATCTGTAACGGTACAAGTACCCCAGGCATAACCGTTGCTCCAGAAATAACATCCCGGCCGATCCGTGAAATGCATCCGTCGATCCACTCCTGAATATTGGAAATCGCTCAACGCGATTACTGCCGCCCAACTTGCCATCGAACGGGCATAGTGATGTCCGCACTCCGCCTCACTGAACGGATTCCGCTTCGCCCCGTCATGACGATCACGAATCGCACGGATGCAAGTCAAGGCCTCCTTTTCCATACCTTCGTATATCATGCCGACAGCGGCACAATATTCGAAACCGGTCATCACTTCGGCAAAGTAAGGGAAAGGGACTTCCAGACGTCCTTTCGGCCAGGAGGCCATCAGCAGGCCGGACTCATCTCCCATCACATACGAACGCATATTATTAAAGTGACGGCTGAAATCCTTCACATAATTATATTTCATGATACTTCCCAATGTCGTACGGATATGCTCCTTATCTCCCAGATATCCCAAACCGCATATATGGGCCATATACTGTCCGACCAGCTGATCGACCAGGCAACCTTTTCCCAATTGAAACGGCGGAACCTTCACGTCCGGATTCCGCATATCCAGATATTCAAATGTTTCGGGATCGGTTATCTTATGTTCATAATATTCCCCGTTAAACAGATTGGCATCCATCCAGGTGCTTCCCTGCCGGAATAAAGTATTGCATTTTTTGGCAAACGTCTTATCCTTCATGGCTAAAGCCATTTTCTCAGCCGCCTTTAAGGCTCCCATATACCAGAAGCCCATTTGAGGATTCGGGCCGAAATAGTTCACATCCATCGTGTTATGCTGCAAACCTTCCATGACGCCGTCCTGATTGCCATCCCAACCTTTGTCGGTCCAGGCATAAGCAAGCACTTTCTTGACTTGCCCCCAATTCTTTTGCAGGAACTCATCGTCTCCCGACAACTGCCAATCCCGGTAAATCTTCATGACACATCCCATCTGGCCGTCCGCCGCAGCCGAATTTCCTTTCGCTGCTTCCGATAAAGGCAAGGAAGCCCGGAAATTCATCAGCCCATTTTCTTTCGTCACATAGTTGAATTCCACATCACGCATCGTCTTTGCCAATTCACCGAAAAGAAACGGTGTCGCCACCTCGTAGTTCCAAACATGCGTGCAGCTGCCGGCACAAGAACCGAAACGATCCATCACGCCTTCCCATCCCATCAAATGTCCGCTAGGTAAACGAAAGACCGTTTGCGAACGCAATGTTGCCAGATTAAACAAAGCAGCCTCTTTGACAACATCAGGATAAGTCGATTTCAGGAAGGCATGCACAAAAGAGAGCGTCTGCCTTTCCATTTCCGGAATCTGAGGTACGATTGCCTCGGCCGCTTCCCAGGCATCCGGGAACCGAGTGCTGTAATAGTTCCCGACAATTGTTTCCGACCAAGCTTTCCGGTTCGGGAAATTCCAAGTCAGGTAGAAAGTAAACGTTTCCGTACTGCCAGGTCCAACTGTCTTCTTTACCGCCAGCGAAGCCATCGGGTCTTCATCCTCCTGTCTGTCCCGCTCCGTCAGTTCGCCATCAGCACTAAAATCATCCCAAAAGTTAAGAATACCATTATTCCAATTATCCGCCCGCGAAGAAGTCCGGTAGGTGACCCCTTCTACTGCCTGAGTGGTCAAGGCCACCGTTCCATAAGCCGGATCATTCTTATCTACCCCGTCCGAATATAGGTAGAGGCCTTGCAAGCCGTTCTTTTTACGAAACTGGTTTTTATTGTCTTTCGCGCCTGTCGGAATGTAATCTCCTTTCCAGTCCGTCCTGAACTTACTGCCGTCCTTCCCGATAAAATTGCGCATCGAACCACAAACGGCTACCTCCAAAGGACGGTCGGTCGTATTTGTCACCTCATAAGCCAACACGGCAATCGGCATGCCACTGGCATCTGCGTCTCCCGGTACCAACGGATTGAATCCTTTGACCGTCACTTTCACCGGTAACTGCCGGTCGGAAAGATGCACTTGTCCGAACGGATAAGCCGCCTCGAAAGTAGCATCGGCAAAACGCGGCATACCGTGATGGTTCACCGGCCGCCCCTCATAATGCAAATACTCCTGCGGATATAAAGGACCTGCAAGCAGGGTAGTCATAGCCTCTCCCGTCTGCGGTTTTGCATAAATTGCAAAGAAAGGTGCATTATTGCCGGTCGTCACCGTACTATATTTCTTACCAGGAACATTCATAATCTCCCAATCCCGCAACTCTCCCCGGCCTCCCAAAGAGACCGTTCCGGTCCCGATTCCTCCCAAAGGCAATGCCACCTGGTAAAGATGCTCCCGGTCATATTGTTTCAGAACCGGCCATGTTTGCGGCTTCCATTCTTGGGAAAAGACGGCTCCAGAAACTAACATACAAATCGTTAATAGCTTTAATCTATTCATAACTCCAAAATTAGTTCAAGGCATACAATGCTCAAAGGGCTAATATACTTAAATATTATCCATTTCGGCCTTTTTGAAAGAAAAAGATATCCGATATACCCATATTTGCTTCGGAGAGTTATAATCTTGAAAGGTTCAAAACTTTGCCATAAAAAAGAGGATAAGCTATGTTAGCAAAACAAACAACAACCCTTATTGGGACGTTTTACTGTTTGGATTGAAAACCCAAGCAATCCGTGTCTGACATTTTTCTCTTTTATACCCGAATTAATAAGCAACCAGCAAAACGAGCACAGCAGGAAATCGAAAAACAAAATCCCTTTATGCTCAAAAAACAGAATATCCTAACATTGTGGAAAAGCTGAACTCCCGGAGAATTGCCTATAGTAAACGAATGTGTTTTGTTGTTAACGAAACAATGTTATACAATAACTCCCTTCCCAGATCAGGATAAGAAGGGAATTATAACCCGGATTTTGCATCAATTGCATTAGGATGGCTAACCTTATGCATTAGCCATCCTAACTCATAGGGTTAGCACTTGTAAAGCGATGCCTTACTTTCTATACCTTATTTACCGGATGGCAGCCTGTCTACCACCATCGGACGGACAATATTTCCTCCTAACGAAACAATACTATCCTTGACAAACATATCTACGACAAACGAATTGCGAGGATGTATCTCAGACTCACTTTTGTGCGCATGGAAAACATAGCGCATCTTACCTTCCATATCAACAAAAGGAGCACCGTGACCGACGCCAACTAGCCCATCGCACTTATGCAACACGGGATTGCCTTCGTACTTTTTCCACGGGCCGAAAGGCGAATCCGATGTGGCAAAGCCTACCGCATAGTCCTGGCTTGTATAGCCGTTTGCCGAATAAATCAGATAATAGACGCCATTCTGTTTAAAGACGGAAGGACCTTCCACTACTTTGGGAAGAACCAATTCCCACGGTTCTTCGGCCTTGAAACATTGTGTCAATGTTTCTTCCTTGATCTCTTTCAGGTTCTCTTTCAGCTCTGCGCACCAGATGACATTGCCGTCGTTGAAACGAACGAAATATAGATAGGCTTTTCCGTCTTCGTCAAAAAAGACGGAAGTATCGATGCTCTTTTCCTCGCGGATCGGCTTATGCTCGTCCTGCTTGAACGGACCCAAAGGAGAATCTGCCGTAGCAACACAAATATGCTCTTCCGTCGAATAGAACATGTAGAACTTCTTATCTTTTTCAACATAATAGACTTCCGGCGCCCAGAACATCGATTCGCCGTACGAGTTCGCATGGCTAAGCGACAAAGCCGAGGCACGTTCCCAGTATTCGAGGTCTTTGGAGTAATAGACGTCAAAACCGGTTCCGACATTCGTCCCGTAAATATAGTAGAGGCTGTCATGTACCAAGATGTAAGGATCAGCCAGAGGGACCGTCTTGGACAAGACAGTTACCGGCTTTTCTTCTTCTACTTTTCCTTCTTCCTTTTTATCGGATTCGGAATCCGAACAACTCATGCAAAAACAAAGGGAGAACGAAAACAATAAAGTAATCCATTTCTTATTCATAAAATCATCAGTTTAATTATTTAATAACAGGACGAAACGCACCGTAAGAAGGCTCCAATTTATCAACGTAAGGCCAGCCGTCTTCATCCCACAAAATGCGGTCCAACAAAACTTGCCGTTGCGCATCCAAACGTTCCAGTTCAAAAGCATGGTAAAGCATCCACGTGTTCTTTTCGTCATCTTCGAGAAGGGTGGAATTGTGGCCGGTCCCAACAAAGCGGTCATTCTTATGCAGGATTACTTCATGCTTGTTATCCAACATTTGTCCTCCCTGTTTATCGACATACGGGCCGAAAAGGTCTTTCGAACGCGCCACAACTGTGGTGTAGGTGCTTTTCTGTCCTTCGCAACAAGAGCCGATAGAGCCGATGAGGTAGTAGTACCCGTCGCGTTTCCACAGGTTGATTCCTTCGTAAGCGTTGCCAGCGATCTGGCGTTTGGTGTCAAGTTTAGGCGTGATCATCACATCATCTGTCACATCCAGTTCCATGATATAAATTCCGAAGAAGCTCCCCCAAAGCATATAATACTTGCCGTCTTCCTCATAGAAATACTGGTCGATGGAGTTCTCTACATTCACTTCACGGCTGTCAAATACTTTGCCTTTCGGTGTGAACGGACCTTCGGGAGAATCGGAAACGGCATAACCAACGGTGCTAACCCAATGATTGCCCCATTGCGCCAAAGAATAGAAAAGAACATATTTGCCTTTCACATAGCGAATCTCCGGGGCCCAAAGATGAGCACGTTCTTTGACATCCTTGTTGTCGGGCAAGAAGTCTGGACGAGTCTCATCAGTGAAGGCAGTTCCTATCTCTTCCCATTTCACCATATCTCTTGATCGAAAAATCGGCAAGTTACGGATATCTTCAGTCGCATATAAATAAAAATAACCATCTTTTGCTCGCATGGCAGTCGGATCAGGTGCAGCAATCCGTATCACCGGATTATGATAAGCTAGTTGTGAATCATCAACTTTCGGAATATCCTGCCCATCCGAATTTCCAGTATTACCATTTCCACTACAAGCAGTGCAATAAATAGCACAAGACAACAAGAAAAATTTTTTTACATTCTTCATTTTCTATCTATTTTTATGAAGAAGCTATTACAATAGTACATATCAAAAATATAAACTTTTGCAACAGCTTCTTCTTTACAAAATCATTACTTCCAACCCGGATTCTGTTCCATATTCGGGTTCATCTGCGTTTCGTTATACGGAATCGGATATAACCAATAATGGTCTCCCCCCCACGCATAATGATAAGTTGCCTGTCCCCAAACCTGTCGCAGACCGTTCACCACCTGTTTGCCGTTGTCGTCATATGTGGCAAACTTTTTGTCCTTCCAAGTCTTCCAACGAAGTTCGTCAAAGTAAATCAGGTCTTCACCAAGCAATTCCCAATACCGTTCGTTCCGGATACGTTCACGCATATCAGCTTGGCCCATCACGGTCGTTGGGACATTGGAGTTGAGCAATTGGGCACCGGCACGAGCACGTACCTGATTGACAACAGTAACCGCTTCGTCTATCTTGCCCTGTTCGTTCAATGCCTCAGCAAGGTTCAACAGAACATCAGCATACCGGATTTTCGGCATATCAATACCAGTACCTTTTTGGCTACCTTCACCGACTCCTTCCGTCACGAATTTACGGTTCAGATAATAAAACATCGCCTGCGTATCAGTACGCAAATCACTCGCTTCACGCGTAATCGTACCATCCGCATTTTGTGTTTCTATCCACTGGCTACGGAACGGATAGCGGTTTGTAAAGTAATTATCAGCACCTCCGTCACCTCCTAAATAGGTGGCATACGGCGTAATGACACTCATTTCTAAACGCGGATCACGCTGTTCGTAAGCCTTGCGAATACGAGCTTCATTGCCACTCGGCAGATAATAATCCATATTGGCCCCCTGCTCTTTCGCATTTGCGATTTCTGATTCCGTCAAGTTATCACGCAAGAAAAAGACACGGCGTTCATTGACCGTCAACTTATAATACTCGGGAATGATCTTCGACCAGTCGAACTTGCTTCCATCCGCACACTCATAGGTATCAACGAAATCCGGATTGACCAAATAGTTATTCCACATGGAACCATAAGTACAACGATTACCAAATCCCCGGTTCTTAGAATTCCAATAACCATCCTCTTCGATGCACTGGACAGAGAAGATCATCTCATCACACTGCTCATTGACCTCCTTGAACAACATCTTATAGGCATTCGCACCGGAAGTAAACAGGCGATAACCACAATCACCGACCTTTTTGAAGTCAGCTTCAGCAGCCCCCCAGTTCTCCAACCACAGGTATATCTTGCCTCTGAGCGCATACGCTGCACCTTTCGTAATGTGACCATAATCATTGTCGCCGCTGTTGTATTTATCCGGCAAATTTGGCTCGTTGATGCAATCAGTCAAATCCTTAATCAACTCATTCCAGAGATCCGTCATAGAAAGACGGCTACCCTTCGCTTCTTCGATGTTCTTGATTGGCTCTGTATAATAAGGAACACCACCAAACAGCAAGTTCAATTCATAATACCAATAGCTACGGAGAAATTTGGCTTCAGCAATCAAACGTGCTTTCTTCGCTTCCGGAAGCCCTACCACATCCGGCATATTAGCAATCACATCATTGCAACGGATGATAAACTTATAGTTGTCATGCCAAATCCAACTCGGACCATCTCCTGATGTCGTCTGGTTGCCAAACAGCATACCAAAGTTACGCCAGTTCGCATCGCGATCCATCACTGCCGAAAAGCAATCGAACCACATATTATAGTTATCATTATACAAATGGTTCAATCCATTGTATAAGCCGGTAACAGTCTGTTCAGCCATCGTGGCATCTGCCCATACCTCTCCTTCACTCGGCTGGTTTTTCGGAGTCAAATCCATATCTACACAACCTGTAAAGAACAAACCTGACAAAATTGTTGCTGAAAAAAGTTTTGCCATGTCTTTTATAATTCCCAAATTATTCTTGTCCATACTTTTTTTCACAATTTAATTAGAATGTCACATTAACACCAACCGTATACTGGCGGATCGGCATATAACCGTCACCGGCCATACGTTCCGGATCGCTACCTTCGAACTTAGTGATTGTCAGTAAATTTTCGCCAGACAGATAAACTCGTGCATTCTGAATGAAGGCTACTTTCATCCATTCTTTCGGAAAGGTATAGCCTATCGTCAGGTTTTTCAGCTTTATGTAGTTACCATTCTTCAGATGCCAAGAACTGGTAGCACTTGCCTGACCGCTGTTCTGATAACCAACGAGACGTGGCGTTTCGGAATAAATGTTCGTACGCGGATCATTCGGATTTTCAGGATCGAAGAAATAGTGATCATAAGCAATGTCATATCCGAGACCATATCCGTGCGTAACACTGACGCTGTTTTGCGTTTGTTTGTAATAATCGATCTTGAATCCGGCTGCTCCCGCCCAGTTCATCGATAGGTCAAAGCCCTTCCATGTCATGCTTGCCTGCAAGCCGAAGTAGTATTTCGGTCTCCAAGAAACACCTTGAAAATCGCGATCGTCATCATTACCATAAATACCATCTCCGTTATAGTCAGCATAAATCATATCCCCATACCAAATCTTATCTTTGCCGATCGCTTGGTTTGGGTAAAACTTATAACCAGCATCAAACATCGCCTGCAACCATTTCATATCAGCCTCAGTACGGATCATTCCGTCTTTCGGTCCCCCATTAATATTCACTGTCCCATCACTATTGAAATAAGAACCGTTACCTTTGTATGGATTCATCATATAATATTCATTCATCTCGTGGCCTTCCACGATCAAGTTGGACGAACCGTTTGCTACCGTACCAACATTCTGATACCACACTTTTTTGCC
Organism: Parabacteroides merdae ATCC 43184; assembly: GCF_025151215.1. Taxonomy (NCBI): domain Bacteria; kingdom Pseudomonadati; phylum Bacteroidota; class Bacteroidia; order Bacteroidales; family Tannerellaceae; genus Parabacteroides; species Parabacteroides merdae. The sequence continues at coordinate 2,100,972 of NZ_CP102286.1, forward strand.
GTTGGCATCCGTACGCCATTCGCGGACCAACTCCCCTTTATATTTCGTCACTTTATTCTTATTATAAGTAAAGTTTCCTGAAACTGAGTAAGAGATGTCTCCGACACGGTCATTCCAACCCAAAGTAATTTCAAGCCCTTTGTTGTTAACACCTGCCAGATTCTGGAGCGGAGAAGTAAATTGGTTCAGAGATTCCGGAAGCGTCGGGCGATATAAGATTCCATCCGTTTTTTTGTCATATACTTCGATCGTTCCGTTCAAACGGTTGTTCAAAACACCGAAATCAAGACCTATATTGGTAATAGCCGTTTCCTCCCATTCCAAAGCGTAGTTGGAGAAAGTAGTCATGGCTAAACCATTGGATTTATTGCTATTGAACGCATAGTTGTAACCTGAACCGTAAAGTGCCTGCCACTCGTAATTACCAATGGAATTATTACCCAACTTCCCCCAAGATGCACGCAGCTTCAAATTACTCAACCAATCTATATCTTTCATGAATTCCTCTTCAGATATACGCCAACCGGCAGAGAAAGAAGGAAACAGACCCCAACGAGAATCGGGAGAAAAACGAGAAGAACCATCATAACGCATGTTCATTTCGAACAAGTAACGATTGTCAAATGCATAATTGATGCGACCGAACCAAGAACGAGAAGAATATTCGTATGAAGAACCCTTAATATAATAAGGATCCGTCATGGCATCAAAGTCTGTCAAATTGACACTTGACATACCTTCCTTACAAATATCCACTTCGTCTCCCCAGTTACGCGATTCTTCATAACCGATCAATGCACCCACATCGTGCTTTCCATAAGTATGCGCCCAACTCACCAGCATATTGGTTTTCCAGTACTTTTCACGTCTTTCCCAATCATACACCTTATAAGTAGCCATATCCGTAGAAGTCGGAGGCGTACTCAAAGTCATTGTACGGTTGAAACTGTACTGTTCTTTATAATCAGAAGGTTGCCATCTGTGATGGTTTGTAAACTGATCATAATAAAAGTTGGCTGTAAACTTGAAGTCTTTCAAGAACTTCACTTCTATATACGGGTTCACGAAATATTTGTTCTGCTTGTAGTAACCATACGAGTTACTCATATTCAGCAATGGGTTTCCTGCCTGCCCGTCTTCTTCGTTAGTTTCGATTCCACCATATTTGCCGTCATAATAAGGATAAACACCTGGGGTCACCTTCTGCATGTTCAATCCCCACATATCGCCCAGATTATTGCGATCCTGATCGGCGTTATACCCCCAAGCACGCATTCCTACAGTCAGGAAATCGGTTACTCTCGACTCGATGTCACTACGCAAATAATATTTCTTTACCCCCGACTCGATAACCAAACCTGGATTATTCAGGTAAGTACCCGAAATCGCATAGTTAGTACGCTTTTCCGCACCAGTCAAGCTGATAGTATGTTCCTGCATCCATTTCGGGTCATAAACGACATCATACCAATCCGTATTCGGATGCGTCACATAATTCGGTATGCCAGCGACATTCGTCGCGTTCGGGTTATTAGCTGCTTCACGCCACTCATTGATCGTCGACTGGGAGAACTTGGCCGCCTGGTTCGTGTTGAGATAACCTTCGTTGACAAACTCCATATAATCCGCATAATCCGTTACCTGACGAATCAGCTTGGCCGGAGTCTGGTAAGAAAACTTGCCCGAATAGGTCACATTGATTTTTCCATCCGAACCACGTTTCGTCGTAACCAAGATTACCCCATTAGCCCCTCTGTTACCGTAAATGGCACAAGAAGCGGCATCTTTCAAGATGGAGATCGAAGCCACATCATTTGGATTCACTTCATTGAGGCTCATCTCCATTCCGTCCACAAGGATCAGTGGGCCAGCATCGTTCATCGTACCCACACCACGGATCAAGATGGAAGAACCTTCGGCATTCGGCTGGCTACTAGTATTCATCACATTGACACCAGCCGCCATACCTGACAACGATGCGGCGATCGTGGTAACCGGACGGCTCAGCTTCTCATCCGTAAAATTTAGACTGGCTACAGATCCGGTCAAATTCACCTTCTTCTGAGCAGCATAACCGACAACAACAACTTCTTCAAGAGCTTGGGTGTCATCTTTCAATACGATTTCGAAAGCCCCTTTATTACCCACTACAATCTCTTGGGCCATGTAACCGATATAGGATACCGAAAGTTTAGAATCGGCAGAAACGCCTTCCAGCGTAAATTTCCCGTCCATATCGGTTATTGTTCCGTTGGTAGTGCCCTTTACCGAAACATTCGCTCCGACAACCGGTTCGCCATTAACATCGCGGACAACTCCGGTGACAATCTTTCCCTGCTGGTGAACGCCAGCCTCCTTGACAGTTATGATAATGTTTTTATTCGATATCGTATAACTACAATTCGGGAGAATTGTAGTCAGTATATCTGATATACTGAGATCCTCAGCATTCAATGTGACACGTTTGTCCACGTCTATTATTTCGTCATTATAAAAGAACGTAAACTCACTGCAATTTTCAATTTTCTTTAATACCTCTTTGACTGTTGAGTTTTTCATATTGAGGCTAATCCGGACAGTCTGAGAATAAGACTCTGTAGCATAAAGCCCACTTAACATGAAAGTTAACATAAACAGGGCTAAATTCATCACCCTGGTTTCTTTTTGAATAAAAGAATACAAAAGACCCTTTCGGTTAAAATAAATCATATTCTATATAGATTTTCAGTTAAACTTTATCGCCGAAACCAAATACCGGACGATAGATTAATTATTTTTTTCGACAGACGAATGCAACCCACATACACCTATCCTCTTTTTTCACAATAACATCATTTGTCTATTCCCATAAGCAATCTGTTTTTAAAGTTAAACATTTATTTTCGAGGAGTTATATATACTTTATTTTTCTTTATCTCATACCTAATCGGAGCAATCAGACTCATCGCCTCCATCACCTCTTCGATGCTCTCCTGCCGGATTGTGAAAGAAAGACGAGTGGCAGCGGCAAACTGCTTCGGGCATTCAATGTCCATATTATAGCGTCCCTCCATACTGATTAAGATATCAGCCAGACAGTCGTTGTCAAATACCAGGCGGTCTTTGATCCAATCGGTATATAAACCGGCTTTGGCTTCTTCGACAGAGGCGGTCTGATCCGACTTACGGTATCTAAACAGTTCATCCGGTTTCAAGTAAACCGGATCTTTCAAGGCTTTTCCCGATATCTTCACACTACCGTTCAGCAAAGCGGTCTTTACAAATTCACCGGAAGAATAGCTATCGAGATCGAAGCAGGTCCCCAAGACCTCTACATCTATCTCTCCCGCCTGTACGACAAAAGGCTTTTTCGCATCTTTCGCCACCTCGAAATATGCTTCTCCCTCCAAAGAGACCAACCGTCTGTCATCGGCAAATTGATTCGGATAAGTCAGTTTAGTTTCCGAATTCAGCCAAACCACCGATCCGTCAGGCAACGTGAACCGGCCTTTGCTTCCTTTTGCCGTAATCAGTTGGTTTTGCACGATGACATCAGGAGCGGAATGCTCCTTCCAACTGCCGATACCATAACCGATTCCCAGCAAAAGCAACAAGACGGCAGCAATCCGCGTCCAACGCAAAACCACCGATAATGTATTTCTCTTCGCAGGCAAGTTCCTCTCCATCCGTCCCTGCTCCAGCAAGATACGGTTTTTCAGTTTCCCCAAAGCGATATCGATCTCCAGCTCGTTTCCGGCAGCGACATTACAAGACAGCCACAGGTCACGAGTTGCAATAAAATCATCCCGATTATCATCCGATTGTTTCAGCCATCGAAGCAATAGCCTCTTCTCTTCCAGTTCAGCCGAGCCATCCAGATAACGGATTATGATTTCGTTGATATCGTGTGTTTCTTCTTTCATTACAGATTCATTTATTAGTAATACAAAAAAAGGTAGTTTTACCCTACCTTCATCCTACAAAGAATTAACGTTTCTTTTTATTCTCCGGCATGAAACTTTCGTTCCACCCTCTGGCTGTCTAAAGAGAAAGACAAGTGACAGCCAACACTAATAAAGGGAATAAGTCCCTTTGGATAAGATATTCTTTCAACCCGGAAAGAGCCTTGCTAATCTGCTTTTCAACCGCTTTGATACTAATATTCAGTTGTTCCGCAATCTCACGGTTCTTCAATCCATAGCTCCGGCTTAACATAAATATTTTATGGCATTGAGGGGGAAGCGTGTTTATATAAGACATGATTTCTTCTTCCAGTTCTTTCAATAACAAGCTCTGCTCGGAATTTTGCATATAAGAGGAAACGTACTGATCCAATATATCCGTCTCTCTCTCAGGTTTCAAAGGGTATACATCCTGTTGTTTCTTATCCAACGCATTCAGAGCATGCGTATATACGGCTTTGAAAAGATAAGACTTTACAGATTCATCCTCAAAACGGATACTTTCACGCCGCTTCCAAAGTTCATAAAAAACATCCTGAACAATATCTTCCGACAAATCCTTATCATTCACAAAACGGAAAGCATACGCCCGCAAAGGTTTGTAGAAACGCTTGAACAGTGTTTCCAAGGCTGCAAAATCCTGAACATATATCTCTCCTGACATGAATTTGTTGTTTTATAAAAAGCAAAAATACAGATATTTTTCATTTAATGCCGGCAGAAGGGGAATATTGATAACTATATAAGCAATATTGCCATTTACAATGCAACCATATTATCACTATCTTTGTTTTATTAATAATAAAAGGAAACAACATGACACCGATTGAATTAACAAAAACGGAATTTATACAGCGAGTAGGAAACTTCGAAGAAAGCCCCAAAGATTGGAAATACGTAGGCGACAAACCTTGTATCGTAGACTTTCATGCTCCCTGGTGCGGCTATTGCAAACGTCTGGAGCCGATACTCGATGAGTTTGCAAAAGAATACGACGGAAAACTCTACATCTATAAAGTCAATGTAGACAACGAAGAAGAACTGGAAGCTGCTTTCAAGATCCGGACGATCCCGACTTTGCTCCTCTGCCGCATGGACGGGAATAAAGAAATGATGCTCGGCACGATGGGTAAACCGGAACTTCGCAAAGTGATCGAAGGCATCTTATAATGTCTCTATCAAATATTAGAATACAGAAGGTATGAATCAGGAAAGCCAAGCGCTAATTCTGATTCATGCCTTCTACTTTTATACGGATCGAGCCTGGAGTCCGTTGGAAGCAGGAACAAAACAGATTCAGATCATTCGTCTTTTGCATGAAATCCTGTAATATCCGGCATTCCTCATCCGACCATGTTTCATAATGACGGGGATATTGTTTACGAACTCTCATTATCGACTCGGATACGTCCGTTTTCTTGATTCCCAATTGCCGGATACGCTTTTTGAAACCGGCCAGATCTTCATCCGTACAGTTGTTTACCGGATCGGCATCAAAGAAACTCGGACAAATCTTATTCCCGACCTGTTCCTGTTTCGTTACAGAGACAGGAATAGGTTCGAAAAGAACGGATTCCGGTTCTATTGCACCTAACTCCTTCCTTAAGTTTGAAATATGCTTCGCTGCTTCTGGAGAAATCAGTTTCACGGAACATTCATGACGGGAATAACTCCCATTTCTACGTGCAGAAAGCCAGTTAAAGGAACCTTCCACCAATACTGAATCATCAATCGCAAGCGATTTATTATGAATGCCTTTCAACAGAATCAACTTAACACCGTTTTCGGTTAAAGCCTTCCGTCCGGCAACGGCCTCCTTCCGCAACACACCGGTTTGTTTGTCACAATCTAAGCGGAAATCCGAATACACCACGACTTCCACACCCCGCTCTACCGCTTCCCGCATCAGAGGAATAAGATTATCATGTTCAATCGCCTGGATCGATATAAAAGGAGATACGATCAGCAACCTTTTTGTCGCATCTTTAAAGGCTTGCCGCAACAAACCGGTGTGTTCCTTCAATGTCGATAAACGTTCGGCCGGCTGGTAGCGGCAAAGCGGTTCCTTTTGCCGATAGATGAAATTGCCGGACACTTCGTTCGCAGGATCGTCAAACAACCATTTTGCCAGGTTACCGACGGGCGTATTTCGTTCGGGATGGAATATATTCATATTCCCGAACACCAGAAAATGATACTGCGCACGCGAAACAGCCACGTTGAGCATATTGTACTTTCCACCTTGCTCCATAAAAAAAGAAGCATCACCGGGAGAATTGACCGATGAAAAGATCACGACCGGACACTGCGCTCCCTGCAAAGAATGAACAGTACCGATCGTCATACCGGCAAACGCTTCTGCCTCCGGCGACTGTTCCGCAAGACTACGGATGATTTCTTCCTGCGCCTTAAATGGGGTGACTACAGCCACTATTTTACGGATCGGCTCCTTGTAAGCGCTTTCCAACTTATCTTTTTCCGTTTCCAGCCAAGAGACGATTGCTGCCGCTTCCGCTCTGTTCAAGACACTGCCCGTCGCCCCTTTTTCACTGACTCCGTTTACATGGACATACCCTTTAGGCGGCAAGTCTTTATACTTCACCTTGTTTCCTTTCTTCGGCAGCAAACGGCCGTGATACACATAGTCGTTACAATAAGCAATGATAGGATCGAGACAACGCCTGTGTTCGGTCAAGAAAGCGCCTCTTTCACCGGCGACTTCGAAACTGCAACTCTTCCGCGCCATCTTCATGATGCTTCCGGACGAAGACAAGAAACCGTTTTCATGCAGAAACGCATACCGATCATCGGACTCGGAGGATACTAAGCCAAAACGTTTCAGATTAATACTGGAATATTCGTCCGAGATGGACCATATCGGTTCGATCTGTTCCACGTCTCCCACTAAAATAGCTTGCTTGGCAAGGCTGAAAGACGGAATTGCCAGTTCGGGAGATACCTGCCCCGATTCATCCACAATCAGCAAATCGATCGCATCATAGAGCGGCGCATCCCACTCCCCATTGTCCGCACAAACCATGTATTTCGGCAAAGAATGGAAAGTCGAAATAAAAACAGGCATCACACAGGCCAAACGCTTCAACCGTTCGGTGTAATCCTCTCGGCCACGTGTCTCCCCCTCTTTATCGCATCCGGCCAAGCGGCGGATGAACTCGGCTTCCCGGTCATGGATGGCATACCAGAACAAAAGATAGCGGTAACTGATATCCAGCCGCACCGCCATATCTTCCGTATAAGGAAGGGCATTGTATTCCGGATTGGCAACCAACTTGTCATAGCATGCCTTAAAATCTTCCGTCTGCTCCCAGCCGCATATCACATCTTCATAGCTTGGATGTTTTTGAAATTTACGGAGCAGTTTACTCAGAAAACCTTTATCCGCCATCTCTTTTCCATATTGTTTGAGACTGGCAACATTCAAGCAGGTTCCAATCTCATCCCGCATCTTCCTCATTTGCCTGCGAAGGAAACGCTGGCATGCAACTTCATCCCGGCAAGATGTCTGAAAGAAACGATTGAAATGTTCCAGATAGAACCCGCGATATTCTTCCAACCGGGCAGGATCGTCATAATCATTCGGAAAGCCTTCACCTTTCGTATTGAACATCATTTTGTACTGATCCTTTTGTTCGTCTTTGCCTGACAGATACAATCCCAACGTATCCAAACCGGGCAGCCAGCGGAGAGTCAACAGGTTTGCAGGCTTATCGCCAGAAGGCTGTTCGATCTTGAAATCTTTCAGGATATTGGTAATCGCCTGGTTATTGGCGGAACTGGCTACGATGATATCCTGATCATCAGGATGCTCCAGTACGGCATGGACGATCCGGTTGGCAATCACCGTCTGTAAAAAGGTCGTCTTGCCTGTTCCCGGAGGTCCGTTAACGGCAAAGATATCGGAACTGTCCGGGTCCGTATACATGGCAAGCGTCTCACGCTGGGAGACGGACAGCGGAAACTCGCCGCTCATCTGTGCCCAATGGTCTTTATTGCAATAAACTTGCTGTCTATCCGGCACAGGCAGCAATGTTTCCAGCTTTTTACGGATCAGAAGTTCCAGTAACGGATGGGAAGATTTACTTTCCAATAGCTTGTCATACAAGTTGATGATCTTTTGTGCCATTCCTCGTCCGGGAGCTTTCACGACAATGATTTCAGGCTTGTCGGCATAATTCATTTCCCGGAAAGTCAAGCCGGTCGCATCTTGGAACAGTTTTTCGCAGGCACTCCAATATATCTTCCAGTCCGTCTCTTCGGTATCGAACTCGCTCAAGAGCCGGTCCACATTCGAAAGGGATGCAATCGTTCTGTCATTGCGCGCATTCGGAGACAAAAACTTACGGACAAAAACCGGAATACGTTCAGACTTGTTGTCGCAGACCTGAAAAGTGCCGTCCGGCAACAATGTCGCGGAAATCAGGAAGGGGTACTCCGGAGTATTCTGTCCGGAAGCCCACCCGTTTTCGTACTCAGGAAGAAAGACACAAGGAGCAATCTGTATTTTACGTTTCTCGTCATCCGTCTTTTGCTTCCCTTTCGGGAAAAGCAAGGGAATGTCTTTGCGAAGTATAAATTCCGGAACCTTGTCACCTATCCGCAATGTAACCCGCGCTTCTTTCTTTAGCGACCTGCTCCTTCGTTCGGCATCCAGCAGGCAGTTTTTCCAGTATTTCAGTAGTTTTTTGTCCATTCGATCAGTAAGCCGTTTGTTGTCTCTTTCTATTTCTTTTCCCGGACGGTTATATGAAAACAACCTTGCTTGCGTTCGTGTTTGACATAGCAACGCTCTTCCCGTTTCAAATCACGCAAAACCATTGCCAATACCATTTTCAACCGGTCTTTGTCGATATTCAGAGTATCGCTCTCGTCTACTTTGGTATAACGGGCCCAGGAGACATCAAAAGTCGTTCCGTAGCGGTGGGCCGAGTTTTGGGAGGAATTGGTATTTCTCTTTTTCAGGTTCTTGACATCATCGACCGTACGGGTGACACTGGTCACTTTGATTTTATAGACCGAAGCATTCAGATTGCGTAAGGAATCCTGGAAATTATGCCCGATATCTTCCAGCAACTGTGCTGCCGAAGGGATCAGATATGGGATGGAATGCGTCAGCTTTTCCACTTCATAATACTCATTGGTTTCGATCTCTTCCATCTCCTTTTTTACTTTCTCCGCTTCTTCACGGTTCGATGCCGGTTTGATGCCGATACGTTTCGCTTCGGCCAGATGTACATCGTTCAGGTCTTTGAAATCGCGGTTATAGCTTCCGTTATACCAGATACGTTTCAACTCTCCGCGTTCTTCCTTTTTTCCACAAGACGAACATATCACTGCCACCGAGCAAGCAGCCACTATCAACCCGATACTACATATTATCTTTTTCATCATTTTTCTTTTAGCGGAAACAAAAGTAACCAAGATTCACTGATTTCAAAATATTTATGACTATTTTTGTGAATTCTGAATATAAACCCAAATAGTTAATTGTATGGACGCATTGGAATTAAAACTGTCACTTATCGAACAACTGAAAACGATCGACGATGTAAAACTGTTGACACAGATCAAAAATTTGATCAGCATAGCAACAGAAAAGAAAGAAACGCGCTATCCGGCACAGATGACGCTGGACGAATTAAAGGAAGTGTTGAAGAAATCGAGAGAAGAATCCAAAAAAGGATTAGGTATGACAACGGAAGAATTACGTAAACGATACCCACTATGCGAATAATAATAAAGTGGTTACCTCAAGCCATTACCTTACTTGACAACATCTACAGATTCTACAGTGAAAAAAGCCAGACCGCAGCTATCCGTTTATACAACAGACTATTGGATTCTGCCGAACCTTTACGCATTTTTCCGCAAGCGGGCCCTATCGAACCGTTACTGAAAGGATATGATTGTGAATTTCGTTCCCTTGTCGTCGAAAAACATTACAAGCTGATTTACACGGTTACCGACGAACTAATCGAAATCCATGCCGTTTGGGATTGCCGCCAGGAAGGATGGCACCTGCAAGAAATGTTCAAATAATCTTCGTGAAGAGACAACAAAATGCCCCACAATTTATCTTTACATAAAGAATATTACTAATTTTGTCTGCCTGAACGAGAGTGGTAGAAAACTCGCGACAAAGGCAAAACTAAAACAAATTGAATGATTGAACGAATTTATATTCTTGAGAGCGTAGACCCGGTTATATTCTACGGAGTAAACAATGTCAACATGCAGTTGATCAAGACATTGTTCCCCAAGCTACGCATTGTGGCAAGGGGAAATGTGATGAAAGTGATAGGAGACGAAGACGAATCGGAGCTCTTTCTCAAGAAAATTCGCGAGGTAGAAAAATATTGTGAGGAATTCAACTCGCTGAGCGAAGATGTCATACTGGACATCATCAAAGGCAAAGCCCCGGTGATCACCAAACAAGAGAACCTGATCATTCACGGGATGAACGGCAAACCGATCGTCGCCCGCACGGAAAACCAGCAACGCCTAGTCAAAGCATTCGAAGAAAACGACCTCGTCTTTGCCACGGGCCCTGCCGGAACAGGTAAGACATTCGTCGCCATAGCCCTCGCCGTTAAAGCACTTAAAAACAAAGAAATCCGCAAGATCATCCTAAGCCGTCCGGCAGTAGAGGCCGGTGAGAAATTAGGATTCCTCCCCGGCGAGATGAAGGACAAACTCGACCCGTACCTCCAACCTCTGTATGACGCCCTGCAAGACATGGTTCCCGGGGCCAAGCTGAAGGAATACATGGAGAACAACGTGATCCAGATCGCCCCCCTAGCCTTCATGCGCGGGCGGACGTTGAACGATGCGGTCATCATCCTCGACGAAGCGCAGAACACGACGACCCACCAGATCAAGATGTTCCTCACCCGCCTCGGAATGAATGCAAAAATGATCATTACCGGAGACGTGACACAGATCGACCTGCCGCCGACAGCGACCTCCGGTCTCGTACAGGCCATGCAAATCCTGAAAGGCGTAAAGGGAATCGGCAAAGTCGAATTCGAGAAAAAGGACATTGTCCGCCATAAACTCGTCCAACGTATCGTCGAAGCCTACGACAAATTCGACAGCAAGCATGGCAAAGGCGGTTCGAGAACCGTCTCCAAGGAACAGCAAGAAGAGATAAAGAACAATATTAATAACAGTCAGGACGCCCGATAAGCGCCCCATAAAAACAAAGATATGAAGAAGGCATTAACAAAAACAGACTTCAATTTCCCAGGACAGAAGAGTGTCTATCATGGTAAAGTACGCGATGTGTACAACATCAACGACGATGTATTGGTGATGGTTGCAACAGACCGTATCTCGGCATTCGACGTAGTCCTGCCGGAAGGTATCCCTTACAAAGGACAGATGCTGAACCAGATCGCAGCCAAATTCCTGGATGCAACTACCGACATCTGCCCGAACTGGAAACTGGCTACTCCCGATCCGATGGTGACCGTAGGCGTGATGTGCCAGGGATTTCCTGTTGAAATGATCGTACGCGGCTACCTCTGCGGAAGTGCATGGCGTGCTTATAAGAGCGGCGTGCGTGAAATCTGCGGTGTAAAACTGCCGGAAGGCATGCGTGAAAACGAACGTTTCCCCGAACCGATCGTTACCCCGACGACAAAAGCCGAGATCGGCGAACACGATGCCGACATCTCCAAGGAAGAAATCCTGGCTAAAGGTCTGGCCACTCCCGAAGAATACGAACTGTTGGAAAAATACACGCTCGCCCTCTTCAAACGCGGTACGGAAATTGCTGCCGAACGCGGCTTGATCCTTGTCGACACAAAGTACGAATTCGGCAAGCATGGCGGCAAGATCTACCTGATGGACGAAATCCATACACCGGACTCTTCCCGCTATTTCTACAGCGAAGGCTACGAAGAACGTTTTGCCAAAGGCGAACCGCAGAAGCAACTCTCCAAAGAGTTTGTCCGCGAATGGCTGATGGAAAACGATTTCCAAGGCAAGGCTGGCCAGAAAGTTCCCGAAATGACTCCGGCTATCGTAGACGGTATCAGCGAACGTTATATCGAACTGTATGAACACATCACAGGCGAGAAGTTCGAAAAAGGCGATACGGACAATCTCCTTTCCCGTATCGAAAAGAACGTAACCGAATATCTCAACAAATAAGATAAACGGATATGGCGAAGTACGGTTCAGAACAGATTCTACCCTACAACAACGAGGAGCACAAAACGACACAAGTCAGGCGCATGTTTGACTCCATCGCCGGTACATACGATCAGCTGAACCATACGCTCTCGCTGGGTATCGACAAAATATGGCGCAGGAAAGGAATCGCTTTCCTGCGTCCTTTTTCTCCCGCCTCAATTCTCGATATCGCCACAGGCACGGGGGATCTGGCCATCTCCATGCACCGCCGCCTGAAAGCCGACCGCATCATCGGGGCCGACATCTCGGAGGGCATGATGGAAGTCGGACGGCAGAAAGTCGCTGAAGCGGGATTGTCGGACCACATCACGTTCGAATACCAGGACTGCACGGCACTGACCTATCCGGACAACTCGTTCGACGCCGTCACCGCCGCATTCGGAGTACGGAATTTCGAAAACATAGAACAAGGTATCACCGAGATGTACCGGGTTCTGAAGCCGGGGGGCCATCTGATGATCCTGGAACTGTCCTCACCGGTACATTTCCCGATGAAGCAACTCTACAACATCTATTCGAAAGTCGTGATCCCTACCGTCGGGCGCCTGCTATCAAAAGAGCATACAGCCTACAGTTACCTGCCGGCCTCCATCAAAGTCGTTCCACAAGGGAAGGTCATGACCGACCTGCTCAGCCGGGTAGGTTTCAGCGAAGCCCGTTCGCACACTTTCACCTTCGGCATTTGTTCGCTATACACGGGCAGCAAGGGCGGTTCGCAAACCACCCCAACAGTATAAATCATCTTAAATTTACAGGTCATGCAAAAATATGGTTTAATAGGATATCCCCTCGGACACTCTTTTTCAAAGAACTACTTCAACCAGAAGTTCGAATCCGAGAACATTGATGCAACTTATCTGAACTTCGAGATCCCGAACATCAAAGATCTGAAGACTGTATTAAAAGAGAACCCGGAATTGAACGGTCTGAATGTCACCATCCCCTACAAGGAACAAGTCATTCCCTACTTGGATGACCTGGACGAAGACGCTCGCTTGATCGGAGCCGTCAACGTCATCAAATTTACGAAAGGCCTCTTCGGCAAAAAACTGAAAGGCTACAACTCCGACATCATCGGCTTCAAGCGCTCCATCGAACCGCTCCTGAACGAAACACATCGCAAAGCCTTGATCCTGGGAACGGGTGGTGCGTCAAAAGCAGTCTTCCAAGGATTAAAACAATTGGGTGTCGGCGCCACGCTGGTTTCCCGTAAACCGAAAGAGCACTGCATCACCTATGAAGAAATCACTCCGAAGACAATGCAGCAGTACACCGTCATCGTCAATACGACCCCGTTAGGCATGTACCCGAATATCAACGCATGTCCCGACATTCCTTACGACCTGCTCACCCCGGACCATCTGTTGTACGACCTTCTGTACAACCCGGATGAAACTCTCTTCATGAAGAAAGGGAAAGAAAAAGGAGCCGTCGTCAAGAACGGCCTTGAAATGCTCCTGCTACAAGCATTCGCGGCTTGGGAAATCTGGCAGAAATAAAGCATAGCTTTACGACTCCTAACCCATAGCATTAGAAGGCATAACCCTATGGGTTAGGATATATATACCGATACTGAAAAAAACAATTCAACTCCGGGTTAATACGAAATCGGGGGTGACAAGGTAGTCCAACCGATAAACCGCCCCTTCTTCCGTACGGGTTTCATAGACGGTGAAACTCCCTTCTTCCGCATAGGGAAACGGACGGACATGCAGATGGTGAAGGAAGTCGACTTCTTCCTGCCCGATCATCTTGAAAAGCGTCTCTTTTGCACACCAATGAAGCAACAAGTGCTCCGTCTCGTGCTCTTTGTCGATACCCGCCTCTTCTTCCGGATTCATAAAGCGACTGCGTATCCTCGACACCCTCCCGGAATGGTATTCGATGTCGATACCGGCGGCAGGACGGTTCTGCAACAGAACGGCGGCATAACCTTTCGTATGGGAAATGCTGATATGCAAAGACGAGCCGGACAGGTAAGGCGCACCGTTCGGACGATAGGCTACGCAGACCGGGCCGCCCGTAAGCTCCTGCAAAAGCACACGGCAGGCAAGCCATTCCCGGCGACGCTGCTCCGTACGGATCAGCTCCAGCTGCGGAAGATATTCTTCCCTGTTCCGCAAAAGGGACAGAAGCACTTCGGAAGACTCCTCGATCTTCCAGATTCCCCACAACGGACCGGTATGTTTCATCAGGAGAGGCATTATTTCTTCCACTCAAAAGATTGGATCAGTTCTACGATATCCTGTTTCAGATATCGGGTGACGGGAGCCAGCGAATCTGCATTCGGGATACAATCATAATACAAAGCTCCCCGGAAAAAATGCGAGACACTGTCGGTCAACATAAATTGCAATGGCGAAGCGGATTCGCCATCCAGCATGAAAAGCGAACCATAAACCGAAGCCTCCGGATTGCTGTACGCCTGCATCTTGATCCGTTCCGGATATTTCGATTGCCGGACAACCAACGCGCGACACTCCTCCTCCGCCCTGCCCAGCGTAGCCGGAGTGATAGGGAAATAGCTGCAATAGAGCTTCACGTTCAACTGCGGATAAGAGAGATTGATCCACCCTGCCGGATTCCCGACCGGAGGCAACTCCACCTCTGCCCATCTGGAAAGCCGGAAAGTATAAGGTAAATCCCTTACCGGAAGTGCCTGGTAGGAAGGGGCAGGCGGTTCGATACGGAAATAGCCGCGCGGCTTCGGTGTATATTCCGTACAGGAAACACACAAGGCCAACAGCCCCCCACACACTATACCGGTTGACATACGCATTACTCCTCTTGCCGCTCCTTTCCTTGGTCCGAAATGCGGTTGAACTTGACTTTCAGGATACGGCGGTTATCGATCTCCAGAACCTGGAAACGATAGTCGTCATATTCGATGATCTCGCGGCGGCGAGGGAAGTCGCCTTTGATCTCCAACAGAAGGCCGGCAAGAGTTTCGACCTCCTCCGTCAGTTTGCCGAATTCGGTAGGATCGGCATCGATCACACGGAAAAAGTCGGTCAGCAATATCTTGGCTTCAAAAATAAGACTGCCGTCCGCCAGGCGGATGAACTGCTTTTCATCTTCGTCGTATTCATCGGAAATCTCTCCGACAATCTCTTCCAGGATATCCTCCATCGTCACAATACCGGAAGTTCCGCCAAACTCGTCCACCACGATCGCCATATGGATCTTGCTGGTACGGAATTCCTCCAGGAGATCGTCGATCTTCTTCGTCTCAGGCACGAAATAGGCCGGACGGATCAAGCTCTGCCAACGGAACGTGTCAGGCTTCTCCACATACGGCAAAAGGTCTTTGATATACAGGATTCCCTTGATGTTATCCTCCGAATCGGCATAAACCGGAATACGGGAATAACCGGATCGGATGATGAAATCGACCACGGTGCGGAAACTCGTCTTGATGTCGATATCCTCCATATCCAGGCGGGGCGTCATGATCTCGTCGGCAGTCTTGTTGTAGAACTTGATGATCTCCGAAAGCATCTCTTTCTCTTCCGGCATTTCGGTGGAAGTGAGTTCCAATGCTTTGGAAAGCTCGTCGACCGAAAGATCGTACTTCTTCTTGACTAACGCCTTGTTGATGACGCTGGTCGACGTGACCAATATGTTCGAAAGCGGCCGGCAGACACGCTCCACGACATTCAGTACAGGGGCCGAACTGCGCACGAACCGCAGCGAGTTTTTCTGTGCATAAATCTTCGGCATGATCTCGCCGAACAACAAAAGGAGAAAGGTCAGGACGATCGTCTCCAGAATAAAGCCCAACATCGGGGCGGATGAGAAATCGACGATCGCGTTGATACCGTAGGTACAAAGCATGACGACAGCCACATTCACAAAGTTGTTGGCTATCAGGATAGCGGCGAGCAGGTACTCGGAACGGTCCAGCAAACGCTGGATTAATGGGTCTGAAGGTGCATTCTCTTCCCGGATGTCGTTGATATCACCCGGGGTTAACGAGAAAAATGCCACTTCGGAAGCCGACACAAAGCCGGAAACCAACAGCAGAAGAATTGCAAGGCTTAACGCTATTACAGGGCCTGCTGTGAGCGCCTGTATAGTAACCTGGTCGAATAAGCCCGATAAATAATAGTCTGAGTCCAAGGGGAACAGTATTAGTTAAACAATATCAGAACGGAAGGTCGTCCGCACTGTTGGAATCTAAAGATGTGTCCGGTTGTCCGGATGCGGGTTGCTGGTAGCCCGTCGCCTGCTGGTATCCGGTGGACGGCTGGGCGGTCTGAGGCTGTGCCGCCGTCATTCCTGTACCGGAAGCATTGTCACGATTTCCCGTACCGGAACCTGTGCTGTAAAATTCGACACGGTCGGCATGGATTTCCGTCACATACCGCTTCACGCCGGACTGGTCGTCGTAACTACGCGTACGGATCTTGCCTTCCACATAGAGTCCGGAACCTTTCTTCACCCATTTTTCAACGAAGGAAACCAAATCACGGCGAACGACCACATTGTGCCATTCCGTACGTTCCGGAACAACCGTACCATTGGCCAACGTATAACCCCTCTCGGAAGTTGCAAGCGGGAAGTTGGCAACAGCAGCGCCACTATCGAAGTAACGTACTTCTGGATCGCGTCCGACGTTACCGATCAATATAACTTTATTCAATGACATAGCTCTATTCTTTTATTAGTCTACAAAGAAACACAAATTCAGTCATTCTGACAAGTTTCCTTCTAATTTCTCCAAATAAATATGTATCAGGCGAGGAACCGCATATTTCTCCACATCGTCAGTCGCCACAGGAAGGTAAGACTTCAGGGCATCGCCCTCCCGCTCTATCTCTATCCGGTAGAAAGCCGTATACAATATCTGATGGGACAGGACATGTTTCACCCCCTGCAAATCAGCCGAAACATTCAGCCGGCCCGCTCCTGCAAACAGCCGACGAAAAGCATCCGTCGTCTGCAACTCTGCAAAATCCATCGCCTTGTCCGTTTCGATAAGCGGAAACTCGTAGAGTCCTTCCCAAATGTCTTTCCCTTTCCGGCGGGACAGCCAGGTTTTTCCTTTATATATAATGTATAAATAATGAAAATACCGGTCACGCGTCCTGGTCTTTTTCTGTTTCACCGGATAGGTCTGCACATCGCCCGCCCCATAAGCAGCGCAGTGCCCTTTCAACGGACAAGCTTCGCAATCCGGATTTTGCGGCACGCATTGCAAGGCGCCCAATTCCATTATAGCCTGGTTGTGTTGCCCGGCATACCGGGGGTCCATCACCAAGCCTGCCAGTTCCGTAAAGGCTTTTTTCCCTCTGGGCGTATCGATCGGAGTATCTACCGCAAACAGGCGCGAAAGCACTCGGAAGACATTCCCGTCCACGACTGGATACGGCTGGTTCCATACAAAGGAAACGATGGCCGCCGCCGTATATTCTCCTATCCCTTTCAAAGAGATCACATCCTCATAGCGTTCAGGAAATATCCCACCGAAACGTTCCATAATATCTTTTGCCGCAGCATGCAGGTTACGGGCGCGACTATAATAACCAAGCCCCTGCCAATATTTCAACACCTCGTCTTCCTCCGCCGAAGCCAGCGAAGCCACATCCGGGAACCGTTCGGTAAAACGGAGAAAATAGTCCATCCCTTGTGCCACCCGTGTTTGTTGAAGGATTATCTCGGATATCCAGATGATATAAGGGTCGGAAGACTCCCTCCAGGGCAGCTCCCTTTTATGTATCCGATACCAGTCACGCAACAAACGGCTGGTTTCTAATTCGTTTTCTATCTGCGACATACGGTTCTTTTTTGCCTCTTCAAAACTTGCAACTAATTGATTACTGCAAACATACACAGTTCTAACGAATTGTAAGGAAACTTTTTTCTTAAAATTTGGCTGACAATTCTTTTTCCACTTAAATAAAAAGCTATATATTTGCATTCCAAAAAATTAATAGGTCCAAATCAATTATTTAATTAATTTATAGACATGACTAAAGCAGATATTGTTAGCGAAATTTCAAAAAGCACTGGCATTGACAAACAGACAGTGTTGAACAGCGTAGAATCTTTTATGGATATCGTAAAAAGTTCATTGTCTCAGGGCGAAAACGTATACCTGAGAGGTTTTGGAAGTTTCGTGATTAAAAAGAGAGCCCAGAAGACTGCTCGTAATATTTCAAAAAATACTACGATCATCATCCCGGAACATAACATTCCGTCATTCAAGCCGGCTAAGACTTTCTTGAACGAAGTAAAGTAATTTAGTTATTATAGTTTAATTTAAAATTTTAAAACAATGCCTAGCGGAAAGAAAAGAAAAAGACATAAGATGTCTACGCACAAGCGCAAAAAGAGACTAAAGAAGAATAGACATAAGAAGAAATAAGTCTATTTGAGTAACTCTGAAGAACAAACTTAATAAGAGACCTTTTAAGTTTGTTCTTTGCGTATTTAATAAGGTCTCACATTTTAAACACCTCTTTTTATAGTGATTAGTGAATTAGTAGTTGATGTACAACCCAAAGAGGTATCTATAGCCGTACTGGAGGATAAGAACCTTGTCGAGCTCCAAAAGGAAGCCCGTAATGTCTCTTTTGCCGTCGGCGATATATATCTGGGCAAGGTTAAGAAACTGATGCCGGGTTTGAACGCTGCTTTCATTGATGTAGGTTATAAAAAGGATGCATTTCTTCACTATCTGGACTTAGGTCCTAATTTCAACACCCAGCAGAAATTCCTCAAACAAGCATTAGGAGAACAAAAAGGAGATAAAAAAATCCCCACTATCTCTAAAATGCAGTTGCTTCCCGAAATCGAAAAAGACGGAAGCATCAGCAACGTGCTCAAAGTCGGACAGGAAGTGCTGGTGCAGATCGCCAAAGAGCCGATTTCAACAAAAGGTCCCAGGCTGACTTCCGAGCTTTCTTTTGCCGGAAGATACATCGTGCTGATACCGTTTGCCGATAAAGTATCGGTTTCCACAAAAATCAAATCGAGCGAAGAGCGTGCCCGTCTACGCCAACTCATCCAAAGTATCAAGCCGAAGAACTTCAGCGTAATCGTACGCACATCTTCGGAAGGAAAGCGCGTTGCCGAACTCGATCATGAATTGAAGACATTACTGAAACGTTGGGAAGAGAACATTCCTAAGATCACCAAAGTAAAAGCTCCTGCACTCATCTACGAAGAGACGGCAAGAGCAGTGGCTTTGTTGCGTGACATTTTCAACCCCTCTTTTCAGAACATTTATGTGAACGATGCGGACATCTATCACAACATCCGCGATTATGTCAGCCTGATTGCTCCCGGACGGGAAGAGATCGTGCAACGGTATACCGGCGAACTCCCCATCTTCGACAACTTTGCAATCACCAAACAGATCAAGTCCCTATTCGGACGCACCGTCACGTACAAAAGTGGAGCCTATTTGATTATCGAACACACGGAAGCCATGCACGTTATCGACGTAAACAGCGGGAACCGCTCCAAAGGCAGCGATGCCCAGGAAAAAACGGCTATCGACGTGAACACGGCAGCAGCAGACGAAATTGCCCGTCAATTACGCTTGCGCGATATGGGTGGTATTATCGTAGTCGACTTTATCGATATGGCCGAAGCTGCCAACCGGCAGAAACTGTTCGAACATATGACGAAAGCGATGGCTAATGACCGGGCAAAACATAATATTCTGCCACTGAGCAAATTCGGCCTGATGCAGATCACCCGCCAGCGTGTCCGTCCGGCAATGGATGTCGATACATCCGAAGCCTGTCCGACCTGTTTCGGCACAGGCACCATCAAACCCTCTATCCTGTTTACCGACAGCCTGGAAGGAAAGATCGACTGCTTGGTCAACAAACACAACGTGAAGAAATTCGCCCTGCACGTACATCCTTATGTTGCAGCATTTATCAAGAGCGGAAAATTCCCGCTCAGTTGGAAATGGAAACTGAAATACTCGATGGGTATTAAAGTGATTCCGAATCAAAGTCTGGGCTTCTTGGAGTATAAATTCATCGACTCCGACAAGAACGAACTGGACATGATGGAAGAGAAAGAAATCAAATAACATAAAAGTCCCCGGATCTCATAAAAGTTCGGGGACTTTTTTTAATGAAAGAAAATATCAATGAGACGTTTTTATATTTGGCTATGGCTGCTCATGCTGGTCTGCGGCAGCTGCACGAAAGAGAAACAAGAGTTGAGAGTATTGCACTTGAACATCTGGATGGAAGGAACAGTCGTCAAAAACGGCTTCGAGGCCGTTGCGGATGAAGTGGCCCGGATAGATCCGGATATCGTAATGTTCAGCGAAGCCAGCAACAAGGAAGGCGCGTTGTTCGTTCCCCGCATGCTGGACGCTTTGCGCGAAAGAGGGAAAATCTATTATGGACAAGGCAGTTCGCTGGATGTCGCACTGCTGTCCAAATACCCCATACTGGAACAAACGGAAAACATTCCGCATAAAGACCGGGTATTAAGGACCCGTTTGGATGTGAACGGCAAACAGGTAGTAGCCTATACAGGGCATTTGGATTATACGCATTACGCCTGTTACCTGCCACGTGGATACAGCGGTGTGACATGGAAGAAACTGGAAGCCCCGGTAACGGACAAGGCTGAAATCGAAAAAGCCAATAACGAATCTTTGCGTGACGAATCCATTCGGCTCGTGATAGAAGACGCCACAAAGTCAGATGCCGATTTCGTAATCTTGGGCGGTGACTTCAACGAACCTTCGCACTTGGATTGGACGGAAGAGACGAAAGGGCTTTGGGATCACAACGGGGCGGTAGTCGATTGGGTCTGCTCCAAATTATTATACGAAGCCGGCTTCCGCGATGCCTATCGCGTCAAATATCCGAATCCGATCACCCATCCCGGCTTTACCTTCCCTTCGGACAATCCGGCGATGCCAGTCGAACGGTTGACCTGGGCGCCGGAAGCGGATGAACGCGACCGCATCGATTTTATCTATTATATACCGGCAACCGGTTGGGAAGTGGAAGACGCCGTCATCGTCGGTCCCAAGTCCTCCATTATCCGCAGCCAACGTGTCGAAGAGGACAGCCAAGATACTTTCTCAACTCCGGCAGACATTTGGCCGACGGACCACAAAGGAGTGTTGATCAAGTTTAAATTCTGACTTCATTGGAGGGCTGTATCATTTAATACTACCCTCCTTATACCGGCGATTCACAAACTCCGCAATACGTTCATACGCCTTAGCGATATGTATATTCACTGTCTTTTCACTGATTCCCAAAACATCAGCGATTTCCCGGTTCTTCAATTTATCGGAGAGAACAAGACGAAAAACCTCTCTGCATTTCGGCGGCAAGGAATCAATCGCCTGCTGGACCAGTACTTGGTATTCTTCATCCATCAAACTCTTTTCCGGTGTATCCGAATCTGGGATCAACTCAATCTCATACAAAGAAAAGGAATCCTTTTCCTGTACACACCCCCTTCTCAGATAATGCAAAGCCTGGTTTTTCACCGATATATACAAATAGCGTTCCGGCTCTTTTACATGGGACAGCGTTTCCCGCTTTTGCCAAATGACAGTAAAAACATCCAGAATAGCTTCTTCGGCCAGCTCACGAGAGTTCAGATAGTAATAAGCCACATGGAACAGACGCCGGGAATAAGTTTCAAACAATAACCGGAACGCTGCTTCATCTCCCTTCACTACTTTTCCAAAAAGAGATATGATACTCTCCCCTTCCATCTCAGATACAGTCCTTTCATTAATTAGTCAGTAAATGTAGTTAAAATTTCTTCAAGACACTGCCTAAAGGTAAAAATGTTTCTTCTCATGAGTTTGATTTTGCCCGTTAAAAAATCCATCATCTATCAGTTACCCTTTTCCGGGATCGTTCCATAATATTATATATAACATAAAATCAAACAGCTTTTCTTTTAATCCAAACCAACCATCTTCTTTTTTGTCCGTCATTATTCAAACGCTTGTTTAACATCTGTCGAACGCTTGTCTTCCAAATATAGAATAAGCGTACCACAACTGTCAAACAAGATAAAACATCCTACTTATAACATAAAAGAACACAAGAGGATAGTCAAATAACATAATATTTTTTTGCATCCCGAATAGGAGTTTTTTACTTTACTTGTCATCTCTATTTATAAAGCTACCGGAATAAAATGAAAAATGAACAAAACAATAAAGAACTCGAATCATTGACAAAGCGCATACGCTTCAAATCTTTGCCATTTGATGAAAAGCAGATGTCCGACCGTTTATCAGACAGAGTTAAACGGCCTGTCATCATTTCTTATACCGGTAAAGAAAACTCTGCATGGAAATATTTGTCTATTGCTGCTTCCATCGCCCTCCTATTGGTTACCGGCATTCTGCTGACCGACAAAGAGCCGGAACAAGAACTTGTCTATTATGAAACGATAGCCGTTCCCGATGCAAAAACAAAAATCACATTGCCAGACAGCAGTATAGTTTGGCTAAATGCAAACGCTTGCCTGCGCTATCCGAGAGAGTTCAGCGAACAGGTCCGACAGGTTGAAATAAAAGGGGAGGCATTCTTTGAAGTCCGCAAAGACGAAAAGAAACCTTTTATCGTCCAAACCGATGGTATCGGAATACGAGTATTAGGAACAACATTCAATGTTGACGCAGAACCGGAAAAAACTGAGATCACTCTCCTTACCGGAAAAATCGGGTTGTATAAATACACGAATCAATCGCAAATGGCAGACCGGATACTGCTACCTGGTGAACGAGCAGTTTTCCTTAAATCGGATAACAAGCTGAGTATTTCAACTGTACACCCAGAAAATACGATATCATGGGTTACTGGAATTTTTAAATTTAAAGACAGTTCATTAGCAGATATCATGCAAGAGTTACAACGGGCTTTCCATGTGAAAATACATATTCAAAACGAAAACCTGAAAAAACAGACTTTCAATGCCAACTTCACAGAGAAAGAGACATTGGAAGAAATACTATCAGTTTTGCAAATCTCAGCCAGATACAAAATAGAAAAAAGGAAAGGAGAAATTTTCCTGCAATAAATACAGAATGTTAAACCACAAAGACAAACGATTATGGACAGTACATGAAAAACAAGATTTAATTAATAGAGAGACATACAAAAAGAATTGGGAATGTTGCGACCATTCCCAAATTCTACATTGTTAATCGGCAGATGACACACCTGCCAATTTTAAAAATTAATACATACAAAATTATGGATAAAATTTTATTTATCAGGCAAAATCCAAAGGATTTTACCTGTGAGGAACATTATTCCTCTTTAAAAAGAATTTTCAAACACGGAATCAATCTTTTAGGACTTCTTTTACTGTTTTTGTTCGTCAACATTACCTTCGTTCATGCACAAGCAGTAAAACTGTCTCTGAATAAGCAGAATGCAACATATGAAGAGATTTTCAATGAGATAGAGGAAAAGACCGGATACAAATTCGTTTATAACACATCCGAGATCGACCGAAACGAAAGAACCTCTATCCAGGGAACAAGCATGGATCTAAACGAGTTGCTGCGAAACTTATTCCGCAGCAAAAGAAATATTTCTTTTCGTATATCGAATAAGCACATTGCCTTGTTCAAAGCACAGATCAAAACTATTTCCGGAACGGTCGTCGACACACAAGGAGAATCTGTCATCGGAGCTAACGTCTTAGTAAAAGGTAGCACAACCGGCACTATTACCGATGTCGACGGCAAATTCAGCCTGGAAGCAAGCGAGGGAGATATTTTGCAAATATCTTATATCGGCTACAACACGCAAGAAATCACAATTGACAGGAAATCCATATTAAAAGTGGTTTTGCAAGAAGATCAGCAAGCCTTGGAGGAAGTTGTCGTAATCGGCTACGGAGCTGTAAAGAAAAAAGACCTTACCGGGGCCATCGCCCAGGTAAAAGCCGATAAATATGCCACTCAGCAAAGTACGAACGTATTGGATATGCTGAATGGAACTGTTGCCGGTTTTAACTCTAACATCGGGACTTCTGCTTCCGGAGCTAGTGAAATGGAAATACGAGGTCCCGCTTCACTTTCAGCCAACAATTCACCCTTGATTGTATTGGACGGAGTCATCTTCAATGGTTCTATCAATGACATCAATCCATCGGATATCGAAACTATAGACGTATTGAAAGATGCCAGCTCTGCTGCTGTATACGGTTCACGGTCTGCCGCTGGTGTTGTAATCATCAATACCAAACAAGGCAAAGGGGAAAAAATGAGTATAAATTTTTCCGCACAACTGGGTTTAACAGATTTTACCAACGAAATCAAACCGAATGATTTATCTGGATTCATCCAACGCAGACAAGATTTCCAACGCAGAATAAATCCAGACAAGCCAGAAGGATATTATAACAATCCTAATCAGTTACCGGAAGGCATTGACGTAGATACTTGGCAAAATTACGATGCCTCATATCAGTCCGATCCAATTCTGACTTGGATGACACGTCTGAATTTGCGTGATATCGAACAACAAAACTATCTGAATGGGAATGCCTATGATTGGTATGGAGAAGCGACACGTCCTGGATTAAGGCAAAACTACAATGTCAACATATCCGGAGGCATTGGCAAAACTAAATATTACTGGTCATTAGGCTATACGGACAATCAAGGTTATATAAAGGGAGATGAGTATAAAACAATCCGTTCCCGAATTAATGCAGATACCAAAGTTGCCGAATTTTTGACTGTGGGAATCAATGCTCAATTTAGCAACAAAGATGAGAGTAATGAAGCCATCAAATTATCGAATATAAGCCGCCAGAGTCCTTTGGGACAACCTTATGATGAAAACGGAGAACTAAAATGGTATCCTCATGACGATTCAGGTATTGAACAAAACCCATTTCTTTTATACAAAGAACGGGATAAATTCAATGTCACCCAAAATCTGTTTGCCACCATGTATGCCGACCTGAAACTGCCATTCGGTTTTAGTTACAAAGTTTCTTATATCAATCGCTATGATTGGCAAAAAAATTATTACTATGATCCGTCAAGCATCCCAAGTGGCAACAAAACAGGAGGCTTCGGGCAGCGTATCAATTATTCACTTTACGAATGGCAAATAGACAACATCATTTCATGGAAAAAAACTTTTGGAGTTCATGATTTTTATGCAACATTCTTATATAATGCAGAAAAGAAACAAACATGGAAAGATACCGGTGAAAATGTAAATTTCACACCCAGTGAAGCATTAAGTTTCCATCAATTAGGGGCGGGAGGATCACCAACTATAAAAAACGAAGATACTTATTCGACCGGTACCGCAATAATGGGCCGTCTGAATTACACACTCATGAACCGCTATTTCCTAACTCTATCTATTCGTAGAGACGGGTATTCTGCCTTTGGTATGGAAAATCCTTACGCGACTTTTCCATCCGGAGCTTTAGCCTGGAATTTATCAGACGAATCGTTCTTCAATATCAAATGGATAAATAATCTCAAAGTCAGAGCCTCTTATGGAATAAACGGTAACCGGGATATAGGGATTTATGATGCATTGGCAAAACTTGAAACAAACAAATACCTGACTGGAAGCACATTAGTCTCAGGTATATACAGCAGTTCACTGGCGAACCAATATCTAAAATGGGAAAAGACTAAAGCTTTAAACTTAGGTCTGGACTTTTCCATCTTAAACAGCCGGTTAAATGGTTCGGTCGATTATTATAGCATGATTACAAATGACTTGTTGTTAAAACGCAGCCTACCGACAATTATTGGATACGACAATGTAATGTCTAATATGGGAGAATTGCAAAACAAAGGGTTTGAAATGACTCTTAATAGCTACAATATCCAAAATAAGGATTTCAGTTGGAACTCGACATTAACGTTCTCATTTAATAGAAACAAGATCAAACATCTATATGGAGAAACAATCAACATTTTAGACGAAAATGGCAATGTTATCGGACAAAGAGAAGGTGATGATATCGACAATGGATGGTTTATCGGACAATCAATAGATCGGATATGGGATTACAAATTCCTTGGTATTTACCAGCTTGGAGAAGAAGAATTGGCTAAATCATTCGGGAAAGCTCCTGGCGATGTCAAATTATACGATCCTAATGGAGACGGTGTGTCTACTCAGGAAGATAAAGTATTTCAAGGTTATACAAAGCCACGCTTCCGTTTAGGGCTTCGAAATGACTTTACTCTTTTCAAAAACTTCCAGATTTCTTGTTTCATCCGTGCAGATTTAGGACATTGGAGAGCGAACAGTCTATTGAGCAACACATCTAATGTCGAGGACAGAGCCAACAGTTATGCATTGCCTTACTGGACTCCGGAAAACCCGACAAACAAATATACACGGTTAAATACGGTAAACACACCTGGATATAACATTTATGAAAAGAGTAGTTTTATACGTTTGCAAGACTTATCCATAGCATACAATATCCCGGAAAATATTCTCAAAAATCTGAAAGTAGGACATTGTAAAGTATATTTGAGTGGACGTAACCTGCTAACTTTCACAAAATGGTCCGGTTGGGATCCTGAATCAGGAAACACTCCTATGCCACGAATTTTTACATTTGGAATTGATGTCACATTATAAATAAACGAGTTATGAAAAACTGGATAAAATATATCATTTGTGCGTCTCTGTTTACAACTGTTTCATGCGGAGACAATTTCTTGGAGATAAAGCCCCTTTCTATCTTCACTCCGGAATCTATTTATACGGATAAAGCCGGATTTGACGGAATACTGGTTAACCTCCGCAAAAACTTACGCCCCGATTTCTATGGCGAAGGAGGCGGCCTGGCATCTGAACTAATCGCCTCAGATATTGCAATCAGTGCCAATAAAGCAGCCAATGCCATACATAATTTTGATACTCAAGTATTACCGACAGGGACCGGTACAACCTATGACTTCCATGAGATCTGGACAAGAGGATATAACCAGATACGAAATGCGAATGTTATTCTGTCGCGTATCAACAATGGCAAATTCGACACAGAAGAAATCAAAAATGCAATTATTGCCGAAGCATATTTTCACAGAGCCTATTGGTATTATAGATTAGTCCATTTATATGGAGATGTCCCCTTTTTAAACATAGAACATACGGCTCCTAAAATCGATTTCTATACACATTCAAGAAAAACGATACTTGCAAAAATAGAAGAAGATTTAGCATGGGCCGTCCAGTGGTTACCTAAAACAGTTGTTCCCGGAGCAGTATCTAAGGCTGCCGGCAACCATTTGCTTACAAAAATATATCTGTCTAATGGAAAATTCACAGAAGCTGTCGACGCCTCTTCTGCGGTCATTAACGACGGTATTCACTTTTTAATGACTGACCGCTTCGGGGTAGATGCTTCCGATCCTCAGTTTAATACGATCTGGGATCTCCATCAAAAAGACAATAAAAGCTCATCTTCAAATAAAGAAGGAATCCTTGTCGTACAGGAACGCTACGGATTTCCGGAAGCAGAAATAAGTGGAGGCACCCAGGCTATGCGTCGCTATGTTCCCTCTTGGTGGAATTCGTCCTACATGAAAGATCCCGACGGAAAAAGAGGAACTATCGACACACAAGGAAACGAGTTTGTCATAAAAATAGGAAGAGGGGTCGGTTATGTCCGGCCTTGCAGTTATTACAATTATGAAATATGGAATAACTGTAATAAGGACTTGAGACATGATAATCAAGTAAACTGGTTCTCTGTCGATAAATTCATTTACAACAATCCATCTTCCAAATATTTCGGACAACCCGTACAGATACAATACACAAATCCCAAAGACACCATCCATTGTTGGTATCCTTTCCCTTATTATAAGGTATATGTCGCAGATGAAGAAAGACCCGATCAGCCATACGGAGGACATTCGGACTGGTATTTATTCAGATTAGCCGAAACTTATCTTCTAAGGGCAGAAGCCTACTATTGGTTAAATCAAACAGATAAAGCCGCCGCAGATATAAACTCGGTAAGAGTACGTGCAAAAGCCGATCCTATTGTTGCTTCACAAGTTTCAATAGAGTATATATTAGATGAGAGAGCCAGAGAACTTTTCGCAGAAGAATTCAGAAAAACGGAATTAACCAGAATCGCCTTTATCATGGCTGAAAAAGGGTTAAACGGCTATTCCTTAGAAAATTTCTCAGAAAAAAATTTCTGGTATGACCGGACTGTTGCTAAAAATGAATTTTACAAGGCAGGGGATATCTTATGGGGAACAAACGTATTCAAAATAAGTCCATTCCACGTCCTTTGGCCCATCCCGGCAAATGCCATCGATAGCAACCAAGGAGGAACCATTAACCAGAATAAAGGTTATATCGGGTACGAAAAAAATATTCCTCCTTTAACAGTCATAGACGATCAACAATAATTTCTAAACCTACCGGCTATTATCGACCGGTAGGTTATATTTGTAAATCATTTGTATTCACATTCAATTTAGATATCATGAAAAAGAATTATCCTTTGCTATCAATCTGTTTGCTGGCATTACCTTTTCAAGGCTATGCACAAAAAAAGGCAAATGAGACGAAGCCCAATATACTTTTTATATGTGTAGATGACCTTCGCCGTGAATTAGGAGCTTATGGGTCTGTTGTAAAAACCCCGAACATCGACCGGCTGGCATCACAAGGCAGTTTATTTTTCCAACATTATGTACAAGTCCCGACAAGCGGAGCGTCACGAGCTAGCATGTTGACTGGACATTTTCCTAAAGATAAATCAGACCTCTCCAACGAAGCATGCCGGACAAGGCTATCAGATAAACCGGAAGGAGAAATCCCGGAAACTATGTTCCACCATTTACGAAGAAATGGCTATTATACTGTCGGCATCGGAAAGATAAGCCACTATGTCGACGGCTG
Organism: Parabacteroides merdae ATCC 43184; assembly: GCF_025151215.1. NCBI lineage: Bacteria > Pseudomonadati > Bacteroidota > Bacteroidia > Bacteroidales > Tannerellaceae > Parabacteroides > Parabacteroides merdae. The sequence goes on from NZ_CP102286.1 coordinate 2,130,010, forward strand.
CCTGTATGGCTATGAAGCTCCGAAAACCGAAAAACCGGAACTACCTTATAGTTGGGATGAAATGCTTTTCGATGCCGGAAAATGGGGAAACGGTTGGAATGCCTTTTTCGGATATGCAGATGGAAGTAACCGGCAAAGTCGCAAAAAACAAGTGAAACCATACGAATGTGCGGATGTCGCCGATGAAGGTTATCCGGACGGGCTAACGGCAAATCTGGCAGTCAAAAAGCTAAACGAGCTAACAGCTAAAAATGAGCCATTCTGTTTGGCTGTCGGTTTTTTCAAGCCTCATTTACCTTTCACATCTCCTAAAAAATATTGGGATATGTATGATGAAGCCTCCATCCCCATTTCACCTATGCCCGACATTCCGGAAGGATGCGATCCGGTCAGCCTGCATGAAAGCGCGGAGTTCAAGAGCTATCAATCAGGAGACGAAATGCCTTCCATAAAAAATAGAGTTTCTGACGAATATGCACGCAAACTCCGTCACGCCTATTTCGCTTGCGTAAGTTATATGGACGCTCAAGTTGGAAAAGTGTTGGATGCCCTTGAAGCCAGCGGAAAAATGGATAACACGATTATTATTTTATGGGGAGATCATGGATGGCACTTAGGAGATCTGCGTGTTTGGGGAAAACATACACTACATGAAACTTCTCTGAGCAGCGCACTCGTAATAAAAGCTCCCCAGTGTAAACCAGGGATTAAAAATAACAGGATTGTCAGTTCTATCGATATTTATCCGACTCTTATGGAACTTTGCAAAATCTCCTTACCCAAAGGACTGGACGGACATAGTTTTGCAACCTTGCTCAACAATCCTGATAATCCCAAATGGACAGACGCCGCTTACAGCTACTATCGGAATTGTATAACCCTCCGGACTCCAGAATACCGTCTTACTCGTTATAATAAAAAAGGAGAAACGATCACCGAACTTTATCAATACGGACCGGACCGCATCGAGCGTAAAAATATAGCGCAAGAGAACCCCCACATTGTAAAAAAGTTACTGCCTCTTTGGGAGAAGGGTGTCAGATTTGATTATTAGCAGAATACCAAAAGAGAGTATGTGCCCAATTGTACTTCCGGCACATACTCTCTCTTCCATTTCATCTCAATACATTTATTTTGTCTTCGCTTTCGCCATATCCAGCGCCGAGGTCGTCGTGTAATACTTAGCCAGCATATTAGGTACTTCCCAATCCGGCAGTTTGCCTTCCTTCAGATAGTCAAGGAAATGTTCCGTCACTTGGCCGAAATGAGCTTCATGGCCTACACGGTATTTTGCGGGGATTTCGACTTGCCATACGCCATCGCCCACCTTATTCAATGCCACACCAGGATATTCGGCTGAAACCTTTTCCATAGAAGCGGTCAGGTCCTTTTCGTAAGCGGCCAGATCCACACCTTTCACTGCTTCGACAAACAGTTCAGGCTGATAGTTCTGTTCCTTGCCCTGGCGGATGACCAGGTCGGCCTTGCTACCCTTCATGACGGAGAAGTGGGTATCACCGCCACCTTTGGGGAAGGTATAATTCCAGATCACCGAAACCTTGGCTGTCACACCTTTGATCTTATAAACGATATCACCGTTGCAATAGACTTTCAATGTATCGTTTTCGACATCTTTCTTCAAGAAATCGGGATAAGCATCCGTCCCTGTCACCTGTTTGAACTCTTCCGGGCTGATAGAGGTAGTCCAGCGGTTGGCATCTATCAGTTCGATATCTTTCCTATAGTCGATGATCTGATCCGGGAAGGCTTCCCACTGCACCAGGTCGACCAGGTGAGTCGTCACATCCACAATACCTTCGCCCTGCTGGTTTACATCCAGATACCATACCGGACGCGTCAACGGCTTGTTGTCGACCAGCTTAAACAGATGGTGCACACTCTCTTTCACGATAGCCGGTTCTTCGGGAGAACCCTTCAACTGCTCGCCATAAACAGCCGGGATAGTAGAAAGCTCGCGCTGCAACATCGTAGTGATCTCATTCCGTTCGGTCATGATGTCATACAGCATGATGTTTTTCTGTTTGGCGATAGCGAAACATTCCTCCAGCAATTTAAAGCTCTGGCTGTTGATCGCCATCGGTTTGTCGGAAAGCACATTGATACCCGCCTCAAGCGTCTTCTTGATATATTCGGTCTTCTTGCCGTTGTTTCCTGCCTGGATCATCACGTTCCCCTTCTTCTCGGCCAACATTTTTTCCAGGTAATCATCTCCCGTATAAACGATTTCATTCCAAGCCGTCGGATTCTCCGCACGTGTGTTGAATCCCTGTATACGTTTCAAGTGCTCGTCCACGTCGAAACCGGTGGGTGCGTACACATAAACATCTTTAGAAACTTGCGGATAAGACACTTTCTGCACTAATGCGGCATGGAAATGTCCGGGATCGAGCGTGATCAACTTCACTTCTCCCGGTGCGCCGGTAAAGCCTTCGGCCGCCTTCTCCTGCTTTGTGTTGCAAGAAGCTCCGACCAACAAGGCCGCCATAGAAAATACAAGATAGTTTTTCATACTATTATAATTAAATTATTGATAAGCATTTACATTAGACTGTTTGCGACCACAAAGATAATATAAAAACAAAATCATCTCTATGACTTCGCTATAAAACAAGAAGATTTTATTCGACAATCACAGCTACCGGATTACTTTCGTCCACATGACTGCCAAGCTCCTCCACCGAAATTTCTCCTGGCTGCCCGAATGTTTGCCCTATATCTTATCATCAAGCTTTTCCCCCTTTTCCCTCTCCCGTATGTACAGCTCCACCGCCTCATGTGCCAGGCGGCGGAACTCTTCTTCGCCGGCAAGGTCGTAAAGGAGGGCGACGAGGCGGGCGTAATAGCTCAGACGGAGGTCGCCCCTTTTTTAATCGCACCGTAGCTGCGGCTGCCGGCAGAGAGTTCGCTTTTGTAAAGACGCACGGTTATCCGGAAACGTCTCATCTGCTTTTCGACGAAAAGCCCCAACAGAGGGAACATAAATGTCGTTTTCATGTTATAAATATTTAATTATTAATATAAATATTAATATTCATTCATAATGAGCCCGGCATGGCGGGGACAACATGAATGGATAAATGCGTAAACTTGTCAAAAGTTTCAGAGGATGCTTCGGACGCTTCGCCCCCCGAACGGCACATCTGAACATTGAACAAATTTAATAAAACATTTTACATGGAAAACACATTCCGCCCCTCGCGCTTCCTCTCGCTCCGCGCAACCACCCCCTCTCCCTGCACATGGGAAGAAATCATGCAAGAACTGACCGGCGAGCGCCATGCCGCCGCCACCGCCCTGTTCCGCGCGCTTGCAGCCGGCGAAGGGCAAGACGCCGAAACGTCGAAACGACAGCAAAGCCAGATCAAGCAGAACCAACCCGCCTTCGTCCCTTCCGTCCACCTGGAGGGAGGACGTTCCTCGAAGCACATCAAAGGCTATCCGGGCTCCATCATGGTGGACATCGACGGCATCCCCGAAGAGATCTTCGACGAGACCCTCGAACGGGTAAGGGCCGACCCGCACTCGTTCCTTGCCTACAAGACCTTGTCCGGACGCGGCATACGTGTCATCGCATGGATGGAAGGCGAAGTGACGGAAGAGAACTTCCCCGCAGCCTGGCAGACGGTAAACGCCTACTACGCCCGGCTCACCGGCATCGCCATCGACAGGCAGTGCAAGAACGCCACGCGCATGTCCGTGATCTGCCACGACCCCGACGCGCTCTACCGTCCCGACGCCGAACGGATGAAGTTCGCCTCCCTGCCCAGCGCCAAGGCCGGACAAAAACAGGACATCGCCGCAGGAAAGAAACACAGAGGGCGGAAGACATCAGCCGCACGCGCCGAAAACACCGTACGCCGGCTTGTGGAAGAAGAGGGCGTGCATTACGCAGCCGGCAGCCACAACAACTACATCAGCCGGTGCCTCTACCTGATGAACCGTTTCGGCGTGCCGGAGGCCGAAGCCGAGGCGTGGGCCGTCGAACTGTTCGCCGACTATGACACGGCCTCCGTCCGCTCCACAGCCAAGAGCTGCTACGCCCTGACTGCCGAGCACGCCACAATGAAGCTCTCCGATGTCTCCCCCCGCAACGGGAACGGGCGGCAGCGCAAGGCCACCGTCGAAGAGATGGAGCGCTTCATCGGCGGCTCCATGCAACTGCGGATGAACCAACTGACACACCAGCTCGAACACCGTCCCGTCACCAACGGCATCCCCGCACCCGACGGCTGGGCTCCCATGACCGACACGGTCGAGAACTCCCTTTGGTGCTCCATGCGCCGCGACGGGTTGGAGGCCGACCTCTTCCACCTGCGCACGCTCCTGCTCTCCGACTTCGCGCCCCGCTACCACCCGTTGGAGGAGTTTCTCGAAAAGGCGGGACCGTGGGATGGCGTGACGGACCATATCGGCAACCTGGCTGCAATGGTGCACCCCGCCGACAGCGACACCGATCGTTTCGACCTCTGTTTCCGCCGCTGGTTCGTCGGGATGGTCGCCGCCGCGCTCGATCCGAAGGTGGTGAATCACGTCATCCTCGTCCTGATCGGGCGACAGGGATGCTTCAAGACGTCGTTCTTCCAGAATCTCCTGCCACCCGTCCTCAGACGCTACTACGCCTCCAAGACCAACTCGCAACGGCTCACGAAGGACGACCTCTTCACCATGACGGAGAACTTGCTCGTCAATTTCGAGGAGATCGACTCCATGCAGCGCAGTGAACTGAACCAGCTCAAGGCCATGACCACCACGCTCTACGTCAACGAACGTCCCGCCTACGGGCGCAACAAGGTACACCTGCCCCACGTAGCCTCGTTCTGCGCGACGGGCAACAACCTCCAGTTCCTCACCGACGACACCGGCAACCGCCGCTGGCTGCCGTTCGAGGTCACGGCGATCGACAACCCCTGGACCGCCCATATCGACTACGAAGGGCTGTACGCACAGGCGAAACACCTGCTCGACAACGATTTCCGCTACTGGTACAGGGACCACGAGATCGAGGAGCTGAACCTCGCGAACCGCCGTTTCGAAACGCCCAACCCCGCACGCGAACTGATCCTGATGTACTACCGCCACCCCGTCGATTACGAAAAGGGGACTTACGTCACCGCCAGCCAGATCGTCACCCGCTTCGGCGGTAGTATCCGGCTGAACGCGGTGCAGGTCGGCATAGCACTGAAAGAACTGGGGTATACCTGCACACGGACAAGACATGGCAATATCTGGCTGGTTGTCGAACGCACAACAGACGAGATGAAAAGCATCCTCCCTGAAGCGGACGACACAGATTTTCCTCCTTCCTCGGGTGATAGGTGATAGGTTAAATGCCCTTTTTGTAAAACTTTTCCGAGTTTGAATTAAAAAACGTCACCTTAAAGGCGGCGTTTTTTAATTCATTTTTCCTAAACTTTTACAGAAACGGGGTTCAACCTATCACCTATCACCATAAAAGACTGATAATCAATGATGGCATTTTTTCGACACCCTCTTTTTATTTATTTCATGCAATAAAGTTTTATCTGTTACTTTTCTCTTGAAAGAAAAGTAACCAAAAGTTCAAGGCTTAACCGGCTGGGCTACTCCGGGCAAAGACTACGCTGTCGCCTGCGAAACTCGCTTGCGCTCAGACAGCGCAGGCTCCGGACGCTCCGTCTTTGCCCTTCGCTTGACGCCCATCCACTTAGGCCTTTCCAAGAAAGCTCCGCTTTCTCTCGGGATGGCCGACACCGCCTCTTATATAAGCATAGCTACCAGTATATGCATCCCCCCCCAAGCCTCCTCCGCCTCTCTTTTGCCGTCTGCTGAAGCAGGCGGCATCGGCCATCCCCAAAGAGCCGTCAGGCTCTACTTCCGGCCTAAGCTGGTGAGCGTCAAGCGCAGAGACCGCAGTGAGCGTCCGGAGCGTCTGCTGTCTGAGCGAAGCGAGTTTCAGACGCGACAGCGAACGAAGGGAACGGAGTAGCGAAGCAGGTTCGGCCTTGATCCTTTGGTTACTTTCGGATCAAGCCGAAAGTAACAGAAAAGCTATGCTTTAGCCCCCCTAACCCATAGCCTTAGCCCCCCTAAAGCTATGAGTTACGGTTCGCCGAGCGCCTCGACGATCTCCCGCACCTGGGCAGGGGTGTAGGAACGCGAACCGGGCAGCTTGCCAAGCTCGGCAAGGCGGACGGCGAGGCCGGGATAATGGTCGATCCACCCGACCAGCTTCCGGTAGGCGGCCTTGGGGGTCAGGCAGGGGTTGTAGAGTTGTGCCAGCTCCGTACGACCGTAGCTGCGGATGCGGAAATCAGTCTGTTTTTCCATGTCTTCCTTATTTGATTTATTTCTACGAATATACGAAAAAAACAATGAATTTCAAGCTGTTTCAGGTGATAAAAAATATAGTTTTTCTATAATAGAACACCATATAAGCCGGAATAAATTAGTCTTAAAAAATATAACACGCAACTTTTCACCTCTCATTTTACCCTACAATGCGCACCTTCCACACCCCGTTTTCCCCCTATAACACGCATCTTTCCGGCAGAACTCCCCACAACTCCCCCTTACGCGCAACGGCACAAGATGAGGGTGTTATCTTTGTTGTACCGGAAAGGGAAGAAAGGCAGGGCAGCTTCACCGGAACGGTATCGGTTTTTCATCCTAATTATCAACTTTAAAATCAAACAGACATGATTCGTTACAAGAAGTATCAGAACCAGACCAAGTCCACCCCGCTCAGCGGCAAGTGGCTGGCAAGGGCGGTGGCAGACGAGACGCTCGACACGCGCGCTTTGGCCGAACACATGGCCAAGCACAACACGCCGTATTCGCAAGGCGCGATCCACGGGGTCCTCAAGGACATGACCTCCTGCATCAAGGAGTTGCTGCTCGACGGCAAGAACGTGAAGCTGGACGACCTCGCCATCTTCGGCGTGGGGATCCGCGGGAAACCTGCCGACACGTCGAAAGACTGGTCGGTCACTACCAACGTGGTCGGGCTGCGCCTCAAATGCCGCGCCACCGGAACCCTCGCCATCAACCAGCTGAAACTCGAAGCGCAGCTCAAGGAGCTTTCACCTTACGACATCGAAGGTGGCAATACCGGCGGTGGCGGCGAGGAGGAACGGCCGGGAGAACTTTAAGCAATCGACAAGAGAAGCCAAGAGAGACACAAACAAAGTCATGTGTCAAAAACTTCTCATAAATCATAATTCATAAATCTCATAATCCACAATTTCATGGAAGAAAAAAATGAAAAGAAATCCGTCTGGGGGATCATCCTCAAAGTAATCATCGTCGTGGCTACGGCCATCGGTAGTGCCTTTGGCGTTACGGCCTGCATATAAAGGACAGGGAGAGCCGCACATGAGACGCATCACGCTATTCATCATCCATTGCAGCGCCACGCGCTGCGGGCAGCCTTACTCGTTCGAGGATTGCCGCCGGGACCATATCGACGGCCGGCACTTCCGCGACATCGGCTACCATTACTACATCACACGCGACGGCCGGGTACATCCCGGCCGGCCGCTCTCTCTGGAGGGGGCGCACTGCTTCGGTCACAACCGCCACAGCATCGGCATCTGCTACGAAGGGGGACTGGACGGCAAAGGCCTCCCGGCAGACACTCGCACGCCTGCCCAGAAGGCTGCCCTCACGCAGTTGTTGCAAGAGCTGGGCCGCAACTTCCCGGCAGCTCTCACCGTAGGACACCGCGACTTGAACCCCCAAAAGGCCTGTCCTTCGTTCGACGCAGCGAAAGAATACAAAAAAGACGCACCCCGTGGGAGGCCCTGAGGCCTCCGCGGGGTGCGTCTCGTTTACACGGTGTTGTTATTGTGCGCGTTTTCCCTATACTACTTTCCAGCCGGAGTCTCTTCACCGACTTTCAACGGGGTGATGTTATTCTCGGCCCCCGGATAGCCGATGTTCTGGTTGATAACGCCACCGGTATTGGTTGTGATCGCATTATAGGGGACAGGCCATAGCACATGATGGACGCTGATGCGGTATTTACCGTTGGCAACCTCAGTCCCGTCACGGAAGAAGTTATTGACCGTCATCATCCAGTCATACCAGAAGTTATAACCAGGCTCTTTCACATTCGAGCCTGTTCCACCGGGACCGGAGAAGTTATCCAACTTATATACACGGCCACCGAATACCTCACAAGGTTTGCCGGTCTTAGCATAAATATAAGAAATACGAACCAACTCGATATGACGGCATTCCTCGTAATACAACTCACGGGCACGTTCAGCCAAGATAGCGCCGATATTGATTTCAGATCCATTCAGCGGTTCAGCTCCTGCACGTTCGCGAACGACGTTCAGCATGTTGGCCGCTTCCTGCAATTGATCTTTCCAATAATAACATTCGCCCATCAAGAGGTAGACTTCGGCTGAACGATAAATATACCAAGCAGTCTCGCCACCGCTACGGTCAGTATCCTTCGTAGGATCCGGAACAAACAACTTATAATGCGGCCATGAGAACCAGCAACGTACCGAATCAGACACGCTCATATTGGTCGGGCGAACCAAATGTTTTCCATACCATTCGGATTTACCTTTCAAGCCCGGGTCATTATAATACAAATCGGTCATACGGCGCCAACTACCCGATGCGTTAGGACTGCGAAGGTCGTTTTTTTCTTTTTCACCCCAAATGTCATATTGCAGGTAGTTGTTGGCACGACAGGAACCGATGCCACGACCGACATGCAAGTCGTTATCGATTTCCGTACCTTTATCAGCTGCCGCAGGTGAAATAGCCGTACCGGTCTTCCCGTCAGGGGTGACGATAGCCGCACCTTTCGCCCAATAGGGAGTCGCATTACGCATGGTCTGGATTCTGTCACGACCTTCCACGTCCGGATAAGACACGACATACATCAAACCTTCTGTGTTCGACATGTCCATCTTCGCCTCTACACTGTGCAAGTCGTGCATCAAATTCGTGTTCGGCTTGTTCTTGTTCGAGGTGAAACGAGCTGTCATCAACGGATGGTTGGCGACAATCTCTTTACCGATCTCGATAGCACGGTCAAAGTCACCCAAACACATCGCGACTTTCATCAGCAAGACACCGCAGGCAGCTTTGGAAGTTCTTCCACGATCCACCTTTTCCGGAACCCATTCATAAGCAAATTCCAAATCTTTTTTCAATTGCTCCAAAATGCTCCAACGGTCATGAGAGTAGAAATCCAATTTCGGTTCCGTATATTCCCGATCCAGGAAGGGGACATTTCCGAATTGGTGGGTCAACTTATAATAGCGGTAAGCCCGTTGAAAATAGGCAGTACCCAAAACAGCATTCCGTTCCGCTTCATCCTTGTAGGTTCCAGCATCGATACGCGACAATACGATATTGGCATATTTGATTCCCTTGAAACCCTCATCCCAATACCATTGCATCTTGTTTTTAGCATTATTTTGGGTTTGGGTAGGAAGCATATAGTTGTCAAAATCGACCAAAGCACCGCTTTCGTCGGTCTTTCCGTTCACGGCAACGTCAGAAGTATAATATTCGGTCAAAATCGGTGACTGGTCTCCGAAAAACTCATGACGCATATTACGCTCGCAAGCTACAATAGCCGAATACATGCCCTCTGCATCCACGTAGGTGTTTTCAGGCGTATAAAAAGAGAGAGGTTTCGGATCCAGCCAGCTCTCTTTACAGCCGGTCGTCAACAAAGGCAACAAGGCCAATGCTCCGATGATATATTTTTGTTTGTTGTTCTTCATATTCTTTCGTCTTTATCAAAGAGTGAAATTAAAACTTATATTATAAGATCTCATGCCATAAAGCCCATCGTCACGATTCTTTTTCGTGGCTTCGACATCGAAATAATCCCAACCGGTTATGGTGAACGGGTTACGTGCCGTAAGGGAAATGCGCATATTCTGCACTTTGAATTTCTTCAGGAAATCCTTGGGTACTGCATATGACAAAGAGATATTATCCATACGGACGAACGTTTTCTTCTTATAATAGTTGGCAAACCGGTACGAACCGATACGCCCGTATTCATTCGTCGGATTTTCAGGAGTCCAACGAGGTTGGTCGTACGTAGAATAACGGTCAAACATACCACCGCTATTGGAAGCATGGTTATAATAATCATAATGGCCTATATCAGAATAAAGCATGAAAGACAGGCTGAAGTCCTTATAAATGAATTCATTTCTCCAAGACCAGAAGAAACGCGGTGTCTTATAGCCTTGGAACGTCTTATCATCGTCATCAAGCACACCGTTGCCATCCTGGTCTATGAAACGGAAGTCACCCGGTTTGCAACCATACTTAGAAGCTTCTTCTTCCTGTCCCAGCTGCCACACGCCTCCGAACTCATAATCCCAGATCTGATCCGGATCATGGCCAATAAACCACCCGTTCTTCGGGTCATCTTTTTCCTTTTGGCCGATCACATTGCCATTTTCATCCAGAACATCCTCCATGTCGCCGTACAGGCTTTTCAACTTGCGACGGTTGAAAGAAAAACTACCGGAAGAGGTCCACGTGAAGTCGTTCGTACGGATAATATCACCGTTCAATGACAACTCGAAACCTTTATTCGCCAATTTACCCAAATTGGCTTTTACACTAGCAAATCCCAAAATAGAAGGCAAGGCACGGTCGACCAGCAAATCAGTCGTCTCGGTCATATAGGTTTCCATAGAACCTCTCAAACGATCATTGAATAAAGAAAAGTCCAAACCGATGTTGTAGGATGACGTACGTTCCCATTTCAACCCTTTATTAGCCATACGATCTACATAAATCTGAGAAGTGACATAAATGTTGCCATTCTGGTCGATATAAGGATGCAGACCGGAATTCAATTTGGCCAATGCATCATACTGACCGATGTCGCGGTTACCGTTCTGCCCCCAAGAGAAACGCAGTTTTCCATAGTTCAACCAGGAACTGGCCGGTTCCATAAATTTTTCAGAGGTAAACACCCACCCCAATGCCACAGCCGGGAAAGTGGCACGCGGATTCATCTGCCCGAAAGCGGAATACCCGTCACGGCGCACAGAAGCCGTCACCATATATCTGTCTGCAAAAGAGTAGAACAAACGTCCCATCAAGGCATCACCGGTCTTATATGTGTCATTGCTGGAAACAACAGGTACGGTTCCAGCCCCGATATTATGATAGCCTAAAATATCGCTCGGAGTAAATTGAGACGCTTTGGCGATAGTCTCCCAAAACTGTCCCTTTTCCGCATTCTGCAGGAAAGTCGCTTCAACGCGATGCTTGCCGAATTCTTTTTTCCAACGGACAATGTTGTCGATCTGCCAGTTGAATGTCTTTTGATTTTTGCGTTCGGACTTTCCCCCTTCTCCGGCCCATTCCGGATGCTGGGAAGAGTCGTGATTGTAGTATTCGTACCATTTATAATATGGGTTGAAGTTCATCTGATATTCAAATCCGAACGGAAGTTTGACAATCGCATAGATATTGGCGTTCAGTTTGTGTTCCATATCTTTACGATCTCTGTACAAGTTATCGAAGAACGGATTTTTAGTATTATTGTCGCCAGAAGGATACATTCTGTATGGACTATCCGGATCATCGATTTCATTTGTTGTAAAAGGAGAATTGTTCGTACGCTGTCCTACATCGGCAGACAATGCACCTTTATCCTTCGTTCCGAAAGAAGAATTCAAACCTATTGTCAAGAAATCCGTTACCTTAGACTCCAAGTTCAACCGGGTGCGGAATGTTTTGAAACGGTCACCAACTTTGACACCTTCGCGATCGGCATATCCCATAGACCAAAAATAGGAAAAATTGTCTGTACGGTTAGAGATGCTGGCCGTGTAGTCTTGCTGGAAACCTGTTTGGAAAACAAGGTCGGTCCAGTCTGTTTCAACTCCGTTCAAATAATTTTGGATTTCAATGTTCTTAAAGTTCAGACGTCCCAACCAAGTTGTCAACATTTGTTCTTCAGAAGGCAAAGCCGTAGCAGGAGTCGACTGGTCGTAATTATACCAAGTCAGCGGGTCAACTCCTAAGCTACCCAACGTACGCGGATCGTCATACATTCCTTTTTTGGCGGCCAATTCTTCCGGAGTCAGCAAACTTTCAGAATATTCTTGACGAAATTTGACAAAACCGGCACCGTCTACCACTTCCGGAACCGAATTAGCCTGCACCCACCCAAAGTTCGAATTGAAGTTGACAACAGGTTTGCCGGTCTTACCCTTTTTCGTAGTAATGGCAATAACTCCATTCGCTGCTTTTGCACCATATACAGCGACAGAACTGGCGTCTTTCAACACATCGATAGACTGGACATCCATCGGATTGATATCCGACAAGTCACCGTTGAAGATCACACCATCCAGCACATACAAAGGATCGGATCCCGCACTTAACGTGTTTTTACCACGAATCTGAACAGAAGCCGTACCTTCAGCATTGACAGATGCCCCAATCGAAACACCGGGTGCATTGGCTCTCAACAAGTCTTGGACGGAACGGGGAGTTTCTTTTTCCAAACTCTCGGCTTTAACGGTCGAGATCGCCCCCGTCAAGTCCTTCTTCTTGGCCGTGCCGTAACCGATCACAACCACTTCTTCCAGTTCTTCCGTGTCTTCTTTCATCGTCACGTTGAGCGTTTTCTGATTCCCAACCGGAATCTCTTGGGAGATATAACCGATGTAAGAGAACACTAGGATGGTTTTGCCCCCTTTTACAGAAACACTGTACTTACCATCCACATCCGTGATGGAACCATTGGTCGTCCCCTTTTCCATCACGTTCACGCCAATCAGAGGTTCACCCGACTGGTCTTTTACGACACCGGTAATCGTCACATTCTGAGCAAAAGACTGGGTAACAAACAGCCCTAACAGAATTGAAATCAAACCGAATCGTAGCAAAAAATTCAATTTACACTTTTGCATTTTGATTTTAGGTAATATATTAGACATAAAAAATCACAACAAAAAATTCCACTAAGACATTAACTGTCTGCAGAAAACCAAAAGGAAATATTTGAGAATAAAAACAAAGACATCATGATATTACATTTAATTCTTACTTCAGTTCTTAAGGAACTGTGGTGTGATAAATCGTTTTTTTTGTGTTTAAATAAAAAATTAAGTTTGCATTTTCTAAATAAAGTGTGTATGTTTGCGGCCAGAAGTTACGAAAAGAGTGTAATTTATTGGAAATGAGCGTAGGTTAATTGCTCTTGATAGTAATAGGTTACGATTTAGTTAGTTATCTACTGCATTATCCTTCTGCGCGTTGCGTAACCTTCAAAGAACTCTTCGTATGCAAAAGTAGCTATTTAATTCGAGATTTTGATATAAACTCCCGTTTTTTATCCCCTCATTCATAAGAATTTTCCGTAAAAGCGGTATTGTCCGTCGGCACACCATTGCCCAAAACGAGTTTGGAACAAACGTGTGCCGACTACCGCATAGCTGGAGAAAAGGGCATTGCCTCACGCCTAAACGATGTTTAGACAGATGAAGCAATGCCCCTTTCTTTTGCGCCTATGCCAAGAGGTGCTTTTACGGGTTTTCAAATGATTTTTCTTTTTTCGCTGTCTCTTTTGCCGGAAGCGGAAAGTGAATGCAGAGTGTGTCAGCCTGCCCCATGAATGAAACAGGCGCCCACACACAGCCGGACAAACCGGGAAGAATGATTGTTGCCACCCGGCTGAACAAGTTCCGTCGGATCGGAAACAATCATACTTCCTTTGTTGTGGTTTGCCCTTTTCACGCTTCCGGTGATGTCTTTTTCCTTTTGGTGATTCTTTTTTTTACGGATTTTCCCCTGAAGTTTTTTTCTACACAATCTGCCTCTGTTTTCGTTTACCTCCATTTTGCGCCTTTCAGTAAGCCGCATCAGTCAGTCATTTTCGTTCTGGGCGCAAAGGTAATTCCGGGATTGGACGGGAAAGCAAGGTCAAGCCTCCTGTTTTCGGTAAAAATCTCCAGCCCTGCGGGTAGTATTTTGACCGAAAAACCTTGCATTCCCTAATCCCTACCTTTTCAAGCACCCGAAACGAAAACGACCGATGCGACAGAAAGACGCATAAAAAAAATGTCGGATAAACGAGAGGCAGATAAGATAGTTTGAAACTCAACTCCCTCAGCTCTTGAATCCGCATTAAAAACAAAAAAATCAAAAACAGCGAAGATATGACGGCAACGGCAAATTTCAGACAAATGGCGCAACACATCGGGTTGGCGATATGCGGCTTGATGATGCGCACCGCCTTCGGGGTGTTCGGCATCCTTTGGGGCATCATCAGAGAGATTGTAAACGGAGTGTTCCGAGTGGCGATAGGTGTAATCGTGGCTATCCTTTCCACCATTGCCTTCTTTGGCTTCATCCTTTGGTTATTCACCCTTTAACCCTTACCGACATGGCAAAAAGAAACAGCAAGACGGCAGCGCAGCAGTGCAGATATTACGAGGTGGACAACATCTTCGTGTATATGGTGGAAACGTACATCAACGGCAATTTTGAAACTTTCCGAAGATTGTACCACGAACTGAACAAGGACGCACGGAGGGATTTCATGGACTTCCTTCTCAGCGAGGTAGAGCCGACCTATTGGAGAGAGATACTGAAACAGATAATCTAAAAATGACAGCGATATGAAAGGAACAGACCATTTCAAGAGAACGATATATATGTACTTGGAACAGCGTGCGGAGGAAGATGCGCTATTTGCAAAGAAGTACCGCAACCCTGCCAAGAACATGGACGAGTGCGTGACCCACATTCTGAACTATGTGCAGAAAAGCGGTTGCAACGGTTTCACGGACGGAGAGATATTCGGGCAAGCCATCCACTACTATGAGGAAAACGAGATAGAGGTGGGCAAACCGATGGACTGCCAAGTGGTTGTGAACCACGTTGTGAAACTCACGGCAGAGGAAAAGGCGGAGGCACGTCAGAACGCTGTCCGCAAATACCAAGAGGAGGAACTCCGCAAGTTGCAGAACCGCCACAGACCGTCAGCGAGAAAAGAAAACCAACCCCAACCCTCATTATTTGATTTAGGCTTATGAAACCGAAGACCAAGATACAGAAAGAGGTGGCAAGACTTTCCGCCAACCTTCGCCCCATATCAGCGACACAAATAGATTGGGCATACCGCCACTGCGTTGAGCATATCGGCTACCGCACCAAGAAAGGGAACATCACCTGTTCCGACTGCGGTCACGAGTGGCACAGCGACAGCGGACTATGCGACACCCTTGAAGGCTGCACCTGCCCCAAATGCCATGCCGAACTCAAAGTGCAGGACACACGCAGACGCATCTACAAGGAAACGCAGAATTTCAGCGTGATAACCACCTGCAAAGGGTATCAGGTAATCCGCGTGGCGCAGGTCAGATGCGAGAGCAGGAAAGGCGAACCGATGCGTTTCTACTGCCACGAGGTCGTGCAGCGTTGGATTTCACCCGACGGCAAGGTTACGGACATGGCGTTGCTCCGTGGCTTCCTTTTCTGCTATTGCGATGTGTGGGCATTAGGCAGCGATATGGAGGTAAGACCGCACAACAGCCTATACGATGATGTGGTGGCAAGAAGCTGTGCATATCCAAAGATGAGGATATTGCCCCAACTCAGACGTAACGGCTTCAAGGGCGATTTCCACGGCATCTCCCCCGTGCGTCTTTTCAAAGCCTTGCTTTCAGACCCAAGAATTGAAACCCTTATGAAAGGCGGTGAGATTGAGGTCATGAAACACTTTCTTTTCAATACCCGTACTGCCGATGAATGTTGGGCATCATATCTGATTGCCAAGCGTCACAAGTATCAGATAGACAACCTCTCAATGTGGTGCGACTATCTGCGTATGCTCAAAAAACTCGGTCAAGACCTCCGTAACCCGAAGAACATCTGTCCCGAAGATTTCATGGCGGCACACGACAACGCAACCCGAAAAATTGAAGCCATACACGAGAAGGAAAGAGCCGCAGAGCAACGCCGTTGGGAGATTGAAAGGCGTGAGCGTGAGCAACAGCGACAACTCCAACGAAAGAAAGATGCGGAGGATTTCATCGCCAACAAATCCAAATTCTTCGGCTTGGTAATCACGGACGAGGAAATAATCGTCAAGGTGCTTGAAAGCATAGACGAGTATTACAACGAGGGCAAGACGCAGGGCATCTGCGTGTTTGGCAGTGGATACTACAAGAAAGCCGACACCCTCATACTATCGGCAAGGATTGGCGATGAGATTATTGAAACCGTAGAGGTGGACTTGCGAACCCTCGAAGTGGTGCAGTGCCACGGCAAGCACAACCAGGACACCGAATATCACGAGCGCATCATAGACCTTGTGAACAAGAACGCCAACCTTATCCGTGAGCGGATGAAAGCGGCATAGCATAACCCCTAAAACAACATTGATATGGAAGTAAGAATTGAAAGTATGATTTGTGTGTGGGATGATGCAATCCCCACGATGTTCCTTGAATTTGTGAACCTCCTCACTCTCACAACGAGTGAGGGGGAATTGAGAAAGAGCGTAAAGGAGTTTGCCGAGAAGCACGAACTTGACAAGTTTTTCCTTTACGGCTTCGGCTCACACCATTTCTACCTGCACCAACGCTACACAAGCAACCCCGAAATGGTGATGAAGAACAGAGTTCTGTCAGTACATTTTTAACCATCTAAAAAGCAACATTATGACAACACGAATGACCATCAACGGAGTAAGCACCTGCGCGGAAGCAGGTACGGAGAAATACGAGCGTTTCCAATCGGGTATCGGAAGACGCAGGCGGACACTTGTGCAGTACGACTACCGCCACCCCATAGACAGAGAATTGTTCTCTTGTGTCAAACCCACGTTGGACGAGTGCCGAGCCGCACGGGACAAGTGGCTGAACGCAAAGAAGGGAAAGGAGGACAGACTATGAACACGACCTATCAAACGCTGATAGTCAAGTTCAGCGAACCTATCACGGCATTGGACGGTATCTTTGACGATACCGGAGCGTGGGGAACGGACACCCTCAAGGGGTGGATAGATGATTACGAAAGCACACGTTTCACCGCCACCGACAGCCATACGGCAGTCATCACGAGCGAGTACAATATGGAATGTGTGAAAGAGTGGCTACAACGGCAGACCCCCATTTCCGAAATGCGAGAATTTTGAACGGGATGGCGGTGTCCGCACCGCCAATACTTAAAACCCTAAAAACAAAAGATATGATAGCCAAGACGATATTACAGCAGATAGGCGGAAAACGCTTCACCGCCATGACAGGTAGCCGTGATTTCATAGATATGGGCAACGGCTTACGGATGAGCCTTGCAAGGAACAAAACAAGTGCCAACCGCCTTGACATCATCTATGACGAAGGGGCAGACCTCTACAATATGCGCTTCTACCGCAGGACGTTCAGCAAAAAGACCTTTGAGTGCAAGACAAAGGACATTGCCGTACACGAGGGTATCTATTTTGATATGCTGGAGGAAATGTTCACGATGGTGACGGGACTTTACACACGCTTTTGAGTGGCGGGGCGGCGAGAGCCGCCCTACTTTCTTTCAGTGAGCATGATGGCGGACAAAGAAAGTAGCAAAGAAACCTTTGTCCAATCTGCGATAACTAAAAAATCCGCAAGTAAAACTTGCGGAGGCTATATATTGGGTCGTTATTTTTTGGTGGAGGGGAATGATAATCTCGAACCGTTGAACTACACATTTCTGCTTCGTCTCCATTTCCCCCAACGATTTGATACGTTCAATCATTTTTGTTGTTCCTTTCTGAATTTTCCTAAATACTTTCTTCATAATTTCGCTATACTTTTTATGGTTAATAACTATGTTTTGTATTGCTCTCACAACACTTACAACTTGAAGTGTTATTTGGAAACCGATAGGCAAAAATGGCTCAACGATGTCAATTAACGAGAAAATCCTACGATAATCTATCAAGTGATAGAGCAAAAGACGTGCCAAGTTAAATATGGCACGTCTTTTGCCAGTTTTGTCAGTCCTTTTATGGGATATACAACAGCGCAAACTCCGCCTTTCTCCGTTTGAGCAGCATGGCGTGGCGTTTTCCTTTGTAGTTGCAGAAGGCTATATACTCACGGTAGATGTTCCTGTCACCAGCTTCCAGCTTCTTGATTAAGGTGCTTTTGGGGATTGTTTTGCTGCCTAACAGCTTCGCCGGTCCCACATTGTAAGCTAACGTGCCAAGCAAAATCGAATCAACCCCGAATTTACGGAACATGGCGACAAATTTGCGCAGGTCTTTCCGCAAAAGTTCATCCGCATCCCGTTTTGTCATGGTTCGTGCCGAATACTTCTCGTTTGGCAAAAGTTTGTGACCCCAACCGACGTATGGGTAGTGTTTTTCTGAGTGCCAGCCTTCAAAGTAGCGGCAGCATAAAAAAGCACGTTCCATAAGCGGCAGTCGGTAGATTGCCGCCTGCCCGTCCGTTCCCTCTTGGCGGCTGATCTGCGCGGACACAGAACAGACCGTCAGAAGTGAACAGAGCATTGTCATGAATACACGCATCATTTCAACAAGGGGCTGAAGTTGCCGATGGGAACGATGGTAAGATCGTCGTCCTTTACATTCCTGTTGTTGAAGTCAAATTCCAGTTCGTAGGAGTTGCTAAAGTTATCCTCCACCACCACGATGAAATTATGCGCCTCATCACCCGCCGCCGTGTAGTACAGGCGGAATTTTTCGTTCTCCAGCAGGTAGCGGTCGTTAGGCAGGAAGGTGATGCCGTTATCCATTTTGAGCGAGCCTTCCCCCTCGAACTGGAAATAGCGGATGGTATAGAGCGTACCCGAAAAGTCGCCCTCCTTTTTCAGTTCACAGCGGATTTCCACTGTCTGCCCCTTTACTACCTTGTTCGGCACGGGCATGACCTCCACCGTGAAGGGATAGGACTGCTGGATGTCCATGTCATCGTCACATGACACGAGGGTGAATGACATGGCGGCTATCAGGCATAACGCCACTGCCTTGAATATTGATGTTCTCTTGTTTCTGTTGTTCAGTATGTTCATTGTTCTTCGATTTTTAGATGGTTGTTTTTCTGTTTTTTCGTTGTCAGTTGCAGGTACTCGTTCAAGTCCTTGCAACCGTCATAGAGGGAGGAACGGTCGGTGACACGTTCCCCGTATCGCATGGTAAGTGCGGCAAGCGTCCGCCGTCCGGCTTCGTCACGGTCGAGGAAGCAGCCGATGCGCCCGTATCCGTCCAGCAATCCCGCCGCCTTCTCCACGTTGGCGACTGAGTTCAGCACAAGACAGTCAGCGTTACCGGTTACACCAAGCGTCACGGCAGAGAGAAAGTCCATGAAGCCCTCGAACACGAGGCACTCGTCAGCCGGGATGTCATTCGCCTTTACCAGTGATACAGACTTCGGAGGTATGCAACCCTTGAAATATCGGCTTCTGACTTCATAGCCACCTGCCATGTTCGGAAAGCCAACGGCAAAATACCGTTTCCCACGCACACCGTAGTTCAAGCGGCAGCAGTGACGGGATGCGATGGCGTAAGGGATGCCCCGTTCCTCTAAATACTCCGTCAGCAGTGAGCGGAGCAGCGGAGCGACCTCCACATCCTCAAAAACGGATTCGGTCGGCTTCGAGAGATAGACGGGCTTTTCCCATCCGGCAACCGTCATATTGGCGGCTTCCGCTATGAACTTCGCTTGCTTCATGAAGTCATCGCTTTGCAGAAACTCCCCGGCAAGCGTGAAGATGTCGCCGCCCTTGCCCAAACCGAAGTCGTACCAGAGCTGTTTCGCCACGTTCACACGGAAAGAGGATGTGCGCTCGCCCCTGTACGGGGCAAGATACCACAGCTCGTTACCGCTCCTTCTGACAGGCTCATGCCCCAGCCGTGCGAGAAAATCCGCAAGCGGCATCCTTCTGACAGCATCTATTTCCGTCCTTTCCATGCCCGTGTCAGTTGATGATGAACTTGATACCGACCCCGAACTGCGTGTGGAACTTCCGTGTGTCGCCACCCCAAAGGCAACGCTCCCGCAGGTTGGCAAGCAGGGCGATACGGTCTGCCACGTAACACTCCACATCGAGCGTCAGCGCACCGCCGTAGATGAAGGCGTCCCGGTCGTGCAGCGTGGAGCCGTCATGCAGCACCTTCTTCCCCCAATTTACCGCCTCATATCCGGCGAGAGCCGAAGCCCCGGCATAGACGAAAACAATCTTTCGGGCGTCCGACAGTATCTTGAAGTAATAGCCGCCCTCCGCCGTGAACTGCGCCACGGGTATCTTGGTGTCCTTGTAGGGATTGTTCTTCAACAGGTATTCGCCACCGAACACCCACTTGTTCCCCTTCTTCGTGTAGGTGGAGAGAGCCGCCCCGAAGCTGTACCCGCCGTCCTTGCCGCCGAGATTGAAGCCGTCCGCCATGTCCGCCCTCACCTCGATGCCCTGCATCTTCGGCAGACACCGCTGGGCGTGCGCCTGCCCTGTAAAAAGGGCAAGCGACGCGATGATTATTGCGATGTACTTTCTCATGGTCAGCGTACTTGAAGTTCGTTGATGGTACCCGCGCGTACCAAATCCTCGTTCTCAATCACGAAGGACTGGTGACGGCCGCCGTTCTTCTCGTTCAATTCCACCACGAGGCACTTGTCATCGGGGATGGTGAACTTCGCCATCGTGAAGACCGTGCGCTCGCTCTTTTTGCCCGGCACGAGGGTGGCGTAGTTCTGCGCGCGGAGCGGCAGAATAATCTGCTCCTGCACGGCAGTACGCTTCGCAACCTTCTTGTCCACGATTTTCCAAGTGATGTAGTCCACATCGAAAGGCACGTTGCTCTGGTTCTTTATCTCCGTGTGGAAATAAAGCAAGCCGTTGTGCGTGTAGATGCCTTTCAACAGGTATTGGATGCCGAAACGCTTGCAGCCGATATGCTTCACCTCGCGCTTGTTCTGTTTGTGGATGGACTTCATGATAAGGCGCACCAGCATCGGGCTTTCGCTGCCCAGCTCTTTCAGATAGATTTCCTGCGCGTTGTTCGGGCGGTTCACCGTGCTGCCGTCATGGATGAAGTCGCACATCTCCACGTTGAGCAACAGCGGTTCGGCGGCGTACTTCACGTTGAAGGTGTAGAAACTGCCGTCCTCCGTGATGACGGACATATTCGTTTCGTTGGGAAAATTCCTTACGGTAGCCTTCACACGGATGATGTTCTCCGCTCCGTCGGCTTTCCCGGCAATCAGGTCGGGCGAGCCTAAATCGACATAGCGCACCTCCGCCGGAAAAATGACGTGGACGGTCTTGTCGTAGGTCACTTCCAGACCGTGCGGCGGTATCATGCGGTCGAAGGTCAGCTTGCGTGACAGCCCGTGATATAGGTCGCCGTCCGCCTCCTTCTGCGGATAGACCTCCTTCGTCAAGGTCGGTTGTTCACTTCCGTTGGTCGTTTCAACGGTTACATTCTCCTGCGCGTTGGCAGTTATGATGCCCATAGCGAGGGCAAACATGATGATTACTTTTCTCATTACTTTTGGATTTTAGTGGTAATTTTTATTGTTTTCAATATTTTTCTTGGTAAAGCATGACCCTGTACCCGGCTTTCAGATGCACCTTGACGGTTCGCATCTTTTTGGCGATGTACTGGCTCGTGCCTTGTATCAGCCCCTTGCCCAAGTCGGAGGCGAGCTGCGCCCCGGCATTGGTGGAGATGTTGATGCTGCTTCCCAGCGAGCCGCCCATGTTGGCGGCGACCTCCCGGACGGCGTTCATCTCCATCGAGTTCGGGATGAAGATGCCGGGCTGTCCGTCCGTGTCATAGACCGCAAGCTCCACGGGGATAATCGTGCCGTCGTATTCCAGCGAGGTAATCTCGATGTCGAGCCGCTCACCCTGTATCTTGCCCGTGCCGACCACCACCGCACCCCGGGGTATTGTCCTGCCTGCCACCGCCATAGGCTCCAGCAGGCGCAGCCTTACCGTCTGCCCGTCCGTCACGCTCTGCGCCCCATGCACGCACGCCGGTATGGTGTTCCTGTCCAATACCTCCGCCGTGCCGACAGCCGTGTTGAAACCCCGGTTGCGTTCCTGCGATAAGGCGGCGACAAACTCCGCGTTACTCATAGGCTGTGAGAGTGAAGAAACTACTTGATGCTCCACCTGTCTGATAGGCATTGCCTTGTTCTTCTTCCCTTTCTGCACGGTAGTTGGCTCTGCCCTCTGTTCCGCCGATGGCTGTCCTCCGTTCTGACCGCCCATGTACTTTGCCGCCAGCTCGTAGGACTTCTCCATAAGAGCCACCTGCTCGTCCATAGAGGAAGCCTTGCCCCTCTCGCTTTCCAGTTCCGACTCCAGCGATGCGATGCGCTCCAACAATTCGTCCATCTCCGCATTGTCGTTTTTCGGCTGGTCGTAGAAGTTTCCGAGCGTGGCGTTCAGGTCACGGTAGGCGGCTGCGGAGGACTGGATGGTCTGCGGCGTGGCTGGCTTTGCCCTTTCTTCCTTGCCGCCCGGATTGGCGAGGTCGAAGTCCACTCCGTTCTCCGTTCCCGCTATCTCGCGGTCGAACATGTCGCCCAGCTGCCCGATGGCACGGTTGCGGCTCTCCTGACGCTCTTCCATCTCCCCATGCTCGTAGGCTTTCAGCTTGTCGCCGATAATCTGCCGGTTCGCCTTGTCAGCGTCGGGCATCTCGGTGTTGTATCCGTCCGTTCCCGGCGGTTGCTCCTTGCCGGAGGACGGGGCGAATATCAGCCACATCGCCCCGATGAACACCAACACCATAGCGGGCAGCACGATCATCTTCTGCCGTTTCAGCCGTTGCGCCTCTGTCAGCGGTTCGCGCTCCTTTTTCGGTTTCCCCGTTTCGGGAGCAGCTTTGTTCTCTTTCGTCGGTTCATTCTTTGTCTGTTCCATATAAATAAGGTGTTAAGTGATTGCCTGTTTCCGCCGGGGTCGGCAGTTCCACCCGTCCGGCGTGTCCCGTTTCCATATGTGAGCCGTCGTTCCTGCCGATGTCATAGACGGCTCTGCCGAAGGTGTAAAGGGCAAGCACCGCGAAGGCGGCGAACATCCCCAGCACGATGCGGCGGCGTGTTTCCGGCGGCAAGCCGTCCAGATACCCTTTGAGACTTGCCGCCAAGCGTTTCCGTTTGTCGTGGAGTTTCCAATACATGCCCCACATTGATTTTCTGATACTTTTCATGTCCTGTTACCGTTTGATAGTCTGTAAATCCTTGTTCTCAATGATGGTGAAACCCTCGATGGTAAAACCGTTCGGGTTGTCATCCGACCGCGATGCGTTCAGCAGGCGGCAGGTGGTCACGAGGCTGCGCTCGGTGACGTTGCTCTGCCGGATGATTTTCTGTGTGGCGTAGGTCACGGCACGGTAGGGATAGGCGTTGAAGTCGCACACCACGCTGTCCACCTTCAGCACTTGGTTGATGTTCCCGGCGATGATGCGGTTGTAGTACCCCTTCTCCGCGAAGTCCGAATAATAGTGGTACACGCTCTTGTCCGCCAGCAGCAAGGCACGTTTCACGTTGTGTTCAATCGCGCTTTTTTCAGGTGATAGCGTGAAGAACATCTCGTGGAAACGGCGCACATGTTCCCGTGCCTCCGCCGGGCGGTTCTGCGACAAATCCTGAGACAAGGCGAGCATCAGGCTCTTGCCGTTGTCCAGCACATAGATTTTCTCCCGTTGCTTCTCTGCGAAACGGTAGGAGTTCCACACGCTCCACACCGTCACCACGGCGCACAGCGAGAGGAAGACGATACCGAACAGGCGTATCTGCCTGAACGACGATTCGATGTTTCTAAGTGATTTGAATTCCATTTATATTTTCCAATTTATGATTGCACATTGATTATTTCAGCAATTTGCCGACACGTCCGACTGCGTTTCCTGCGGCTGCACCCGCCACGCTGCCCGCCATGCTTCCGGCTCGTCCCGCCATCTGGTTCACGTTGCGACCGTAACCGCCCATGCCTCCGGCTTGGATAATCCAGCCCGCAACGGTGGGAATGGTAAAGTAGCCGATGATGCCGATGCAGAGGAATACGATATACACCCCGTCGCTCGAATCCAGCGAGAAGTTCGGGTCTGCCTGCATCCGCTCGATGTCGTTTTGCAGCATCAGAACCTGTATCTTCGCCAGTATGGTGCTGAACATGTCCGATACCGGTAGCCACAGATAGACCTGTATATAGCGGCATATCCACTGCGTGAGCGTGTTTTGGAAACCGTCCCATACCGACAGGGCGAAGGCTATCGGACCGAGAATCGCCAGCACCACGAGAAAGAAGGTGCGGACGGTGTCTATCACGAGGGCGGCGGCTTGGAACAGCAGTTCGAGTATCTCGCGGAAGAAGTCGCGGATGCTCTTCTTCATGTTGTACATTCCCCGGTCGATATACATTCCCGCCATCGTCACCATGTCGGAGGGCGACCAGCCGAGTTCCTCCAGTTGCTTGTCAAATTCCTCGTTGGACACGAGGTAGGCGGTTTCGGGGTTGCGTACCATCGCCTCGTATTCCAGTTTGTCCTTCTGCTCCCGGTATCGGTTCATGTCCAGCGTTTCCGCCTCCAGCATCTTTGCCGTGCCCTGTACGACGGGTGAGAGGATGCTGTTTATCGTGCCCAGCACCACAGTCGGGAAGAACATGATGCACAGACCGATGGCAAAAGGACGGAGCATCGGGAATACGTCTATCGGTTCAGCTCTCGCCAGCGACTGCCATACCCGGTAGGCGACGTAGAACAGCGCACCCAGCCCGGCGATGCCTTTCGCCACACCAGCCATGTCCCCACACAGCGGCATCATCTGCTCATAAAGTGAACGTAAAATCTGATGAAGGTTGTCGAACTTCATAGGCTACCAGTATCTTTCGTTCATGTTCCCGTACAGCCCCATGATGCGGTCGAGGTCGTTCTTCTTTTTCGCACGCAGGTAACTCACGGAGATGTTCTTGTTCGTGTAGTAGCTCACGAGGTTGCGGTAACGCTTCATCTTCGAGTGGCAGCGTTCCACCACGTCCATGCGCTCCTTGTCGGTCATGGAGAGCGTGGTGATGTTCACCACGTTCCTGAGTTCCGTCAACACTTCGTTGCTTTCCTCCAGCAGTTTCGTGTAGCCGAAAGCGATTGCGGAAAGCTCTTCGGGTCTGAAATTCCCGTCACGGAGCATCCGTTGGAAACTGTTCACATAGATGTCTGTGATGTCGCCCACCATCAGGATGGTCTGCTGCACCTTGCGGGCGTCCTTGACCAGATTGTTCACCGATTTGAGGGCATCGTAATACTTCTTGCCCTGCTGATAGATTTTCACCGTCTCCTGAAAGTTGCTCACCATGTTCGTGGCGGTCTTGGAGGTATGGATGATGTTTTTGGAGGCATTGATGATGCCCTGCGCTAGATTGCCCGGATCGCTTACGACCCACTGTGCGCTTGCCCTGCCCGCGAAAAGCAGGCACAGGCAGATAATCATTGTTATTCTTGTTCTCATGTTACTTTGGATTTTAGTGGTTGTTATTCTTCGGTCGGATGTCCCGGCTGCGGCTTCACCCGCACATAGTCCCCGTTTGGCGAGAAAGTCAGCACATCCGTGGCCTCGTTGTAGGACACGTCGATGCGGAAGCCGGTGTTCATGAACAGGTTGCCGTTCTCCTCCTGCAAGAGATAGGTTTCCGGCTTGAGCTTGCGGCGCAGACCGCTACGACGGAACACCGTCACTTTGTAGGCTTCGCCCTCCTTGTAGATAAGCACGTCAGGTTTTCCCTCCACGCTCTCCCAGTTCCCGCACAGCATGTCGCGGCGGTTGTCGGCCACGTCGCAGGATTGCAGCATCATGACCGCCAATCCGATAAGGCACTTGCTGACTTGCAGCATTTTCACTTTTGGTAAATTCATACGCGTTTTTCTTTTTTGGTTGATACATTCTGTTTTTTAGTTATTCCTTGTTTCTCCGCCTTTCGGCAAGCTGCCGGATGGCGGCTTCGATGTCGTCGCCCAGCTTCTCCGCCAGACGGTAAACCTCCACTTTTTCCGTTTCCTCGGTGGTGTACGCCAGATACTCTTCCGCGCTGACCTCCGTGGCATAGACCGCCGACTGCGTGCCGCCCAAGCCTATCCACACCTCCTTGTAGAGCCGTGAAGGGTTGTTCGCCATGTTGATGGAGAGTATCTGCGACTTCTCCTTTTCCGTCAGTCCGAGCAACGCCTGTATCTGGTCGAACTTGTTCATATATTTCCTTTGGTCAAGCAGGATTTTACAATCCGAGTTGTTGATAATGCTCTCTTTGACCACCGGAGAACTGATAATGTCGTCCACCTCCTGCGTCACCACGATTGCCTCGCCGTAATATTTTCTGACCGTCTTATACATATAGCGCAGATATTCAGCCATGTTCGCCGATGAGAGGGCCTTCCAAGCCTCTTCCACGATAAGCTGTTTCCGCACGCCTTTCAGCCGCCGCATCTTGTTGATGAAGGCTTCCATGATGATGATGGTCACGACGGGGAACAGTTCGCGGTTTTCTTTAATCGAATCTATCTCGAAGACGATGAACCGCTTGCCGAGCAGGTCGATGTTCTCCGTGGAGTTGAGCAGGAAATCGTAACGCCCGCCCCGGTAATACTGCCGCATGGTGGTGAGCATGTTGTCGATGTTGAAGTCGGACTTCTCCACCTTGATGTCACGCTGTGCCAGTTCCTTGCGGTAGTCGTCACGCATATACTCGTAGAAGGTGTTGAACGACGGCACGATGCTACGGTCGGATTGGATGCGCTCAATATAGGCACTCACGGCACTGCCCAGCTCGCCGCTCTCCGTCTTTGTCACCTTGTCGTCCTCCGACTTCCAGAGCGTCAGCAACAGGGTCTTGATGCTGTCCTTCTTCTCCACGTCGAAGATGTAATCGTCGGTGTAGAACGGGTTGAAGCTGATGGGCTTATCTTCCGTGTAGGTGAAATACACACCGTCCGCTCCGCCTGTCTTGCGTCGGATCATGCCGCACAAGCCCTGATAGGAGTTTCCCGTGTCCACCAATACCACATGTGCGCCTTGCTCATAATATTGGCGCACGAGGTGGTTCATGAAGAAAGACTTGCCGCTGCCCGAAGGACCCAGCACGAACTTGTTGCGGTTGGTCGTGATACCTCGCTTCATGGGCAGGTCGGAGATGTCAAGGTGCAGCGGTTTTCCCGTGAGCCTGTCCACCATCTTGATGCCGAAGGGCGAGAGCGAGCTGCGGTAGTTGGTTTCCTCTGTGAACAGGCACACCGCCTGTTCGATGAAGGTGTGGAAACTCTCTTCCGCCGGGAAGTCCGCCGCATTGCCGGGTATCGCCGCCCAGTAGAGTGTCGGGCAGTCGATGGTGTTGTGGCGCGGCACGCATTCCATGCTTGCCAACTGGCTGCCCACGTCGTTCTTGATATGCTTCAGTTCCTCCGCATCGTCGCTCCACGCCATGACGTTGAAGTGTGCCCGTACCGAGGTCAGTCCGTAGGAATGGGCTTCGTTCAGGTATTGGTCTATCCACTCGCGGTTGATGCTGTTGCTCCTTGAATAGCGAGATAGCGACTGCATGTTACGGGCGGACTTCTCGAACTTCTGCAAGGTTTCCTCACTGTTGTCTATCAGCACATACTGGTTGTAGATATGGTTGCAGGAGAGCAGAAGCCCCACCGGGGAGGCGAATGACAGTCGGCAGTCACTCCGGTCGGTGGAGAGCTTCTCGTAACGGGTGTCGGTAGCCACCTTGCCCGGCAGGTCTTCCGCGTCGGAGAGGGTGTGCAGACACAGGCGGTTGTCGCCGATGCGCATCTCCCTTGCCGAAAGCTCGATGTCCTGCAAGGTGGTGTCACCTTCCGGCATGAGCGAGAAGTAGCGTTCAATAAGTCCCGTCTTTCCCTCAGTACCCACAATCTCATCGGTGGAGAGGCGGCGCAGCCTGACAAGCCCGCTGTCGTTCATGATGCGCTCGAACTGTTCGCAGGCTTCCAAGAACTTGGTCGTGGTTTCCCTGTCCAGCTCCTTCGGGATGATATGTCCCCGGCACAGCGTGCTGAAATTGCTCTGCATCCGGTTACGCTCCTTTGTTGTCTTGGTCAGGTAGAGGTAGCAGGTGTGTTTCAGGTACGGACGCTCGTTGAAGTGACGCTCGAAAGAGCGGCTTAAAAAGCTCATGTCGTCCTTCTGAAGCTCCGGTTTGTAGCGTTCCTTGATGAACCAGTCCTGTTTGTGGACGACGGAGTAGTCCGGCAGCACCTTGATAGCCTTGCACCAGCAACTGTGTATCGCCTCGTACTCCGCACCCGTCACGGTGTAAAGTTCCGGTAGTTCCACCTCGAAAGCCACCGTGATGTCGGCGTCCTTTGAGATGATGCAGCCATGCTCCACCGCTAAAAGTGGGAACCTGTTTTCCAGTGTTGTCATTTTCGATGTATTCCTCATTGTCTTTCTTCCTTTCGTTGTCGTTTGAACAGACGGGTTATCCGCCGCCGGTTGATAAGGTATCGGGGATGGCTCCGTGCCGCTCCTAATTTCATCAGCCCGTGTTCACCGTACCGGGCGTTCAGCGCGAAGGTCTGCCATACAAGGAGGGAGGACGATGCCGCGCCGAAGCCGATACATATCCACTGGTCGATACCGACCATGTAGAGGATGACGAACAGGACGAAGAGAGCCAGCAGACCTCCGCAGAAGATGAAGAGGTACTGTGCCTTCAAGCCCTTGAACTCTACCGGACGGCCGATACCCTTGTTGATTGGGTATTCAGCCATACATTATTTATTAAAGGAAGAATGAGCGCAGGATGGTGGCGGCAACAATCAGGAAGATGCACGCGCCGAACCACGAGGCGGCTGTCTTGCTGGTGTCGGGGTCGCCCGATGAAAACTTGCCGTACACTTTTACGCCCCCGATAAGCCCGACGACTGCACCGATGGCGTATATCAGTTTAGTTCCGGGGTCGAAATAAGAACTCACCATAGAGGTGGCTTCGTTGATGCCCGCGATGCCGTTTCCCTGCGCGAAAGCGGAGGCGGTTGCGGCGATGACAAGTGCCGCGGAGAGGATTGCTTTTCTGTTTTTCAAGATGTTCTTGTTCATAAACTGTTCTTGTTTTTTGCCGTCAAAAGGGTGGATGGTCCTTTGTCGGGCGGTTGATACTTTGTTTCTTTACTTTGGTTTTAGTGGATGCCCGTTTGTTTCCACGGACGTGGGCGTGTCCGTTGCGGATGGGGATGCGCCTTGCGTTTCCTCGCCGCGTGGGTTGATGTCATTCTTTCATGTTCATTTCTTTTATTGTTGTCATACATAGTTGCGAATGTCGAACTCCTCGATGTTGTCCGGCACGACGAACTCCTTTTCAGATTTCTTCAGCCGAATCTCGATAAGCCCCTTGATGCGGATGCCTATCTCCGAAGAGCCTTCCATCATTTTCTCGTACAACTCCGTGCCCTCCATGTCGGTGAACACCTTAGCCGCCTTTTCACGTTCCGCCTGTGTCGCGTCCGGGTTTTTGGCGGTCTTGCAGGCGTCGTCAATCTCGTCAAAGCTGCTGCCCGAAGCCCGTGGCGTGTCCGAGGCGTCCTCTTCCGGTTCGTCGTCCCCGTATCCCAGTTCCTCCGGCGGTATGCTCGTGAAGGTCTCATCGAGTTTTTCCTCCGGGACTTGTGCCGGGCGGGATGCGTTTCCCGTTTTTCCGTCGTCAAAAGTAGCCTCTTCCTCCGACAGCTCAATGCCTTTTTCAATAGTGGCGGCTTCTTGCGTCGGTATGGCAGCGGTTGTCCGGGTGGATGCCATCCTGAAACGGCTCTTGCCGATGATGTCCGCCTTTTCCGCAGGGACTTCCTCGTGTGCCGCTATGCGTTTAGCCTCATTCCCGTCCAGTGACCGCCATAATCCGACAATGCCCTTGAAGAAGCGGACAATCCGCGTGTCCATGATGCGCTCGTAAAGGAGCAGGAACAGGAACCAGAGGTTGCAGCCGACCGATACCGCCAGCAGAATGTCTGTCATGCTGATTGTGTAATTCATATCCTTCCGTTTTTGGTTAGAATACTGAATTGTAATTTCGGGCATAAAGGCTCTTTATCGCATCTTCGCACTGGTTGAAGTGGTGCGTCAGCACATGGTCGATGTAAGCGGACAGCGTAAGCCGGTCATGCCCGATTACACGGGTGATACGCATGATACGCTCGTGGTACTCCGGGCGCACATACGCCATCTTCCCCTCACGTGCCTTTACTTCCGGGTCGCGGATGAACAGGCGTTCATAGTCCTTCTCACTGCATTTGCCGCTTACCGGGACAGGCGACAGTATTTCCACACTCGCCTGCACTTGGGTAAACATACCTCCGCAGTCTTGCTGTGGTCTTTTTTCATTCGGTGTCATTTCTTTTTCCATTTTCAAATCAGATCTTCACGTTGTTTCTTGTACAGTTCGTTGATTCTCTCCTTGTGCTGTTCCAGATGCTGGCGCAGCACGGTATCCACATATCCGCCTACTGAGATTTCCCCTCCGGCGATGTCGTTCACGATTCTGAGGATCTTGCCGTGGACGTCACGGCTGATATAGACACATTGGCGGGTCTTTATCTCGTTGCGGCGCAGGAATAGCTCGTTGTAGTCCTCGTCCTGCCTTTTCCGGCGTCCACTTTCCCTCTGCGCTTTTTCCCGTGTTACGGGTTGCACAGGAGATGGTTCCGGTGCGGCGGTGTCCTCTTCGGTCGGTGCAGCTGCGGGTACTTCCTGTGCGGGGCGCAGTGTCCCGTCCTGTGTGCGCCGCCCGATGGAGGCTAACAGCAGTTCCTCGTCGATGCCTTCCGTGTTCACTTTCCTGCTGCCCATGCTCACTGCGGTCTGATGATGTCGCTTATCTCTTCGGAAAACTCCCGGATGCCACTCCCTTTCAGCAGTGCCGTGTCCATCGGGAAGATGGTGGAGCGGAAAACGCTCTTGCGCTCTTCCGAAAGGTCACGGCGGAACTTCTTGCTGTCGGGCAAGCGGGTGGAAAGTACCGGAAAGCCCATTTCGGCTATCACTTCCTCGTAGATGCCGTACAAGTCGTTCCTCTCCCTGCCGTCCACCATCGTCCAGAACAGATGCAGCCCCTTTGTTTTCGCCTGTCCGGTAGTCATCAGCCTGTCGCGGAACATCGTGACGAATTTCAGGGTACTCTCCACGACAAAGCGGTCGGCACTCAGCGGAGTGAAAATGTAGTCCATCTGCGAGAGCGTCTTTATCACGCCGTTGCTTCGGAGTGTGCCGGGCATGTCGAAGAACACCACGTCGGGTTTCACGTCCTCAGTGGCAATCATCCTCTCGGCATCGTCGAGGGCGTTCACCGCATTGCTTTTGACGATGGTGTAGGCGTTCTTTTTGATCCGGCGGAAATGGTCGCAAGCGAGAGCCTTGAAGTAGGTGCTGCTGTCGATAAGCCCCATTTCGTGTTCGCGCAGCCCGTGGATGCTGTGCTGCGGGTCGTCGCAGTCCACGACGGCGACATTGTAGCCTTTCACGTTGTGCAGGTAGCTGGCGGCAAGTGCCGTGACAGTGGATTTGCCGATGCCACCTTTCTGTGTTGCGAATGCAACGAAGATTTCCTTACTCATAGTTCCATTTATTTTAATTGTTGATGATTTGTTTTTCTGTTTCCATACGGATTTGGCTGTCGCACCATCCGCTTCCGTGACTACACACGCAGGCGGGTCGTCGCGTATCCGGTTCTGTGGTGAAGCGGTGCGTCGGACAAATGGTGATTGACGACATTGCGTCATGAAGTCATTGAATCCATACGTCACCGAATTGTCGGAGAACCGGGTTTCCGACGGTTCGGGTATCCGTTTCGGCAAGTATCCGAAGAAGCGGATTTCCGGGTATTTGAATGTTCCGTTTATCATATCTTCAAATCGTTCGTTTCTTGAATCATGCTGCAAATAAACAAGTATATTTTGGAACCTGTATCACTTCTCCGGCAAGTGGCGGCACGTTGCGCCGGTTGGCAGTCATTGACCGGGTCAAGCATCTGTCCGATACCGCTTTAAGGGCGTAACTTTGCACCCGGACAGCAGGGTTCGCCGATGACGCGCGGCCCGGAGTCCTGAAAGGTATTTTCCCAATCCGTCCCCTGACGGATTTTTATGTTCACCTGAACATAGCAAGATGTCTTTTCAGCCGCTCAAAATATTTTGAGCAGCCACGAAAAGCACTTGCCCTTGCAGGGGGCGGGCTTTCCCTCCGAAGTCGGGAAGCCTTTCAGAACTGCGGTGCTGTAATCCGAAGCGGCGGCTTATGCCGTCAATCCGCTAAATCCAAAGTAATATGAAAGAGAAAAGGAAAAGCAAATCAGGGAGAAATCCCAAACTTGATCCGGCGGTGTACCGGTACACCGTCCGTTTCAACGAGGAGGAACACAACCGTTTCCTCGCCATGTTCGGAAAATCGGGTGTCTATGCACGGTCTGTTTTCCTCAAAGCGCACTTCTTCGGGCAACCGTTCAAGGTGCTGAAGGTGGACAAGACGTTGGTGGACTATTACACCAAACTGTCGGATTTTCATGCACAATTCCGTGCCGTGGGTACGAATTACAACCAAGTCGTGAAGGAACTGAGGCTGCATTTTTCAGAGAAAAAGGCGATGGCGTTGCTCTACAAATTAGAGCAACACACCGTCGAACTCGTGAAACTGAGCCGCCGGATTGTGGAACTTTCAAGGGAAATGGAGGCAAAATGGTCGCAAAAATCAGTGTAGGAAGTTCGTTGTACGGCGCGATTGCCTACAACGGGGAGAAGATTAACGAGGCGCAGGGGCGGCTTCTCACCACCAACCGCATCTACAATGACGGTTCGGGAACGGTGGACATAGGCAAGGCGATGGAGGGTTTTCTCACCTTCCTGCCACCGCAGATGAAGATCGAGAAGCCGGTGGTGCATATCTCTCTCAACCCGCACCCGGAGGATGTGCTGACCGATATTGAGTTGCAGAATATCGCCCGCGAGTATCTGGAAAAACTCGGTTTCGGAAACCAGCCTTATCTTGTATTCAAGCACGAGGACATCGACCGCCACCACCTGCACATCGTGACGGTCAACGTGGACGAGAACGGGAAAAGGCTCAACCGGGATTTTCTCTACCGCCGCAGCGACCGTATCCGCAGGGAACTGGAACAGAAGTACGGATTGCATCCGGCAGAACGTAAAAATCAGAGATTGGATAATCCGTTGCGCAAGGTGGCCGCATCGGCAGGTGATGTGAAGAAGCAGGTAGGCAACACCGTGAAGGCTCTGAATGGGCAGTACCGTTTCCAGACGATGGGCGAATACCGTGCGCTCCTTTCCTTATATAATATGACGGTGGAGGAAGCGAGGGGCAACGTGCGCGGACGGGAGTATCACGGGCTGGTCTATTCCGTCACGGACGACAAGGGTAACAAGGTGGGCAACCCGTTCAAATCCTCGCTTTTCGGGAAGTCCGCAGGCTATGAAGCCGTACAGAAGAAGTTTGTCCGTTCCAAATCGGAAATCAAGGATAGGAAACTGGCAGACATGACGAAACGCACCGTCCTTTCCGTGCTGCAAGGCACTTATGACAAGGACAAATTTGTATCCCAACTCAAAGAGAAGGGCATCGACACCGTACTGCGCTACACAGAGGAAGGGCGCATCTATGGGGCTACCTTCATCGACCACCGCACGGGATGCGTGCTGAACGGTTCGCGCATGGGTAAGGAGCTTTCGGCGAATGCCTTGCAGGAACACTTCACCCTGCCATACGCCGGACAACCGCCGATACCGCTATCCATCCCTGTGGATGCTGCGGACAAGGCACACGGGCAGACCGCCTACGACAGTGAAGATATATCGGGCGGTATGGGCTTGCTCACTCCCGAAGGTCCGGCGGTAGATGCCGAGGAAGAGGCTTTCATCCGGGCGATGAAGCGCAAAAAGAAGAAAAAACGCAAGGGCTTGGGTATGTAATCAGAGTATCAACAATTAAAAAATCAATGTATGTCACAACAAGAAGACGATTTGAGGGCATTGGCGAAAATCATGGATTTTCTGCGTGCCGTGAGTATCATTTTAGTGGTCATGAACGTGTACTGGTTCTGCTACGAAGCCATCCGGCTGTGGGGCGTGAACATCGGCGTGGTGGACAAAATCCTTCTGAACTTCGACCGCACGGCGGGGCTGTTCCATTCCATTCTCTACACGAAGCTGTTTTCCGTCCTTTTGCTTGCCTTGTCCTGTCTGGGTACGAAGGGTGTCAAGGGTGAGAAAATCACTTGGGGGAGAATCTGGACAGCATTTGCCGTCGGGTTCGTGCTGTTTTTCCTGAACTGGTGGTTGCTGCCCCTGCCGCTGCCGCTTGAAGCGGTGACGGGACTGTATGTCCTTACCATTGGAACGGGCTATGTCTGCCTGTTGATGGGTGGTCTGTGGATGAGCCGCCTGTTGAAACACAATTTGATGGAGGATGTTTTCAACAACGAGAACGAGAGTTTCATGCAGGAAACGAGGCTTATCGAAAGCGAGTATTCGGTCAATCTGCCGACACGTTTCTATTACAGGAAACGCTGGAACAACGGTTGGATCAATGTAGTTAATCCCTTCCGTGCGTCCATCGTGTTGGGTACGCCGGGCAGCGGCAAGTCCTATGCCGTGGTAAACAATTTTATCAAGCAACAGATTGAAAAGGGCTTTAGTCAATACATCTACGATTTCAAGTATCCCGACCTATCTACTATTGCCTACAACCATTTGCTGAACCACCCGGACGGCTACAAGGTAAAGCCGAAGTTCTATGTGATCAACTTCGACGACCCGCGACGCTCTCATCGGTGCAATCCCATTCACCCGGATTTTATGGAAGATATTACGGATGCCTATGAGAGTGCCTACACAATAATGCTCAACCTCAATAAAACGTGGGTGCAAAAGCAGGGCGACTTCTTCGTGGAGTCACCTATCATTCTGTTTGCCAGTATTATCTGGTATCTCAAAATCTATCAGAACGGGAAGTTTTGCACGTTTCCCCATGCTATCGAGTTTCTGAACCGCCGTTACGAGGATATATTTCCGATACTGACCTCTTATCCGGAGCTGGAGAACTACCTTTCGCCGTTCATGGATGCGTGGCTTGGAGGGGCTGCGGAGCAGCTCATGGGTCAGATAGCGTCGGCAAAAATCCCGCTTTCGAGGATGATTTCACCGCAGCTCTACTGGGTGATGTCAGACAGCGAGTTTACGCTGGACATCAACAATCCCGAAGAGCCGAAAATCCTCTGCGTGGGTAACAATCCCGACCGTCAGAATATCTACGGTGCGGCACTCGGTCTGTATAATTCCCGTATCGTGAAGCTCATCAACAAGAAGGGGATGCTGAAGTCATCGGTCATCATCGACGAGTTGCCCACAATATACTTCAAAGGGTTGGACAATCTTATAGCTACCGCCCGAAGCAACAAGGTTGCCGTGTGTCTGGGCTTTCAGGATTTCAGCCAGTTAGTGCGTGACTACGGGGACAAAGAGGCGAAAGTGGTGATGAACACTGTCGGCAATATTTTCTCCGGTCAGGTGGTGGGGGAAACAGCCAAGACGCTCTCCGAGCGGTTCGGTAAGGTGTTGCAGAAACGGCAGTCCATCTCCATCAACCGGCAGGATGTTTCCACCTCCATCAACACGCAGATGGACGCGCTCATTCCACCGAGTAAGATTTCCGGGCTTACGCAGGGAATGTTTGTCGGTTCTGTATCCGACAACTTCAACGAGCGTATCGAGCAGAAGATTTTTCATTGCGAGATTGTGGTGGATGCCGAAAAGGTGAAACGGGAAGAAAGTGCCTACAAGAAAATTCCCGTCATTACAAACTTCACGGACGAGGACGGCAACGACCGCATGAAGGAAACGGTGCAGGCGAACTACCGGCGCATCAAGGAAGAGGTGAAGCAGATTGTGCAGGAGGAACTGGAGCGTATCAAAAACGATCCGGTGCTGTGTAAACTGCTACCAGATAATGAGACTGTCTAACAAGTCCCCAAAATTGAAAATTATCCCTATCGAAGTTTGAAGTGCCCCCCAAAAGTTGGATACAATTTTTTTGGGGGGCACTTCAGTTCTGACGGGTAAAATCGTAAAATTCGGACTTGTTAGACAAATACTTACGCGGTTTCAACCTCAGGTACTGAATCTATCGAATTGACAAATTTAACCAATTGCGGATCTGAATCTTTTTGTATGAGGTTTCGGAGACTCTTTTTCAATTCATAAGCATCATCCCCTGCTGTATTTATTAAATCCATATAAAAATCTTTGTTTTGCAGAATCAATGAACGGCATGCCCCATCGGAAATTACAGGTTTCACTATTTTATCAATAACGTCTCCAGCTTGACTTTTCAAATTACCATGCGATCTAAGCCATGTTTCGAAAAATTGAAACTTTATTGCATTGATAGTCTTTTTACCGATGCAGAAATCATTTCTTATATCGGTAACTGTCGATTTAATTTTTCGTTTATCCAATCTTTCAACTATATTCTTGAAACAATTAGGGAAAGGATTCAAACTTTGAGTTCCAGAAGCAATATCCATCAGAATCTTTTTGCCAAATTCAGTCAAGTTATCTGGCAAGGATTTGATTTTAGCCAGTAAATGTTTTATTGCGACAAACCAATAATATGATGTATGTGCTGTTCTTTGGGCGTATAATGTATCAACACTTATTTCAGACAACGCTTCGAACGCTATTTTATTGATATGATCGGTCAGGACATTGCTTATTTTAGTGGTCAAATCGTAAAAAGATGCGTCAGGAATTACATCTTTAATATTGTTCTTAGTGATATACTTATCCAAATCGGTATTCCACTCTGCTAAATGCTCGATAAATACCTCATCCGTTACACCTATTCTGTTCTTAATATCTTCAAATTGGGGCAATATGTCTGAGAGCAATAATTTATAGCCAAGTTTATGATTTACCATGTATTGTAGTGTTTCATTTAATAGCGGTATATTCCATCCCACACTATTTACTAATAAGTCTCCATGATCCACATAATAGTCCATGAGTTCTGCAACATATTTTATATCTCCACCCTCTATTAAGGAAACGGAATGACCATGTGCCAATTGCATGGCGACTAAATCGTAATATCCAGACTCTTTAATGTTTCGGCCATCAGTTTCTAATTCAGAATGCAACTGATTTATGTAGGTTGAATCTAACGTTACAGGTAAAGGTCTTTCTTCGTCAGATGCCAATAAACGATAGGTTGTAAATATAGCCCCTATATTATCTTTATTTACATTCTGTTCATCAATGCAATTCGTGATCGCTTGCAAAAGCGTTGGAAACGTATAGGTAGAATTATCTTTTAACGTTTTTACAATATCTGCATGGTCGAAATTATCGGGTAGTAAGTTTGCCAAATAATTATCGAGCGCCTCCGAATTTGTTGCTACTTGATAATATTTATATGCTTTAGTTGTCGCGTTATCCCGATAGGCAGCATCTGTTGCATTTGCAGCTTGAATATAATCGATAAATGTATTTGGCTTGACTGTTTTTGCTTCAATCAATGACGTAAAATCGCACGCCAACTTATTTTGCGCAATAAACCTGTCTATTGCATCTAACGTTTTGAAATAGTCGCCGCCATTGAAGTCATTGAACCGAACTATCTTCTTATATAATTGAGCAATCACATGGTTTTGGCTTTCCGTGTCTAAATGCAACAGCAGTTCTTGGTATTCGACAGGGAACACCTGCTTCTCTATGGATTCTTTTAATTTCAATTGTGCTATTCTTTGCCATACACGCAGAATAACATCGCTCTTTCGAGTTAATTTATGCAAACAATGTATAATCTTATCGATAAGCGCATTGTCCATACATTGTATAACTTCTTCTAATACAGTGTCAAATTGTTTATTAGTCTCTGCATATTGATTTATGTCGTGGTCTTCTTCTCCGTTGATGCAGCCTTCAATATATTTTTTCAATGGAATTTGTCGAGCATCTTCAACATCGACACCATATACCAAAGCTGCAATTTCGCGTTGTGTTTGCAGATCATTGTTAATTATTGTTTGAATGCCATTCAGATAGTCGCCGGACAATATTTGTTCTACTGGATTTGCCAGAATATCCGTCTTCTTCAAACAGAACAATGCTATGTTTATCATCAAAATTTCGTTACACCACTCTTGTTTAAGAGCGACCATCTCATTGATATATGATATAATTTCCCTAACATTGGCATTAGGATTTACCAATCTGAATATCCGATTTATAGTTTCTTTCGCTTCATTTTCTGTTTCTCCAAATGCTTCAACAAACAGTTTGTTGAATATACTTCGATAGTCGGTAATAACAGGAGGAGCAACACGATAAACAATAGGGAAAGTTTTATTGATAAAATACTTGGTCAGTTGTTTCGTTTGTTCGTCGGTCTCATCTCCGAATGCACAAGCTAAATGTGTTTCATCGAAAGGAATAACAGCCCAAACATTTTCAAAACCGCTATCGGCGAAGAACGTATGGATAGAAGACCATAATTCTTTTACTTTTTCAGCGGGGAGACGATCCATGTTGTCAAAAACAAGGACTAATTTACGTTGTCCTTTTTCCTTGATAAAATCAGAAATGTCTTGCATCCATGTTTTGAACTCGTAAACCGTTGGTTCGTCTTCGCTCAAAGTCTCATAGCAAACGTCCTTTTCGACTTTATCTTGATAAATAGCTAACATATAACTCCATCCATATTTATGATCTTTGCTATATGCCCATTTCCAAACGCACAATGCAATAAGAACTGGCAGTGCAGCTATGATAATAGACAATAAAGAAAACCACCATGTTGTGGGTGTAGGTTTTACTGCATACGCAATAAATGTAAATATCGGAGTTAAAACTGCAACCAAAAATGCCGCAACCATACCATTACTGATAAGGGGATATTTTTCGGTTACGGTCTCCGTTTTACGGGCTAATAAATATTTCAGCTTTTCAGACCATGATACGGTTTTCGTACCTCCACCTTTGACTTTTATTGTTGCATTTCCAGATAGGATACCATCATCAATAAGTTTGCTTGTAAGCAATTCCAATATAGAGCGGCGTTGCAAGTCCTCTTGATGTCCCCATGCGTCATACTCAAAAAAGTAATAGTCGTCTGATAATTCACGTTCCAACATTTTAACCACGTTGGATTTTCCAGATCCCCAAATACCTTCGATGCCGATAATTCGAGGTAAAGTACATTCCTCATCCAATGAATCATTCTGACAAAAATGGCGAGCAATAGTTTTTGCCAACCTTTCTTGCGAACCTCCATCGAATTTGTCAATACCACACGGTTTATTTTGGATAAACCGCGGATATTGCTGTTTGGATTGTAGTTTTGTTTCCATATACGTAATTTATTGATTATACGAACTCCAAATAATTCTCCCGATTTACCACATGAAACTCGGCATAGGGATAGGCTTCTTGGAAGGCTTTCGGTGCGGCCGGCATTTTATTTCCCCACTTGAACTCCAAGGCGGTAAGACTGTCGGCACTCTCCTCAATCAGGTCGATTTCCTGTTTGTCGTAGGTGCGCCAGAAATAGAACTCCCTGTGCAGTCCCTCATTGAAGTTCGCTTTGCGCCGCTCTCCGATGATGTAGTTCTCCCACAGCGCACCGACATCCTGCCGAATGGCCAGCGGTGAGAAAGCCCCGATAATGGCATTGCGAATGCCGTTGTCGTAGAAGTACCACTTGCCAGCTTTTGTAACCTCCTTGCGTAGGTTACGCGAATAAGCCCCCAGACGATAGATAACGAAGACCTTTTCCAATAGGTCGAGGTATTTTTCAACGGTCGTCTTGCTCATGCCGAGTTGTTTACCTAACTCTTCGTAAGAAACTTCGCTGCCCAACTGAAAAGCTATCAATCGCAGTAGATCGCGCATCTTGCTCGAATTTTTTAAGCCGTCAATTGCTAAGATATCTTTAAGCAGGTATGCACCGACAATATCACGTAGGTAGTCTGTTTTACGTTCATAGTTCTCCATCATTACTACTTCGGGATAGGAACCGTAAATCAAGCGCGCTTCGAGGTTCTGGCGGGTTTCAAGTGCCGTTTCCGTCTGTGCGATTTCCCGTTGCGAGAATGGTGTAAGGAGAAATTGCGTACTGCGGCCGACCAACGGTTCACCAGTCTTATTCAGCAAATCGAATGACGAAGAACCACTTGCCAAGACACTTATTCCCGGTATTTCATCAACTATCAACTTCAGAATACTACCGATTTGTGGTATGTTCTGTGCCTCATCAATAGCCAGCAAATCAATACCATCCAATAAATGCCGATAATTGGCTATTGAGCGATTCTCCAATAGTGCTAATGTGTCGTAGTCTTCGCCGTTGAGCATCATCGTCCTACCTGAATAGTTGTCCACAATTTTACGCATCATTACCGTTTTACCAACACGGCGAGCACCAAAAATCAGTACTGCTTTATTGGGCGCGATTCGTGCTGTAATCTTCTCTTGAAGTATTCTATTTAC
Organism: Parabacteroides merdae ATCC 43184; assembly: GCF_025151215.1. Lineage (NCBI taxonomy): Bacteria > Pseudomonadati > Bacteroidota > Bacteroidia > Bacteroidales > Tannerellaceae > Parabacteroides > Parabacteroides merdae. Next base: position 2,170,538 of record NZ_CP102286.1, read on the forward strand.
TGTTTCCATACCTTATAAAATATAATGCAAAGATAATCATATTTTTTTAATTGGCGAATTTTACAAAAAAAACGGGCTATTAAATGGCGATTTTTACAACCACAATCTTATGGAAGTTGTTTCATTGTTTTTAGTAATGATATATGTTCATACTATGATGACTCAATAATTTACCAGACATACGTTTCTGAAATTTGTCCTTATAGGAATGAAAAACTCACATATATTGTGCTAATTAATATATAATTAAATGAAAATAAAAAGACAGGATACGAGTATTCCTGTCTTCTCATATGTAATGGATATTTTTTTATTTTCTCATCCGCTCCAACTCCTCATCACGCAACATTCTCTCGTTCAGTTTTTCCTGCATCCTGTCAATGAAATAGGTGCGGCTTTCGTTCTTCCGGCGTTTGATATCAGTGTAGAAGCGGTAGCAGTCTTTAGAATCAACCCCGAATATCTTATAGAGAAGTGGGGCGAGCTGTTTGAGCGGCATATTGCCGTTGTTGATGCAGCCCATCACGTCTATGCCGTAGATAAGTTCCACGAGGTCGATGGCATTGCCCGTCCATTGAAGAAGGCTGGCGGTGGTTTCTGTTGCGTTGTTGGCGGATATTAGTGGTGGCACTTGGGGCGTGGCAAGGAATTTCTGCATCTTTCTTACGAAAGACAGAGCCTTGCTGACGTAGGCGGCAATCTCTCTTTTTTCTTCTGACAGATTACGTACGGGATGGTGCTGCAACTCGATTTCGATGTAGGCAAGCGCGATGACGGTAAGGTTCATGTCCATGCCGCCGTTGCACAGTTCGATCACTTGGGTGGCGAAAGCCGTGTATGCCGTTTCCATATTGCAGTCGCCGGCTTCGTTTATCAGGCGGAAAAAGTCGGTTTCCGCCAGCAAGAAATAATTCATGGTTCTGTCAATTTTGAAAATTACACTTTGTTTTCTGCGTGCGCACATGAATATAATTGGCAAAAAACGCGGCAGAAAATAAAAAATCCAACACTCAATTTTACAAAGTGCTGGATTTCAGAGGTATAAAATTCAGTATTTTTTCACAAGGACAAATTATCTCCGACTTAAATTGTTTGTAATCGGAACATTTATTCTATTCCTGAAAATAGAAATGTATGCTTGCCGCACATTTTGGCTATCTTGCTTTTTTATCAAGGATATAGATAATGCGACATACACCGTTGGGATAGCTTTTCAAAGAGGAAAGCGTCCAGTGTTGCTCTGGCAGAGCCGACTTAAAAAAATGTCGTCCGCTTCCGGATATGAAAGGAACGGTGTATAGTATGATTTCATCCACAGCGTGCATCCGCAGCAGTCCGTTTATATAGTCTGCCGTGTCCGGTGTGGCTTCCGCGAGGTAACGGATGTTTGTGCAGTCTTTTCTCCATTCGTGCAGCATTGAAATGGAATAGTCCGGTGTCACACGGTAAAAGGCTTTCTTCCTGATTTCATCAAGACCGCAACGGTCAAGGCACAAATCCTGATGTGCTTTATCATATAACTCTGAAGAAAGACATCCGTCCATCGTCAGTACGGCGAGAATCTGAACTTTACCCATAATCGTTTCCTTTCGTTAGGCAAGGGTAAAAAAGTAGCGTGCAATTCACACTACCTTCAAGCGATGGCTCTGGTAAAGCCTTTACGGAGAGTACGTGAATGCACGCTATGCGTAAGCATAGCATAAGCATCACGCAATCGTCTCCGTAGTTCCAATTTACCAGATTTTCGCTTGAAACGCCTTGCGGTCTTATCCTATATGTTGGCGGCGAAAAGCTCCTGCCAATCGCCGTTTTTCTCAAATGTTATGCAAAGATAGCCAAATTCAGTGAATTACGGGCTATGATTGCTTGAATTTATATTTAAGTCCATACTCTTCAAGTTTGCTGTATAGTGTTGTCCTGCCTATGCCGAGCAGTTCTGCGGCGACACTCCGGTTGCCGTTTGCCTGTTTCAACGCACGCAATATCCGCTCCTTATCCTCCGCGTCATTGCGCAAGGCGAAGCTGACAGTAGAGGTCGGTTTCGTCACGGCAAGTTCCAGATGCTCTTTCATGACAACACCTTCCTGCGCCTGCAATACAGCACCCATAACTTTCTGCCGAAGTTCCCGCACGTTGCCCGGCCATGCGTGTGTCAGCAACGCTTTACGTGCTTCGGAACTGAACCCGCTCACGCTACACTCCAGCTCTCTGTTTGCCATATCACGGAAGAACTCTGCCAGCGGCATAATGTCTTCTTGACAGTCACGCAACGGAGGAACGGTTATCCCGAAGTCGTGCAGGCGGTACAGAAGATCCTGCCGAAAACGCTTTTCATTCACCGATACCTCCAAATCTTCATTGGTAGCAGCGATGATGCGGACATTGAAATTCCGGTCTGCCTTGTCTCCGACCGGGCGATACCGCCTCTCCTGTATGGCACGGAGCAACATCTGTTGGGTTTCCAACGCGAGGTTTCCTACCTCGTCCAGAAACAACGTGCCGCCTTCCGCCTCATGGAAATATCCTTTCTTGGCATTGTCCGCACCTGTAAATGCACCTTTGACGTGTCCGAAGAAAGCCGACGGTGCAAGCTCTTTGGAGAGTGAACCGCAGTCCACCGCCACAAATGGCTTGCCTGCACGTTTGCTCTTGTCATGCAACAGGTGGGCAATATGCTCCTTGCCCGTGCCGTTCTCACCAAATATCATCACGCTCATATCGGTGGCGGCTACCAGCCTTATGCGGTGCATGATTTTCTGAAAGGCGGAACCTTCACGGGCGAATATAGGCATACGGCGTTGTCCTGCCTGACGTTCTTTCAGTATGGAACGGATCAGGGGGACAAGTTTATCCTCCACAAGCTGTTTGGGAATATAGTCTATCGAGCCGAGTTTCATGCTTTCCACGGCGGTATTAACTTCGGCGTAGTCGGTCATAATGATGAAGGGCTGCATCTTTCCCTCCTTTCGCATCCAGCACAAAAGGTCTATGCCACTGCCGTCAGGCAGACGCAGGTCGGCAACCACGATATCATTATCTGTTGCCTGTTGCAGATGTTTCTTCGCGGTTGAGAGGTGGTAAGCCTTCATATTGCGGTAGCCCTCCCGTGACAGCATATTGCAGACATATTCGCAATACACGATGTTGTCTTCCACCACAATTATTTTTGTCTTATTCATCTTCGTATTTTCTCCTTTCCTCTTCTGCCAACCGTATTATTTCCACTCCCTTATCCAGCACGGCAGTCACGGCATGGCTTAACGCTTCACCATCCGGGAGAGCATCGCCACGAAGCAATCCGTAAAGTACATTCAGCGGTTGGTCGGCACGGAGCACCTCCCACGAACTGCGCAGGTGGTGGATCAGGGAATCCAGCTTTTGCAGGTCTTTTTCTTTTGCTGCATCCCGTACCGCCTGCATTTCCTTTTCTGTTTCAGTTATCAACTTTTCCAGCATGACGGCTTCATTGCCATAGGACAATAAGGCGGAAAAGTCCGGTTTCCCGTCCGGTGTCGCTTTTATGGCACACCTGTCGGAAACCTCCATCAGTTCCGATATGGAGAACGGTTTGAACAGGCATCCGGCAAAGCCTTTTGCCAATAGTTCCCCTTTGTTACAACTGCCCGAAGCGGTTGCCACAACCACCGGGATTGTTGGTGAATTGCCCACGTTGGACGAACGCAACAGTTCCAGCAATTCGAAACCGTTTATATCGGGCATATTCAAGTCTGTCAGCAACAGGCTGTATTCTTTCTGGCGTATCATTTCCATCAGTGCCGCAGCATCGGTGCAAGTGTCGCAGTGTATTCCTTCTTGGGAATACATCTCTTTCAGCATCAGAAGTAATACCTCATCATTGTCAATGGCGACAACATCATGGAATTTATTGTTATGATAAACAGGTGTATTGCTTGTATATCCAAGCTGTTCTTCAGCTTCCTGCATAGAAATTTCAACTGTGAAACGACTGCCTTTCCCTTTCTTGCTGTCTAAACGGATTGTTCCGCCAAGCATCGACACAATATTACGCATTATGGCAAGCCCAAGCCCGAAACCCTCCTTTGCGGCGGCATTTGATAGACGTTCAAACGCACCGAACGCTTGTTTCTGTTCCTCTTCTGTCATGCCTGTACCTGTATCTTCAACGACCAGTGTCAGAACTCCATTATCATATTCAGTAATCAAAGAAACACCGCCTTCTTCTGTGAACTTGACAGCGTTTGACAGCAGGTTATTCCCGATTTGTATTATTCGCTCTTTGTCGGTCAATACAATGGCATCGTGTCCAGTCTTCACGGACAAGGACAGCCCTTTGTTCACGGCAACAGGCATGAACTCCGTTTCAAGTGTGTGCGTGATTGCTGAAATCCGGCAGGGTGACAGACGGGGCTGTTCCTTGCCGTTGTCCAGGCGGAAGAAGTCAAGCAAAGTGTTAAGCATATCCCGCATACGGTCGGAGGATTGCAGTATGTTTTGGATATACTGCCCGGACTTATCCTCACACTGTTCTTTCCGTATCAGTCCGGCATAGCCTGTTATTGCTGTCAGCGGTGTGCGCAGTTCATGGGTGATAGTATGTACCGCCTTCTTCCTTGACGTTATCAGTGCCTCGTTCCGTTGTACGGATTGTTCCAGTTGCCTTATCAAATCAGTTGTCTTGTGCTTGTATTGTTTAATGCTTTTTGCATCACGATGTATGATGATGTAGGAAATTAACAACAATAGAAGAACGAATCCCATTAAACCGCCTACTTGCATAAATGACTTTTCACGCATGGCAACTATTTCGTTTTCCCGGCTTTGCAGTTCGGTTTGTACCTTTTCTTCTATTTGGCAAATCAATTCTTGCAGTTGTCTGTTAAGTTCTGCATTACGAGCTGCAAGGCTGTCGGCTTGTTCCGACAATTGGCGATCCTGCACTTTCTGTTCGCTGATTACGTTTCTATTGACCGAATGAAGGATAGTGGTTGATACTGCTGGAGTTACTTCCTTTTTTTTGCCGAATATGCCTAAGAAACCTTTTCGTTTTGGCTTTTTGGACTGTTCCTGCACACTTTTCTGTACAATAACCGGAATTTGATTGGCTATCTTCTTGTTAATAGATTGTTGTTCATCCATTAACCGGACTATCTGGAACATCTGTCGTTCCTTATCCTCTAAAAGACTGCGCACACTATCGATGCGCTCTGCTGGATAGGTGGCCTTGAAACGGCAGAGCATACTGTCCATTGCCATACGCCGTGCATGGTAATGCTCGATATCTTTATCGTTCCATTCCAGTATTGTTTCACCCAATAGAGAAAATTTTATCATTTGAATATTGATATTGTTTATTTCTTTTCGGAGCTCGTCTATTTTTTTATTGCCAAGTTCTAATGCTTCTATCTCCTGCCATTCATAGAGGCTATTATATGCCATACATCCGATAAGAATGGAGATAAGTATATATCCCAACCGTATTGCCTTATAGAAATTTCCTGACCGCTCCATTATTTTAATGACATTGATTTTTGGAACATGAATAAAAGTTTATCTTTTTCGTTCATGCGGATATTATCAGAATAACCGTCTTTTGTTATTTGATACCCACATGGCTTAACCATAAAAATGCCTAAGCCCTTAGTGTACGAACTTACTTCTGAGGCATAGTCTTTACTTGTATTTAATGGAACTTTCCCTTTAATATGACACCACTCATTATTACAACTGATGTCTTCAATCTCAGACATCAGTTTTTGCAAATCTGTAATAGCTTTGGAACTCGCTACTTGGGGTATCTGCAACTCAAAACAGAGCATCGGTTCGAGAATGTCCACACCTGACTGTTGCAAAGCCAGCCTGAAGACATAAGGGGTCAGCTGTCTGAAATCAGCAGGTGTACTTACCGGGCTATAATACTCGGCTTGAGTAAAAGTTACTTTCAGATCTGTCACTTCCCATCCATGTAAACCAGATTGGCAAGACATACGAATCCCTTCAAAAACGGCATTTTGAAAAGAATGGTTCAGATAACCATAGGAGATGTCACTTTCGATTTGCAACCCTGCCCCTAACGGTAAGGGTTCAAGAGTCAGCCCTATTGTGGCCCAGTAAGGGTTGGGTGGTACTTCGATCTGAATAATCTTATTGACCTTTTTTATAGGTCGTTCTTTGTAGATAGTCTTGATCTCATCAAAATGGACCTTTACGGAAAATCGTTCTTCCAGCAATGTCTGTATGATTTCCTTTTGGGTCAAACCATATAACGAGATTTCCAATTCATCACTATATGAGTTTATGGAAAAGGACAAAGACGGGTCTTCAATCCACAATGTATTCAGAGCGGATATCACCTTGCTTCTCTCTTCGGGCTTATTTGGCCGGACGGAGGATTTGAGAGCGGGATGCTGATGAGATAATCCTTGAATCAAACAAGGTTTAGCACCTAAATAATCTCCGATTCGAAAATCTTCTATATCTTCTACAATCGCGATATCATTGGCACCCACTTCATCAACATTTATCTCTCTGCCCTGATAAATAGTCTTTAGATTTTTAATCTTGATGAATTTTTCCGAATCGTTGATTCTTACAACGTCTCGAAGTCTCAGACTTCCGTCAATTATTTTAAGAAAACTTCTTTTATGCCCTTTGGGGTCATGCTCTATCTTATAGAGATAAGCTGAAAGTCTGTTTGAGACTGATGCCGGAGGAAGTATAAAAGAAGAAATGGCGTCCAACAACTCATTGATACCGATATTGAACATTGCTGATCCATGTAGCACCGGATAGACTTTGGCTTTTGCCACAAGAGCGATTATCGTATTCCAATAATCAGCCGGTGAAATTTCGCTATCCGCCAAATATCGTTCTAATATATCGTCGTCATGGTTGCATACAAATTCTTTGTATTCTTCCTTTATATATGTTTGGGAGCAAACCGGATAAACCGATCCATCGACAACAGTTTGCATAAACAGGACATCTTGCGACAGATTTGTTTTTATATCCATATACAAACGCTCCAAATTCACACCGGCACGGTCAATCTTATTGATAAATATAATTGTCGGGATTTGCAGCTTTTGTAAAGTACTGAACAGCAACTTTGTCTGCGCTTGTATGCCTTCCTTTGCGGATAAGATGAGGACTGCTCCATCAAGCATTTTGAATGTCCGCTCCACTTCCGCAATAAAATCCATGTGTCCCGGAGTGTCAATGATATTGCATTTCACTCCATTCCAGATAATAGATGTCGTAGAAGCCCGGACAGTAATTCCTCTACGTTTCTCTATATCCATAGAGTCCGTTATGGTGTCACCATTATCCACACGGCCGCACTTTTCCGTTGCTCCACTGGCAAACAGCAGATTCTCGGTTACGGAAGTTTTTCCTGCATCAATGTGAGCAAGAATTCCTAAATTTATAATATTCATTTGGATTAAGCAATAATATACTACAGTAGATGCATTGTCGAAACGCACCTTTTAATACCTCCTCGTAGCATATGAGAACTACAGGATTACTAACTCGTATTAATATGTATATTATTACTGCCGCATAACGATTACAAAATTACACAAAAAAATATATCTAACAAAAGTGGGAGGATTTTTTAACTTTTTACCATAGACATTTTATTAGGGAAGCGTAGGTTCAACTGGCAAGTACAAATAAGTAGAAATGTTTGAACAACACCGTTTTAGGAAGTTGAAAAATCAAGTTTCTCTCTCGGTATAGCGTTTATTTTGGCCAATATCTTCTTTAGTTTAGCATTTGTGTATTTCCCATTCGTGTTCTATTTAGCTCCTTATTATGAGTATGTAGCAAGTTACTTATCAAATTCAGCCTCTTTGAGGGTCAAATATGGTTTTGCAAATGGTGACTGACAAGACATAAACAAGGTCAGCAGGAATTTTTTACATAAATGGACATGAATGTATATAACCTAAAATAAGAATAAATTTTAATAAGGGCTGCCCAAAAAGAAAAAAATGCAGTTGCCATCCTATAGATACTTGCAGAAAGGATAAAATTTACTTTTAGACCTTTTGGGATAGCCCTTATTAATACTTCAGATAAAATTCCTTAGGTTATATTTTCAATCCTTTGGACCGGGTTTCCTCCTTGGCATACAGTCCCGGACGCCCGATTATGACATGGTTGGCAACGATACTATCCGCCGGACTGCGTATCTGCGGCGGTGCATTTTCGGGATATTGCGCCTGCCTGTTCCTCACATCTTCCGCTTCCGGCTTGAGCTGTTGCCCTTCATTCTCCTTTTCTGCGACTTCGGGCGTGGGTGGCGCAAGCTCCAGCTGAATTTTTCGGTCAAGGGCGGCAAGTTCGGACTTCAACTGCTTCAGCTCGTCCTCCTTCTTCCACACCTTACCCGCTATCTCCTGTAACTGCGGTATCTCCATCTCCAGCACCTCGTTCTTCGCCTTGTACTGGTCGATGATGGAGGGTATCCTCTCCATCGCGTTGAGGAAGTTGCGGGCGGCGGCCAACGGGTCAGCCATCGCCAGATGCCCGTTGTTGTAGGTGTACTTGTAGTTCCCCTCGACCACGAAGCGGTTGTCGGTGAACTCCAATCCCTCTTTGAGTATCCTTTCGCTCACCACCTTTATCGGAAAACCGTAAAGTTCACCGACCTGCGTGTACAACCCTCCGGTCGTGGCATTCTTGGCTATCTCCTGCAAACGCTTTCCGATGACCTTCTCATCGGCGGAATCCACTCCGTCCACCTTTATTATATTAAGGCGGTTGCCCTCCTTGTCGGTCTGCACCACCGACAGGAAGCGGTTCCAGTCCTCCGTCATGGCATCTATGAAAGCCGTGTTGTTGCGCAACTCGCCGGTCTTTGACTCCAGCTTGAACTCCGAATCACGCTTGCCCTTGTTGAACGACTTGCGTTCCCCTTCGAGCGATGCGATCCGCTTTTCCAGTTTCGCCTTGTCCAACAGGTCGGTATTGCCGGAGAGCAACGCCATGTATTCCGAGAAATTCATGCCCGATTTTTCGTCCATTGCCCCCTCGTCGATGGTACGCGCACCCATCGCACCGCTTTTGAGCTGGCTTATGAAAGTCTGCTTGCAGTGCAGGAGGTTGAACTTGTAGCTGTCCAGTGACTTCTCCACCGCGTAGATGATTACATCCACGTTGTTCCCGGCGAAATGTTTGGCAATCTCATTACCTGCCCTAACTCCGCGTCCGTCACGCTGTTGCAAGTCGGACGGTCGCCACGGCGTATCGAGATGATGGATAGCCACACACCGTTTCTGGGCGTTCACACCCGTTCCGAGCATAGAGGTAGAGCCGAACAGCACACGCACCGTCCCGGCGTTCATGGCGTCTATCACCGCCTTCCGCGCCTTGTCGGTCTTGCACTCCTGAATGAAGCGCACCTCGCTTGGCGGTATACCGTAGTCCTCCGTCAGTTTGCGCTTGATTTCCGAATAGACGTTCCACCCGTCGCCCGGCTGGTATGTCCCCAAATCAGAGAAAACGAACTGCGTGCCTTTCTGGGCGTCGTATTTTTGATAATACTCCGCGATCATCTTGGCACAGTGACTCGCTTTGTTGTCGGGATGATCTTCGTAATTCGGGTCTATCATGCGCATGTCGAGTGCCATTTTCCGGGCATAGTCCGTGGCGATGAGCATCTTCGCCTTTTCTTCCGTTTCCGAAAGCGGCAGCCTGCCCAACAAGGTGGCATCGCCCGTCTTGGCGAACTGCATCAGTTTCTGTATGAAGTCCTCCTGTTCCGGCGTGGGCGGTATATGGTGCAGTATCTCGTTCTTGGCAGGACGGTCAACGCCCACATCCTCCGCCGTGCGGTAGTCCGTGATTTCATTATAGAAGGCGGCAAGCTCCGGCACTTTGATGAAGTAGCGGAAACGCTCCTTCTGGACCACATTGTTCGTCACGTTAAATTCAAAATCCGTCGTCTTCTTGGCAAATATCGCCGCCCAAGCGTCGAAACACCTTATGTCCTGCCGTTCCAGCTCCTTCGGGCGCAGGTACTTGAACAGCAGGTACAATTCAGTCAGTGAGTTGCTGATAGTCGTGCCGGAGAGGAAGGTCGCACCCAAGTCTTTTCCTGTGCGCTCCTGTATGGTGCGTATGGCAAAGAGCATGTTAAGTGCCTTCTGGCTTCCCTCGCTGTTTCCCAATCCCGCCACACGGTCGTGGCGCGTGTTGAAAGTCAGATTCTTGAACTGGTGGCTCTCATCTATGAAGATGTGGTCGATGCCCATCTGCTTGAAATCCACCACGTCGTCCGTGCGTGACTTTATGGCGTGTTCCACCTTCTCCAGCTTCGCTTCAAGGTTGTGCTTGCGCTTCTCCAATCCTTTCAGCATCGCCCGCGACACGTTCTTTCCCTGCTGCCGTAGCACTTCGAGGTTTTCCTCCACCGTGTCAAGCTCTGCTTGCAGGATGCGCTGCTGCAATTCCGGCGACTGCGGTATCTTGCCGAACTGGTCGTGCGACATGATGACGCAATCGTAGTCGTTGTTCTTTATATTATTGAAGAAGCGCACACGGTTGGCGGTCGAAAAGTCCTTCTCCGAAGCGTACAGAATACGTGCGTTGGGATATGCCGCCTGATAGGTGGCTGCAATCTCCGCAACGTTGGCTTTCAGCCCGATAATCATCGGCTTGTGTGCCAAATTCAGACGCTTCATCTCATGCGCGGCGATGCACATTATCAGCGTCTTACCGGTTCCCACCTCGTGGTCGCAAATTCCGCCGCCGTTCTGTTTCAACATCCAGACGCAATCCATCTGTGAGGGATAGACGCTCTTGATACCCCGGCTTGCCAGCCCTTTCAGGTTGAGGTCGGGAAAGGTCTGATGGGAGCCGTCGTAGCGCGGGCGCACGAAACAGTTGAACTTGCGGTTATACATCGTCACAAGCCGCTCCTTGAACTGCGGCGACTGCTCTTCGAGCCATTCGGAGAAGCCGTTTCGTATCTCGTCAATCTTGGCGTTGGCGAGTTGTATTCCCTCGCTGTCGCGCATCTTGATGTCGTTGCCATGCTCGTCCTTGCCGATGGACTTCATCATGTCAGGGCAGGTGTTGTGCAGGGCGTGTTTTAGGAGGTGCATACCGTCATAGTTCCGGTAATACCCCTTCACCAGAAACTCGTCCGTGATTTTCATGGTGCGGTAGCCGCACACCACCGAAAACTCGTCCATGCTTGCGGAATAGGCGATTTTCACCTCCGTGTCGAACAGCCGGCTCATGTAGGCGGCATAGACACCCGTCGGAATCCAGCGTTCCCCGAAATTGAAGTCCAGATCCTCGAAGGCGATGCGCTGCGGCTCGGCATCTTTCAGAGCCTCCAACGCCTGCTTCACCTCCGGCATACGCTCATTTTCGGGATTGTCACCCATCCATGCCTCTATGCGTTCCGCTTTCTCTATGACATTTCCGGCGATGAAACGGTCTTTGATTTCGTAACCGGTCACGAGCGGATTGTAGTAGATGCGCCCTTGCAGGGCAGTGAGCAAATCCTCCGCCGTGCTGTCGGTTATCTCCCGCATATAGTCGAGATTGACCGTACCATATTTGTTGAGCGACGCAGACAGGGCTTCTTCGGGAGAGCCTACGTTGGCATGGCTCTCCACCGCGAAGGAAACAGGATGCTCGAAGATGTCCGCCTTGACGAACTTTCCGTTTTCCATCCGTTCCAGCGAAAGGATGTCGCGCCCGCCCGCATCCATCATCACTAACTTCACGTTCTGCTTGGCGTTGAGGTTGCCGTAGCGCATGACAAACTCATCGTAACAGGTATTCAGATGCTCTCGCCACGGAACATTTGCCTCGCGCCGGAGCGATTCATAACGGTACAGACGCTCGTAGGCGTCACGCAGCGACACATACAACAACGCCTTTTCCTTCTGGTATCCTTTCAGGTCGAGCGGCTGGAATGTCGCCCCGTATGGCGTGATGTCTTTCAGGTAGCCGATGTTATGACGCCCCCGGTCAGCCACCAGCGACCCTTCGCGCAGGTGCATCTCCGGCGTGCGGTGGTAGGCACGCGGAGAAAGGTCCACGACTTCCTCCTTCGGCTTTTCCGCTTCGATGTCGGGGAAAAGGAAAGTCCCCACCGCTTCCGATGGGGTATCTGTAACGGCAGGTGCGGCGACTGCCTCCGGCTGTGTTTCCTCCTGTCGTGGCTGCTCACGGGAAGTTTCCGGCACGGCTTTCACTTCCGTCTTTTCCGCCACTTGTTTCTCGTTATGCTGCCTTGCCAGTTCCCGAAGTTCTTTCCTACGCTCCGGCGTCAAACCCATCATCATTTCATAGAAACCGTTGATGGGAGGATTGGTATCCCAGTCCAGTGTGGCATAGATGTCGTCCGGGTCGGCAGGCTTGGCGGTGTTCTCCGCTTTCACCTCCTTATTCTCCATTGCGGGTTTTGCAGTTGGAGCTGTCGGTGTAACCGTGACTTTCGGTTTGGGCGGAGTGGACTTTGCCGTAACTGCCTTTTTCACCGTCTTTTTCTTTTTGGAGGTTTTCGGTTGGCTGACCTCTTCCGTCATCCCCCAGAGGTCAAGCAGGGTGAGCTGCACGCCTGCGGAATATTGCGGGCGCGGTTCTATCTCCGGCTTTTCATCTGCGGGTTGCGGCTTTTCTGTCGGAGTTTCCACCGTCTGCGCCGAGGATACTGTTTCCAATTTTATGGCAGGACGCTCTACTTTATTTTGAACGGCAACTTTTTCTTCCGTTCCTGCCTGCCGGATTGAACCCGAATACAAGCGCATGGCAAGCCTGTAATGGAAATCCTCGTCGAGCATACGGCGCAAATCCCCGGCGATGCCTGCTGCCTTGCCCTCGTGCAGATAAACCATAGCGGGCTTCCCGTAGGGGTCTGTGTCAAGTTTCGCCATCGTATGCACGATGCGTTCCGGGTGGTGGATGAAATAGGCGTTGTCGGTCAGGGCGGTTTTCGTGTCCGTCTGTATCACGGTCATCAGCCGCTCGTCCTGCGACATTTCCTTCTTGCTGAGGTTCTTTTGCAGGACAATCAGGTCACTGCCCACCTCCGTGCCCGCGTTGTCCGTGAACAGGTTGTTGGGCAGGCGTATCGCGGATACCAGATTGGCCTGACTGAACAGCTCGTTACGCACGGAGGTCTTGGTGCTATTCAATACCCCTTGCGAGGTGATGAACGCCACGATACCGCCGTCACGCACGGCATCCAGTCCTTTGAGAAAGAAATAGTTGTGGATGGTTTTCTGGGCGGAGCGTCTGCCGAAAGAGTCGCTCCGCTGAAACTCCGCGTCGAACACGGCAATGTCACCGAACGGAATGTTGGACACCGCCAAGTCGAAATAATTGTTGAACGGTCTTTCGATTTTCTCAAAACCGCAGGTGCGCATTTTCTGGTCGGGATAGAGATGCCTCAAGATTGTACCCGTGAGCAGATCCTTCTCGAAAGCCATCACATCCGCATTGGGGCTGTGCCGCAGCATGGAATCCACGAACACGCCGACACCTGCCGACGGTTCGAGCATACGGGCGGGGCGGACGCTGTAATCTGCCAGCACGTCCGCGATGGTGTCGGTTATCTCTTTGGGGGTGTAGAAAGCGGTCAGCACGGACGCTTTCAGCGAATCCACAAACCGCTTGTACTCTGTTTCGTCCTTGCTGTTCTCACGGATAAGCCTGTGCAGCTCCACCGTCGGGGCGAACAGTTCGAGGTCGGATTTCGCCCACCGGACGGCATCCGTCAGTTCCTTTGCAGGGTTGAGGATACATTTCAGACCGCCGAAACCGCAGTACCTTTGAAGTATGGCACGCTCTTCGGTTGTCGCTGTCCTATTTTCCCTGTCAAGGATGAATGCCGTCCGTATCGCCTCGATGTTGTCCCGCAGTTTCTGTTTGCGGTTAAACGCCATATTCGTCTAAGTAAAGGACGGTTGCTCCCGTCAGCTCCGTGTAGAGCAGGTCGTAATCGGAAGACAGGGCGAAATTGTCATCCGAGAGGTCATAGACGGAGAACACGTTGCCGACAAGCGGCAGCAGTTTCAGGACAAAGGCTTCACGCTTCTCTTCCGGCACTTCATCGGCAAACTCGTTTTCCACGACTTCGCGGAGGATGGCGTAACGGGAATAATGCAGCCCGCGCAGCAGCGTGTCCATCGCCAGTTCCTGCGCACCATCGGCGGGATAGCCTTCAAGCCGTGCCCTCTCATACGTTTCGGCGGCACGGTCGGCCCGTTCCCGTATGAAAGCGGTGTCGTCAGCCTGTTCAAACTTGTTCGTGCGGAGATAGTCCAGCAGGTACAGACCGTAATAGGAAAAGTCGGTCTGACCCTCGTTTTTCTTCTTGTTGTTCATTACTTTGGATTTAGCGGATTGATAATTAACGGGATAATCGGTTGGAAAAAGGAAGAAAAAGGCACTCGGTATCCCTCCGAGTGCCACCACTAAATCCAAAGTATGAGTGTAATCCGGTATCGAAGAACAATTCATTACTCTGAACAAGTGGCAAAGTTAATACTATTTCTTCCGTCCTGAAAATTTCTTGTCCTTTTTAGCCTCCGGGAACACAAAAGTCGTGTTATATTCCCCGTCAAAGGCGACAACAGCATCGAAACTCTTGCCCTGTTTGCTCTTGAACCCTTTGAGCAGCTTGGTATGCCCTTCGGTGAGCAGGTCTTTGATTTCATCGTCGGACAGGGTGCGTCCCGCTTTCAGCCGGAACACGGGCAGTCCGCACTCCGTGTTGTCGCAGCGTACCACCTTGCCGTAGAACCGCATCCTGCCCGTGCCACACTTGGGACACGCGCAGCCGGAGTCACGGCTGCCGAAGAGCTTGTCGCACGAGATCAGTTCGGAGGTTATCTCACGTGTGTACGCCTCTATCTCCTTGCGGAAGGTGTCGTCGGACAGTTCCCCGCGCTCGATACGCGCCAGCTCCTTTTCCCATTCGCCCGTCATGGCAACATCGGCGATGCGCATCGTCTTGACGACGGAATTGAGGGCAAGTCCTTTTTCGGTGGGAACAAGCGACTTCTTGCAGCGTTCCATGTAACCGCGCTTGAAAAGCGTTTCGATGATGGAGGCGCGTGTGGCGGGAGTACCGATGCCACAGTCCTTCATCGCCTGCCGCAGTGCGTCGTCCTCAATTTCCTTGCCCGCCGTTTCCATTGCCGAGAGCAGGGTGGCTTCGGTATGCAGCGGCTTGGGTTTGGTCTTTCCTTCGGTAATGGACGAGCCTTTCGGTGTCAGCGTGTCGCCTTCCTGCCAGCCGGGGATGGTAATTTCCTCTTTTTCCTCGCCATAGACGGCACGCCATCCGGTTTGCTTCACGACGCTGCCTTTTACGGTAAACTCCACTCCGGCACATTCCGCCGTGACAGTGGTCACATCCTTGACGCATTTCTCAGAGAATGCCTCGACCATGCGCCCGGCAATCATCTGATAGATGGTATTGTCCTCTTTGGAGAGGAAGAGCGGTTTCTCACCCGTGACGAGCAGGGCATGGTGGTCTGTCACCTTGCCGTCGTCCACGCTGCGGCGTGTCGGGGCGGCTTTTGCCCGCACCTTGTCTTTCCATTCGGGCTGTGTGCCGATGAAAGCGAGCAGTTTGGGAATTTCGGCAAACACGTCTTCGGGGATGTAGCGGCTTCCCGTTCTCGGATAGGTTATCAACTTCTTTTCGTAGAGTTTCTGCGCGATTTCAAGCGTCTGTTCCGCCGTGAAGCCGTGCTTGGCGTTGGCTTCTTTCTGGAGCGTGGTCAGGTCGTAGAGCAAGGGAGTTTCCTCCGTCTTCTCCTTGCGCTCGGCTTTCGTGACAGTGGCGCAACCTGCCGCCTTTACCTTATTATATAGTTCCATCGCCGGTTCTTTCTCTTTCCATTTCTCGGAGGATGAGAATTTCACGACTTCGCCGTCGCAACCGTCCGTTGCGATATGGAGCTGCCAGAATGCTTCGGACGTAAAGCGGCGGTTCTCCCAGTAGCGTTCACATACCATAGCCAACGTTGGTGTCTGCACCCGCCCCACGGAATACGTGCCGTGTCCGGCGGCGATGGATAACGCCTGTGTGCCGTTGATGCCCACGAGCCAGTCGGATTCGCTCCGCGCTTTGGCGGCGAGGTAGAGGTTGTCGTATTTGCTGCCGTCTTCGAGTTTCCGCAGTCCCTCGCGGATAGCTTTGTCGGTGAGAGAGCTGATCCACAGGCGCACGAAAGGAGTGGTGCAACCCGTATAGTGGTAGAGGTAGCGGAAGATAAGCTCTCCCTCGCGTCCGGCATCGGTCGCCACGATGATATGTTCGCTTGTGTCGAACAGTCTTTTGATGACTTTTATCTGCGACACCACGCCGCTGTCGGGCTTGTAACCTTTCTCCGTCCTGACCTGACGGGGGACGAGCGTGAATGTGTCGGGAATAATCGGGAGGTTGTCACGGACAAATCCGCGCACGCCGTAGCCGTCGGGCATGGCAAGCTGAACGAGGTGTCCGAATGCCCATGTCACGGCATAACCGCCTCCCTCGAAATATCCTTCCTCTCTCTTTGTCGCGCCCACGATGCGGGCGATTTCACGTGCCACGGAGGGCTTTTCTGCAATGATTGTCTTCATGTCTTCTTCTTTTTTGTTGATACTTTGGATTTTATTTTGGATTCAGTGGCGGACACGGGATTACATTTTCATGCCCTTGCCCGTTTTCTTCTGCGGCTTCTCCTGCTGCTGTTGCTGGCGGGCGTCCTTCGGGTTGGTCTGACCTTTCTGCAACGGCTCTCTCAGATTCTTTGTAGCCTCGTTGGTCTTGCCATCGTTGTTCACCGCCACCTGCGTGCGGCTCTCGTTGGACGGAGCAACCTGCTGTGCATTGTCAGGGTTCGTGTCGTAGCGGTACGGGCGTCCCTTCTCCGGGTTGAACTTGATATACATCGTGGCATGGAAGCCCTGCTTGTCGGTCACGTTCTCCAGCTTCACGGCTTTACCCGCCACATAGTCGGCTTTCTGCTGGTCGGTGAAGCTCACGCCGCTCCATTTGCTGATGGGGCGGATGCTGCCGTCCTCGTTCGTCCACGTGTTGCGGCGTTGCTCCTTCTTGGTCTGTGCGGCATTTTCCCCGCCCTGCGCCTGACTTTTCGATGTGTCGCCTTTGGTTTCCTGTGTCTGTGCGGTACGGGGCGACTTGCCGGTTCCCGGCACGAACTCCACGCCGCGCTGCTCCACGTTCACTTGCAGGGTGGTGACGAACTTTCTGCCGTCGTTGCGCTCGATGAGCTTGTCGCGTACGGGCAGTCCGGCGCGGAGCATGTCCCGCTCCTGCGTGGTGATTTCCGTCTTGCCGATGCGCTCCGGGATGCGCACCCTGCTTGCCGGAATGTCCGTGATTTCATTCGTCTTGCGGTCGATGCTGATGTAGGAGGGGATGATCTCGCCCGTTTCCCTGTCCACAATGTCCACGACCCTACCGAGATTGCCCGTTTCGCGGAGGTTCTTCCGGTCATTGTCGGAGAATTTGTGTTCCTTGTACTCATC
Source organism: Parabacteroides merdae ATCC 43184 (assembly GCF_025151215.1). Lineage (NCBI taxonomy): Bacteria > Pseudomonadati > Bacteroidota > Bacteroidia > Bacteroidales > Tannerellaceae > Parabacteroides > Parabacteroides merdae. The sequence goes on from NZ_CP102286.1 coordinate 2,188,031, forward strand.
CAGCTTCTGCTCCTTGCGGATGAAGTGCGGCACGAGGCTGATGTTTCCCTCACCGTCCTTCTTGAAGGAGAGGCGGGCGTCCAGCTCGAATGATTCGCCGCCGAAGGTCGGTTTGACCTTTACCAAGTCGGACTTGCCATAGTTGAGCATCTTCGTAAGGTCGCCGGACTTTTCAAGGTTGTCCCGCTTTACGCCCCATCTGTCCTCCAGCTCCTGCCAGTTGATTTTACTCTCGTCGATGGGCTGGTAGCCACGTTTGCCCTGCATCTGTTCGGATTTGTCCTGTTGCTGTTCTTTCCGTTGTTCCATGTTCTCCTGTTTTTGAGGTTCTTGTTTCTCTGTCTGTTGTGCTGCCATCTCTTCCTGCACCTTCTTCTCATAGTCGGAGGTGTCCACCTTGTGAGGGGCGAGCAGCTCCTTGTTCGCTTCGGGGTCTTTCAGCAGTTGCTTCATCACCTCTAAGAGATTTTCAGCTTGGTCTGCCGCAATGCGGTAGAAACCGAAGCGGCTGGGTTCCTTGCACTGCCGGAAGAAGTTCTTGAAGAAGTTGTCCAGCACGTCGCCATGTCGGTCGAATTGCAGGAAACTCTGCGCGTTCTCCGCTTTTGCGGGGGTGCGCTTGGGTGTGCCGTCCGCGTTCAGCCCGGCTACCACGCTGATCTCGCCTGTCTTCTCGTCACGGACTACCAGCACGTCCTTTTCGTCTTTTTTCTTTGCCATCTGAAAAATGTTTTAATGGGTTATTTATGAAAGAAATTATGGATACGAGCCTTGTAGAAGGCTATATCTTCCTTTTTGAAGTCCTTGATATGGTTGGAAAGGAATGTCAGCACGTCCTCCTCGCTGTAATAGGTCTTCTTGCCCAGCGTCTTGTAGGGCAATGCGCCTACGCTGCGGTAGCGTTGGAGGGTGCGTTTGCTTATCTGGAGCAACATGCACAAATCCTGATTGTCGAAAAGGCGGATGCTTTCCGTGATAGTGGGCTGTTTCCCCTCAGCCTTCATCGCCAGCAGCAGTTCGTCCTGACGGTCGAGCCGTTCCATCAGCTTCTGCATCCAGCCCTCGAAGTTGTTTCGTGTGAGCAGTTCCATGACCTATGTCCTCCTTCCTTTTGGTTTGCCGCCCGTGCGCAGCGTGTGGTTGTGGAACAGGGTGTCTATTGTCCCTTCCTCGTTCCTTACTGTGTTGTCCTCCAATAGCCGCAGTATCTCGGAAAGGCGGTAGCGGCAGCTTCCGCGTACCACCACATACTCGATACGGTGGTCGGTGCGCATACGCTGCATGGTGCGCTTGCTCACGTTGAGCATCTTCGCCGCCTGTGCCGTGTCAAGCAGCTTGTCTTCGGTTTCCCGCTTCCGTTTCTTCTCGTCCCTTGCCTCGCGGATGTACCCTGCGATGTTCGCAATCTGCGCCATCATCTCCTTGTAGGCGGAACTTTCCATTGTTATCACTTTCATGTTCAGTCCTTTCTTTTTGTTTCTGCGACAAAATTCGGCAATAAACAAAAGGGGCTTTAACAACTCACTACGTGACTCACGTAAGATTTTTGCGGAAGATGGCTCCGTAACCCGGTCAAACGGCGCAACAGGCAGCCTTTCAGCGGAAAACGATACGTCTTGTATGCCGTTTCGTTACCTTTGCGGCAAACTCTAAATGACATGAATATGGAAATAGTATCTATCGAGAAAAAGACTTTCGAGATGATGGTGGCGGCATTCGGCGCACTCTCGGAGAAGGTCGCCGCCCTGAGGCGCAAAAGCGACACGGGGCGCATGGAAAGATGGCTCACGGGCGAGGAGGTCTGCGGGCAGTTGAGAATAAGCCCGCGCACGTTGCAGACGCTGCGTGACAGGCGGCTTATCGGCTACTCGCAGATAAACCGCAGGTTCTATTACAAGCCAGAGGAGGTGAAGCGGCTGATACCGCTTGTCGGCACGCTCTATCCGCACGGCAGATGATTTGATTTATTCACCCACTGAATCCGAAGTTATGATGAACGAGAACAACGATGTTTTTACGATGGAAGACGAGCCGATAGCCTCTGTGGTGCAGGATATGCGCAAAGGCTCGAAATGGCTGTCCGCATTTCTGGAAAGCTACCGTCCTCCGCTGGACGGGGAACGTTACCTGACGGACGGCGAGGTGTCGGAACTGCTCCGTGTGAGCCGGCGCACCTTGCAGGAATACCGCAACAACCGCGTGTTGCCCTTCATACTTTTGGGAGGGAAGGTGCTTTACCCGGAAACGGGGCTGCGCGGGGTACTGGAAGCGAACTACCGCAAGCCGCTGGAGTGAGGCGGTTTCATGAAAAAGTAAACGGGTGACACCTTTTGTGGTGCTACCCGTTTACTTGTCTTATGGGGTATGTGCAATCAGCAATACCCGGCTTTTCCGTTCTGTATGAACATCACGTATGTCTGCCGTTTCTCTTGTGAGAGTGCCTTTCCCACCAGCCATGTGCGGAACAGGTGGGTGTTGTAGGTATTCACCCTGAAAGCGACCGGGATGATGATTTCAAGGGCGTACACGTCCGCGTGCAGCCCGTTTTCAAGCTGCATGTAGCGGCACACCTCGTAGTCGTTCAGCACGTCCGACTTGCGGACGGCTCTGATGGCGGCGTTCACTGCCGGGACGGTCGTATGGAACAATCCGGCTATTTCGGTGGCGGTCATCCACACGTCGTTACCGGTTACGCTGACTGCCTTGTCCTCGATGATGATTGTGTCACGTTTCATGGCTTTTCTTTTTAGATGGTGCAACCTGCAAATTCCTCGACGCCGTTCAATCTTGCGGCAAGGTTCTCCATGTCCTGATTGAGCTTCTCTTTGGTTATCTTTGCGTAAATCTGCGTCGTCTTTATGCTCTTGTGTCCGAGCATGGAGCTGACCGTTTCGATGGGAACACCGTTGGAGAGGAATATCGTCGTGGCTGCCGTGTGGCGGCTCTGATGCCACGTGATATGCTTGGTGATGCCGCAACGCTTGGCGACGGCACGGATACCGGCAAGGCACGTGTTATAATGCGGAACGGGAAATATCCTGCCGTCCCCGCACAGTCCCCGGTATTTGCCGATTATGCGGTTGGCGATGTCGAGCAGGCGGATGTTGGACACCACGCCCGTTTTCTGGCGGTTGATGTTTATCCACTCGTGTTCGTCGAAGTAGGTGCGGATATTCTCTTCCGTAAGGTTGCGCATATCCGCGAACGACAGCCCCGTGAAGGCGCAGAACAGGTAGAGGTCGCGGTACAATTCCTGTTTGGCGTTTTTCAGTTTCCCCTCCATCAGCAGGCGGATCTCATCTTTGGTCAGGAAACTGCGTGTTGTTTCCTCCTTCTTGATTTCATACTCGCGGAACGGGTCGCGCGTCAGCCACTCGTTGTTGATGGCGATGAATACCATCGTCCGTAACGGGCAGACGTACAGCCACACGGTATTGGTGCAGCAGTGCTTGTCCGTGCGCAGGAACATCTCGAAGTCGGAGATGAAAGCCGGGGTAAGCTCTTTTAGGGCGATGTCCTTCACATGGTAGCGGATGTCGAGGAACTCTTGCATGTGCTTGTAAACGGTGCGGTACTTCAGCAGCGTGCCTTTGGCTTTCATGCCTGCCTCCACCTGCTTCTCGTAGTCCTCGTTGTGCTGGCGGAACACCTGCATCAGCGTGTGGTAGCGGTGTTCCAGTCCGAGAAAGGCGTTCTTCACCTTCTCCGCCGTGACGAAGTTGTCACGCTCCATGATTTCCTGATAATGCCTGTTGATGCGTACCCGCATCTTGTCAAGCATACGGTTCGTTTCGAGTGCCGCCGTGCTTCTGCCCGTGACACGTCCACCTTTGGTGTCCCACAGTTTCGGATCGACAGTCAGTTTGCAGCTGAACTGTGTCTGGCTGCCGTCCACCGTGATGCGTCCCATGACGGGAACTGTCCCGTCCTTTTTCACTACCTGACGCTTGAGGTAGTAGATTACTGAAAATGTACTCTTCATTGTCCTTAATTTTTGGGTTTCAAAATTAGTTGGTGAAGAGTCCGGTGTTGGTACGCAAAACGGGGAGGAACGGCGCAATCTTTTTCCGTAACCTGATTTTTCGCATGAGTTATGGATAACTCACTATTCCTTAGAGCCTTGTTTCGCTATTCGTACCCGTTTGTCGCATTTTCGGGCATGGTTACGAACAAGTAACGTAGCGGCGTCAGGATTTGGCTTCGGCAGGGATTGTAATGGCTTCACGGATTATCGCCACTTCAACCAAAACCCTTGTAACTCAATTCTATCACTATATCTTTCCGCATTTCACTTTTTTGTAGTAACTTTGCACACCCAAATAACAAAAACTTGAGTGAGTGTTAATTTTTTATCTACAAATACCACAGTTCCTTAAGAACTATAGAATAATAAAGGCCTATAACATTTCATGCATAACCCGTCATATCTTTCACATGACGGCAAATGTCTAAACTGACGTATTGTCACACTTCCTGCCACCTGAACTTTTACAAACCGATCCTTGTTACTTTGGCATATGATTTGTAGAACAGTTAATGCAGCTCGAAAGAGAAAAGCAAGTACAGGAAAATAATAACAATTAAAATAATAGAAAATTATGGGAAAAATTATCGGAATCGACTTAGGAACAACCAACTCTTGTGTTGCCGTACTGGAAGGTAACGAACCGGTTGTAATTGCAAACAGCGAAGGTAAAAGAACGACTCCTTCAATCGTTGCATTCGTTGAAGGTGGTGAACGTAAGGTTGGTGATCCTGCAAAACGTCAGGCTATCACAAACCCGGAAAAAACAATATTCTCTATCAAACGTTTCATGGGTGAAACCTATGATCAGGTTCAGAAAGAAATTGGTCGAGTTCCTTATAAAGTAGTCCGCGGTGACAACAACACACCACGTGTCGATATCGAAGGACGCCTTTATACTCCTCAGGAAATTTCAGCAATGGTACTTCAGAAGATGAAGAAAACAGCTGAAGACTATTTAGGACAGGAAGTAACGGAAGCCGTTATCACCGTTCCGGCATACTTTAGCGACGCACAACGTCAAGCGACTAAGGAAGCTGGTGAAATTGCAGGCTTGAACGTTCGCCGTATCGTAAACGAACCGACTGCCGCATCTTTGGCTTACGGTTTGGACAAAACGAACAAAGACATGAAGATCGCCGTATTCGACTTGGGTGGCGGTACATTCGATATTTCTATCTTGGAATTAGGAGACGGTGTGTTTGAAGTAAAATCCACAAACGGTGACACTCACTTGGGTGGTGACGACTTCGACCATGTGATCATCGACTGGTTGGCTGAAGAGTTCCTGCGCGAAGAAGGCGTCGACCTGCGTAAGGATCCGATGGCTTTGCAACGTTTGAAAGAAGCGGCCGAAAAAGCTAAGATCGAATTGTCAAGCACGACAAGCACGGAGATCAACCTGCCGTATATCATGCCGGTAAACGGTGTTCCAAAGCACTTGGTCAAGACACTGACACGTGCTAAATTCGAACAGCTTGCAGACAGTCTGATCCAGGCTTGTATCGAACCATGCCGTCAGTCTTTGAAAGATGCAGGTTTGAGCACTTCCGACATCGACGAAGTCATCCTCGTAGGTGGTTCGACACGTATTCCGGCTGTACAGGCCATCGTTGAGAAGTTCTTCGGCAAGGCTCCGTCAAAAGGTGTTAACCCGGACGAAGTGGTAGCTGTAGGTGCTGCTATCCAGGGGGGGGTATTGACAGGTGAAGTAAAAGACGTTCTGTTGCTCGATGTTACTCCGTTGTCACTGGGTATCGAAACAATGGGTGGTGTAATGACCAAGCTGATCGAAGCCAATACGACTATTCCTACCAAGAAGTCTGAAACATTCACGACTGCCGTTGACAACCAGCCTTCTGTAGAAATCCACGTATTGCAGGGCGAACGTTCACTGGCTAAAGACAACAAATCGATCGGCCGTTTCCACCTCGACGGAATTCCAGCCGCACAGCGTGGCGTTCCTCAGATCGAAGTTACTTTCGATATCGATGCAAACGGTATCTTGAACGTATCGGCTAAAGACAAAGGAACCGGCAAAGTACAGAGCATCCGTATCGAGGCTTCCAGCGGCTTGAGCGACGACGAAGTAAAACGTATGAAAGAAGAAGCTCAGGCTAATGCCGAAGCAGACAAGAAGGAAAAAGAACGCATCGACAAACTGAACCAGGCCGACAGCATGATCTTCCAGACCGAAAAACAGTTGAAGGATCTAGGCGACAAACTCCCGGCTGACAAGAAGGCTCCTATCGAAACAGCCCTGAACAAGCTGAAAGAAGCTCACAAGGCTCAGGATATCGCTGGTATCGATGCAGCTATGGCAGAACTGAACAGCGTATTCCAGGCAGCAAGCCAGGAAATGTACAATGCCCAGAACGCCCAAGGTGGTGCACAACCGGGTCCTGACTTCGGTCAACAAACTGGTGGCAACGCCGGCAACAACAAGCAGGATGGTGGTGTAACGGATGTTGACTTTGAGGAAGTGAAATAAACATATATTTTCACATAACACAAAAAAGCGATTGCCGGTTATTTCCGACAATCGCTTTTTTGTGTTCAAATCCGAAATCCTATCAGGGAAATATCACTTGATCTCAAACGTATCCGCGTCCTTCCATGCAGGAAACTTCCCCCTTAGATCTTCCAGGTCTGCACGGGTAAGCGTACATGTGCGAGTGACCTCCTCACGCTTGCCGGCATCCGCCAGCTTTTTCCCTTTCGGAGAGAAGATCATGGAATCGCCCCGGTAAACAAAGCCCTTACCGTCGATCCCTACCCGGTTCACCCCGCAGACATACGCCATATTTTCCATTGCACGTGCCTGGAGCAACGTCTTCCATACTTTTTTACGCGCCTCGGGCCAGTTGGCGACATAGATCAACAGATCGTATTCGTTGTCCACGTTCCGGCTCCAAACCGGGAAACGAAGATCATAACAAACTTGCAAACAGATATTCCAGTCCTTATACCGTACGATCGTCCGTTTATCCCCGGCTGTGAAATGCTGGTCTTCGCCCGCCATCCGGAACAAATGTCGCTTGTCATACAAATAAGTTTCACCTTCGGGCGTGACGAAAAAAGCACGGTTGAAATATTTCCCGCCTTCTTTTGCAATGAAACTACCTGCCACAGCAAGCTTATATTTCTTCGCCCACCTCTTTATAGTAGGAATAGTAGGCCCGTCCATCGTGTCGGCCAGCTTTTCCACATCCATAGAAAAACCCGTTGTAAACGTTTCCGGCAAAACGGCTATGTCCGTCTTACCGCTGACCCGTCGGAGCAGTTCTCCATAATAACCCAGATTTTCATCTCTGTCCTCCCAAATAATATGAGACTGGACCATACTGATACGCAAATTGTCTGCCATGATATTAAATTTGAACAAAGTTTTCCGGGTGACAAGCTGTCACTCCTCTGTAATGCTCACGGATATCACGGATATCTTTATCCGCATCACCCGTAGGATAGAATACCCCTTTAAAACCGGCCTCTTTCTTTTTGTAATCGAAATAAGCCATCAGGATAGGCACGTTGGCTTTCTGTGCGATATAGTAAAATCCCTTCTTCCAGTCATTCACCCGTTTGCGTGTACCTTCAGGAGTTACGGCCAGCTGGAATTCTTTCCGCCGATTGAACTGGCCAACCATCTGATCCGTCACCGAAGTCCGCTTACTGCGGTCAACAGGCACTCCGCCCAACCAGTCAAACAACAGGTTGAACGGAAAAAAGAACCATTCCTTTTTAATCAGGAAACTGGCGTTACGGCCAATCGAGGTATAAAACAGTTTTCCTACGATAAAATCCCAATTGCTGGTATGCGGAGCCACACATATCACACATTTAGGCACATCCTCCACTACCGGCCCAAGTTTCCAGCCGGCCAAGCGAAGAAGTGCCTTACTTATAGCTTTCTTCATTCTTTACTTTCTATTTGCTCAACTCTCCGATTTCAGTTGCTATTGCATTTATTTCCGTTTGCAGGTCCGCCCGCAATTTACAATAATATTCTTTCACCCGTTTCTTGTTTTCTTTTCCGTCCGGACGGTTGGCACGGCGAATAAATTCATCTTGCATATCAAGTACTCTCGCCATCACCACGTCGGCTTTCTCCGAATTGACACCCGGAAGATACAGCTTACAAAACAAAGCTTCCGAAAACAAATCGCCAGCCACATAGCTGATGTCTCTCTTTAAAATTCTTCTTTTAGCCATAGTTGTTTACATTAAAATATCTACAAATCTACATAATTCATTCATTAAACAAACCCTATAGTTGAAAAAAAGACAAAAATTCGTATCTTTGTCACCCTAAAATATCTGATTATAAACAAAATCGTTTATGGATAATACAACAACAACGCCAGAATATCTTTTCGAGAGCAGTTGGGAAGTATGTAATAAAGTTGGCGGTATCTATACCGTCCTTTCAACAAAAGCGCATACGTTGCAACGATCGTTTAAAGATAAGCTGATCTTTATAGGACCCGATGTGTGGACCGATACAAACGCTCCCGACTTTATTGAAGATGATGTTCTGTTTGCTGACTGGAAAACTTATACGAAGACCACAGAAAATCTGAAAGTGAAAGTAGGCCGATGGAATGTCCCGGGGACACCTCCCGTAATCTTAGTGGATTTCAAACCTTTCTTCAAAGAAAAAGATTCCTTTTTCTTCTCGATGTGGGAAAGTTTCCGAGTGGATTCGATCCATGCGTACGGTGACTACGACGAGTCTTGTATCTTCGCTTACGCGGTAGGTAAGGTCATCGAAAGTTTTTATCATTTTTACAAGCTGGAAAACAAAAAGGTTGCCGCTCTGTTCAATGAATGGATGCTGGGAATGGGTGCGCTCTACATCAAAAAACAACTCCCCGCCGTCGCAACGCTCTTCACGACACACGCCACATCTATCGGCCGTTCCATCGCCGGAAACAACAAAGCCCTGTATGCTTATATGGATGGCTACAACGGCGACCAGATGGCCGGGGAGCTGAATATGGAGGCGAAACATTCGTTGGAAAAACAGACAGCCTTGCATGTGGACTGCTTTACTACCGTGAGCGACATCACTGCCCGCGAGTGTAAACAATTGCTGGACAAAGCACCGGACATCGTCACGCCGAACGGCTTCGAGCCCAACTTCGTCCCGTCCGACAAAGAATACGACAAGAAGCGTATGGCAGCCCGCCGCGACCTGCTCAACGTCGCAGAGAAACTGCTCGGATGCCCCATCTCACCGGATGCTTTCCTGGTTTCAACCAGCGGTCGTTACGAATACCGCAATAAAGGTATCGACGTCTTTATCGAAGCAATGAACCGGGTACGCACTTCTGGCAGACTCCAGCGCGAAGTCGTCGCCTTCATCATGGTTCCGGCTTGGGTACGCGATGCACGTGCAGACCTGAAAGAAGTCATCGACAAGAATATCCGCACCACCTCCCCCATGCAAATGCCATTCGTCACGCATTGGCTGAATCAGATGGAACAGGACAAGGTGCTGAACTATATCTCCCATGCCGGCTTCACCAATTCAGCGACCGACAAGCTGAAGATCATTTTTGTTCCTTGCTACCTGGACGGACGCGACGGTATCCTCAACAAACCCTACTACGATCTGCTGATCGGTATGGATGCGACCGTCTATCCCTCCTACTACGAACCCTGGGGATACACTCCGCTGGAAAGTATCGCATTCGGGATTCCGACTATTACCACCGATCTTGCAGGTTTCGGTCTATGGGCTAAGAAGCATGTGACAGGCAACAACATCAGTGAAGGCGTAGCCGTCGTGAACCGTGACGATTTTAATTATTTCGAAGTAGCAGATGCCATCACGTCTTCGATCCTGGCACTTGCAGGAAAGGACAAAAAGGAAACGGCAGAGATCCGGAAACGCAGTTTCTGCCTGGCTGCAAAAGCAGAATGGAGCAAATTCATTGTCTACTATGAAGAGGCTTTCAGAATTGCTTTGGAGCATGCAAGCAAAAGAAATAATTAAAATACGCTCATAATTAAACAGATAATCTCTATCTTTGCAACGTTTTAGGCAAAAAAGAGATGATACAATATTAAAATATAAATTGAAACATTTTAAACTTCACAATAATGAAAATCAAAGCGAATAACGCAAACAGCCCGATTTGGAAAGATGTTTATTCTCATTCTATGCTTCCCGAACAATTACAGCCGTTATACGAAATGGCTACAAACCTATGGTGGGTATGGAACCATGAAGGAGCCAAATTATTCGGTAAGATCGATTCTGAACTTTGGGCATCAACTGAAGGTAACCCAGTACTTTTACTTCAAAGTTTATCCTACAAACGTATTGAGGAAATCCTGGCAGATGACGTCCTGATGGCCGAAATCAAAGCTGTTTACTCAATATTCAAGGATTATGTAAATGTCAAGCCGGATCAGACAAAACCATCTGTTGCCTATTTCAGCATGGAATATGGTTTGACCAACGTGTTGAAAATCTATTCCGGCGGCCTGGGTGTACTGGCCGGTGACTATTTGAAAGAAGCCAGCGACAGCAACATCGACCTGACTGCAGTAGGTTTCTTGTATCGCTACGGTTACTTTACCCAGTCTCTGTCTATGGACGGACAACAGATTGCCAATTACGAACCGCAAAACTTCAACGCACTGCCCCTTACTCAGGTAATGCAGGCTAACGGCGAACCGATGGTATTGGAGGTTCCTTACCCCGGACGCACCGTTTATGCGCACATCTGGAAAGTAAGCGTCGGACGCGTTCCTCTATATTTGATGGATACGGATATTCCCCAGAACAGCGAATGGGATCGCTCCATCACTCACCAGCTGTATGGCGGCGATTGGGAAAACCGTATGAAACAGGAATATCTGCTGGGTATCGGTGGTATCCTGATGCTGAACAAATTAGGAATCAAGAAACAGATTTATCACTGCAACGAAGGACACGCAGCATTGATCAACGCGCAGCGTCTGGTAGACTTCATCCAGAACGACGGTCTGTCATTCAACCAAGCATTGGAAGTCGTACGCGCTTCCGCCCTATACACCGTCCACACACCGGTTCCGGCTGGTCACGACTACTTCGATGAAGGCCTGTTCGGTCGTTATATGGGTGAATTCCCCGGCAAGTTAGGTATCAGCTGGCAGGAATTTATCGACATGGGACGTGAAAATCCAGGCTCCAACGAGAAGTTCTCCATGAGTGTATTCGCTTTGAACACTTGCCAGGAAGCAAACGGCGTAAGCTGGTTGCATGGAAAAGTATCCCAGCGCATGTTCGCTCCGGTATGGAAAGGCTACTTCCCCGATGAGCTGCACGTAGGATATGTGACCAACGGCGTACATATGCCGACTTGGGCTTCTACCGAATGGAAACGTTTCTTTGCAGAACATTTCGACAAGAAGTTCTTCAAAGACCAGTCCAACAAGAAATACTGGGAAGCGATCCAGAATGTTGCCGACGAAGAAATTTGGTCTATCCGCAAGACATTGAAGAACAAACTGATTACATATATCAAGAATCAATACAAGACAAACTGGCTGAAAAACCAAGGAGATCCTGCAAAGGTTGTCTCTATCCTGGACAAAATCAACCCGAACGCCCTGCTGATCGGTTTCGGCCGCCGTTTCGCAACTTACAAACGTGCCCACTTGCTGTTCACAGATCTGGACCGTCTGGCCAAGATCGTAAACAACGAACAATATCCGATCCAGTTCGTATTCACCGGTAAAGCCCACCCGGCCGATGGTGGCGGACAGGGCTTGATCAAACATATTGTCGAGATTTCCCGCCGTCCGGAATTCTTAGGAAAGATCATCTTCCTGGAAAACTACGATATGCGTCTGGCTCGTCACCTGATCGCAGGTGTCGATGTTTGGTTGAACACTCCGACCCGTCCTCTGGAAGCATCCGGTACATCCGGCGAAAAAGCAGAGATGAACGGTGTCCTGAACTTCTCCGTATTGGACGGATGGTGGTATGAAGGTTACAAACAGGGTGCAGGTTGGGCATTGACCGACAAGCGTACTTACGAAAACCAGCAGTATCAGGATCAGCTGGATGCCGCTACTATCTACCACATACTGGAAACAGAGATTATCCCGACTTACTATGCAAGAAACAGCAAGGGCTACTCTCCCGAATGGATCCAGTACATCAAGAATTCGATGTCCGAAATCGCTCCCGACTATACGATGAAACGTATGTTGGACGACTATATCGACCGCTTCTACAACAAGTTGGCAACCCGTTCCGCTCACTTGCACGAAAACGGTTTTGCCGAAGCCAAAGCAATCGCTGCCTGGAAAGAAGAAGTGGCAGAACATTGGGATAGCTTCCAGGTAGAATCGTTTACATGCAGCCAGGACTTGGCTATCGACGGTCCGGTTGTCGGCAAAGAATATAACTTCAATCTGGTTATCGACCGCCATGAACTGAAAGGTATGTTGGGAGTAGAAATGGTTGTCACGAAAGAAAATCCGGATAACCATCAGTTGGAATTACTGGCAACAGAACAATTCAAGCTGATAAAAGAAGAAGGTTCCAAACTGTTCTTCGAACTGAAAACAGCTTCAAGCGAAGCAGGCCTTCACAAGATGGGCTTCCGCGTTTACCCTGTGAACAAAGAATTGCCTCATCGCATGGACTTCGCTTTCGTCCGCTGGATCCAGTTGTAATCAAGACAAGCAAAACAATAATTAAGAAAGAGGGTGTGCATGACACATCCTCTTTTTTTATGCAGATACTAAAGCTATGCTTTACAGTGGCTAACCCTATGAGTTACGAGCACTAACCAATAGGGTTACGGACACCGACCAATAGGGCCCCATACTGTCCGCTTGAAAGACAGAAAATCAAAAAAGGGAAGTCGCACGACAGGCAACTTCCCTTTTCAAGCTGATATAGATTTTTTTAGGTTTAGAAAGCGTAATCCAAACTTAAGCCAAACACTTTATTGGTACGGCTATAGACATTCGTACCGGGGAGATTTGTACCGCAATAATTCTCCGATTTCTTTGTATAATCATGATAATTTGTCCACATATACCCCACATTCAATGCCATCTTTTCGCTCAGCATCACCTTAGCACCAAAGCCCAACGAATAAGAGTCACAGGAGAAACTAACATCGCTTTGGAAATTATCAGACAAACCATAATCCGTAATTTGAGCACCACCACTAATGGTCAATCTCTTGATCACGTCCCATTCAATACCAAATAGATACTCATTCGTACCTCTTTCCAATTCTTTCTGTTTTCCACCGGCCATGCCCGCTTTCTTGTCATCAAAGAAATGATACTCTACAGAAGCCTTCAACATGGGTAAAAACTGATAAGAGGCTGCCACCGAAAGCATGGAAGGAATATCGTTCGGCGTATTCACACCGTGCTTGTAAGGGCCGATCAAGTCTTCCGCACTATCAGGATAATCCAACTTCTTGGTATTGTTTTCGATGTTCAAGTTTGTCTTAAACTCATATTTAGCCCCGAAATTGAATTTACCGTATTTAACATCAACCCCCAAAACCGGTGTCAGCCCCCAACCTGTCTGGTCGCAATCCAAAGCCAAATTCATCAAGTCTGTTCCACCAAAATCCTTTTTCAGCTTCGCATCCAGATACCCGTCATAGTTTCCTGAAAAATAGTTCATCCGACCTCCGGCAAAGGCAGAAAGCCAATCCGTGATCTTGTATGACAAGCCAAGTTGCAGAGAATAAATATACTGTTTTCCGTCCATCGCACTGTTAATAGTATACATATCCGGCGTAACGATGGGACTTTCACCGTTTATATACTTCCCCAGACTTTCCTGGAATATGCCGGCCATAGCAGCCGATTCGAACATCGGCAGGCCATCGTCAAACGATGCCTTACCGCCCCCACCCGTAATGGCAAAGAAACCGGAGATGGTCCAATCACCTTTTTTGTAAGCCGCAAAAACACTCGGAATCACAGGAGCGGCCGCCTTTCCTTTGTAATACTTCTTATAGGGAACATCGCTTACTGTCGGCACTTTATTTACAGGGTCGAAGCCACTGTATGTACCGAAAGAGGCATCGATATCCCGGGTCTGGAAAGCACTTTGGATACTCACACCTACACGGAAACCATCGGTCGGCAAGAAAGAAAGACCCGCCGGGTTAGACAAAGCACCATCTATATCAATTGCAGCACCTCGCGAAAGTGACCTTAAAAAGGCTGCATGCTGATTCGTATTCGTCAAATATCCACCAGCGAAAGAAACCAAAGGCATCATCATCAATGCCGCACCTACTACTACTTTTTTCTTCATGTTTTACTTTTCTTAATTACAAAACGGCGGCAAAGATAAATACTTTTTTCAAACATTGCACACTTTTAATGAAAATGTGCCGCACAAAATCGCACATATTGTGCAATATATATTCTTCCCAATTGTCAACAATCAATTGTCAATTGTCAACAAAAAAGGTATCTTTGCACCCGAAAAGGAATGTCTCCTTTTCCGTGTGCTTGCTAAACCACGTACTAAAAACAAGAAAGATATGAAACATAAAAAAGAAGCCGCTTTGGTATGCTTCTCCGGTGGACAAGACTCCACGACCTGCCTGTTCTGGGCCAAGAAGCACTTTTCTCGCGTAGAAGCCGTATGTTTTACATACGGGCAAAAACATTCCCTGGAAATAGAGGTTGCACGAAAAATTGCAGCCGATGCCGACGTCCCCTTCCAACTGTTGGACGTGTCGTTGATCAGCCAGCTCGACCCGAACTGTTCGCTGACAAACACCGGCATTTCAATGGATCAGGAAAAACCGGCAGACAGCTACCCAAACACCTTCGTTCCGGGACGTAACATGGTATTCCTGACCTTCGCAGCGATCCTGGCACGCAGCAAAGGAATCTTCAACTTGGTAACCGGAGTGTCGGAAGCCGATTTCAGCGGTTATCCCGATTGCCGCGATACATTCGTCCGCTCCCTCAACGTCACCCTGAACCTGGCGATGGACGAACAGTTCGTGATCCACACACCCCTGATGGATCGGGACAAAAGCGAAGTGTGGGAACTTGCGGACGAATTAGGAGTCTTCGACCTTGTACGGACCCAGACCCTCACCTGCTACAACGGCATCATGGCAGAAGGCTGCGGGCATTGCCCCGCCTGCAAACTACGCCGCGAAGGTTTGGAGAAATATTTAAAAAGACGCCGATAAACCATCGTTTACAAGAATAACAAAAAGACATCATGGATACAAGAAAAGATGAAAACGAACTACATCTGTTAGGCGGTTCAACCGTATACAAACAGGATTATGCCCCGGAAGTACTGGAAGCGTTTACAAACAAGCATCCGGACAATGATTACTGGGTACGCTTCAACTGTCCGGAATTTACAAGCCTCTGTCCGATCACCGGCCAGCCGGACTTTGCAACCATCTACATCGATTATATTCCCGATGTAAAAATGGTGGAAAGCAAGAGCTTGAAATTATATCTGTTCAGTTTCCGCAACCACGGGGCTTTCCATGAGGATTGTGTCAATATCATCATGAAAGACCTTATCCGCCTGATGAACCCCAAATACATCGAAGTAACCGGTATCTTCACTCCGCGCGGCGGAATCAGCATTTACCCGTATTGCAATTACGGCCGGCCGGGCACTAAATATGAGAAGCTGGCAGAACAACGGCTTTTCAACCATCATGCGAAATAAAAAAGCACGCACAGCTTTTCCATTAACCAGCCAATTAGATGTAAGCGTATTTTATCCTCGACAACGCCGGGAACCGAATACACTTACATCTATTTTTTATTTCTTAATTTCCTGTTTTCGATTTTATAGTCTTAATTAATCCATTACCTTTGCAAGCAATAAATTCTAAACCTATATATAAAACAATTTAGACCATGAACAAAAGCATTACAATGAAGACTGCTTTGGCAGCATTGGCTTGTACAGCTTGTGTCAGTGCAAGCGCGCAAAAACAGTACCCCGAACAGGAAAAAATGAAACCGGGAATGTCTGAATACTGGACTCCGCAACCGAAAGTAGTCACTCCGGGTGACATCAAGACAAACAGCGCCCCTTCCGATGCCATCGTCCTGTTTGACGGAAAAGATCTTTCCGCTTGGCAAAACGCTAAGGGCGGCCCCGCCGAATGGATCGTAAAAGACGGCGTTTTCACTGTAGACAAGAAGAAAGGCGACATCCTGACAAAACAGAAATTCGAGAACTTCCAGTTGCATATCGAATGGTGCGTACCGGAAAACATCACCGGCACAAGCCAAGGACGCGGCAACAGCGGCATCTTCCTGCAAGACATGTATGAAATCCAGGTGCTGGATTGCTATAACAACGAGACATACGTGAACGGACAGACCGGCAGCGTCTACAAACAAACGCCTCCTCTGGCAAATGCCATGCGCAAGCCGGGTGAATGGAATGTCTACGATATTATCTATTCCGCTCCTATCTTCAAGGAAGACGGTACTTATCGTGTTCCGCCGCGCGTTACGGTCATCCAGAACGGCATCGTATTGCAGAATAACACGACTATCCTGGGTACAACGGAATATATCGGTTTCCCGAAAGTCGTAAAACACGGAGCAGGCCCGATCCGTTTGCAGTCTCATGGCGACCCCAGCGAACCGATCAGCTTCCGTAATATTTGGATCAGGGAAATGTAAATTCAGGTGAAAGGTGAAAGGTGAAAGTTAAAAAGAAATATAAATCAAACTTTTAACTTTCAACTTTCACCTTTCAACTATTTAGTCGAGTGTCAGATTAAACTCATCCTTCAACTTTGCCAAAACCGGATTTATGTTCAGTAGGTGTTCATACTTCTCTGCTGATGTATAGGCCAAATGTTTTTGGTTCGTTTCATCTATACGGACACGCATCTGAATACGGGTATTCTTCAACTGCATCCGCAGATAACTCAATATATCGATACAATTATTCGTCAACTCATCCTGTTGGCCGGGGTTATGCACACAGACTTCAAAATAATAATTATCCTGCAAGACCGGCTTGCAATTGATCATCGTATTTTTCAGATATACCTTCTTGTCGATAGCGGAAGCATACGCATCCCAATAATGAACCAATGCTTCCTGGCTGAAAGGACTTTGCATTTCCTGTACCACGGTAGCAGTCTGTGTCGCAGCCTGCGCTTTCGGATGCTCTACGCCAATCTCCTTAATGGATGTACCGAACTGGGGCGGACGCGCCACTCTCTTGGGCGCCGATGCCGGAGGGGCCTGCGGAATAAGAGTCGGAGAAGGCGGCACATGAGTGGAAACGACCTGCTGGCGGGGAGTCGCTCCGGTCATTTCCTGCGGAGATTGTACCGGACGTTGCAAAGGAGGGGCGGATTGTACGGTATATGTCTGCTGAGCCGCCACAGCCTGGCCTGCTTGAGCAGGGGCCTGGCCCGGCCCGTTGGAGGCTATCGGCTCAATCAGCCCTTTTTTTTTATCATCGGCCGGTTGTCCGGCACTGCTTAACTGACAAAGCTGGATAAGCGTAAGTTCCAACAACAGGCGCTTATTCCGGCTGGCCCGGTAATTCAGGTCACAGGTATTTGCCAGCTCGATCGCCTTGAACAACAGCCCGTCGGAACAGCGCTTCGCCATCTCCTTATAACGTTCACGGATAGAAGCGCCAACCTCGAACAGGATCAAAGTAGCCTCATCCTTGCAGACCAGCAAATCACGGAAATGCGATGCCAGGCCGGTTATGATATTCTGCCCGTCAAATCCTTTGCTCAATATATCGTTCAAGATCAGGATGGCAGACCGGACATTTCCGGAAAGCATTGCATCCGTCAACCGGAAATAATATTCGTAATCCAGGACGTTCAGGTTATCGATAACAGCCTGATAGGTAATATTCCCATTTGTAAAACTGACTACCTGGTCGAAGATGGACAACGCGTCGCGCATACCGCCATCCGCTTTCTGGGCAATCACATTCAGGGCTTCCGGTTCAGCCGTCACTCCTTCGCAGGAAGATACGTATTCCAGATGCTCCACCATATCGGCAATCGAGATACGCGAAAAGTCGTATATTTGGCAACGGGACAGGATGGTCGGCAACACCTTATGCTTCTCCGTCGTAGCCAGAATGAACAAAGCATGATGGGGCGGTTCCTCCAATGTTTTCAGAAATGCATTGAAAGCCGCCGAACTCAACATATGCACCTCATCGATAATAAAAACCTTGTATTTTCCGATAGGAGGCGGAATGCGCACCTGGTCGATCAGGGCACGGATGTCATCGACCGAGTTGTTGGAGGCGGCATCGAGTTCATGGATATTATAAGAACGCTGCTCGTTGAAGGCCTTGCAGGATTCGCATTCGTTACAGGCTTCCCCGTCGGCAGTCGGATTCAGACAATTGATCGTCTTGGCAAAGATACGGGCACAAGAAGTCTTGCCCACTCCACGGGGACCGCAAAAGAGGTAGGCATGAGCCAGCTTGTTACTCTGTATTGCATTCTTAAGTGTAGTTGTCAAGGACTTCTGTCCTACCACACTACGAAAAGTAGAAGGACGGTATTTCCTTGCCGATACAATATAATTATCCATTCTCTGCTTTTTTATTAACAAGACAAAGATAAACAAAATAATTCATTTACCTTTGCAAAAACGAAGTTCCTATGTCACGCATAAAAGACTTTTACAACAAGTATCTATCCAGGATCAATGCCTACTGGCTGGTAACCATCGTGTTCTTCGCCCTGACATTCGTAATGGGCGATAGCAGTCTGTACAAGCGTTATACATACGATGAAAAGATTCGTAGCCTGGAAAAGGAAATCAAGCATTACCAGAAGGAGATCGAAATCAACAGCAAAAAGCTGAACGATCTGCATACGGATAAGGAAGGACTCGAACGCTTCGCCCGTGAAGAATATTTCATGAAAAAGCCGAACGAGGATGTATATATTATTAAGAACAAATAAATGAACGAAAAAGCAAGAACGATCGTTTTCAATATCTCCGCCCTGCTGTTGCTCGCCGGTGCGGGATTATATCTGGCATTGCCGGTTGCAGCTCCTTACCTGTTCGCCGTCGGGGCTGCCGGTATAACAGTCTGTTACCTGACAATGCCTACCAAGGATATGGATTTTCGCAGGCGCAGATTGCACCGCTACAACATATTTGCCGGGTTGCTGTGTATATTCGCCTCCGCCCTGATGTTCAGCGGACGGAAAGAATGGATGATTTGCCTGACCATTTCAGCCCTGCTTCAGTTATACACGGCATTTGTCACCCCTAAAAAAGAAAACTAAAAACGAAAAATACCTACATATAGTTAGAAGTATTGTCTAAATTACAATTACAGGGACAATAAAATTACCTAAAATCCGCGATTGATGCGCTTTCTATTTATAAGGAACTTTGCAGCGTTTTATTAACGATACAAAACTCTTTATAAATTGAAAGCGACTATTCTAAAAATTTCCGGCTTATTCATATTCCTCTTGGCTGTAATATCCGCCTCCGCTCAGGACAGGGCGATGATCTCAGGTAAAATCATATCCACGGAAAAAGAAACCGTTGATTTCGCAACGGTCTACCTGAAAGGTACCACATACGGCGGAACAACCAACGAACAAGGTATTTACCATCTGAAAGCTCCGGCTGGCGACTACACGTTAGTCGTATCTGCCATCGGTTACAAGACTGTTGAGAAACCGGTGAAACTTACCGGTGGAGAAAGGGCCAGACAGAATATCACCATTACTCCGCAATCGACGGAACTGGACGAAGTGGTCGTTGTCTCAAACGGAATAAGCCGTTTGAAACGTTCGGCATTCAATGCCGTAGCACTTGATACGAAAGAACTGCAAAATTCCAACAAAAGCTTGAGCGAAGCACTGGCGAAAGCTCCGGGAATGAAGGTTCGTGAATCCGGGGGGGTCGGTTCGGACATGCAACTTACGCTGGACGGTTTCAGTGGCAAGCACGTAAAAATATTTATCGACGGCGTGCCGCAGGAAGGTGTGGGAAGTTCGTTCGGGCTGAACAACATCCCGGTCAACTTTGCCGAACGCATCGAAATCTACAAAGGCGTGGTCCCGGTAGGCTTCGGTACGGATGCAATCGGAGGCGTGATCAACATCATCACTAAAAAGAAGCGGGACAGATGGTTTTTAGATGCCTCCTATTCCTATGGCTCTTTCAATACGCACAAGTCTTACGTGAATTTCGGACAGACGTTCAAAAACGGATTCACCTACGAAATCAATGCTTTCCAAAACTATTCGGATAATGATTACTACGTGAACGCTCCGGTAGAAAACTTCGAGACCGGAAGCATCGACAGAAGCAAGAAGGAACGGGTGAAACGTTTCAACGATACCTACCACAATGAAGCCGTCATCGGCAAACTGGGGATCGTAGACAAGAAATGGGCGGACCGCCTGTTGCTGGGTTTTACCTATTCGAATATGTATCAGGACATACAGACCGGTGTGCGCCAGGAAATCGTTTACGGGCAAAAACACCGCAAAGGACACTCTCTGATGCCCTCACTGGAATATGGCAAACGCGATCTGTTCACAAAAGGGCTGGACATCGTGCTGACTGCCAACTACAATAAAAACCTGACAACCAACGTAGACACTTCTTCTTATGAATACAACTGGCGTGGAGAAAAGCACCTGATGAACTCCGCCGGAGAACAGTCAAGACAGCATTCACGGGCAGACAACAATAACTGGAACGGCACATTGACACTCAATTACCGGGTCGGTAAAATGCATACATTTACCTTCAATCATGTGCTGAACACTTTCCATCGCTCCAATACCTCCCTGCTTGCAGCCGAAGAGATGAAAAGCGCCATTGCCAAAGAAACCCGTAAAAACATTTCAGGCCTTTCCTACCGGTTGATGCCGTCCGAACACTGGAACTTTTCCGCTTTCGGAAAATACTACAACCAATTTGTAGCAGGCCCGATGGCAACATCAAGCACGCAGGACGAATACGTACGCAAAACACGTTCTGTCAACTCATTCGGATACGGGGCGGCCGGAACCTACTTCATCTTGACAGGCCTGCAAGCCAAGCTGTCTTACGAAAAAGCTTATCGCCTGCCGACCATCGAAGAGATGTTCGGTGACGAAGACCTGGAAATGGGCGAACTGAGCATCCGACCGGAAAATAGCGACAATATAAACCTCAACCTGAGCTACAACAAGACATTCGGAAAACATACCTTGTATGTGGAAGGTGGAGTGGTCTACCGCAATACGAAAGACTACATACAACGTAACATCACAGATCTGAGTGGCGGCAAGCAAGCGGCAACCTATATCAACTACGGCAAAGTCGAGACAAAGGGATTTAATCTGTCCATCCGCTACAACTTCGCAAACTGGGTGAGCGTAGGCGGTAACTTTACCCAAATGGACGTACGCGACAAAATGAAAACCTCCATTACCAGCAGTGCCGAAAACCTGGCCTATGGAGAACGGATGCCTAACCTTCCCTACCGGTTTGCGGATTCCGACATATCGTTCTACTGGCGTAATCTTTGGAAAAAAGGCAATGTGCTGACTGTTACTTACGACAATCAATACCTGCATAGCTTTACTTACTATTCGTCTGCTATCGGATCGAAAAACAATGACTATGTCGTACCGAATCAGTTCTCCCATAATCTAACTCTTTCCTACAGCCTTCAGAACGGACGGTACAACGTGTCGTTAGAGTGCCGCAACTTTACAAACGAAAACTTGTACGATAATTTTAGTTTGCAGAAAGCCGGACGCGCTTTCTACGGTAAAGTAAGAGTTTATTTCGGAAATTAATTCAATTATCACAGTTACTAAATATAAATACATTTATTGCAAGATGAAAAAGAATCATTTATTAACCGGTATTGCCGCAGTTATGCTGACGGGTGGACTGTTTACTTCCTGTAGTGACAACGAGATCCCGGCACCGGACGAAGGAGGAAAAGGCGAAACAAAAAACACATTCGTAATCCCTGCTTCTACAACGGCATCCGGAAATACGACCAACGTACTGCTTACAGCCGAGAGTGTGGACGAAGGGACCATCACGACATTGAACAACGGCCTCGTGAATGACGGAGCCACACAATGGGTTTTCTATAAAGACCAGTATTTGTACGGCCTGACTTACAATCAGGGAAATGCGGGGGACACACGCTCGTATATCCTGAATGCGGACGGAGAACTTGAAACCCGCTCACAAAGCTATAAGGTCAAACGATTTACGACTTACGGCATTTATGACAAGTATATCATGACTCTTTCTTCGGGTGACGGTCCGACGGAATGGGCGGACGAGAACGGCTACGTCCCCCAGTCATTCCTGGTCTCTCTTTTAGATGTCGCAGCCGAGACAAAAACGGACAACGACACAAAGAACAAAGCCTACCTGTCCGAAAACTTCCTGGGCAATGGCGAATATGTAACGCTGGCAGGTATCTTGGAACATAACAGCAAGATCTATAGCGTAGCCGTACCGATGGGATTAAGCCAGTATGGGACAAAAGACGGAAACGGGAAATGGATTCTGCCGGGTAACGAAGACTTGGTGAAAACCGAATCCGGTGGTTCGAACAGTAGCGCTTACGAAAAAGACGAGCTATTGTGGACACAGTATCCGAATTCCTGTTGGGTCGCCATCTTCGACGATGAAACATTTACAAATAAGAAAATCATCAAGACTGATAAAATCAGTTACGCTTGCGGCCGTTTCAAATCGCAATATTACCAAATGATTTGGGCCGCCGATAATGGCGACATCTATGTATTCTCACCATCATATGCCAAAACGATGATCGACCCGCGCCAACAGACCAACTTGCCGGCCGGTGTGGTGCGCATCCCGAACGGAAGCGAAGATTTCGACGATTACTACTGCAACCTGGAGGCACAGAGCAACGGCAACTCCTTCCTTCGCAGCTGGCATATAACAGAAGATTATTTCTTGTTGCTGATGTATGACCGTCCTTTCAGTGAAACAGGCTATACCGCAAATCAGTTGGCCGTATTCAAAGCCGGAGCCGAAAAATTGACTTACGTAAGCGGACTTCCTTCAACCGATATAATTTCCGGTTTCGGAAACACGATACATGTTGAAAACGGCAAGGCTTACATCGCTGTAACGACGACCGACGGGAACCCAGCAATCTACAAGATCGACCCGGTTAACGCCAGTGCTACAAAAGGTGTAACAGTCGAAGCAACCCAAATAACCGGTATCGGCAAGTTGGCGGCTGCAACTTCACAGAACTAACAACCAACAATGATTAGAATTCAATTCTTTCTGATATTCCTCCTGCTCCCGCTGACCATGCGGAGCCAGGAGGATATTTGTATCGGGAAACGATACTCACTCTACTCTGCCTTTTTACAGGAGGAACGGGACTATTGGATATATCTGCCTCAAAACTACGATCGGGATACGACACAGAATTATCCCGTCATCTATCTACTCGACGGAGGCTCTTTTTTCCATTCATTGGTCGGTATCAGCCAAACGCTCTCTACGGTCAAAGGAAAATATCTTCCGTCCTGCATCATCGCCGGGGTAATAAGCACGGACCGGACACGCGACTTTACTCCTACGGCCTCTGCTGCCGGACGAAGCGGGAAAACCTCTCCGGGCGCTATTCCACAAGGTGGTGGAAGTGAAACATTCAGACGTTTCCTAACGGAAGAACTTCGTTCCGTAATCGACAGTACATACCGGACAAACGGACTAAACATGTTAATCGGGCACTCCTATTCCGGGCTTTTTACCGTAAACACGTTTTTGCGCCATACGGAATTATTCGATATCTATTTAGCCCTCGACCCCAGCCTGTGGTGGGACCAGGGAAAGCTGGCAGAAGAAGCCGCCTCGCTTATCCAAGGTAAGGATTTTACAGGGAAGAGCCTGTATATCGGTGTTGCTTCCCAAAAACGGACTGACCGGGTGGATATTCACCTCAACAAGGTCAACTATCTCCTATCGGAGATATTACCGCAAGCTCAAAAACTGCAATTTTTTAGTAAATCATTTCCCGAAGAAAATCACGGAACGGTCGCAATTCCGGGAATATACGACGGGATAAAACAATTATTCGGAAAATGAAAAAGTTCTTTGCGAAAATACATTTATGGTTATCGATACCTTTTGGTATCATCATCGCGATCGTCTGCCTGACAGGAGCAATCCTGGTATTCGAAGCGGAGATACTGGAGTTTTGCTATCCTTCCCGCTATTTTGTCAAAGAGATAAAAAGCGAACCACTTTCACCGGCCACGCTCATGGATACTGCCCGCGAGCAACTTCCCGATTCCATCAAAATAAACGGGATACGGGTTTCCTCCGACCCCAAACGGACCTACCAACTGATTTTACCCGGAAAAAAGGCTGCTTGCTTTATCAATCCCTACACCGGAGAAATTACCGGCATAGACGATGGAAAAGGGTTCTTCATGAAGATAATGCGCCTTCACCGTTGGCTGTTGGACGAATATAAACGGGATGGAAGTTTCGCTTGGGGTAAAACTATTGTCGGATATTCAACCCTGGTACTGGCCATTATTATCATAAGTGGTCTTGTCATCTGGTATCCGAGAAACAAGAAAGCACTGAAAAACCGGCTCAAAATCAAAACAAAAGCCGGCTGGTTCCGCTTCCTGTACGATCTACATGTCTCCGGAGGTTTCTATGCAGCTTTACTTTTGCTTATCCTGGCATTGACTGGTCTAACCTGGTCGTTCGGTTGGTATCGTGACGCGTTCTATACCGCGTTCGGCATCAGCACAACATCTAAACAGACGCACGCTCCGACATCTGCCGTCCCCCCAAAAACAGCAGGTGAAAGAGGTTCGAAGAAACATCCCAAAACCGATTACACACAATGGGCCGAAGTCTTGGCCGATTTACAAAGCCGTTATCCGGAATATAAATCGATCTCCATCCAAGACGGATCAGCAACCGTTTCTACCGCTACCTATGGAAATACAAGAGGAAGCGACCGTTATTCCTTTGACCCGGCTACCGGCAAGATCACTGAAATTCAATTATACAAGGACCTCCCTAAATCCGCCAAAATAAGAGGATGGATCTATTCCGTTCATGCCGGAACATGGGGAGGATTGACAACCCGGATATTAAGCTGTCTGGTTTCACTCTTAGGGGCTGTCTTTGCCATAACCGGTTACTATTTCTGGATCAAGAAGAAACTCCGGAAGTCCAAACAAAGGTAAACAAAAACAAGCATGCTTCGCTTGCCGTAAAGCATAGCTTTGCAATAGCTAAAGCATAGGGTTACAAGGTCTAATGCATAGCATTATCCCCCCCAAGGAATCCTTAGGGCCACAATCAAAAAGGGCTGCCCCGTGCGGGACAGCCCTTTCGTATATATCTATATGTTTTATTCCTTATTTACCGGAAGAGTAGTTCTTATTCAGCACTTCGAGAAATTCGGCAGTGATGTCGTATGCCGGATTAGATAACAAAATGTTGTCACCCATTGTATTGCTGAAAATGATCTGATAGCCTTTTGTCTGGTTAAAAGTCGTCAACTGGGCAACGATCGTATCGCGAAGCTGTCCGTTCAGCTCCATCTGCTTGGCAGCCAACTCTTGTTCTTTCTTAGCCGCATAGTTCTGAAGTTCCTCCTGCTTTTTCTGCAAACGGTTTCCTTCCTGCTGCGCTCTTTCCGTAGTAAGGAAAGCATTGGCTTCATATTTACGTTGGAAATCATTTAATTCTGTCCGTAAGGCATTTGACCGCTGAGTCATATCTAAACGATAGTCTTCCTGCATCTTGAGAATACGTTCATTCAAATCTTTCGAATAGTTGTAATTCGATAAAAGAGAGTCTACATTTACATATGCCACAGGGAGCAGATTGGTAGAATCTCCCTCCGTTGTGAAAGCCGGAGCTACTGTGGATTCTTTTTTACTGGAAAACTGCATAACAAACAGGATTATGACAGCTACCGCGAGCACACCATTAATAACGTAGTTAATGTTCTTCATAAAGTGTAAATTAAATCTTTATTTTATTTTATTCTTCTATTTCTTTTATCTTATCATATAGATTCTTCCTCAAACTATCTCTCCTATGCTGGGTTTTAGCACAGCATATACCTTTCTCCCTTAGTGCCGCATTACCTTCAATGTGTGTATTCGGAAACTTCCCTCCCTTTTTGAAAATCACTTTTACACTGAGCAACACAACACAAATAACAAGAATTATGACAGTAATCAATAACGTTGTAAGCATTTTCTCTATATTTGTGGACGCAAATATAAGAGTTTAAGTGATTGGAAAGTATGTTTTTGATATTTAATTGTACTTTTTTTCATACAACCCCCTGTTTGCAGTGGTATTATTAACTATAGAGTAACATCTATAATACATTGTAACATTATGAAGATTACTGATTTAAAGCCTGAAATCGTCTGGAAGTTCTTCCACCAGGTAACACAAGTGCCCCGTCCTTCAAAGAAGGAGGGAAAAATGATCGAGTTTCTTGAATCATTCGCCAAACAGTATAAAATAGCAATCAAAAAAGATGCCGTAGGCAACATCCTGATGTCTAAACCGGCTACTCCCGGCAAAGAAAACCTGCCGACAGTCGTTTTGCAATCCCACATGGACATGGTCTGCGAAAAGAATAATGGAACCGCACATGATTTCGACCACGATCCGATCGAAACAATCGTCGACGGAAACTGGCTTCGCGCCAACGGTACGACTCTGGGTGCCGACAATGGCATCGGTGTAGCCGCCGAACTGGCGATCCTCGCGTCCGATGATATCGAGCACGGACCGATCGAATGCCTTTTCACCGTAGATGAAGAAACCGGGCTGACCGGAGCCAGAGCACTCGAAAAAGGATTCATGACAGGCGATATCCTGCTGAACCTCGACAGCGAAGACGAAGGTGAAATCTTTATGGGATGCGCAGGCGGCAAAGATACGCAAGCGGTGTTCCATTACGAACCGCGTGACACCAATCCGAACATGCAATACTTCAAAATCGAAGTGAAAGGCTTGAACGGCGGACATTCCGGTGGCGAAATACACAAAGGGTTGGGCAATGCCAACAAGATTCTGGTGCGCTACCTGTACCTGTTGAAAAATCAAGCCGATTTCAACCTTTGCTTCATCCACGGCGGTAACCTCCGCAACGCTATCGCCCGCGAAGCGCAAGCGACCATCGGCCTGTATCCGGAAGAAAAGGAAGCAGCCCGTATTCTGCTGAACCATTTCACAGCAGATATCGAAAACGAACTGAAACATGTAGACCCGAACGTACAGATAACAATGGCATCGACCGACCGTCCGGACAAATACATCAGCGACTATGATGCCGAAAAACTGATTTTGGCTTTACATGCCTGCCCGCATGGCGTGATCGGCATGAGCCACGACATCGAAGGGCTGGTGGAAACCTCCACCAACCTGGCTTCTGTCAAGATGGGAGATGACAGCACAATCATTGTCGGCACAAGCCAGCGCAGCTCCATCGAGTCTTGCAAGAACATGATTGCCAACCAGGTCGCATCTGTTTTCAAGTTAGCCGGTGCACAGGTAACTCACGGCGACGGCTATCCGGGTTGGGCGCCTAACCCGGATTCAAAGATCCTGAAAGTGGCACAAGAGACCTATAAACGTTTGTTTAACAAAGATGCAAAAATAATGGCGATCCATGCAGGACTGGAATGCGGCTTGTTCCTAGAAAAATATCCGAATCTGGATATGATCTCATTCGGACCGACGCTTCGGGATGTCCATTCCCCCAACGAACGCATACAGATTGATACCGTTGGATTGTGGTGGTCTCACTTACTCGAACTATTAAAGAACATCCCTGCAAAATAAATCGATACATTTCTCGTTATAAAAGAGGATTAACATTCAACAGATGTTTTTCCTCTTTTTTTATGTTAATGCCCGAAAACTTATTTATAATAAATTTGTTTTCTTATTGACATTATATGGTAAATAACAGTTTACCTGGACTATTAATAATTAATGAAATGAAAAAATTAGCCGCTCCGTTATTCATATTATTCTTTATAGTGCTCAACCTGTTGTCGTGTGACGGGCTGGACGAAAACTATTCGAATAACCCCAACCATCGGCTGAGTTTCTCGGTCGACACACTTTCTTTCGATACGGTATTCACCACAATAGGCTCCGCAACCAAAGAGTTCATGATCTATAACCGCAATGACCAACCTTTGCTGATCAGCGAGATCATGCTGGCAAGCGGTGAAGAAACCGGTTTCCGCATCAATGTGGACGGGCGCAAAGGCGACCATTTCCAGAATGTAAGGATACAGGCGGACGACAGCTTGTATGTTTTTGTGGAAGTGACCGTCAATCCGAACGCATCCAACCAGCCGCTGCTGGTGGACGATTCCATCATCTTCACCACAAACGGAGTCAAACAGTCTGTCCGCCTCGAAGCATACGGACAAAATGTAAACCTGTATAAAAACGGGCTTATCCTGACACAAGACACGCATTTTACAGCCGAACGGCCCTACCTTATATATGACAGTCTGGTTATTTCTCCCAACATCACGCTCAACATCGATCCGGGCGCAACGTTCTATATGCACGACACAGCGAAAGTCATCACATACGGGACATTGCTGGCCAAAGGGACACGCGAAAATCCGATTGTCTTCCGCGGAGACCGTCTGGATTTCATACTGAACGACATCCTGCCCTACGACCGGACACCATCACAATGGGGAGGGATTTTCTTCCGTCCGGAAAGCTACCATAACATTATGGACAATGTCATCGTGCGAAACGGAAAAACAGGACTGACATTCGAAAAGTCGTCACCGGACGAATCCAAACTGAAACTAAGCAATTCCCAAATCACGAATATGGGAGAGCACCTATTCTCTGCACGCAATTGCAAGATTGAAGTGACCAACACGGAATTGACCAATGCCGGAGGAGGTGTCGTGGTTCTGATTGGCGGGAACTACTGTTTCGTCCATTGTACGCTTGCCAATTTCATGACATTGGAAAAACGGACCACGCCTTGCCTCACGATGGCAAACAATGCGAATGAAGAGGCTTATCCGCTCAAAGCGACATTCGACAACTGCATCATCGACGGCAGTTTCGATGCTGGCAAAGAAGCATATAAAGGGGAACTCAATCTATCCGTCGACGGTGCGGCATCATTCGAATACCTGTTCAACCATTGCGTAATCAAAACGAATGGCAGCAACAATGACCACTTCAAAGAGGTATTGTTCACCAATACCAGTCCGTCCTACAGGTTAAAAGGTGGCGAAAAAAACAAATACCGTTTTGATTTCCGTCCGGATTCGCTGACGACCTTAGGAGTTGGGAAAGCCGATATCTTCGTCACGCAGCAATATCCGGTGGACCGCTACGGCATAAACCGCCTGACAAACGACGGTCCCGATATCGGAGCCTACGAATTCGTACCGAAAGAAGATGAAACAAAATAAAACGATATGGCCAGAACCTTAACTATGACGTTTTTTATCCTGACATTGTTTTCTTTGCCTTCACAAGGGCAAACAGACTTCCGCGTGATGAGCTACAACGTCGAGAACCTGTTCGACACGAAAGACGATCCGCTTACGGCGGACAATGATTTCCTCCCCTCCGGCAACCGCCACTGGACGTCCGGACGGTTTTACCATAAACTACAACAACTGGCAAAAGTCATCACAGCAGCGGGAGAATGGAGCACTCCGGCTTTGATCGGACTTTGTGAAGTCGAAAACGATTCCGTCCTTGTCCGGCTTCTGGATTTCACTCCGCTCCGTCGGCAGCATTACCGTTATTGCATGACACACGGACAAGACACGCGAGGGATTAATGTAGCATTTCTTTACCAGCGGGACAAGTTTCGCTATCAGGGACACACGGAACATCCAGTCCGTTTTACCCGCAAGCAGCATAAACATACCCGTAATATCCTGCATGTATGGGGAGATGTGATTACCGGAGACCGGATCGATGTCTTTGTCTGCCATTTTCCCTCCCGTTACGGAGGAGAAAAAGAAAGCGAACCGGACCGTTTGGATGCCGCACGTACCCTGCGTACATTATGCGACTCGATCCACAACCTCCGTCCTGCCCCACACATCCTGATTATGGGAGATTTTAATGATACGCCGGACGACACGAGCATCCGGGAAATACTGGATGCCCATCCGGTTCAGGTTCCATGCCTGTCCGGTTCAGGTTCCATGCCTATGAAACCTCGGACGAATGCTTATCCATCTCTCCTTCTATACAACCTGTTTGCCAAGAACCGGTCAGTTCCTCCTGGAAGTCATAAATATCAAGGGGAATGGAGCCAGTTAGATCAAATCATCCTGTCGTCCTCTCTCACCGACACCACCTCCCAGATGCAGCTCATCCCAGGAAGCGCCCGCATCTTTTCACCGTCATTCCTGCTCATAAAAGATAAAACCTGGCGTGGCGAACGCCCTTTCCGCACCTACTATGGCTTCAAATACGAAGGTGGCTACAGCGACCATCTCCCTTTGATCGTCGACTTTCTACTATTGAAATAAATGATTACTTTTGTTTTTTAAATACAGATAGAATATGTACAAACTATATATCGCCATACTGTTTTTTTTCATACAGACAATAAGCGCCCAACAACTCCGCCAGCCATTCGATTTCCCGATCTTGTTGAGCGGTAACTTCGGGGAGTTGCGCAACAATCATTTCCATTCCGGAATAGATTTTAAGACACAAGGAGTTGAAGGGAAGCCCATCCACGCCGTACAGGACGGATACGTATCACGTATATCCGTCAGTCCGTGGGGATACGGAAACGGTTTATACCTGACACATCCGGACGGAACGACAACCGTCTACGGTCATTTGCAACGATTCGCCCCTTCCATCGCCCGATATATCAAGACACAGCAATACGAACAGGAAAGCTTCAACGTGAACTTGTTCCTCGACCCGGACCAACTCCCGGTCAAAAAAGGAGAAATTGTCGCCTATAGCGGAAACACCGGAAGTTCGGGAGGCCCGCATCTCCACTTCGAAGTACGCGACACGGAAAGTGAAGAGGTACTCGATCCTATCGAATATTTCAAAGAGAAGATAACCGACACCCGCGCACCGAAAATACAGGGAATCCTGGTCTGCCCGCAACCAGGCAAAGGAGTGGTCAACGGCAGCAGCCGTAAACTGGAGCTAAAACCGGTCACGGCCAAAAACGGCAAACAAACCATCACCGGTAAGATCGAAGCTTGGGGAGAAATCGGGCTTGCGGTCAAAGCCTACGATTATATGGATAATACGACAAATATCTACGGAGTGAAGGATATTACCCTCCGCCAAGACAGCCAGATCATCTACCATAGCAACCTGGACCGCTTTGCTTTCGACGAGACCCGCTACTTGAACAGCTATGTCGATTATGAGGAATGGAAAGAGCGTCGCTCCTTTTATATGCGCAGCTTCGTAGAACCAGGTAACCGCCTCCGTTTTAACGAAAGCATCAACCGGGGAATCATCCATATAGAAGAAGAGAAAACGTATCATCTCACGTATACGCTCGCCGATGCATTCGGCAACACAACTCGCCTCTCCGTTTGGATAGAAGGGAAAGAACAGGAGATTCCAGAGATCGAGACCGAAGGTACAGAGCTGTTTCATTGGATGGCCGACAACCGGTTCGGAGCAAAAGGTATCCGGATGACGATCCCGAAAGGAAACCTGTACGACGATCTTTATTTCCGTTATTCGGTAAAAGAAGACAGCACGGCATTGGCAGACACGCACATCCTGCATAACCGCCCCGTTCCGCTTCACAGCTCGGCCCGGCTGTCCTTGCGTTTACGAGTCGACACGCTGGAAAACAAGCAGCAATATGGTATCATCCGCACTCAGAAAGGACGTCGATCCTGGATCGGCGGCACTTACCGGAACGGCTGGATCGACGGCACGATCAAAGAACTTGGCAATTATACGGTCGGGCAAGATCTCAAAGCACCGACGATCACCCCGTTGGGCGCCAACACATGGATCAGCAAGCAGGCATTCGTTTTCCGCCTGTCCGATAACCTGAGCGGCGTACAAACCTACCGGGGAGAAATAGACGGGCAGTACGTCCTGTTCGAAATGAACAGCAAATCGGTCATTACCTACAAGTTCGATAAAGAACGGCTCAAAAAAGGGAAACACACCCTCAAACTAACCGTTACGGATGCAGCCGGAAACCGGTCGGAATACAAGTATTCTTTTGTCTGGTAAATAAAAAGCCTGAATCTTGGAAATTATCAATTTATTTGTACCTTTGTTAATTTCAAAATCAGGATTTCTTTAAATTAAAAGCAAGACATATAGGTCATGGAAAACAAGGAACTGTTAGAAATGGTAAGAAGCAAGGCGCAAAGCTGGCTTACTAAAAGTTATGACGCTGAAACACGTGCACAGGTGCAGGCTCTATTAGACAACGAAGATCCGACGGAACTGATCGAATCATTCTACAAAGACCTGGAATTCGGCACAGGCGGTTTGAGAGGCATCATGGGAGTAGGTTCAAACCGTATGAACATCTACACGGTAGGAGCAGCCAC
This sequence comes from Parabacteroides merdae ATCC 43184, assembly GCF_025151215.1. NCBI lineage: Bacteria > Pseudomonadati > Bacteroidota > Bacteroidia > Bacteroidales > Tannerellaceae > Parabacteroides > Parabacteroides merdae. The sequence goes on from NZ_CP102286.1 coordinate 2,220,641, forward strand.
ACAAGGCTTATCCAACTATCTGAAAAAGGAATTTGCCGATCTGGACCAGATCAAAGTTGTCATCGGCCATGACTGCCGTAACAACAGCCGCAAATTTGCTGAAATCTCTGCCGACATTTTCTCTGCAAACGGCATCAAGGTGTATCTGTTCGAAGACCTTCGCCCGACCCCTGAAATGTCATATACCATCCGCAAGTTGGGATGCCAGAGCGGTATTATCCTGACCGCTTCGCACAACCCGAAAGAATATAACGGGTACAAGGCGTATTGGGACGATGGCGCCCAGATGATCGCTCCGCATGACAAGAATACGATTGCCGAAGTCAACAAAATCCGTAATGCCAGCGAAATCAAGTTCAAAGGCAACAAGGAACTGATCGAAATCATCGGCAAGGAAATCGATGAACAATATATCAACGACCTGACAAAGATTTCTTTGTCACCGGAATCCATCGCACGTCACCATGACATGAAGATCGTCTACACGCCGATCCACGGAACAGGCGTGACGGTTATCCCGCCGACATTGAAAGCATTCGGTTTCACGAATATCATCCATGTACCCGAACAGGACGTAGTAAGCGGCGACTTCCCTACCGTTGTTTCTCCCAACCCGGAAGAACCGGCGGCTTTGGCTCTGGCAGTTGAAAAGGCCAAGGAAACAGACGCCGAGCTGGTATTGGCTTCCGACCCGGATGCAGACCGAGTAGGTGCAGCCGTTAAGAACAACGAAGGCGAATGGGTATTGCTGAACGGTAACCAGACCGCTTTGATGTTCGTCTACTATCTCATCACCCGCTGGAAAGAACTCGGTAAGATCAACGGCAAGGAATATATTGTCAAGACAATCGTTACGACCGAACTGATCCGTACGATCGCCGAGAAGAACGGTGTCGAAGTGTATGACGTTTACACCGGCTTCAAATGGATCGCCGATGTCATGAAGAAGAACGAAGGAAAGAAGAACTATATCGGTGGCGGTGAAGAAAGCTACGGCTTCCTATGCGAAGATTTCGTTCGCGACAAAGATGCCGTTTCTGCTTGTGCCATTCTGGCTGAAATCGCAGCCTGGGCGAAAGACCAGGGTATCACGATGTACCAGTTATTACAGAACATCTACGTTCAGTATGGTTTCTCTAAAGAAAAAGGAATCTCCGTTGTAAAGAAAGGCAAGAGCGGCGCTGAAGAGATTGAAGCGATGATGAAACACTTCCGTGAAAACCCGTTGCAGGAAATCGCCGGTTCCAAAGTTACGTTATTCTACGACTACGCTTCCCTGAAAGGTAAAGACTATGTTGAAAACGAAACACTGACATTGGATATGCCGACAACCTCCAACGTTCTCCAATATTTCACTGAAGACGGAACGAAAGTATCTATCCGTCCTTCCGGCACGGAGCCGAAGATCAAGTTCTATTGCGAAGTCCATTCCAAAGTAAAGAGCCTCGACGAACTGCCGGCTGCCGAAAAAGCAGGAGCAGAAAAGATCGAAGCGATAAAGGCTTCGTTAGGAATCTGATCTCGGACAAACAATAACCAAATATAAAAAAGGAAGAGCGCCCGTTGTTTACGATAGCGCTCTTCTTTTTTATTTCAGATCTTTCGCCCCAAAACAAAGCGGCAACAGTGATTCGGCACTCTCCGCCACCACAACCTCTTTCGTGCCGCACAACAAGACCTTCATCGGCTTGCCATAGCGTTGTTCCGCCTCCAACAAAACCTGGCGGCATGCACCGCAAGGAGAAATGCTCTCGACCTGCCGGCCATTCGTGGCGGCTGCAATGGCAAGAGCGACAACAGGCATATCCGGATATTGATGGCCGGCATGAAACAACGCCACCCGCTCCGCACACAGACCGGAAGGGTAAGCGGCATTCTCCTGATTACTGCCGGTTATGATCGTGCCGTCCTCCAGCAAAGCTGCCGCTCCGACATGAAACTTCGAATAAGGGGCATACGATTGTCCCGTCGCTTTTATGGCCGCCTCCATTAACCGCGACTCTTCTTCCGGTAGTTCGGCAAGAGAATAAATCCGGATTTTTGTCTCCAACTTGATTTCTTTCATGAAATAACACTCTAAATGATACAAGCAAAAATAAAGAAAATATAGAGAAAGCCCAAATACATTCGTGATAAACAATAGCCATGTTTCTATTGTCAAACAGCCCATTCATTAACCTTTTGCCTTTAGTCGAAAAGGCTTTCGCCCTTGGTCAAAAACACTTTCGACCAATGTCAAAAGCCTTTTCGACCAAGGGCGAAAGGTTAAAGAGCGGTAGTAATAGCTGTAAACTCCTATCTTTCATTTAAATATATAGTAGTGGAAACGAATCAGAGCGACATGGTCAACCTAAATCAGGACGAGATAATGGTGAAGGCAAAATCCTGAGGTGAAGGCAGTCCGGATGTTTACCTTCACCCTTGTACCCCATAACAATCAAAAGATTTCAAAGACAGGTGAAGCCGAATCGGAAATCCGCATAATCCTTATTTATAAATAACATGGTGACCAATCATCATTTATGATCCATATCTGCCCAATTATAATGCAGCCTCCCACCCCACCCCCGCCACAAGACTATGACAATGATGTAAAACAAATTAATTATCTTTGCCGTTAAATATAATTACATACAACGAATCAGTCATGCGATTAACATTACGAATCCTTTCCCTGTTGTTGGTGCTGTCCGTTACCGGAACGGCACTCGGAGCCAGCCAACGGAAAGTGCCGGCATACGAAAAGTATATCAAACAATACAGCAGTTTAGCGATCCAGCATCAAAAAAAGTACCGTATCCCTGCAAGTATCACGCTTGCACAAGGGTTATTGGAGTCGGGAGCCGGGCGAAGCGAGCTGGCACGCAAATCGAACAACCACTTCGGCATCAAATGTCATTCCGACTGGAGGGGTGGGCGTGTCTATCACGACGATGACCTGCGCGGAGAATGTTTCCGCAAATATAAGAATCCGGAACAGTCTTACGAAGACCACGCCCGTTTTCTGGTCGGCCGTCCCCGTTATGCCTCTCTGTTCAAACTTAAAATAACCGACTATAAAGGTTGGGCAAGAGGTTTGCAAAAATGCGGATACGCAACAGACCGAGCCTACGCCAACCGGCTGATCAAGCTGATCGAAGATTATGACCTGTACCGGTATGACACGGCAAAAGGCCGTAAAAAGTCAGACAAGCAACCGGCACACATCTCCCGCTATACAGTCTACCGTACAAACGGCCTGCTGTATGTCTATTCCAACGGCAAAGACTGCTTCGACGACATAGCCGCCAGTCTCGGCTTCCGGGTAAAAGACCTGAAGAAATACAACGAGGTGCCGGAAGATTTTCCGTTACAGAAAAATGACATCGTTTACCTGGAAAAGAAAAAGAAGAAAGCAGACAAGCCGAATTATGACCATGTCGTACAGGTAGGCGAATCCATGCACAGCATCGCACAGAAATACGGAATACAGATCAAGAGCTTATATAAGATGAATAAAAAGCACAAAGATTATATTCCGGAAGAAGGAGATGTGCTAAAACTTAGATAAGTAAGACAAAAAATAGTATCTTTGCAGACAAATTCACAAAAACAATGAGTGACCAACGTTATAATCTACGCGGTGTATCCGCTTCGAAAGAAGATGTTCACAACGCAATAAAGAACATCGACAAGGGAATCTTTCCCCAAGCATTCTGTAAGATCATTCCCGACATTCTGGGAGGCGATCCTGAATATTGCAACATCATGCATGCCGACGGAGCCGGAACCAAGTCATCTTTGGCTTATATGTACTGGAAAGAAACCGGAGACTTGTCCGTATGGAAAGGTATCGCGCAAGATGCTTTGATAATGAATATCGACGACCTGCTGTGCGTGGGCGCCGTAGACAACATATTGGTTTCCTCCACCATCGGACGCAACAAGCTGCTGATTCCGGGTGAAGTGATCTCCGCCATCATCAACGGGACTGACGAACTGCTGGCCGAACTTCGCGAAATGGGAGTCGGATGCTATGCTACAGGCGGCGAGACGGCCGATGTAGGCGACCTGGTCCGTACCATCATCGTCGACAGCACGGTTACCTGCCGCATGAAACGTGCCGACGTGATCGACAATGCGAACATCCGTCCGGGCGACGTGATCGTCGGGCTGGCTTCTTTCGGACAGGCCACTTACGAGAAAGAATATAACGGAGGCATGGGCAGCAACGGGCTAACCAGTGCGCGCCACGACGTTTTTGCCAAATACCTGGCAGAAAAATATCCGGAAAGCTTCGACAAGGCTGTCCCCGACGAACTGGTTTACAGCGGTGGCTTGAAGCTGACCGACCCTGTAGAGGGATCGCCGCTGAACGCAGGCAAGCTGGTGCTTTCTCCCACGCGGACCTATGCGCCGGTAGTCAAAAAACTATTGGATGCCTTGCGCCCAAATATCCATGGTATGGTACACTGCTCAGGCGGCGCACAGACCAAGGTAATGCACTTCATCGGAAACAATTGCCGTGTGGTCAAGGACAATATGTTCCCCGTTCCCCCACTGTTCAAGACGATCAAGGAACAGAGCGGTACGGCCTGGGACGAGATGTACAAAGTGTTCAATATGGGACATCGCCTGGAAGTCTACCTTTCTCCTGAGCATGCGGAAGAAGTGATTGCCATCAGCAAATCATTCAATATCGACGCACAAGTTGTCGGCCGTGTAGAAGAAAGCGACAAGAAGGAACTGATTATTAAAAGCGAGTTCGGTGAGTTCATATATGGCTGAGAATAACACGCTATTAGAGAAACTGGACGGATTGGTATCGCGCTTCGAAGAGGTATCGACACTCATCACGGACCCGAACGTCATCGCTGACCAGAAAAGATACGTCAAGCTCACGAAAGAATATAAGGAGCTGAACGAAATCATAAAAGCCCGTAAGGAATATATGCAATGTCTCAACGGCTTGGAAGAGGCCCGCCTGATGATGGCCGAAACCGATCCGGAGATGAGAGAAATAGCCCGCGAAGAAGCGGCTGCCTGCGAAGCGCGCATTCCGGAACTGGAAGAGGAGATCAAGCTGCTCCTCGTACCGGCCGACCCGCAGGACGACAAAAACGCCATTGTCGAAATACGTGGCGGAACGGGCGGTGACGAAGCCGCACTCTTTGCCGGAGACCTGTATCGCATGTACGTGAAGTATTGCGAGATGAAAGGCTGGAAAGTGGCCCTGTCCAGTTGTAGTGAAGGAGCGGCCGGCGGTTTCAAGGAAATCATCTTTACCGTGAGCGGAGAAAAGGTGTACGGGACCCTTAAATACGAATCGGGGGTACATCGCGTACAACGCGTGCCGGCTACCGAAACACAAGGACGCGTGCATACATCGGCAGCAACCGTTGCCGTCCTCCCCGAAGCAGACGAATTTGACGTGGAAATCAACGAAGGCGAAATCAAATGGGACACGTTCCGTTCGGGTGGAGCCGGAGGGCAGAACGTAAACAAGGTCGAGTCAGGCGTCCGCCTGCGCTATGTCTGGAAGAACCCGAATACAGGCGTAAGCGAAGAAATCCTGATCGAATGTACCGAAACGCGCGACCAGCCGAAGAACAAGGAACGCGCCCTCACGCGCCTGCGTTCGTTTATATATGACAAGGAACACCAGAAATATCTGGATGACATTGCTAACAAACGTAAGACGATGGTTTCCACCGGCGACCGCTCGGCGAAGATCCGTACCTACAATTATCCGCAGGGACGCATCACCGACCATCGCATCAACTACACGATTTATAATCTTTCAGCCTTTATGGATGGGGATATACAAGGATGCCTCGATCAACTGATCGTGGCCGAGAACGCTGAACGACTGAAAGAGTCTGAACTATAACATCATTTTTAGACTAATTTTTTACACGTAACAACATGAACAAGCAGCAATTATTCGAAAACATCAAGAAGAAGCAGTCCTTCCTTTGCGTGGGGCTCGATACAGATATAAAGAAGATCCCGCAGCATCTATTGTCAGAAGAAGATCCGATCTTCGCATTCAACAAAGCGATTATCGACGCGACAGCCGATTACTGCGTGGCTTATAAACCGAACCTGGCCTTCTATGAAAGTTTAGGCGTAAAAGGGATGCTGTCGTTCGAAAAGACTGTCGCTTACTTGCGTGAAAACTATCCCGACCAGTTTATCATTGCAGATGCAAAGCGCGGGGACATCGGAAACACTTCCGAAATGTATGCACGTTCTTTCTTCGACCATATCAAGGTGGATGCCGTAACGGTCGCTCCGTATATGGGTGAAGACAGCGTGAAACCGTTCCTGATCTATCAGGAAGCCTGGGTGATCCTGCTGGCACTGACCTCCAACAAAGGCTCGCACGATTTCCAGTTGACGGAAGATGCCAACGGCGAACGGCTGTTCGAAAAGGTATTGAAAAAGTCGCAGGATTGGGCTACAGACGAACAGATGATGTATGTGGTAGGCGCTACCCAGGGAAAAATGTTCCTGGATATCCGCAAACACGCTCCCAACCACTTCCTGCTGGTTCCGGGCGTAGGCGCACAGGGCGGAAGCCTCGCCGAAGTGGCTCAGTACGGCATGAACGACCAGTGCGGATTACTGGTAAACTCTTCCCGTGCTATCATATATGCAGACAAAACGGAGAATTTTGCCGCCGCAGCGCGTGAAGCAGCCCAAGCCGTACAACGCGAAATGGCAGGATATCTGCATGATAAAGGAATTATTCCCTGTAAAGCATAGGCTATCCCAATAATTTTCACCATTTTTGCAAACTGCCTTGAAGCAAGTCCGGGCAGTTGCATTTGAAATACATATAATAAGATTAAGTAATGGAGTTTTCAGCCCAACAAATAGCGAGCGTTTTAGGTGGAACCGTCGAAGGCGATCCTGAAGTGAAAGTCAACAACTTCTCAAAGATAGAAGAAGGTAAACCGGGGACATTGACCTTTCTGGCAAACCCCAAATATGAACATTTTATCTACCAAACTGAAGCAAGCATTGTTTTAGTAAACAATGATTTCACTCCCGCCGAACCGATAAAAGCCACATTGGTCAAGGTTGCCAATGCTTATGCTTCGCTCGCCATACTGTTGAATATGGCGGAACAGGCCAATGTCAAAAAAGCAGGTATAGACGCTACGGCGTTCATCGCCGGTTCGGCAACGGTCGGCGAAGGATGTTATGTCGGCAACTTCGCCTACATCGGCGAAGACGTGAAGATCGGCAAGAACAGCCGCATTTATCCGCACGCTTATATCGGCGACCATGTGACCATTGGCGATAACTGTACGGTCTATCCGCACGCGACCATCTACAACGGCTGCGTAATCGGCAACAACTGCATTCTGCATGCCGGAAGCGTGATCGGGTCGGACGGTTTCGGTTTCGCTCCAGAAGGCGATAACTACAAGAAGATCCCCCAGTTGGGTAATGTCGTACTGGAAGACGATGTCGAAATCGGGGCCAATACCACGATAGACCGCGCCGTTATGGACTCGACCATCATCCGCCGGGGTGTCAAACTGGACAATCTGGTACAGATTGCCCACAACGTGGAAGTCGGCGAAAACACGGTCATGGCAGCCCAGGTAGGCATTGCGGGTTCCGTAAAGATCGGCAGCCATTGCATGTTCGGAGGCCAAGCCGGGTTATCCGGACATATCCATGTGGCGGACCATGTGGTATTCGGTGCACAATGCGGCGTGATCAGCGATGTAAAAGAACCGGCAACCCTGTTAGGTGCTCCGGCTATCAACGCAAAAGCGTTTATGCGCTCCAGCGCGATCTTCAACCGCCTGCCGGATATGTACCGCCAGATGGGACAGATGCGACGTGAGATAGAACGACTTAAATTGGCTGTTGACAATGCGCGCAATGGCCAATGAACAAATCATAAATTATAAATCATAAATCATATAGATCGTATGCAGAAACAGAAGACGCTTGCCACGAGTTTCTCTATGCAAGGAAAAGGGTTGCATACAGGCTTGGATATCCAGATTACTTTCCACCCTGCACCCGAAAATCATGGATACAAAATCAAACGTGTTGACCTGGAAGGAGAACCTGTAATCGATGCCGTTGCTGAAAACGTAGCCGGGACCCAGAGAGGAACCGTACTTTCCAAAAACGGAATCCAAGTAAGCACCATTGAACATGCGATGGCAGCTTTATATGCCTACGAAATAGATAACTGCCTGATAGAGGTGAACGCACCCGAATTTCCAATTCTCGACGGCAGTTCCCGTTTTTTCAGTGAAGAGATTCAGAAAGCCGGTGTCGTAGAGCAAAACGCACCGAAGGATTACTATATCGTAAAGCACAAGATTGAAGTCAAGGATGAAGAAACAGGTTCATCCCTCATTATCTTGCCGGACGACAAGTTTAGCGTCAATGTTTTGATTTCCTTCAATTCGTCTGTGCTTTCCAACCAGTTCGCCACGCTGAACGACCTGAGTGAATTCCCGACAGAATTGGCTGCTTCCCGCACATTCGTGTTTGTCCGCGAAGTAGAGATGTTGTTGCAGAATAACCTGATCAAAGGTGGTGACCTCGACAATGCGATCGTCATCTATGACCAAAAAGTATCGCAGGAGGTGCTCGACAATCTTGCCGACAAGCTGTCTATCCCGCATAAGGACGTACAAGACCTGGGCTACATCAACAATAAACCGCTGGTATTCGACAACGAGCCGGCACGCCACAAGCTGATCGATGTGATCGGTGACCTGGCATTGATCGGCAAACCGATCCGGGGCCGCGTAATCGCTACCCGTCCGGGACATAAGATCAACAACCAGTTGGCACGCATGATCCGCAAGGACATCAAACAGAACGAAGTTCAGGCTCCCGTCTATGATCCGAACAGCACTCCGGTAATGGATATCAACCGTATCCGCGAACTGCTCCCGCATCGTTACCCGTTCCTGTTGGTTGACAAGATCATCGAAATCGGCGGTAACTATATCGTAGGTGTGAAAAACATCACGAGCAACGAACCTTTCTTTACAGGTCATTTTCCCCAGGAACCGGTTATGCCGGGTGTACTGCAAGTTGAAGCGATGGCCCAGACCGGTGGATTGCTCGTTCTGAATTCGGTAGACGAACCGGAGCGCTATTCCACTTATTTCATGAAGATCGACGGCGTTAAGTTCCGCCAGAAAGTCGTTCCGGGCGATACGCTGATCCTCCGTTTGGAATTGCTGGCTCCCATCCGCCGTGGTATTTCAACCATGAAAGGATATGTATTCGTAGGCGATAAGCTGGTCAGCGAAGCCGAATTTATGGCACAAATCGTAAAAAATAAATAAATCAATGATTTATGATTTCAGATGTATGACTTATGGTAACGACATGATACGATAAACCATACATCCGAAATCATAAATAATAAATCATAAATCATTATGAACATATCCCCTTTAGCAGTCGTTCATCCCGAAGCTAAAATCGGTCAGAATACAACAGTCGACCCTTTCGCCGTAATCGAAAAAGATGTCGTGATCGGTGACAACTGTCGTATCTATTCGCACGCGACTATTTTAGACGGTGCCCGGATCGGCAATAATTGCCAGGTATTTCCCGGAGCCGTTATTGCCGGTATCCCTCAAGACCTGAAATTTAAAGGAGAAATTACAACTGCCGAAATCGGAAACAACACCATTCTCCGCGAATGCGTGACCGTCAATCGCGGAACAGCCTCTAAAGGCAAAACCGTTGTCGGCAACAATTGCCTGATTATGGCCTATTCCCATATTGCCCATGATTGCTTGCTGAAAGATAATATCATTATCGGCAATGCTTCACAGATAGCCGGAGAAGTAGAGATCGACGACTTCGCCATCGTTAGCGGTGGTAGCCTGGTTCACCAGTTCTCCCGTATATCCAAGCACGTCATGATACAAGGCGGTTCCCGGATCGGCAAAGATATTCCTCCTTATACCCTGATCGGACGTGATCCGATCGTGTACTGTGGTATCAATATCGTAGGATTACGCCGTCGCGGATTTACCAACAGCCAGGTATTCTTGATCCAGGATATCTACCGTACGCTTTATACACGCGGCCTCAACAATACGGAAGCTTTGAAAGCCATCGAAACCGAATACGAGCCCAGTGAAGAACGGGATCTGATTCTGAACTTCATCAAATCATCCCAGCGCGGTATCGTCAGAGGTTCGATCGATGAATAATAATGTGCCAATTTGAAAATGTGCCAATGTGCCAATGAAAGAATGAATTTTATGGGGTATATTGGCACATTATTTTATTGCCACATTGTTTTTTTTACTACTTTTGAACCAACAAAAAACTAATAACGACTATGGTATTTAGATTTTTAATTCTATCAGATGAAGTTGACGACTTCAAACGTGAGATCAAGATCGACTCAGAAGCAACATTTCTGGATTTGTACAATGCCATTATGGATTCTGTAGGGTATACAAAAGACCAGATGTGTTCTTTCTTCATCTGTGATGATGACTGGAGCAAGAATACGGAAATCACATTGGTTGAAATGGATACTTCTTCCGAAGTGGACAATTATATAATGGAAGATACACGTCTGGAAGAGCTTCTGGAAGACGAACACCAGAAGTTGCTTTTTGTCTTCGATTATATGACTGAACGCGCTTTCTTCATGGAACTCCGTGAAATCATCCCAGGCAAAGATCTGGACAAAGCCGTATGCAGCAAATCTATCGGCGAAGCACCTGTTCAGATCATGTCGTTCGACGAAATGGACGCCAAAACAGGTAACACCGAAATAGGTGAAGATTTCTACGGCGATTCCGAATACGATATCGACGAACTCGATAAAGAAGGTTTCGACGGGCTCGGCGACGGACCGATGGATAACCCATACGACGACGAGCGCTTTTGATTAATGAACTCTCTTGTCATATTATTGGGGCCGACAGGAGTCGGCAAGACAGAACTGAGTCTGCGTGTAGCAGAGCATTTCGGTTCTCCGATCATTTCTTCCGACTCCCGTCAGCTTTACAAAGACCTTCCGATAGGCACAGCCGCCCCTACGGTTGAACAGATGGCACGTGTACGCCATTATATGGTCGGCACATTGTCACTCACCGATTATTACAGCGCAAGCAGTTTCGAGGAAGATGTGATGTCTCTACTCAGGGAACTCCACCAGACACATCCGACTGTCGTTATGACAGGTGGTAGCATGATGTATATCGATGCCGTCACAAAAGGGATCGACGATATCCCCACCGTCACCCCCGAAATCCGAACCGCCATCTACAAGCAATTTGAAGAAGAGGGCCTCTCCCCTATCCTTGCCGAGTTGAAGGAAACAGACCCTATACATTATAATGAAGTAGATCGAAACAACTACAAACGCGTAATCCATGCCGTTGAAATCTGCCGCATGACCGGCAAACCCTATTCCTCCTTCCGTACCAACACCCGAAAAGAACGGCCGTTCCGTATCATCCAGATAGGACTTACCCGCGACCGTGAAGAACTTTACGATCGCATCAACCGCCGCGTAGACCAAATGATGGCCGACGGCATGCTGGAAGAAGCACGCCGCGTTTATCCTTTCCGCAAATTGAACTCCCTCAACACTGTCGGCTACAAAGAGCTGTTCAAATACCTGGATGGCGAATGGACATTAGATTTCGCCATTGAAAAGATAAAACGCAACTCTCGTGTTTACGCTCGCAAACAAATGACCTGGTTCAAACGGGATACTGACATCCGATGGTTCCATCCGGATGAAAAGGAGGCGATACTGTGCTATTTAGACGCCACCCTCAACACCCGCTTGTGACACAGGGCGTTTTTTCCCTATCACTAATCCCAAACTTCTCTATCACTGTCTCGTCCTGATTTGAAGTGATACTAAAATCTTATTTCTTAAACACCAGATAAACTGCCGCCACCAGAAACAGGAAAGCCAGCGCATGGTTCCACTTAAACGATTCGCCTTTGAAGGCAATCGAACTAAAACCGACAAAGACAACCAGCGTAATCACCTCCTGGATCACCTTCAATTGGATCAGGTTAAAAGGCCCGCCATTATCACGGAAACCCATCCGGTTTGCCGGGACCTGAAAACAATATTCAAAAAACGCTAAAAACCAGCTGAACAAGACAACACCGATCAACGGCAGATGCTCGAACCAACTGAACTGCTGCTTCATCTTCAAATGTCCGTACCAGGCACACGTCATAAAGATATTGGATGCGACCAATAACAGAATAGTATAAAATCCTTGCATGAGATGATTTATGATTTATGATTTATAATTTTAGGAAGATAGTCCTCCTGAATATTCGACATACTGCTCCAAAGGCTATAGCGCGCCTCAGGGTTGATCGCCTCCAGACGCGACAATACCTCCTTCATATCCGAACGGCTGGAGCCGGATTCGTACGGGCAATTCTTGATCTGTTTCCGATATCCTCTCCACACAGCAATCCGGGTCAAATCTTTCTCCTCCACCAGACACATGGGGCGGATAATCTCCATATCGAACTTATCCATCTTTAGGCGCGGTGGCATCGTTCCGATCGCTCCCTGGTGGATCATGTTCATCAGAAGGGTTTCGAGAATATCGTCCTGATGATGCCCGAGGGCGATCTTGTTGCAACCATGCCTCTTTGCAATATCGAACAAGGCTTTCCGCCGCGTCCAAGAACAAAGGAAACAAGGAGACTTGCGGGTATCGGTCGAAGCGTCGAAGCTCGTCTCATGCACGAAAAAGGAAAGGCCGTGCTCATCTGCCCGGCTTTTCAGGTAGTCAATATCCGAACGATAAGGGATATTTGACATCACGATATGCGTCACGATCACCTCGAACCGAGGCCGGAATATCTTGGAACGGCGTCCGAGCAAGTCCACCAACGCCAACGAATCTTTTCCCCCCGACAATCCGATCAATATACGGTCACCATCCACAATCAGACCATATTCGAATATCGCCTTCTTGACTTTCTCTTCTACTTTACGAAACAGGAGTTCCTCTTCTGTCAACTTTGCCATACTTTATTAATTAAGAATTAAAAATTAAGAATAAAAAAATAAGGGTTTTGATTCTTGATTTTAATTCCTATTTTTGTAATCGGACACAAAAGTAATGATTTTAGATTTATGGATTATAAATCTAAAATCAAAATCATAAATCATAAATCAATGAATTGGTTATCTAATAAACTGTTTTACACAATAGGAATCACGTTACTCTGCGGCGGGCTGCACGCACAAAGTCTGGCTGAAGCAAAAAAATTATACAATGAAGGTAAGTACGCGGAAGCCAAACCTGCCTTTGAAAAGCTGGTCAAACAAGCGCCAAGCAATTCCTCCTATAATCATTGGTATGGTGTCTGCTGCTACGAGACCGGTGATCTGACCGGTGCGGAAAAGCATTTGAAAGTAGCTGTCAAACGCAAAGTACAAGAAGCATACCGTTATATGTCCGAAGTCTACTACAAGACCTATCGTTTCGACGAAGCCGGAGAAATGCTGGAAGAATATATCAACCTGCTGGCAAAGAAAAAGCAGGATCCGCAATCGTTCGAAACCAGGCTCGACTTGGCAAACAATGCACAACGCATGATGGAAAAGGTGGAAGATGTTCAGATCATAGATAGCTTGGTCGTGGACAAAGACGATTTCCTTTCCGCCTATATCCTAAGCGAAGAAAGCGGCACACTCGATTCCTACAAAGATTTTTTCCAGACAAACGAGCCAGTGAGCTCGACCGTCTACAAGAACCAGAAAGGCGACAAGATTTACTATGCTCATTCGACAGACGGCGACCGTTATTGCCTTTTTACCCAGTCCATGCTTATGGACGAATGGGGGGACGAGAAACAATTACCGATGAACATCAACAGCAATGACGATGACAACTACCCGTTCGTCCTTTCCGATGGCGCCACGATCTATTATTCTTCCAAAGGGAACGGTTCGATTGGCGGTTATGACCTCTTCGTCACCCGCTACAACATCAATTCCGACACTTATCTGGCTCCAGAGCAGTTGGGCATGCCGTTCAATTCGCCCTACAATGATTATATGATGGTCTTCGATGAAGTGAAAGGATTGGGATGGTTTGTATCCGATCGTTTCCAGCCGGAAGGAAAAGCCTGTGTCTATCTCTTCATCCCGAATCCAGAGCATAAACGGGTGGAGAGCGAAGACATAGAAGTGAAACGCGCCCGTGCAGCGATCACTGCTATCCGAGATTCCTGGAAAGAAAGTTCCGACTATGCCGACCTGATTCGTCTGTCGCACACAGAAATACCTTATGGAGAGAAAAAGATCGAAAAGGATTTTGAATTTATCATCGGTAATAATATTGTCTATTACAAACTGGATGACATCAATAGCCCCGAAGCTAAGGGCTACTACGAAAAGGTGGTTGCCTTGAACAAACAGATCAAAGAGCTGAATGAAAAACTCGACGGCCTGCGCGTCTCTTACGCCGAAGGCAACAAGGCCCGCAAAGAGCAACTGAAGCCAACCATCCTGCAAGCAGAAGAGCAACTGAACGCCTTGTTGGAACAGCCCGGCGAGTTGGAGAAGAAAGCTCGTAATGCCGAAATCAATTATCTGAAAAACAAACGATAAAACAAGGCTCTATGATATTCGAAATGCTTATTATCGCCTTCCTAATGGTTGTAGCCATTGTGCTTATCCTGCTGGAAATATTTATGTTACCGGGTATCACAGTTGCCGGTGTCGGAGGATTCCTTTTTGCTGCCGGCGGCCTGTTCTATGCCTATTCGGTCAGTACGCCGATCGGCAATGTAACATTGGCGGTATCATCGCTTGTGTTCGCGGCCTCTTTCATCTGGTTGTTGCGTTCCAAATCCTTCAACCGGGTGGCTTTGAAAACCGACATCGATTCCAAGCTGGTATCCAGCCGCGACTTGGGAATCGTGCCGGGCGACGAAGGGTTGACACTTTCACGCCTCGCCCCAATCGGGAAGGCCCGCATTAACGGGATCACCGTAGAAGCCAAATCGATGGACGAGCTGATTGATGAAAACACGCCGGTCGAGGTAATACGCGTCGATGGCTACAATGTAATCGTGAAAATTAAAAATTGAAAAATAAATCATAATTCATAAATCATAATTCTACTCACATGGAAATGACCTTTGTACCTCTCGCCCTTTTGGGAGCAGCGATATTGCTGCTGGTAATTTTCTTTTATTATGTGCCGTTCCTTCTGTGGATCTCGGCAAAAGTTTCAGGTGTCAACATCTCGCTGATACAGCTCTTCCTGATGCGTATCCGTAACGTGCCGCCTTATGTCATCACCCGCGCCATGATCGAAGCCCACAAAGCAGGTCTGAAAACGCTGACCCGTGACGAATTGGAAGCACACTACCTGGCAGGCGGACATGTCGAAAAGGTTGTCCATGCCCTCGTTTCCGCATCGAAAGCGAATATTGACCTCCCTTTCCAGATGGCAACCGCTATCGACCTGGCAGGACGTGATGTATTTGAAGCCGTGCAAATGTCGGTCAACCCGAAAGTCATCGACACACCTCCCGTTACAGCCGTTGCCAAAGACGGTATCCAGCTGATCGCCAAAGCACGTGTGACGGTTCGTGCCAACATCAAGCAATTAGTCGGAGGTGCCGGCGAAGAAACGATTCTGGCCCGTGTCGGCGAAGGCATCGTATCCTCTATCGGTTCGTCTGAAAATCATAAAAGCGTGCTGGAAAATCCGGATTCCATCTCCAAGCTGGTTCTCCGTAAAGGTCTGGATGCAGGGACTGCATTTGAAATCTTGTCCATCGACATCGCTGATATCGACATAGGCAAGAACATCGGAGCTTATCTGCAAATGGACCAGGCTCAAGCCGACAAGAATATCGCCCAAGCAAAAGCTGAAGAACGCCGTGCCATGGCCGTTGCCGTCGAACAGGAGATGAAAGCCAAAGCACAGGAAGCCCGTGCGAAGGTTATCGAAGCCGAAGCCGAAGTTCCCAAGGCCATGGCTGAAGCTTTCCGTAATGGCAATTTGGGTATCATGGACTATTATAAGATGAAGAATATCGAAGCAGATACCAGCATGCGTGAGGCAATCGCCAAACCGTCAAATGCACCTTCGAAACCATTAAAAGACTAACAAGGATTTATGATTTCAGATTTATGATTTATCATCAACACATAAATCATAAATCTGAAATCATAAACCTAAAATCATAAACCTGAAATCAAATGATCGCACCTTCCGAACTTATCATTAATCCCGATGGCAGTTGCTTTCACCTGCATCTGAAACCGGAACAGCTCGCCGACAAGATCATCATGGTCGGCGACCCCGATCGCGTAAACACCGTCGCTTCCTACTTCGATACGAAAGAATGTGAAGTGTCGAGCCGTGAATTCCATACCATCACCGGCACTTACAAAGGGAAGCGCATCACAACACTTTCACACGGCATCGGAACCGACAATATCGACATCGTCCTGAATGAACTGGACGCTTTGGCAAACATCGACTTTGCTTCTCGTACCATCAAACCGATATTTCGGCAACTGACAATGGTACGTGTCGGCACTTCAGGAGGATTGCAACCGTTTGTTCCTGTCGGGACCTATGTGGCAGCAGGAAAATCAATCGGGTTCGACGGAGTTCTGTATTTTTATGCCGGCTCCGAGAAAGTGCGCGACAAGGCTTTCGAATCAGAACTGATGAGACAATTGAAATGGAAGCTAAGCGGCATCCAGCCCTATGTCGTTTCCGCCGATCCATCCCTGGTCAAGCAGATCACACAAGACGATATTATCCGGGGAGTGACGATTGCAGCCAACGGCTTCTACGGTCCGCAAGGCCGCAAGCTCCGCTTGCCGCTCGCCGATCCGGAACTGAACCGTAAAATAGAAGCTTTCGAGTTCAACGATAGCCGGATTACCAACTTCGAAATGGAAAGTTCGTCTCTCGCCGGACTGTCCGCCTTGATGGGACATCGTGCCATGACCGTGTGCTGCATTATTGCCGGTCGGGTGGCCCAAGACATGAATACCGAATACAAAGGTTCCATGACCGGCCTGATCGAAACGGTATTGGACCGGATCTAAAAGAAAGCTATGCATTATAGTTGCTAACCCTATGGGTTACGCAGGTTAAAGCATAGGGTTAGCAACCACAACGCATAGGGTTACAAAAAGCCTTGCCCTTTCAAGACTTTCAGTAATACGTCGGAGAAATATTCATTGTTGGCCTTCGTATAACGTACATCCGTAAATACCTGGGCCAATGTTTTCTTATCATTCTCCCGTACAAATTGTTTATTTACTTCCAACTCTTCCTTATCGTGGTATAAGGCATCGATAGAAGCTGACGTATAATCCGTATAAACCTCCTGGTGAACCACCGCTCCGAGTGGCAAGCGTTCCACCTGTTCAGGCATTCCGTCGGGATAGCCGACCGTGACTGTCACGATAGGGACAACCAAGCGTGGAAGCGACAAGGCATCGATAATCTTATCTGCGTTATAAGCCGTCGTTCCCAAATAGCAGATTCCCAATCCTTTTTCCTCTGCTGCCGTACAGAAACTTTGGGCAAACAGCATCGCATCGATAGTCGAAGCGATAAAAGTCTGGAAATTATCGAAACCGGCCACTGCATCGCGCAGCTCCGCCCATTTTACAAAACGGTTAGCATCGGCACAGAAGGTGAGCACGACCGGAGCCGCCGTAATCATCGGCTGATTGAAATGGGCAGGAGCCAACTTTTCCTTATTTGCCTTATCGCGGGTAATGACCACACTATACAGTTGCATATTCCCCGTATTGGATGCACGGGCAGCAACCTCCAGCAATTCATTCAACAAAGCATCCGGAATGTCCTGAGTCGTATATTTACGGATCGTCCGTCTGTTTTTCATATTTTCCAACATAGCTTACATATTTAGTTGATGACAAAATCAATCAATAACAAAGACCGAGTGCCCAGACAGGTATTTTGTTTCCTACACTTTTAGGCTGTCCGTGTATAGCGGCAAACGCATTTTCCACATTCTTGATACGCTCATAATCCATCAACGGATCACCGATCATGAACGTGTACTTTTCATTCACACGATAATCTCCATTATGCAAAAGCTCCACAGTCCCGCAATTAGACATCTGATCGACGAAAAACGTCTCACCCACGTAAACCCGCTCCATCTCCCGGAAAAGACTTGCCATCAGATTCGTGTTCGCCAGGAAAGAGCGATACGAACGGGCCAGTGTGCCGTCTTCTTTTCTGACTTGTAGAATGCGGAGCACCCCTATCTCTTTTATATAACCCAATAACCGGTGTATATGTGTATTATCCGCCTCATATTTGGATGTCAAAGCCTGCATGCGGGGAAATTCCGGAGCTTCTTGGGCAAGTTGAATCAGCAATTGTTTCATCTTCCGGAACATGGCATTATTCATCTGTCGAATGGCGGGAAGGTCCACATCGATCGAATCTCGCACCAAATCCTGCAAACGGAAATTGAAGGCATCCGGATCTTCCCAATAAAAAGGATAGCAACCATGTTCCAGATAATTCCGGAAAATGGGGACTATGTTTACTTCATCCATCACCTGTTGCGTCACTTCCGCATGGTTAAGCAAAAGTTCGTCCAACGGGACCGGTTTGAGATCCAACGCACCTTCATAGGACAAATATTCACGGAACGACATGGTATGTAACGTATACCAATCGCCTTTCCCGTCAAAAGGCATCTCCGTCTTCTCTCCTTCAACCAGCAAAGGTGCAGCAAACACTATCTGCATATCAGGATAATCGTCGTGTAAACACTCTATCGCCTGTACCCAGCTACCATATCGATGGACATTATCTAGAAAAAGATGCCTGCCCCCCTCTTCATAAAATTGCCTGACCGTTTCGGACAACATGCACCGTTCCTGAAACCATATATTATCGAGAGGCAAATACAGGGCTTCATGAGAATCGCCATAAGCCAATTTGATACGCTGCAACAAAAGCGTTGTTTTTCCCACCCCTTTCGCTCCAAAGATACCGATCAGCCTCCTGTCCCACTTGACCTGTCGGGATAAGTAACGCTGGAAACCCAGATTTACGCCTTTAAGTAACTGCTCATGGTTTAACCAAAACATGTCCATAGTATAACTGATTTGACACAAAAATAATATATAAAAGCCAATCTACAAAACCAACAACTTACAGGAAGAATAGTTTTTTTCGTACCTTTGTCCCTATAAAAACCAATAAACAAATGGAAACGTCTAAAGTTTACTTTACCAATCTCCGTACGACCCCGTCCAGTAACTTGTTGGACAAGATGGAACGTCTCGTAAAACGTGCGGGCATAGCAAACATTGATTTCCAGAATCAGTTTGTAGCGATCAAGATCCACTTCGGCGAACCTGGTAACCTGGCCTTTATCCGGCCAAACTATGCAGCCCGGATGGCCACGTTGCTTCGCAACTTAGGGGCGAAGCCTTTCCTGACAGATTGCAACACCTTGTACTCAGGCCGTCGCGCCAATGCAGTAGACCATTTGGAAAGTGCAATGGAAAACGGTTTCAACCCCATTTCCGCCAAATGCGACGTGATTATCGCCGACGGCCTGAAAGGGACCGAATACCGTGAAATCGAAATCGACGGTGAATATTGTAAAGCTCCCAAAATCGGTTCCGCTATTGCCGATGCAGATATCATTATTTCTATGAACCACTTCAAAGGACACGAGCAGACCGGATTCGGCGGCGCTTTGAAGAACCTCGGCATGGGATGCGCCAGCGTAGGTGGAAAACTTGAACTTCACTCGGCATCACAACCCAGAATCGACATCGAAAGTTGCAAGGGTTGCAATATATGCGTCAAGCATTGCCGCCACGATGCCATTCATTTGAACGCTTCCCATAAAGCAGAAATCGACTACGGAAAATGTGTCGGTTGTGGCCAGTGCGTAGCTCTTTGCCAATACGACGGAGCCGTCATGGGTGAAGGCGACACGTCTGAACGTTTAAACTACAAGATCGCCGAATATACCAAAGCTGTCTTGTCCGGCAAGCCGAATTTCCACATCAGCTTTATCATGAATGTCTCACCTGAATGTGATTGTTGGAACCACAATGATGCAGCGATTGTGCCAGATCTGGGCATCGCCGCTTCTTTTGATCCGGTCGCATTAGACAAGGCTTGTGCCGATATGGTGATCAAGGCCCCGATCCTGGAGACTGGTAACCGCCTTTCAGACGCTCCGCATCACGAACATCTGGAAGGTTGCGACAAATTCCACCTCATGCACCCCGACACGAACTGGCAAGCAGGACTGGAACATGCTGAAAAGATTGGTCTTGGAACACAGAAATATGAATTAATAACTGTATAGACTAATGGAAGATACTATCTGCGCCGTATCAACTGCCCCCGGAGCCGGGGGGATTGCCGTCATCCGCATCTCCGGACCGGAAGCAATCGCAATCTGCAACACGATATTCGTACCGCGTACAGCAGGAAAAGGCCTGCTGTCACAGAAAGCCTATACACTGCGTTACGGTAGTATCAGGCGTGGTGAAGAGCTCATAGACGAGGTGCTGATCGCCCTTTTCCGCGCACCTCATTCTTTTACCGGCGAAGACACAGTAGAAATTACCTGCCACGGTTCCGTCTACATCCAGCAACAAATCATGCAACTTTTGATTGAAAGAGGTTGCCGCTCCGCCCTCCCCGGCGAATATACGCAACGTGCTTTCATGAACGGCAAGATGGACCTGAGCCAAGCCGAGGCGGTCGCTGACTTGATCGCCTCGACCTCAGCCGGTCAACACCGCTTGGCATTAAACCAGATGCGCGGTGGTTTCAGCCATGAATTAAAGAACTTGCGCGAACAACTTTTGCATATCACTTCTTTGATGGAACTGGAACTGGATTTCAGCGACCACGAGGAGTTGGAGTTCGCCGACCGTAGCGAACTCAGCACATTGGCGGCCCATATCGAAACAGTCATATCGCGTCTGGCCAACTCTTTCAGTGTAGGAAACGCGATCAAGAATGGCATTCCTGTAGCGATCATAGGTGAGACAAATGCCGGAAAATCGACTCTACTGAACGTCCTGCTGAATGAAGACAAAGCGATTGTCAGCGACATCCACGGTACAACCCGTGACGTCATCGAAGACACGATCAACATCGGAGGGATCACTTTCCGTTTCATCGACACCGCCGGCATCCGCGAAACGCACGATGCGATCGAAAGTATCGGTATCGAACGGACCTTCCAGAAGCTTGACCAAGCAGACATTGTCCTTTGGATGATAGATGCAGCCGATGCTTCTTTGCAGATCGCCCAATTATCCGAAAAGATACTACCTCGCTCGGAAGGTAAACAGCTGATCCTCGTTTTCAACAAAGCCGACCTGCTCACCGATCGCCAGTTTAAACCGACCGACCTTCCCGAAAACGTGCAATCGATCTTCATCTCGGCTAAGAAAAGAGAGCATATCGACAAGTTGCAGGATCTTCTGATCCAAGCTGCTCATATTCCCTCTTTGTCCTCAAACGACGTCATCGTCACTAATATCCGTCATTACGAAGCCCTAACCCACGCCCTCGAATCCATCCACCGTGTCCAGGAAGGTTTATCCGCCAATCTTTCCGGAGATTTCATCTCCCAAGACTTAAGAGAATGTATCTTCCACCTCTCAGATATCGTCGGAGAAGTCACTACAGACCAGGTATTAGGGAATATATTTGAGAGGTTTTGCATCGGGAAATAAGGTAGTATTACAAACCATAAACATCTATCATATTTAATTAGTAAGGCGTTCATTTTGAGCGCCTTTTCTTTTTGCCTTCATACCATATAATA
The DNA here is from genome assembly GCF_025151215.1 of Parabacteroides merdae ATCC 43184. NCBI lineage: Bacteria > Pseudomonadati > Bacteroidota > Bacteroidia > Bacteroidales > Tannerellaceae > Parabacteroides > Parabacteroides merdae. The sequence goes on from NZ_CP102286.1 coordinate 2,242,475, forward strand.
ATGGTTTCTAATGGTTTTTCATTCATTTTTTGTGTCGATTTTGTACCGCATGGGCTGATTTGGGTATTTTGCGATTTGCAAAGTAGTAGAGAGATTTCAATATGGTACAATATAGTTCAATATGATACAACTATTTGCATCCATAATTGGAGTAATAAATATAGTGTTTAACATAAAAAATGAATGTAAAATGGCAGCAAGCAAAATTAGAATTAAGAAAATCTGCGAATACTGCGGACAAGAATTTTATGCCTTGAAAACATCTACACGCTTTTGTTCAAAATCATGTAATGATAGGGCGTATAAAATGAGACAGAGAGTCAATACTGTTAAAAAGGCAGAATCAGAAAATCTAACAGTATCTCAAGAACGTACCTTTAGTGTAATTAATCAAAAAGAATATCTTTCAATAAAAGAAGTTGGAATACTTTTAGGTATCACATCAAGAGCAGTATATAATTATATTTATAGTGGACAACTGAAGGCAATAAAATTGAGTACAAGACTTACCATTATACATAAGTCTGACATAGACTCAATGATGAGTTCTACCCCTTATGTAAAACGAAATAGAATCTTTCACACTCCTATTACTGATTTTTATACCACCGCTGAAGTTGCAAGTAAATATGGAGTAAACGAATCATGGATATTTAAAGTAGGGAAAGAACAAAATATACCCAAAGTTTTCAAAAGAGGAAAAACATACTGGAGTGCTAAGCATTTTGATAAATATTTTGCATCTAAAGCACCGGACTCCAACATTACGGAATGGTATTCTGTAGAAGATCTAACGGAAAAGTTTGGCATGACAACAAGTGCTATATATTCTTTTGTTTCCCGATTTGCAATTCCAAAGAAAAAAATCAAACGGCAGGTATTCTATTCAAAAAAACATGTAGATATTGCCAAAGGTCTTGCTAAAGCTGAACCAGAATATTATACGACAGCCGAAGCTATGGAAAAATACAATCTCACACGTGACCAATTGTATCACTATGTAAAATGGCATCATATCAGTAAAGTGCAGGAAGGGAAATATATCAAGATATCGCGCAAAGAGCTTGATGATCTGCTTGCTCCACCTTCGATTTAATGTTATTTACTGGTTATCCTGTGGTTAACTTTAAAATAACCACATCACCAGGAATACACTTGTTTATTTTGCTATCACCACAATAAGAATTAAACCTGAATATAAATTTTAATACATTATATATTATGAGACAACAAACATGTACTACTGTAACACTAAGACAACGCCCTATCAGAAACGGACGAATCTCTCTTTACTTGGACTACTACCCTGCTGTACGTAATCCTAAAACAATGCAACTGAGCAGACGTGAATATTTAGGATTTTACATTTATGCAACCCCCAAAAATGCAATTGAGCTAGATTACAATAATGAAATCCTAGCTAAAGCCGAACTTATCAGATGCCGCCGACAAGAGGCTGTAATCAATGAAGAATTTGGATTTATGGACAGACACAAAATGAGAGCCGACTTTATGGCATATTTCAAAGAAGTATGCCGTAAAAAAGATCATAAATGGCATATTGTTTATCTGCACTTTGAGAAATTTGTCAATGGCAAATGTATGTTTGGAGAAATCACTGTTGACCTATGTAACCGCTTCCGAGACTATCTTCTTCATGCAAGGCAACTAAAACATACAGATAAAATGGTTTCCCGTAATTCAGCTGCCAGTTATTTCTCATTATTCCGAGGAGTTTTGAAACTTGCATATAGAGATAAATATTTACGTGAAAATCCCAATGATTTTCTTGAAAAGATAGAAAGTAGGGATATTCATAAAGAGTTTTTAACACAAGATGAATTAAAGACTCTGGCTTCAACTCCATGCGATATACCTGTATTAAGAAATGCATCCCTTTTCTCATGTCTTACCGGATTACGCATCAGTGATATATTGAATCTTAAGTGGGAAAACTTATGCACAGCCCCCGATCTGGGACATTGTATTCGTCTTCGTACGCAAAAGACACAGACAGAAGCCCTACTACCTATCAGTTATGAAGCATACGCACTTTGTGGAGAACCGGGCACAGGTAAAGTGTTCAAAGAATTGCGCCGTTGCATGACTGGATACCCTCTTAAAGCATGGATAAAGAAAGCTGGTATTCAAAAACATATAACATTCCACTGCTTTAGGCACACATATGCTACACTACAGATCGCAGCCGGTACAGACATCTTCACAGTGTCAAAAATGCTTACTCACAAGAATGTTGCAACAACACAAATCTATGCTGAATTAGTAAGTGAAAAGAAAAGAGAAACTGTCGATAAAATATCACTAAAGTAATATGCAATAAAATTGCATATCTGAAACAAACATGCAATAGTGATCAAAAGTTTTATATGCATAGCCGTTGAGAAAAATCGAAGTTTCCCAACGGCTTTTTCATTTATGTAACAATACAAAATACAGTTAAAAATGTAAATTTTCTTTGTTCGTTTTTTTATAAGTATGATTGGCGATTTCACGAAGTATGATACTTATATTATATTAAAAACCAGACATTTTGTAATCATTTCCTTTAATTTCTGATACTTCAAAAATATATTTGCATCAAAATCAATAACAAAAAATCACTAATTATGAAAAGATTAAATTTATTCCATTTTGCTGTAATATATGTAACTGCAATATGTTCAATTACCTCAATTCCCAGATATCTGATATTGAAAGGAAACTCTCCACATAGTCTAGATCTTGTATTATACTCACTCTTCACTACCCTACTTTTTATTACAATCATATTTATGGTTGAAACAGCTTACTGTAAATATATTGTACCTACAATATGTAATTTTATTGATGTATTACAAGATCAAAGAAGTAAAAGGATTAACAAAATACAGGGAAATACGAAAAGGAATGGTAGACTATCGATGAAACTATTTCATAAAACCATTGATGATGATAAAGAAAAGACAGAAAATTCTATATTGTACTCTCATGAGGAAGAAGTAAGATTGGATAGAGAACGTATCAAAAAAGAAAAAGATGATACAATAAAAGAAGTCATGTCTTATTTTGAAGCTACTTTCAAAGATATACTGACAAGCAATGAAATGAGTGTCATGAAAGAAAATATTATGGCCTTAAACAATAAAACAGAAATAAAGACAGCTGTATTACGTCGTTTGAATGGAGTTACATCAAAAGATTTATACCATTTAGCTAGAAATATCGGGAAACGGTTAGGATGCTCAAACATGCAAATAGCACATTTCATCAAAAAAAGTTTTCAGCTTATGCTTGAAGATACTGAGATACTGACCATTTCAAGCAAACTCACCTGTAATGAAGGCCGGTTTACTATAAAAATTATTCCTATCGGAACACCGCTCGTTGCACAGTCTCTTCCCCTTTCAAAAGATTAATATAGAAAAAACATTACTATCCATTGGTTAACTTATAATCCACCAGTTAACCAATAATACACCATCTTTCTTTGCTGAAAATCAATTTAAAATGATGAAGATGAAATTAAATTTCGAGGAATTACCTCAAGCCACAGCTTTTCTATTGGAGAAGGTGGAAGAACTGACGATTTCTATTAATGAGATGAAGCAGTTATTAAAGAGACAGACAGCAGCAAAGGAAGAAATGATTGGTATTAACGAGGCTTGTGAGATACTCAGTCTGGCTAAGCCAACGGTTTATGCTCTTGTTCAGGCAAATAAAATTCCCTATTATCAACCTGGGAAAATGCTTAAATTCAAACGTACCGAACTTATGGAGTGGATGGAAAAAACCGATTGACAAAGAGAGCCTATACAAAGAGATACAAAAAGGAGTAAAACATAAGCCAAAATCAGGATGGGAGGAATTTTAGATATGGGAAAAATTGAAATGACAGATGAATACGTAAGAGTTGGTACCACACTCTATAAAATAGTTTTTCAGCCTCTTATTAATGGCACATTTGCGAAGCGTAGAGTCCCTTGGAGTATGGGGACTTTACGTTATGATCATGGGAAAGACTTCATAGCAAGTGTTCCTAAATACGATGGTTTCTGTACAGTTCCAAGTCACGTAGATTATAAGAGGAATATTGGCTCGTTCCTTAATCTGTATGAGCCGATTACTCATATCCCTCAAAAAGGGAAGTTTCCACATATACAAGAACTTATTCATCATATATTCGGAGAACATTATGAGTTAGGTATGGATTACTTTCAGCTTCTTTATCTCAACCCTGTGCAGAAACTGCCTATTCTCCTTTTGGTTTCGCAAGAAAGAAACACCGGTAAAAGTACCTTTCTGAATTTTCTGAAAGCAATCTTTCAGGATAACGTCACATTTAACACCAACGAAGATTTTCGTAGCCAGTTCAATGCTGATTGGGCCGGCAAATTACTCATTGGAGTTGACGAAGTGTTGCTTAACCGTAGAGAGGATTCTGAACGATTAAAGAATCTAAGTACAGCAAGTGTATACAAGATTGAAGCAAAGGGTAAAGACCGCTGTGAAGTGCAATTTTTTGGTAAATTCATCATGTGTTCCAATAATGAAGATACCCCTGTTCTTATAGAACCGGGAGAAACACGTTATTGGATGCGAAAAATTAATCCTCTCAAAAATGATGATACAAGTTTTCTTCAAAAACTTATCACGGAAATTCCAGCATTCCTTTACTTTCTTCAACACCGTCAACTCACTACGGACAAAGAAAGCAGAATGTGGTTCAGTCCGCAACAGATACATACGCCAGCTCTCGACAGGATTATCAATTGTAGCAGGAATCATACAGAAATAGATCTCGCTGAAATCTGCATAAATATCATGGATACCATGAGCCAGGATAAATTGACTTTCTGTATTAATGACATTCAACAGTTATTAATGCTTAGTAATATCAAGGTTGAAACCTATCAGATTCGAAACATTCTAAAAAGGAACTGGAGACTTACACCTACTGACAATTCTCTTGCTTATTCAACCTTCATAAAAAACTTCCCTCCAGGCCCACCGTATCGAGAAGAAAAGAAAACTGGCCGCTATTATACCATTACAAAAGAATTTCTTAAAAAGTTCCGATGATTTGATGAAATGATGAATATTGTATTTAAACAAAAGGGAATGAATGATTTATAACTCATCAAATTTTCATCATAATTCAGCATAAAGACTCAATGTTGCTTTATTTGAGGCATTGAGTCTTTTTTTCTTCCCTATTATTTAAATAAATCCTTAATAGTTTTTCCTACGAACAGCACTTCTTTATTAATTGCATTTTTTAGTATTGCCTTTGTTATATTTTGTGCATCAATTTTAAATTGTTTTATTTCTGTATGATTTTCTTCCTCAAATTTCACTTCTTTAATCTTAATGTCTCCCCATTCTGTTTTTACATAAGCATCCTCAAAAGGATAAACATAGCCATCATCTTGCTTGGAATTTTTAGGCAACCCATCTTCCAATTTTTGTATATCTGCAATAATCTTACCTTCAGAATTCCTAATCGTATCCTCCTTAGTAGTTAAAGGGATATGGGTAGCATTAATCCATTTACCACAAACGGGGGAACAGAGCCAATCTAATCGTTGCTTATATGATTGGATATTTAAATCATGTGCTTTAGCCCAATCTTCATCAACCTGAAAAAGTCTATGTCTAACAGAACTATCAATAGTTAATGTGGTTTCAGCAACAATTGCCTCTCCATCTTCTGGTTCTCTTAATTCCATTAAATCAATTCCGTAATGCTCACCATATTTCTTTGCCCCCTCTTGATAACCCTTCTTGGTAACCATAATGCCTTTTACTTCTTCCAAGTCATAAAGGACACCAAAAAAGTCTCTCACTTTACCAATAGATACTGTATGGTTATAATTCTTACATTCTATTGCAATCTTGAATATAGTATTATCATATTGATATTCCCAGTATACATCTATTTGATGCTTCTGGCCTGACTTTCCTATCAATTTCACATTATGCATAACCTCTATATTCTTTACATACAAATTCTTCAAAATCTCATTATAAATCTCTTGAGCAAATTTCTCATATTCAATATTATCATTCATAAAAATCAATTTTAAGATTGTCTATATTTCAAAAGTAAACAATTTATCTTAATCAAAATCTCCTAGATACATTGTTTTCGACTATAATACAGTATGAAATTGAATTATACGCAATAAAATTTCCTTTTACGGCTAATTATTAATTAAAACTCAATTGCTTTTTTAGGCAAAAGGATTATATTTGTATAATTGTTAATTAAAGATGAGATATGTCCAACAAAAAAATAAACCGAATCAAGGTGATGCTAGCCGAGAAGGAAAAGACCAATAAATGGCTGGCAGAACAAGTGGGGAAAGATCCTGCTACCATCTCCAAATGGTGTACAAATACGGCACAACCCAGTTTAGAAATGCTACTTCAAATAGCTAAAGTGCTTAATGTGGAGGTTAAGGACTTGCTCAGAGAGTCTGATGAATAAGATTTCTATATACTAAGTATTCTCAAATAAATGCAGAATGTCTGCATTCTTAATTTAAACCTTTGCTTATGATATTCTCATATAGAGTAAGCTAAATTCAAAATTGATTTTATGAACAAACAACAACTTGCCAATAAAATATGGGCATCTGCCAACAAGATGCGTTCCAAGATAGAAGCCAACGAATATAAAGACTATATACTTGGCTTAATCTTCTATAAATTCCTGTCGGACAATGAGGTGAACTATCTGAAAAGTATCGGATGGACTGATGAGGATATTGTGACACTTGTAGAAAATCATGAAGACCAGGAAGCAGTCATGATGATGGAATATTGCAGAAATAACATCGGCTACTTCATTGAATACAAAAATCTGTTCGGCACATGGCTGAAGCCCAATTCTGAATTTAGCGTGGCCGACTTGAGCGGAGCGCTCAACAGCTTCGACCGCCTGATCAGTCCTAACTACAGACATGTATATGAAAACGTATTCAAGACACTACAGGCCGGTTTGAGTAAATTAGGCGAAAATACGACCTCACAAACACGTGCACTGAAGAATTTGATAAAGCTGATAAAAGATATACCTACCGATGGAAGCCAGGACTATGACGTGCTGGGATATGTATATGAATACCTTATCAGTAACTTTGCAGCCAATGCCGGGAAAAAGGCCGGAGAGTTCTATACGCCTCACGAAGTGGCTATCCTGATGTCTGAAATTGTGGCTGAACACCATAAGAATAAAGACAAAATTGAAATTTATGACCCTACAAGCGGTTCAGGTTCTTTGTTGATTACTATCGGTAAATCGGTTGGGCGCCATATCGAGGACAAGAACAAGGTGAAATACTATGCGCAGGAGCTGAAGGAAAACACTTACAACCTGACACGTATGAACCTGGTGATGCGTGGTATCAAACCGGATAACATCAATACCCGTTGTGCCGACTCTCTGGAAGAAGACTGGCCTTTGCAGACCGACGGCGGTGACATCGGCAAACCGCTTTACGTGGATGCCGTTGTCAGCAATCCCCCCTATTCTCAACAGTGGGATGCCAACGACCGTGAACTGGATGCACGTTTCAAGGATTATGGTGTAGCTCCTAAAAGCAAAGCTGATTACGCCTTTTTGCTTCATGAACTCCATCATCTTAAACCGGACGGAATCCTGACGATTGTGCTTCCTCACGGGGTTCTCTTCCGTGGCGATGCTGATGAAAATAGTGAAGGAGAAGGCAAAATCCGTCGCAACCTCATTGAGAAGAACAACATCGATGCCATTATCGGACTGCCTGCCAATATTTTCTTCGGCACAGGTATTCCTACCCTCATTATGGTGCTCAAACAGCATCGTGACAATGACGACGTGCTGATTATCGATGCCTCGAAGGGTTTTGTTAAGGAAGGAAAAAATAACAAGTTGCGCGAATGTGATATCAAACGTATTGCCGATACGGTACGCGAGCGAAAGACGATTCCCGGATACTCCCGTACAGTGTCCCGTGATGAAATCCGTCAAAACGGTTACAATCTGAATATCCCTCGTTATGTAGATTCCAGTGATCCTGTTGAAAAGTTCGACATCTATGCCACCATGTTCGGAGGCATCCCTCACAGTGAGATTGACGAACTTCAAAAATATTGGGACACATTCCCTTCTTTGCGTGAAGAATTGTTTAGAGCGGATACAGACAAACCTTATTCTCAGTTGAGGGCCGAAGATACTCAATCAGTTATAGAGCAGAATGCAGACGTGAAAGCCTTCCAGAAGAGGTTTGCACGGGCTTTCGAAGGTTTTGCCAATAGTGTTCATCATCGGCTGATTGATCATGTAGATACGATAAATCCACAAAAAGAACTGGATGCTATTTCCGATGATATTTTTGCCCGTTTGCATGAAACACCACTTATTAACCGGTATGCAGCCTATCAAGCTTTGGCTGACAACTGGCAGGGCATCACCAACGACATTGAGACCATACAGCAGGAAGGCATTGGAGCGGTAAGAGTAGTAGAACCTGCTTATAAACTGGTAAAGAAAGGCGACGAAGAGATTGAAGTGCCAGATGGTTTGAAAGGCCGCATTATTCCTTTTGAATTGGTACAACAGGAAAAATTTCAAGATGAACTGAAAGCTATAGCCGGTTTACAGATGCGGGTAGAAGAAATCTCAGGTGAACTGGATGAAATCCGTGAAAGCTTCTCAGAAGAGGAATCTGAGGCTTATTTGGATAGTGAAAAGGAAAATGCCTTTGATAAGAAAGCCATTACTGCGGGAGCAAAAGCCAAAAAGGATGCGGTGGAAGAGGAAACTAAAGAGAAACTGAAGAAGATTGTCAAACTCTGGGAGGAACAGAAAAACAAAAACAAACAAATCAAGGAGGCAAAGCAGGCTCTTATTGACAAAACGGTAGAAGCGATAGAGAATCTTTCTGACGAAGATATTTCTCTGTTCCTGCATAAAAAATGGATTGATCCTATTATCAAAGGTATTGATGAAACGCTCACTGAGGTTTTGTCGGCTTTTGAAACTAAAGTGCTTACATTAGGTAAGAAATATGCTATAAGTTATAAGCAGTTGAATGAGGACTTGGGAAAATCCCAAAAAGAATTATCTGATCTTATTGGTGAACTGACTGGAGATGAGTTTACTTTATTAGGACTTAATGAGTTGATTAATGGTGAAAAGAAATAAGTATATGAACGTACCTGAAATTAGATTTAAAGGATTAGATAAAACTTGGAACAAAAAAACATTGGATGAACTCGTTCAACTGAATAGTGGAATGGATTATAAGCACTTATGTAATGGGAATATACCTGTATATGGAACTGGTGGATACATGTTAAGTGTTAACGCAGCTTTATCTTACGATAAAGATGCTATAGGAATAGGACGTAAAGGTACTATTAACAAACCATATATATTAAAAGCACCTTTTTGGACTGTTGATACACTCTTTTATGCAATACCTCGTAAATATAATAACTTACAATTTTGTAATTGCATATTTCAAAGAATTGATTGGTTAAAATACGATGAATCCACAGGAGTTCCAAGTCTATCCAAAAATATAATAAATTCAATAGAGGTAAATTGTGCTCCTAGTTATGACGAACAGCAAAAGATAGCATCTTATTTCCAGTCATTAGATTCATTAATTCAAACCACATCAAAGAAACTTGTATCTTTAAAACAAATAAAAGATGCAAGCCTACAATCTATGTTTCCACAAGAAGGAGAAACTGTACCTAAAGTAAGATTTAAAGGATTTGAAGGAGAATGGGAAAAAATTCCTTTTGGGTCATTCTTAAAAGAAAGTTATGAAAGGTCAACAGTAGAGAATGAGGATATTTTATTATCGTCCGCAATTACAGGAGTGTACTTAAACTCTGAATTATTTGGACATCAAAGAGGAGCTTCTAATATTGGATATAAGAAAATAAAAAAGAATATGCTAATTCTTTCAACCCAAAATCTCCATTTAGGAAATGCCAATGTTAATTTAAGATTTGAGCATGGACTTATATCACCAGCTTACAAGGTCTACGAAATCGTTAATATATCACCATTATTCCTACAACAATGGATAAAAATGGATTCTACAAAAGTTTTTTTCCTGAATGCAACAACAGCAGGTGCTAGTTTGTGTAGAAAGAACATTGTGTGGGATGATTTGTACAAACAAATAGTATTGATCCCTTCAAAAAATGAACAAGTTAAAATAGGATTATTCTTTTCAAATCTTGATAAACAAATCTCTCTCCAAACCCAACGCCTTGAAAAGCTAAAACAAATCAAGGCAGCTTGTCTGGATAAGATGTTTGTGTAAAATATCATTCAAACCTTTAATGGAGTAAATATGGATAATATAAACGACATACAATATTTCGTCAAGGAAAGTCTGTTTGAACAAGCCTTGGTCGACCTTCTCCCCCATCACGGTTGGGAAAAGGAAGTCCTTGTACAACCCACAGAAGATGATTTGATCCAGAACTGGGCAAAGATTCTCTTTGACAACAACCGTGACATCAACAAATTAGGCAATTATCCGCTTACTGCGAGTGAGATGCGCCAAATCATCGATCAGGTGAATCTGTGCGACAGCCCATACGCCATGAATATGTTTATCAATGGCGGACAGGTATGTATCAAACGCGACAATCCTGCCGATACAAACAATTACGGCAAGGAAGTATATCTGAAGATTTTCGATGCACGCGAAATCAGTGCCGGACAGAGCCGCTACCAGATTGCCCGCCAACCTCGTTTCAAGGCTTCGCACCCGTTGGGCGGTGACCGACGGGGCGATGTGATGTTGCTCATCAATGGCATGCCGGTGATTCATATAGAGCTGAAACGTTCCAAAGTAGATGTAAGTCAGGCTACCTTTCAGATTAAGCGTTATACCCACGAAGGTGTATTCGACAACGGTATCTTCAAGATGGTGCAGATTTTCGTGGCCATGACTCCGGAAGAAACACTCTATTTTGCCAATCCGGGCAAAGAAGAGAATTTCAAGCCGGAATTCTATTTCCATTGGGAAGACTTTAACAACACAATCATACGAGACTGGAGGCGAATTGTATCCGATTTGCTCAGCATCCCCATGGCACATCAGCTAATCGGTTATTATACCATTGCCGACGATAAGGATAAGACACTGAAAGTACTTCGCAGCTATCAGTATTTTGCAGCCAGCAAAATCAGTGACATAACGCATAAGACTAACTGGGATACTCATCAGCATCGTGGCGGATACGTGTGGCATACCACCGGTTCCGGAAAGACCATGACCAGTTTCAAGTCAGCACAGCTTATAGCCAATTCCGGCGATGCAGACAAAGTGGTATTTCTATTGGACCGCATTGAGCTGAGCGTGCAATCATTGGATGAATACCGTGGATTTGCGGGAGAAGACGAAGCTATTCAGGATACGCAGAACACAGCTATCCTGTTGAGTAAGCTCAAAAGTACAGATAACGACGACCGACTGATTGTGACCTCTATTCAGAAGATGTCGAACATCAAAGCAGGGAAAGATATTTCGCAAGATGACATTGATTTGATAGATCGTAAACGACTGGTATTTATCATAGACGAATGTCATCGTAGCGTGTTCGGCGATATGCTGATAGGTATCAAGAATACCTTCAAAAGAGCCCTGCTTTTCGGTTTCACGGGAACACCAGTCTTCAAAGAAAACGCCAAGCATGAAATCATGACCGAAACCATATTCGGCGACATGATTCATAAATACACCATCGCCAACGGAATCCCTGATCACAACGTATTGGGATTCGATCCGTATATGGTGAGAACCTACGAAGACAATGAGCTTCGCGAAAAAGTGGCATTCTCCCAACTGAAGGTAAACAGCATCGAGGAGATTGAAAATGACGAACAGAAAATGTCTATTTACAACATGTTCATGAATGAACTGAAGATGCCGGACACTTATAAGGAAGGAGATGAAACCTTACACGGAATAGAACATTATCTGCCTAAAGACTTGTATCAGCAGCCTGTTCATCACCAGGCTGTCGCAGCCGACATCGCAAGTGGAAGGGATAAACTGAGCAAGAACGGTAAATTCCACGCAATTCTGGCTACAAAGAATATACCTGAGGCAATAGCTTATTATCGGATATTCAAGGAGCAATATCCTTCCCTGAATGTGGTAGCCGTATTCGACAACAACATAGACAATTCTGATGGCGGAATTGCCAAGGAAGATGCCTTGCTGGAGATGCTGGATGACTATAACCGGAAATATGGAACAACATTCCAGCTTTCCACATATGCCAAATACAAAAAGGATGTGGCCAAAAGACTGGCACACAAGAAGCCTTACCTCAATATAGAACATGATCACACACAGCAGATAGACCTGCTTATTGTGGTCTCACAGATGTTGACAGGTTATGATTCCAAATGGGTAAATACGCTGTATGTGGATAAGGTAATGAAATATGTGGACATTATCCAGTCGTTCTCACGCACCAACCGCCTGTTTGGTCCGGACAAGCCTTTCGGCATTATCCGCTATTACTCTTTCCCTTACACCATGGAGCAGAATATCAACGATGCACTCGATGTATATGTGGACAGGCCGTTAGGTGTTTTTGTCGATAAACTGGAAAGCAATCTGACAAATATCAACCAGAAGTTCTTGCACATAAGGGATATATTCCAGGCACAGAAAATCGAAAACTTTACCAAATTGCCGGAATCAAGAGAAGACAGGAATATGTTTGCCAAAGATTTCAGCCAGATGACTCATCTGCTGGAAGCAGCCAAGCTGCAAGGATTCACATGGGATAAGGATGAATATGAGTTCCAGCATGGCGATACCTATACCTACGTCAAAATGGAACTGGACGAACAGACTTACCTTATTCTGCTGCAACGATACAGGGAACTGTTTGAAGGTAATGGAGATGGCAGTACGGAAGGAAATGATTTTGACTATCCTATTGATACCTATATCACAGAAACAGGTACGGGTACGATCGATGCCGAATATATCAACTCCAAGTTTGTGAAGTTCATCAAGAACCTCTACATGTCCGGTCCGGGAAGCGAACTGACCAAAGAAGCCTTTAAAGAGTTGCACAAAACCTTTGCTTCTCTATCACAAAAGGATCAGCGTACGGCAATGATTATCCTGCACGACCTGCAAAGTGGAGATTTGCATCTGTCGCCGGGTAAGACGATTTATGATTATATCGCAGAATACCAATTCCGTGAATTACACAAACAAGTAATGATTCTGGCCGAAGCGACCGGTTTAAATGCCAGTCAACTGGAGCACATCATGAGTCGTAATGTAACGGAACAGAATCTGAATGAGTTCAGCCAGTTTGACAACCTGAAGCTGACATTGAACATGACCAAGACCCGTGAATTCATTGCCAAAGTAGAAGGTACAGAGGTTCCGGCTCGTCTGGTTATTCCCAAGGCAGACAAATTACTTCGAGAGTTTATTTTAGACAGCAGTTGTAGAGAACATATTCTGAAAGCGTACTTGAACATGGAGGAGAATTATCAATCCGAAGAAGAACAGGTGCCGCAAGACGAAGACGTTATTACAGACGAAGTACAGCATGTAGACATGGCCGTCATAAAAGATAATATCCGGAGTATTCTGAAAACAACTTTGACCACAGTGCTTCCACAAATGCGTCCTATCGACGAGATTATAGACAGCGCATTCTATGTAATAGACACACCGTCAATTGATTCTTTGGACAATGTAGGCATGTTTATTCAGCGGGCATTTACAAATCTGTACGGTAAGAAAGCAACTATCGTAGATAAGTTTGTGGCATTTAATTTATTGGTCACCAAGTTTGAAGCATATCTGAAGAAATTATATTATCTGATGAAAGGCCATGAAGTTCCTGCCCAAAATCCGGGTGAAGATGTAACTTGGAAAAACGTGATTTATGCTCATAAATGTCTGTGGAATCTGAAATACAGCACGGATGAAGGAAAGCAGCAGCTATATCAATACCTTATGCTCATTAAAGGCTGGAGAAACAGTGAATCACATATTTCTCCTACAGCTTCAGAACAGGAAGTTGATACTGCAATCAGCATCATCCTGACCATGTATTTCTATGCTACAGGCTCTTCTATTACAGATTTGGAAATGAATGGACATGAAATACAAAAGTCCGAAAGTGTTCACAAAGAAAATTCTTATGTCCATAAAGTAATTCAGTTGCATCCATATTATAATGAAGAAAATGATGACCAACAACTGGTCGCTGAAGCGAACGTAAAGGATTGGCCAGAAGAAAAACGAATCGCAACTCTGAAAAAGAGCATTTGCCAGCTTATAGGATATGAGCCTAAAAAGTCACCTTTGAACAAGCAAAGACATTGGATTGCGATTTATCGTATAGCAGCAGATAAGGGATTTATCATAGAAGGTGATTTTGCTTATTTCAAAAGAATCATTGATAATATGCAAATAAGTAATCTTCCTGTTCCTCTTAAAATAGAATCGCTACAAAGCTCCATCAAAGACGTGTATGCAAAAGATATTGAATATTGGACAGACAATAACCTTAGTGGCAAAAAACTAGCAGAGTATGAAGATATTAAGAAATGTGCTGATGCGTTTGCCAAGATTGTAGGAAATAATATTAATACGAAATAAGACGATTATCATGAAACATATATCAATCCGTGTGCCTTGGCACGATAATAAATGGAATGGAACTATTTGTCAATGTCCGAAAAATAATCCATTCTGCATGATGCTTCACAATATATCTGAAAAAAAAGATGAGAACAAAGAAGAAACTTATGCAGGAAAGGATTGGAATTCTCTCAAGCAAGATCAATTACCTGCTTGTGTTGGCGAGAATGGTGGTTTTATGAATGAGAAGCCATATAAAAGAACCTTCAAACATGTTTATGCTTTTGGAGAGACTCCACATGCAAAGCTCTTACCTACAACAATAGAACTCAAACCATATAGCTTTTTTGGAATACCTTTCCGATATCTATCTCGTGATTATCAGGAAGAACTGAATCATAAATATCCGAATATGTCTGATGATGAAACTGCACCGTTTCCTACATCTTGGGTATATGGAAAAGAGAGACAGTTTGAAATATTAAATCACTTTAGATTAAATATAGAAGCTGGCACTTCACTCGGAGTTTTCTATTGCAAAAGTGGTAATCCAATTGATGAAGATGCAAAATTAATCGTTGGTATAGGTGAAATTACTAAAGTTTTACCGCTACAAACATATGAGACAACAACTGATTATACATATCCTTTTTGGGATTTGATTTTTGAACATGGTATAAGAACTGATTTGAAGAAGTCAAAAGGATTTCTTTTGCCATATCATGAATATATGTCACTTGATGAAGACTATGTAAAAGCCCAAACAGGAAAATCAAAACAAGAAGTAATTGATGAAATAAAAATTACCATTCCAAAGCTAGGCAATAGCCAGAAAATTTTTAACGAGTTGTCGTATGGTTGTGAATATGTTAGTAACCATAGCATGTTGATTATTTTGAATGTAGCCAGGAAATGTTTAGAATGTGTCATTAATCATGGACTTGTCGGAGGAAACTGGAAACAACAAATTTTGTGGATAGATTCCCAAATTGCAAAGGTGAAGGATATGATAGGTCCTTTCCCAGCTTTCGCCGAGGCTTTATCAGCAATAGGGGTAAATTATGCATTTATAATTGAACAGGATTTACGAAATAATGGATATTGTAGGGTTAAAGATAATCCATGGGAAGCCTTTGATAAATTGATGAAAGATGAATTGTCTCTTCCTGATTCCGTATATAAAAGTGAACTTACTCATTATCGTATTCTTTGGAAAAATACTCTAAGTAACCAAAGACAAGTACTGGAACTGCTATCACGTTTTGAAATAAATTCGGAAGTAATAAAATGGTGGTTTGATAGTCCTGGCTGCTATGATGAATTATTAAATAATCCATATATTATCAGCGAGGAGAGTCTTATTGAAAATTATCTTCCTGTTACAACCGAAATGATTGATCTTGGCATAATGGCTGACCCTAAGATTCAAGGCAAATGGACTCCAAAAGCTCCTTCACTAGTGGAATCCGTAATTGATAATAGAAGGATCCGCTCATTTATCATTTCAAAACTTGTGGCAAGTCTCAGTGATGGTGATACATTAATTTCTGCAAACGAGATTGAGTTATATATAAAAGATTGTTTGGCTGCGGACAATCATCAACTGCCATATAATTATTTAATGTCAAACAAAGAGTTCATTGAAGAAAAAACTATATATCTTAATACTGATGACAGGTGTGCACTGCAGTTGAAGGAATATAAAGAAATTGATGATTATTTGCGTAAGATATTCAAAGGTCGTGCTTCAAAGGATGTCAAATCACCATTAAAAGAAGACTGGAATACGATCGTTAAAGCATCTATTGATGGTTACAATGAAGCAAATGAGCGATGCCGTAATGCTGTAGCTGACCAGGTAAAGGCATTGGAAATGTTCTGCAGTAAGCGCCTTTCTGTGCTGGCAGGTCCAGCTGGAACAGGCAAAACTACAGTTGTCAAAGCTTTCTTAAAATCGCCACAAATAAAAGCAGAAGGTACACTCCTTTTGGCTCCTACAGGGAAAGCGCGAGTTCGCTTGGGTAACATGTCTGCAGATATTCAAGCCCTAACTATTGCGCAATTTCTGACGCGTCAGGGTTTCTTTGACTGGGATACAATGACACCTTGTGTTCCTGAAGATGCAGAAAAACGTAAATACTGTGGAGCCAAAAATGTCATTATTGACGAGTGCTCCATGCTTACATGTAAGGACTTTTATGTCTTAATGAAAGCATTGGATTTAAAGAACATTAATCGAATAATTTTAATTGGAGATCCATTTCAATTACCTCCTATTGGCCCTGGCAGACCATTTGCAGACTTATTTAACTACCTAAAGGATAATAAAGACGAATATTTAAGATCGGCAATAACAAAATTACGATATGTTGTAAGAACTATTAATACAGGAGACTCTGACATATTGACTTTAGCATCATGGTTCTCTGGAGAAAAACCTGCAAAGAATTCCGATCTCATTTTTGAGCAAGTTGCCAAAGGAAATCTTAATAATGACTTGGTTGTTTATACTTGGAATGATGAAAACGACCTTAAAGACTGCTTGAAAGAGGCCATTGAAAAAGAGTTGCCAGAAGAGGAAGGTAAATCTTTATCCGATAAGATTCGTAAATCTATAGGACTTGACGATGTAAATAAAGCCTTAAATGATCCGTCAAAGGTTGAAAAATTTCAGGTTTTATCCCCAGTAAAAAATCCGGTATGGGGAACATTCCAGATTAATTCGTATTTCCAAGAGTGGGTTGGTATAAATAAAAATTTTTCAATAGAAATAGCTCCTATTACCATATCTGCTCTAGATAAGGTCATTCAATTAAAGAATGAACGCAAGAAATCTACGAGTAAAGAAGAATGTCAACTTTCAAATGGTCAAATAGGTTTTGTTAATTATGCAAATAAGAGGGAAAAGAAATCGACAGTTGTTTTTACCGGGTTACCCAACAAGAGATTTTCATATTATTCTTCTAAGTCGGATGAGGCTGATAATACAATAGACTTGGCTTATGCTATAACTATCCATAAGAGTCAAGGGAGCGATTTTGATACTGTGTTGGTTGTTCTTCCTAAAAGCGGACGTATACTTTCACGTGAACTAATCTATACAGCTTTAACACGAGCAAGAAAGAAATTAATTCTGTTGATACAAGATAATATATCGTGGTTAATCGAGTATACTAAACCTCAGATGTCAGTTCTAGCTAAGCGAAATACAAATCTTTTTTCTACATCTGTTCGTGAAGATATTTCAAACATTCCATATGTGGAAGGATTGATTCACACAACCTTAAAGCCAGGTTTAATCGTACGTAGCAAGTCTGAAGTAATTATTGCTAATATACTATATGAACGAGGTATTGACTTTGAATATGAAAGAATGATAGAAGATAACGGCCGCCGATGTATTCCTGATTTTACTTTTGAAGATGCATCTGGAGATACCATTCTTTGGGAACATTTAGGAATGTTAGATAATCCCGCCTATAAGGAATCATGGGAAAAGAAACGAGATTTTTATAAATCAATCGGTTACATAGAAGGAGTAAATTTATTTACTACAGTTGACCATGAGAACGGAAGTATTGATTCTACAGAAATTGCTGCAATAGTAGATAAATTAGAAGATTTAATATAAAAGATTATGAACAATGCAGAAAGACTGCATTGTTCATAATTAGCTTTGTATTGTTTGATAAATAGTATTGCCTATGCCAACAAATAAAAATGCACAGTTAAGATACCAGATTATAGATAAATGCCTGAGCAATTGGTCTAGGCGTTACTATATTGAGGATTTAGTAGATGCCTGCAATGAAGCGCTCTATCTGTATAATGGAGAAACGAAAGATGGTTGCGGAGTAAAAAAACGTCAAGTACAAGAAGATCTAAAATTCATTGAAAGTGAAGAAGGATATAGTATGGAGATAGATGCCATTCGAGATGGACATAGAAAATATTACCGATACCATACCAAAGGGGCTTCTATTAAAAATCAACCTATCAATCAAGAAGAGCTCAATTTGATTTATGATGCATTGATACTTCTTAAACGTTTCGATGGAGTACCACAATTTGAGTGGTTAAACGACCTTGAAAAAAGACTATATACGACCAGTAAATTAGGAGATAGTCTGGATTCAGTTGTAAGTTTTCAGCATAATCCCTATCTCAAAGGAATGGATTTATACTATAAACCCATTTTTAATGCAATTGTTAACAAAAGGGTAATTGAAATTATATATCATCCATTTGGGAAGGATGCTAGAACTGTAATTGTTACTCCTTATCATCTTAAACAATATAATAATCGCTGGTTTCTGATCGGCAAACATAAAGACTCGGATTATCTATCAAACTTTGCAATTGATAGAATCGAAGGAGTAAAGGAAACATCTAAACCATACATAATACAACCTGAAGGAATAGATTTTAAAGAATACTTTAGCGATATCGTCGGCGTTTCGCGTTCAAATGCTCCTGTAGAAGAAGTCATTTTAAAGGTTAGTGATAAAGCCATTGGATATATTGTGACTAAGCCACTTCATGAATCTCAATCAGCAGTGACAACACCTCTTGAAGATGGATATTGGAAGATAACCTTAAAAGTCCAAAATAATTATGAGTTACGTTCTTTGCTCCGTTCGTTTGGTGCACAAATAGAGGTTATTGCCCCTGAGTCATTACGACAAATGATGAAAGAAACAGCCGAGACTGTGAGTCAGATATACGAGAAATAATAAAATCACGATAACCAACGACTATGAATATGCCCGAAAATTTATATTTAGAATTTGATGCTTTTTTACGATCAATCAAACAAAATTTAGATGGGTCATTTGGTGTCCTATTAGGTGCCGGTGCATCCATCTCATCTGGTATTCAATCGGCAAATGATTGCATATGGGATTGGAAATTTTTAATATATCAATCATTATCAGGTAATCAAAAAAAATTAGTAGATCCCAAAAAATCTGATTTAAGTAAAGACATCATTCAGAAATGGTTAGATGTGCAAGGGAAATATCCACAATTGGGGAGTCCAGAAGAATATTCTTTTTATGCCGAAGCTTCATATCCAATAGATGCGGACAGAACTAAATATTTTGAAAGCCTGTGCAATGGAAAAAGTCCGTATGTAGGATATAAATTGCTATGTCTGTTGAATAAATATGGAATTGTAAAATCTGTCTGGAGTACAAATTTCGATGGACTCGTGGAAAGAGCTGCACAACAAGCCAATATAACACCTATAGCTATAAATCTTGATTGCGTTGATCGTATATATAGGACAGAAAGTTCAAGTGAATTACTTTATATAGCATTACATGGAGATTGTAAATTTAGAACACTCAAAAATACAGAGAAAGAACTAGATTCACAGAATAGTGAATTTGTTTCAGCTTTGCGACGTTATTTTGTTGACAAAAATTTAATTATCATAGGATATAGTGGAAGAGATAAATCCCTTATGTCTGCTTTGAAAGAAGCTTTTACGGATAAGGGAGCAGGAAGATTGTATTGGTGTGGCTACGGCAAGGATATTACACCAGAAATAGCAGATTTGATTCAAACTATTCGATCTGCTGGAAGACAAGCGTTTTATATTGACACAAACGGATTTGATAACGTCATGTTATCTCTTGTAAAATTCTGTTTTAATGAAGATTCTAATAAACAAGAGGAGATCAATGAAATACTTAAAGTAATAAGTATAGACAATACAACAACTCCATTTTACATACAGGATGGAAATACAAAAAAATATCTGAAAAGTAATCTAATTCCAGCTACTTTTCCCGATGAAATATTTCAGTTTCAAATTTCATACGATGAGAATGAAAACAGATGGAAATATCTTAGAGAAAAGATTAAAGAAAAACCCCTTATTGCTGTACCATATAAAGACAAAGTATATGCCATCTCAACTGTATCTACTATCAATGAAGTTTTTGGGAAAAATTTAATTAGTGAAATTGAGCGTGTTCATATTTCTATTAATGAAATAGAGAAGAATAGTCATTTTAAAGAATTATTTCTCAAAGATGCACTTTATGGAATCTCTCAAATTAGAGGGTTAGGTGTTGATTACAAGCGTTCTATGCTATATAAAAAAAGATATTTATGCAAATAAGAATAATGTAACAATACATGAAGCTATTGAATGTGGATTATCATTTGTCCAACAAAAGAAATATGTCTTGTTTTCAATCACTCCAACAGTCTATTTTATTTCTAATGGCCAAATAAAAAAGGAGATCAAACAACAATACTCTCATGAGTATTTGGATAAAATGAGAAATCAGCAATATGAGAAGAAATTACAAGAATGGTGTAATATAATGTTTAATGGTAAAAGATTATGTTTTGAGATACCTGTTAATTCACGAAGTGGTTTTATCTTTAAAATATCCAATAATCGTGGTTATGCTGAAATACACCATTACGGACAAGGTAACATAACGATATATTCTCCGAAGGGATATAATATAAATCAAACATTATATCATGGCATACACATTAACGAACCCAAGCTTGAATTTATAAATCCATACGTTAATAAACCAGCATATGATGACAATCCGATGAGAGGATTATCAAAATACAGACCTTTCGATGCGAATTATTTTGATGTATTCCCTAAAGATGTATGCATTGGCAGTATCTGTCCTACTTCTTATTCTTTAAAATTTAGTGAATTTCTAAAAAGACTAAATTCTACAGTATCTGCAGATAAATTATCCGACTATGTACATCATTATACCGGTTTTAGTAATATTTATAACTGTAGACTTGATATTCCTGAAATACATTCTGAAAAATGGGTATCAATAAATGATAATCCTAAAAGTGCCATTAATTTAGCAAAAACTATTTGTACAGAAGGGCAAAAACTTTCAGAACAGTTCCCAGGAATTGTGCTATTAATATTTGTACCTAATTCATGGAGTAACTATAGACAATTCAATTATCATGGAGAAACATTTGATTTGCATAACTATATTAAAGCGTTTGCCGCCCAACATAGATTCACGACCCAATTTATAGAAGAAAAAACTTTATATAACAAGATGGTATGTAAAATTTCATGGTGGCTCTCTTTAGCTTTATTTGTGAAAGCTTTAAGAACTCCCTGGACTCTTGCAGACTTAGATCAAAATACAGCATATGCAGGAATTGGATATAGCATAAAAAAGCAATATTCAGGTAAAGCTGAAGTTGTTTTAGGTTGTAGCCATATATACAATGCACAAGGACAGGGATTAAGATATAAACTGTCAAAAGTTGAACATCCGCAATTTGACAAAAAGAAAAATCCTTATTTAAATTTTGAAGAAGCTTATAAATTTGGGATGGATATACTGGCTCTTTTTCAAGACGCTATGGAAAAGTTACCTCAAAGAGTTGTAGTTCATAAACGAACCCCTTTTAAGAATGATGAGATTAAAGGTATAACAAACGCATTAAAGCAAGCAGGAATATCAGAAATTGATTTGATCACAATCACTCAAGAATATGATTTAAAGTTTATTGCAGAGAAGATTATGTATGGTCAATTTCTTGAAGATGGATATCCTGTTGATAGAGGAACTTGCATTAAACTATCATCGAGAAATGCTTTGTTATGGACACATGGAGTAGTTCCCTCAATACAGTCAAATCGTAGATACTACCAAGGAGGACGTTGTATTCCTGCTCCTTTAAAAATTACCAAATACTATGGACATGGAGATTTGGAAACTATTGCTAAAGAAATTCTAGGATTTACAAAAATGAATTGGAACTCGTTTAATCTATATACAAAGTTACCTGCTACAATTGACACTTCTAATACATTGGCGCAGGTGGGAAACTTGTTAAGACAATATAATGGTGTAACATACGATTACCGTTTCTTTATCTAAAAAGTAGCTCGCCATAAACAGTCTTCATTTATGGCGGACTACTCGATTATAAATTCTGTTGTATCGAAAAGATTCTATACAATTTACACTACCTATCACACAAAGGTCGTAAGCATCCGATAAAGTACACATTGTAGACCTAAAAACTCTTCTATTACTTTGCGTTCAAAAACGTAGTTATGAAACGATCAATGAGTAAAGAAGAGTTTTTAGCGCTATATCAGCGCCAACAGTCCAGCGGACTAACCATAAAGGATTTCTGTGATAATGAATCGTATCCTGCTTCCTGTTTTCATTATTGGAAGAAGAAATATGGATTGAGTCACCCATATACCAAACACACCGAACCTACAGGTGATTCGTTTATCCCTCTTAATATTAATCATACTCCTGCCATTCCCACTTCATCATGTGGTGACAGGCATGTAACCATAGAACTTCCATCCGGCATAAAGATCCACCTCAACATCCTAAGTAATCCGGAGATTATTTATGGCCTGATCAGTAAATTATGTAGCCATGTTCTGCCTGAATGATACGATGCGCTACTTCCTGTGTCCCGGGAAGACAGATATGCGCAAAGGAATAAATTCCCTTTGTGGGCTTGTTCATGATAAAATGGGATATGACGTTCGACTTGGCGATGTGTTTATCTTTGTCAACCGAAGCAGAACAACCATGAAACTTCTGCATACCGAAGACGGAGGTATGGTTTTATACATAAAACGCCTTGAGGAAGGTACCTTTAGACTTCCTTCCTATGATAGTGAAAGCCGTTCCTATCCCATGGAATGGCGTGATTTAGTACTGATGGTGGAAGGCATAACCGATAATCCGAGTGATAGACTCAAACGTCTTAAAGCCGGTCGAAAAGAAGGATTTTATTGATTAAAAAGAGCTTCCTAAACTTGTATAGCTGTACGATTTTCAGTATCTTTACATTATAATAAGATACTAAAAAGAATGATTCATACAGATACGATGGAACTAATAATCAAGAATCAACAGGAGCAAATAAAAGGGCTTCTGGAGACAAATCGTACCCTTGTAGAATCAAATCAGAAACTTATGGAACAGACGGGAGAACTGCAGCAAAAAGTACAGGAACTCCTGTCGCAAGTAGCCTGGTTAAACAGACAGCTTTTCGGCAGAAAGAGTGAAAAGCTGGCATCCTTGGATCCCAACCAGCTTGCCTTGTTTGATACCTTGGCTAATCCCAGGCAAGAGGAAACGGATCTTGTGGAGACTGGCGTAGGCACTAGGACATGTAAACCGGACGGAAAGAAAAAAGAATCCCGCCGTAATCGGGAACTGTTAGAGGGGCTGCCCGTTGTGGAAGTCATTGTCGAACCTGATAATGTGGATCTGAATCGATATCGTCGTATAGGTGAAGAGCGCACACGTACGCTTGAATTTGAACCGGGAAAGCTATATGTCAAAGAGACAGTACGTCCCAAATACGGACTCAAAAATAATTTAAGTCTTCCCAAAGAGGGTGAAAGCGGTGTCATAATAGCACCGCTTCCACCTTCCCCTATATACAAATGTCTGGCAGGACCTTCCTTGCTAGCCGAAATACTTCTGCAGAAATATGAATATCATGTTCCCTTTTACCGTCAGGTAAAGGAATACAGACATTTGGGTGTACGACTGCCGGAAAGTACTTTAAGCGGGTGGTTTAAGCCAGTATGTGAGTTATTAAGTCCTCTTTATTCGGAATTAGTAAAGCTCGTAACGGGCAGCGGATATGTTCAGGTCGACGAAACCACAGTACGGGTCATCAACAAAGGAAAGGGAAAAACCGATAAGGAGTATTTATGGATGGTCAGGGCAGCTATGGAAAAACTGGTCATCTTCCATTATGATGACGGTTCCCGATCCGGACAGACAATCAGAAATTTATTAAAGGACTTCAAAGGATATCTTCAAAGTGACGGATACAGTGCCTACAATGCGTTTGATGGCACTAAGGACGTGTGCCTTATTGCCTGTCTGGCCCATATCAGAAGACATATGGAGCTGGCACTGGATGAAAATAGATCACTTGCTGAATATGCTCTTAAACAAATACAGGAACTATATCATATTGAGCAGATAGCAGATGCCCGGAAACTCGATGCGCAGGGACGATGTGCACTCCGCCAGCGTTTGGCAACTCCCATACTTGACTCCTTTGAAAAATGGATGGAACAGACTTATGGCAAAGTACCACCAAGAAGTCGCATGGGACAAGCTATTACCTATACTTATCCTCTTTGGCCAAGAATGAAGAATTACCTGAAAGATGGAAATCTGAAAATCGATAATAATCTGGCGGAAAATGCGATTAGACCACTTACTTTGTCCAGAAAGAACTTCCTCTTTTGTGGTAACCACGAGGCAGCTGAAAATACAGCAATCATATGCTCACTATTAGCTACCTGTAAAGCACAGGAAATTAACCCAAGGGAATGGCTGAATGATGTCATAGCCAAACTTCCATACTATCTGGAAAGAGACTCCGGGAAAAATGTTCGTGAACTTCTTCCGGATGTTTGGAAGTTAGAGAAATCCAACACGAATCCAATTGGAGTTTAAATATTTATGTTAAAGAATAAAAGACACTGTCCAGAATTTTGTGTAAATGAAAACAGGATTCAGTTGTAAGTTTGTTCTTATATCTGGATTCTGTTTTCAAACATAAGCATAAATTGATTCATAATCAAGCCCCAGTTTGAAATAGGCATTGTCCATTTCTTTTCAATCTCCATAAGCGAAAGATATACGGTCTTTTTTACAGCATCGTCCGAAGGAAATGAAAGTTTTGATTTCGTGTACTTTCTGATTTTTCCATTCAGGTTCTCAATGAGATTGGTTGTGCAGATTATTTTTCTGATTTCCAGCGGGAATTGGAAGAAAACAGTCAAATCATCCCAGTTGTTTCTCCATGAAAGTATAGCATAAGGATACTTTCCTCCCCATTTCTTTTCCAGATTGTCAAGTTCTGTGGCTGCAACCTCTTTGTTGGGTGCATTATAGATATTCTTCATATCCGCTGTAAACTCTTTCTTATCCTTATAAACGACATATTTACAGGAATTTCTGATCTGATGTACCACACAGACTTGAGTGGATGACTGAGGGAATACACTGCGGATAGTATCCGTAAATCCATTCAGATTGTCGGTACAGGTAATCAGTATATCCTGCACTCCACGGGCTTTTAAGTCGGTCAGGACACCCATCCAGAAAGAAGAGCTTTCCGATTTGCCAACCCACATGCCAAGAACTTCCTTCAGGCCGTTCTGTTTCAGTCCGACGCAAAGGTAAACGGTCTTGTTTATGATCTTGCCGTTATCCCGTACCTTGAAGACAATACCGTCCATCCAGACTATCAGGCAAACAGGATCAAGGGGACGGTTCTGCCACTCCTGGGCAGCCTGATTGACTTTGTTGGTAATGATGGAAATGGCCGATGTAGAGAGCTCTATTTCATAAATCTCACGCATCTCTTCCTCTATGTCAGAAACGCTCATTCCTTTGGCGTATAGGGAGATAACGAGCTTTTCTATAGAAAGTCCACGACTTTCATGTTTGGGCACTGCTATCGGCTCAAACTGGCCGTTACGGTCACGTGGAATAGAAATGACAGACTCTCCATGTTCGGTCTGGATTTTCTTCGGATAACTGCCATTCCGGGAGTTGCCGGTATTGTTCCCTGTCACAGAATTCTTTTCATAGCCCAAATGGGCATCCATTTCGCCTTCAAGCATCTTCTCCAGCACCTGGGCATGCAACTGTTTCAGAAACTTGCTCACATCCGCTTCTGTCTTGAACTGGCTAAGGAACTCCTTGCTTAACACCTCATCGGGCACTACTTGATTCTTTTCTTTCATAATCTTCTTCATTTTGCAAATCTATAAAATAAAAAATACGAGACTCAAACTTGAATCCCGTATTTTCCATTTACACAAAATATTTTATAGTGCCGAATAAAAAACTCGATATTAGCTTTTGACTAAAGTTGATATCGAGTTTTCTATTTTATGAAAATACAATGTGTACTTTATCGGATGCTTACTACCAAAGGTCTATCAAACACAGATTTCACAAGTTCAAATTTTTCAGGATTATTCACCGGATGATAATTGCATCTTGCCTGCAAACAGGTCTAGAAGTGTGAAACAGCGGGGCATAAATGAATGTGGCTGAAGCAATAGCTTTTATTTTGTATTGAAGTTCAACGGTGGACAAGTATCTACTTCAATCTTTATCTTTATTGACTTCTCTGTTTGGGAGCCTTTAGTTATTTAATATGCCATCTAAAACGCATAAAAATGGATGTATCATAATGGTTTGTCATGGCGACTCGAAGTTTTACAGTCATAGCATCAACTTTATCCGCACATTCATCTTCCAGATCGAACAGTTGGCGTTGTTTCTGACGTAATTGCTTTGCTATTTTAGCTTCGTTCTCCTGAAGTTCAAGTTTCAATTTTGCATTTCTTTCTTTACGAATTTGTCTTTTCAAGGCTTCATCTTCCTTGCGAAGAGCAATAACTTCATTCTCTGGTGAGTAAACTTGATCTTCTGCCCAAGCTTGGTACTTATCAATCTCAAAACTAACGTATTCTTCAGATCTGCTATAAACATCATGTTTCAAGTCATACAATTGTTGCTCATATGATTCGGTCAGCTGCTCTTCAACATTGTCTCCAAACCATTTCGATTCATTAATAGCGTTTGCTTCAAACAATTTTTTAAGAAAATCTGGTGAAAGATTCTCTCCATCATCAGTTTTGCTACAGAAAAGAAGATGTTCATGTGAATCTAATTCATTGTAAGCCTTTACTTTATATACGACAGCTACACCTGATTTTCCCTTATACTTTTCCAGCAAAACTTGTCTAGAGGATAAATTGTCTACTTCAAATTCAATACTAGCATCAGGAACAGGGGTCTCTAATGCTCTGCTTATAATATATTCGCCAAGAGGATGCGTTACTCTTAACTGATGAAAATCTCCATGATCTTTGTTTAATATGTAAGTACCGGAAGGTATATTGCTTTTTAGTGATACTGGTAAAACAAAAGTAAGATTTTCATCATCAATGTCAGTAATTAAATCTTTCAAAACACTCTTGGCTAGTCGCCAAAAATGACGATTATAAGAATTTACTCTATCACGATCTTCGCTTTGTCGAATCTTCAGCTTATCAACAACCTCTTCATCAAAATTTTCAAGTAAAGACTTTTTGGTATCTTTAATTCGTTGCTGTATAATCTCTTCCAATTCAGACTGAAGTTGATTAAATGCAGCCTCAATTTCTCTTTCTGTACGACAAGTTTGGTAAATATGATTAAGCTTCTTCTCAAAATCAACTCCAGACTCCAATGAGCCTAAGACTTCGTCACTACTACCAAATACGCCTTCAAAAAGATTAAACTTCTCATTCAGCAATTCATAGACTCTACAGTCTGCGTAATTCAACTGATTTACAAAATTCACTACAACCACATCGAATTTTTGTCCATATCTGTGGCAACGTCCTATTCGCTGTTCTATTCTTTGAGGATTCCACGGCATGTCATAGTTGACAAGAAGTGAGCAGAATTGCAGGTTGATACCTTCAGCACCTGATTCTGTTGCAATCATGATTTCGGCATCTGTCCTAAAATGGTCAACCAATGCTTGTTTTCTATCTATAATTGTTCTTCCTGATATACGTTTAGAACCTGCATATAGAGATAGCCATTTTCGATAGATAGATTTAGAATCATCATCATTGTTTGAGCCATTAAAGCAAACGACTTTTTCTTTGTATCCGTTATTCTGAAGAAAAGATTTTAAATACTCTTGAGTTCTACGACTTTCAGTAAAAATTAAAGCCTTTTTGGGTGCTCCAAGCATCTCATTTTTATGGAATGTCTTTTCTAGAGCAACGAGTAATTGCTTTGCCTTAGTCTCATTTACAATAGACTTTGCCTGTTCCTGATACATACGTAATTCAGCTATCTCCAAATCAATCGCATCAGAAATTGCAGGATTCAGTCCTTCGTTGATTTCGTCTTTCTCTTCATCGAGTGTTACTTCGTAGTCGTTTTCTACCGTTGACATGGCCGATAACAATTCACCAGTAACTTTGTAATGTTCTAGTCTTTCGACAAAACGCTGTAAAGTAAAACTTAACGCATATGCAGAAGAAGACATTATCTTTCTGACAATTAATGACAACATAGGCCTTACCTTCTCAGGAATGCCATATGTTCCTGGCCTTTGAAGGTATTCGCTTATATTTTCATACAATTGTACTTCTTCAGGAGAAGCTTCATATTCTTGTACAAATGCAGTTCTCTTAGTGTAGTTGACATATTCTTTGACCTGTTGACGCAGTGTTCTATGTACAATATGAGACAGTCTACCTTTGAGTTCTCCAAACTTAGCAGAGTCTCTGGTAGTAATCATATTGTATTGCTCATTAAACGAATCAACTGTAGAAAAGAAATGTGGATCTATAATGCTTATTAAGCCATATAGTTCCTTTAGGTTGTTCTGTAATGGCGTTGCAGTTAACAAAATCTTTTTATAATGCTTAAAGGTATTCATCATTGTGTTACCAATGATATTACCTTTTTTGTAGACATTACGCATTTTGTGAGCTTCGTCAAATACGACCAAATCCCAATCAACCAACTGAAGTTCTTCTGAATGCTTTATTGCGAAATTATATGAGCAGATTATGATATGTCTACCATCTTCAAAGAGATTAGTGTCCAACTCCTTAATTTCCTTATAGCTTTCATTTTCGAGAATCACTGATGGTAAGTAAAATTTCTCCATCAATTCCAAATTCCACTGGTTTCTCAGAGATGCAGGAACAACAATAATAATTCGCCTCTTATGTTCTGCCCATAGTTCTGAAAGAATAATGCCAGCTTCAATAGTTTTACCCAAACCAACCTCGTCCGCTAAAATAGCACCTTTACTTAGTGGAGATTTGAATGCAAACAAAGCTGCTTCAACTTGGTGAGGATTCATATCAACTTTAGCTTCAGACAATACGCCAGTAAATCGACTATCGTCACTGGTCGATTTCTTATGCGATAAATCCCATGCATAATAAAGTTGTTGAGCAGGAGTTATACTATTTTTCATCTTACTTCTTTTCTATCTTAATAGAATATTCTGGTGACAATGCATCGAATTGTTCAATCTTTGCACCTCTCCAATACTTCTTGGCAATTTTCAAACAATCCTCTTTGAGTCTTTCGTCAATCATAGGATTTGCTTCTTTACCATAAATATCTCTTATTCTTTCATACGATTTCTGCAAATCCAAGTCGTTTAATGATATTCGAACTATATGGTATTTCTCATTGGGATGCTTTTGCATAAAAGTATTTTGAGATTTATGTAAATAGAATGGAGCAGTACCATCTTTAAGACTATACAATGTTGTTTTAACATCGACATAAATCCTGTCTGTAATATTATGGAAGTCATAATCTCCAATACCTTCTATTGCAGCATACTTATAATCCTTACCTTGGGCCAATAGATATTGCTCATAAATAAGTTCACCAATATATCCAATTGTTTGACGAACTTGCGACTCTTGAGTTTCATCATCAACCTCTTGCATTTCATGAAGAATCTCTAATATCATGTCTTTCTTATCAGCAAGTTCCATCAATTCATCTGCATCAAATGATTCAGCCAACTCTTTAATATTGTCAAGTTTATCTTCATCGACCTTTAAGTTCGCATCATTATCACCTGTATTACTAATTGATTTTTCTGAAGTTTGAACTATCGTAGCGATATCTGTTCCTTTTTCCTCTGCAATTTGCTCAAGTTTTTCCAATTGGTCTACATATAGTCCTTGCAATACAATAAAAGGTTGCTGGAAGAACTCCATATCGGCAATATGTTTCTCTATCATCTTTATTGCAGAGATTTTTTCTGCATTAGGATATTGAACAACTACCAAACCATTAGTGTCATAACCAAATTCCTTGTTATCTATTGCTTTTGAGAAAACCTGTTCCCTATTTTTGAGCATTGTAAAGTTTATACCAATAGGTTTCTTTGATGTTTTAATCAAGATACCTCTAGATTCGGGCATATTCTTCCAAATCTGATATGGTTCTGTTGCAATTTCATTATAATCTCCTTCATGAGCCTTAACAGAAACCTCTAGTTTAGGAGATTTATGTAGTTTATGTTTAGAAAGTAATTCTAATCCTTCATAAGCAAACACGACTTCATTTACAAAGAAATTCTGCACCTTCTTGTCATTCATCAACATATCCAAGAATATTGGCGTCCAAGAATAAATAGATAAGAAACATGATTCTTTATCATATTTTTCAAGAGTAAATGTAGGGCAAATAGAGTCAAGTGACTTATCACGACATTCGACATTACCAGTATACCTTAAGAATACCATGTTAACAATGCCTTCTGGTAGTCTATCGATTATACGTTTTATATTCTTGTAGGCATTATCTCCATAAACGTATATAAGTTCAGCATTCAACAACCAGTTTATTGTTGATTCAGTTTTATCTGGGTCTTCAAAATCAGGAATAGCTATAGCTTCTTCGTTATCACGAATGAGTCTTCTTACAGAAATGTATGATTCACTGTCGGTTCTGATATTCTCAAACAAATTGATAGCATCAACATTCTGTTCCAACCATTTCTGCATTTCGTTGGGAAGCTTTTCTTCGTCATTAAGTAAAGATTGCTCTGCAAATACTTGGGTCTCTGAATCAAAATCAGAAATCTTGAAATACTCATCAAACCCTCTATACTGGTTAGTCTTAATCATTGTCAAAGCCTCGCTAAGACTCTCTTCTTTACCTATTTCAAGATTGTAATAATCAGGCCCATCATTAAGTGAATAGTCAAGACAGAAGCGGAGTTGCTCTATTGTGAGATGTTTATCTTTTATCTCGTCATAGATTTCTTTGCAAGAAACGTTCTCCTTCTTGTCTCCATAAAATTGTTCCTTAAACCACTCTGCATCATTATCTGAAGGAAGACAATCCAGGAATGAATCGATATGTTCATTCTCTTCTTGATAATCACCATTTAAGGCATACAGACTATACTCATGATCATAAGCAATGAAAACACTATCCTTTATTGTCTCTGGAAGTCCTTCATTATTATGTCTGATACAATTAAATATGGTTTTTCTAAATTCATTCTCTTCAGTATCACGTGACACGGCAAATTTAATAATCTGCCAACGAATATCAGAATCTGTAATCTTATGGTCGATAGATATTATAGACAACGAATTGATATAATGTTCCACAACAGCAGAGCTACAATTTCTGATAAGGGGGAATATTAGATTCTTATCTGAAATCTTATCTACAACAGAATTTGCAAAGTCGTCCCGAGTGATATTGAAAGCATTTGTATCTGATGGAATAAGAGTTTGTACCTTTTGAGGTATATAGTAAAATCCAATCTCTAACAAAGCACTTCTCAAATCCGTGTCAAGGTCATTAGTATAGTTTTTCCCACCATTAAGGGCCTGAACTATAAAGCTATTATCATTACCTATAACCCTGTATTTAAGCAAGAATCCATCAGATGATATCTTCGACAAAATAGCCAATGTATCAAAGTCTATAAACTGATTAGGGTCAATCAAGTCGTAGACATATAAGGTATTCATCATGAATGGTGCAGAACTCAACACCTTTTCGTACTTATATGGCACAAAATTATAATCAGAATATGAAGCTTGAAGTTTTTCATATTCTGCTTCAGATAACTTATCGAAGTTTTCTACATTCTGACATGATTCATCTGTAGGTTTACCATTTTTGTCAAGATATAATCTAAGTAATGAACCTGCAACAGATGTTCCACCTGCCTTGTAAGCATTCTGTATATCTCTTAGATATGCATCTGTGTTGTCGCCCCAGCCATCTTCTTGCTTTATATCATCGAAATGATTTACGATCCAATTCCACAGTGCTGTATTGTCGCCTTGTTTGTCAATAAGCCAATCTCGATGTTTAATACATTCAGGTATACTACCTTTGATGCGGAAATTGTCAAACAAAATAGTCCCGTCCAAACGCTCTTCAAACAGTTCAGAGAATGGCAAATAATCACCACGCCAGTTCTGAAGAACAGTGATTCCATTTATAATTTCATCTTCGTAATCAGATTCATTTTCAGCAATCATACAGAGCGTTTGACATACAGCATCTCTGCCCATAGAAGTTTCTCTCAATTCTGCAAGATTTGCTTTTATCTTACCGAAAAGATTTGAATAATCATCTTCATCATATTCCTCACACATAGGTTCTACTATATACTCTTGACCTACAAATATTGGTTGTGTCGTCTGAGCCATATAGTAAACATTAATATCGGACTTCAATTCCCCCCATGAATATAAATTATTCTCATTTGAACGGAATAATTGTATTGTTTCAATATCTGAGATACAATCAAGACAATTGGTATGGAATAGTCTATAATCCTCCTTAGACATACACTTTATCCATGCGGACAATTTTTCCATGTCTGCCATTTGAAGCATCTCAGCAAAACGTAAAACACGAACCTTTTTATCAAAGTGGAAAGAATATTTTTTTCTGCTTTCATTGTCAATCCAATGTAAATCAGTTATACCAATATCTTTCAATAAAACATTCGTTTCCTTTTCTTCCTCACATACTTGTTCAAAAGGTACGTAAGTACCCTCAGATGTATAAGCATATTCCTTCAAGAATGGACGAATAACATCATAGAATGCTTTACGGATCTTCTGTTCATCTTCAGAGTTATCTTCTGGGCGTGACGATATCAAGGACTGATAGATATAATCAAACTTTTCTCTATTTGTAACCAAAAGCGACTTCAATTCATCAACCAAATGTGTATAGGCAAGACGCAATTGATCACAAGTTTTTTCTGTATCGCTTATACGCTGACGGCTATCATCTACCTCTAAAATCTGGCTGTCCAAAATAAAACCAAATCGATATTTTGTTTGTAGAATAGGCAATCCCTTAAAGAAGTTAACCACATTTTTTTCAGCGAATATTGGATTGAAAGCAAAGTGATAATGGAATTTATTCCCTTCTTCTACAAAATCAACAAATAATGAACTAACAGGATGCTGCTCTACTTCTTTACCCATCACATATATATGTTTAAGTGATTTGCCTACATTACGCTCTTGAGCAGCTGTGATGGAAGCAAAAACGCCTAAACGTGCACGAACATTCTCAAGGTTGTTTTCTTCAATGATCGCATCATACTTACCCTTTCCTAAGGGTATAATTAAAGCCGTTCCCTTAGTCAAGAACGATTTATTTCTTGGCGGATCAACTAATTCATTGAATGCCTTAATTGCTCTTTGTGCTTCTTCATTGCTAAATCTTTCTAAATCTTGACCTGGTGCTATTGGATAATAGCTCATAAGAATTTTCGCAAACAGTATATGGTTCTCTACATCGTCTGCTTGAGCAGGAATCCACTCATCATCATTAATAAGCCAAGCATCCAACTGGGACATATTGTGCCAACTAACAAGATATGGTCCTTTTTTGTTATTAATGATGGCATCTTTAAGAAGTTCTTCTGTATTGACGTTATGATTTATATCTGCCAAAAGTGTATAAAGCAACTTGGAACCTTGACCATACTTACCTAGTTTGTCATCATCGTTTAACTTCAAGGATTTGCCTTTTGCTAAAAAATTATATAACTGACCATCTCTAGGCTCTTCGCCTTCAGGAAGATCAAAAATATTGAGGTCAGTAAAGAACGGTTCTCCGTTATTTAGTACTATCAAGAACTCTTCATTAGCATAGAAGAATAAAGAATCTGCACTTGCATCATACGCATTCTGCACAAATTCATAGAACAACTGTTCTTTTGCATTATTTGCAAAACTGGCTGCACCTGTTATGAGAGCATCGACTTTTTGTCCCTGCCCACTCATCATATTCAAAAAGTATTCTTTATTCGAACCTACTAGTTCAAGGGTTTCATTACCTTTTGAAATTGATTTTATATATTGTCTGAGGTCTCTTACTTTCATAATTCCTCTACTTTATTTGATGTAAGGGATGATTTGAATGATAAATGTTTTGTTGAGTTCTTCTTGGCCTGGAGTATTGGAATATCTACCTTGACCACCAAAACCCGAACCAGAAATAAACACTTCTCCATTCATTTCTTGAATGGATTTAATTATCCCATTTTGATTCCAAAGATTATATAAGCTCAATGCACGTTCATAGCTACGAATTTCCATTGTGTGCCATACAGCTCTATCCGCTGCTTCATTTGCTTCCTTGGAACCTTTGTTCAAATGTCTGGCTGCTCGTCCTTCTATTATGATTTTGAAAGAAATATTTACAGACTCTTTAAATTTGGACAAAATTTTGTTAACCAACTCTTTTCCCGCTTCTATAAAAATTTCTTCTTTATCAGCCGGGATATTTGCCAAATTAGGTTCAAACATTATATCTGATTTACACTCAAATCTTTGATATTGCTCATTATAATGGAAATACTCACTTACTAATGACTTTTGTGCTTCGTTGAACTCTCGAATCATTCTTGATTGTTCAATGGTGACTTTTATACTACCACCATCACCACCAATAGCCCCTGTCACCTTAATGTAGCCATACCATGCAACAAGACTGGTTATGATAAACACAACCAGAAACCCTGACATTAAATCTGTATAATTCTGCCAGAAATTATGCTCGTCACCTTCGTTTTTAAAATTCAACTTACTCATTTGTTGGTGATTCTATTAAGTTGACTTTCAAGTTTCTGAAGAGTCTCAATTGTTGTGCTGATTTCATTGATGTGAGAAATCAGGTTCTCTATACGTTCTTGTCTTTCTTCTATTACAGCAATGACTTCATCCACCTTTTCATTTGTGTGGACAACATGCTTCATACTATCATTAATGGTCGAAAGCATATTTTCTTGACTCTCATTCATCCTATGAGCATTATTTACGGCATCAATATATGCTTGAGCTGCACTCTCATAGTTGCCCTTAATATTTCGAACATGATCACTGATGTATGCATAACTCCTTTCTAATGCTTCTACATTTGTGACAATTGCTGAACTGAGGGCATTAACTTCGTCAGTAACAGTCTTCTGTAAGTCCGTTACGAATGTAGAAAGAGAATTGCGTAATTCAGCACTTACTTCACGATTCATAGATGTACTGCTTTGAAGCATTTCTTGATTTACTTCAGCATAAGCATCCTTCAAATCAACCATCTGTTGCAAGCTGTTTGTATTTTGTTCCTGAATCTTTTCATATTCAGCATTAAATTGTGCATTCATCTTTTCAGCGAAATCTGAGTTCTGACTAGCCAATTTCTCTGACAAAGCATTATAGTTTTCAACGATAGAAGTCAATTTTTCATCCTGGCTAGAACGTAAATTAGCCAATGCAGAAGTCATTCGAGTACAGAGTGATGTGATTTGTACTGTCACATTGCTAGATACAGACTGTAACTCTGTATTGGTCCCTGCAATCATTTGCTGGACATTAGTCTTTTGCTCTTCAAGCAGACCTTTAGAGAGTGAAGACATTTTATCTGTCAAAGCCTCAAGAGTATCTGCACATTTCTTGAACTGCTCTTCACCGAAATCCTTAATATTCTGTTCAATCTGACCATGCATCTTAGTAAAGATATCATCCATTCTCTTTACAAAGTCATTGATAAATTGCTCAAGAATCTTACTTTGCTGACTAATAGTAGTATTGAGTCGTTCATTATATTCTTCATTTTTGGCACTTTGTTCTACAAGTTGCTGTGAAATCCTTGATAGAGATTTATTTGTTGTAGTTGACAACAGGGTAAGATTATACAAACACTCTTCAGGTGTTTGTAGGTTAATTTTCTTTTCCAATTTCCGGTCTTCATATGAATACCATATCTTACATCCTGCTGTTGCGATAAACGCAGAAATAAGACCTGCGATAGAAGATGTAAAGGCAGGTACCAAATTTCGAATTATGGTATCTATTTCAAGTGAGTCCTGGTTGATGTCGCCTAATGAATTACAGATAGCCACGAATGTTCCCAAAAGACCTAAAGATGTAAACAGTCCTGGTAAGCTATTCAGCAACTGTCTAGATCTATTCTTATAGTATATAAATCCAAAAATTACAGCTATTACAATACTCACAATAAACACCCCTTTACCTGTTAGTAAAACAGCGAGAGGTTCAGTTAACCATTTGAATTCAATTTCAGTCATGACTTTTATTTATTGTTTCAACTTGTTATTCTTTACTAATTATTATACTGCAGATGATTAATTTTTGCATTAATAGAACTTAGGGTACATGGATAATTGACTATCTATAGTATTTGCTTCTCAAAAACCGCAGCAAAACGTTCCTGCTCACTTTTCGCAATTTCCAATTTCGTAGCTAATGTTCTCCATTCCATAACTGCATTCAGCACCTCAGCGATGATTTGCCCGGCAGTATCTTCCGGAATCATATACTCTTCACAAGAATCCAACAATTCTTTCAAATCCGATTTATTGGTATAGCTGTTAATCAACAGACTCTGATATTCGTTTAAGGTAGGATTCATATCATATGCCGGTGACAGAGTCCATCCCTTGACAGTCAGAAGGAAACCATGATTACGGAAATGATCATCTGTGTTACCAATACAAATGTTGAACGCCACTCTACGATACAGCTCTTTCAGATTATCTTCCACATTGGTACAGTTTTGAATGATAAAATCAACAATATCCAAATAGCCATTGCCTGTATTGGCATTAGCTCCATCATTCAACCCCAAAAGTGTCATGGCTGAAGCAAAGTGTATACGTTTACCATCTTCTCGTCTGTCAAATCGTCTGGAAAGCAAAGTATGATATTTATCATTTGTAGAGATTACTCTTGTTTCCGCTGCATTGATCCCAGTTTTTTTTGCCAAAAGATGCGAAAAATGTTCCCAAAGACCTGCATCATAATCATCCTTACGGGACGGAAACTTTGCTATACAAAGATTCTTGTTTTCATCAAGCACACTTGCTTTTGGACGTGCACCACCAAGAGAAGAGCCTGGCTGCACCAACTGTGCAATCCATCGCATTTCAGGAAGCTGATCCTCTTCTTCGCTTTTCTCTATTTCAGAACTGGCTGCAATCAACTCACGTATGTCTGTCAATGGAGGAATGCGCAAGGTTTCACTTGCATTAATATAGTTTCCATCCATGGATTCTTTGAAACGGAAACCTCCCATACGAGAAAAGTCTTCAATCCCTATAAGATAGTCAAACGAAGAAAGCCTACGCACCGGGCGTTTTTCATCCTTTGCCAGAATCTGCTCCCTGCGATTTATCAATGTACGTCCCCACCTGTCTGGAAGAGCATCCGAAAAGCATCCGAAAATATCCTTGCCGAGAGCCGTGTACTGCTGACCAGGATAATTGTTCAAATCATCACTAAGAAACAGACTACCATAGTCCTTCAACCACTCATTACTATAACAAAATCCATAGCTGTCAGAGCCACGAAGTGATTCGTAACTTAGCTCTCCAACAAGCCTTGGTTCTTTCAGCCAATCGAAATCGGCAAATACATAAAGTTTTTTCATCGCTTATTCTTTTTTGGATGCTCTTTCTCGTTTCTTAAGACTCAAATCCTGCAAGGCCTTTCCCATTGCATCTTCTTTTGCAAGCAGAAGAAGATCATCATCCAGCTGAAGTGCATAAAGCACCCTAAGATAAATGCCTATTGCCACTGTCGGTACACCTTTCTCTATGCGTGAAACCGTAAGAGGTGAACAGGTGGCACGTTCGGCAACCTGAGCAATACTGAGATTTCTACGCAGTCTGGCCAGCCTGATCTGCTCACCGACTATCTTCATCTTCTGCTCCAATTTCCTTGGCAACTTGGTACCCATTGTACTTTTTGTCATAGCTCAACATATCATATAATATGCAAATATAGCAGTTTTATTTTATTTTATGATGTGTTACAGAGATAAATTTTTGAATTTATTTCTGCAGAAATCTGCTTCGGCCACATTATTGGGCGTTGAGATATTAAATGCTATTATATTATTCATAAGGCTGATATTTTACAGATAACAAACAATATATTATTTCTATTAGGCAATCTTAAAAAAATAGCGACCGCTGTCATATAAGTCGTCGTTTGTAACAAACACTGACCACACATCAACTTAACTATATCAACCTTATAGCTGGAAAAAAGGCCATCAGTTAAACCGAAGTGATACATTGCTATCAAATCTCTTCAACGATCTCAATATTCCGTTCAAAAGTTACTCTTATCAAGAGTGATATATTGATAGGCTGGTGAAATCTCGTTCCAAGACCCGATTTATGCCTATTAGTTGAAGACTGATTACTTTGCAAAACAATCATAATTTGTCCACCTTTGTTTCAGAGGCATTTTTGTACCTTTTTTTATAAAAAACTTATCGTCAAATCATAGTGCTTGATTATAAATCCTATATTTTTTTATTTTATTTTCAATATCCTACCGCTTGCCGCATCCACACCTAAATAGTAAACATACGACAAAGTATCCTAAACTGGAAACAACATAGAAAAAAATTAAGTTCCCAATGATAATGATGTAATATCGTCTTACTTTTTTTGATTTTGTTACATAATCAAAAACATAAATAATCTCCGGATTACACCACAAGTACTACTTAAATATATTATTATTTTCCACATTAATACATTGAGAAATTCACAAAAAAGACCTATCTTTGTTGTACCATCATCATGTAGCGCATGGGATAAAACTATTAAAGAATCAAAGTTTTATACTTGATTTTTGATATACAAAATTTGAATGAAGAAAGGCGGTACAAATAAAATCAATAAAAGGCTGAAAAACAAAGGTTTGCACTTGTACATAGAAAATGAATTCTTTGTCAAAAATATATTTGTACCGATTAAAATGCTAAAACGCTGATAATTAAACATGCTTCGATGTTGCATCGAAAACTTTCTGTTGGCATTATTAGCATATATGGAATCGGCAGCCACACATCTTAGGGACATTCATTAAATATTGGGATATTATTATGATAAAAGCATTGCCAAAAACTATGGAGGTGCATTAAAGTCTCCTTGTTTCCATGCTTGACTCAAGATCACAAAAAACTAGCCTTATCGATCTAATGTTTATACGGCCGATTTTAATGTGATCCTGCGTCAAGCGCAAGATATGGAATATTAATTTGTAGCTTCCTCAATCGAGAATTGAGAAATTTTAGAATACCCCCAAGTCGCTATCTTTGTCGAATCTGCGTTGAATGTCAAAGGATACTTCACACGATAACTTACAATCTTCTTCCCTGCTGCTGATTCTTTTCCTTTCAACATAGAATATAATGTACCTCCTTCAACAGCGATCGGGTCCATAGCATTGCTAATGGTTGGTGCTTTCCCTTCTTCCCGCTTTTGAGCACGTAAGCACAACGTATAAACACGGTCCGTTCCATCAACAGTTTCAGGTTCTTGATTAGAATCCATCGACATTATATATGTGTTCTTCTGATCCGTCAACACAGATGTAAAAGTAGGAATAACAACGATTCTCTTATAATTATTAGAAAATAACAATGCACTTTCGGAACCAGACAAAAGCAATTCATTATCTAATGCCATTGAGTCCAATGGAGAATAACTCAAATCATATTTTGCTAATGGAGAAGAAGCAGCTCCTGTCGCCACATAAAAACCATTTGTACTGGCATTCGCATTATCCGCCGAATCAAAATCGACCGTAAAATTAGCCAACACACAATCTCCAGCCCTATAAGTCGGATCATTTGCAATTGTAGCGACATACAACGGATAATAGCCCAATGGATAAATCAGAGTTCTCATCGTAGAAGAATAATCGACTATAGCATAACTTGAAAGTTGCTGTGTATTACCGCCGCCGTCCAAACAAGAGGTTAACGAAAACATACCCGCAGCGATTGCTGCTAACCCTAAAACTTTAAGTTTCTTCATTTTTACTGTTCTTTAATTTTATATTGTTTATTATTTATTAGTTCTTACTCAAAAACCGAAACGGAAACCCGCCTGCAAATTCACATTAAACGGTTTCTCGGAACGGATCGTCTCAATATCGCTTCCGTTATCGAAATAATAACCGGCTCCCACCTCCGCATAAACACTTAAGAAACGGAGCAACGGATAGCTGGCACCGGCCCGGGCATTCACAGACCACATCCATTCTTTCATACGGATATGCTTCTTCTCGTGACGGATTTCATTGTTTTCCACAAATATTTTGGCATTCAACTTACCAGCAACATTAATCTCGGTCATGGCCCCCGCCGCTGCATAAAATTGAATACGCTTCCATTCTGCTATTTTATAGGACAAAGAAAGAGGAATTCCAATAAAATGTAACTTCTGTTTCGTCTCACCATGATATATAGCTCCGGTCTCCCATTCGGAAGAAAGGAATGTATAATTTAAACCAGACTGGAGGGAAAAACGGTCATTTATAGAATAACTGACACCTAATCCGATCGAAACTGGTGTCTTATGGCGAATATTTGTTTTCGGAGATTGACTATTGAAATACGGGGAATTCAATTGCAACAGTTCCTGATCCGTCATCAACGTATTCTTCAAAGCATAGGCATTTAATGAATTAGATGTTCCAGCACTCACGCTACCACCTCCCATTCCGAAACTCCATCTTTTCGCCCGTACTTTCTTTTCTTCTGTTTTCACAGGCGCTGCATCCGCAAATAAAAAGTGTGTTCCGGTCAGCGTTGCCGTCTCGGTCACCGCTATCGCTTCGGACGCTTCGGATATTTTAGAAGAAATCACTACAACAGTATCACAATCTTCTTCTGGCGAAAGGACAACTTCGTCTACAGTTATATCCGACCGGGACGTAGTTACGGCCGTAACTTGCGCAACAGCACGTTTTGCCATCCGGTCAACCGGCTTGGAAGCGACGACTGCTGGTGTCACCGATTCGGATCGTTCAGTCAGCCTGTTTTCAACAGCCTCGGTTTCTTTCCGTATCGTTTCGGCTATAGGCAGATGTTCCCGGTCGCGGTTAAAAACATAGACTCCTCCTGTTACAACCAATAAAGAAATAACAGCAGCAGCCCCCCAATAGCGTAAAGTCCGCCGGAAAGGGACAGATTTTTTAACCGGCAAACGGTCAGCTATTGCCTCCCAATCACCCGGCATCGTATCCGCTTCAAAGTCTTGCAACTTCGAACGGAACAAATCGTCAAATATATCTCTTTCCTTATCCTTCATTTCTTTATTACTCAATACAATTCATGAATCCTGCGTTGCAATAATTGTTTGGCACGCGTGAACTGCGACCGGGATGTACTCTCCGTTATATTCATCATCTCGCTAATCTCCTTATGTGAATAACCTTCTATTGCAAACAGATTAAACACTGTACGAAAACCAGCAGGAAGCTCCTGCACAAGTTTCATCAACTCGACTGCCGACATATCGGATATAGCAGAACTATCTGGATGAACCAACTCCACCGTATTATCCAGATCGACTGCTTCACGCAAAACATCCGATTTGCGCAAATACTCCAACGCACAATTGACAAAGATCTTTCGCATCCACCCCTCAAACGACCCAAGTCCCGAATAAGAATCCATACTGGTGAAGACTTTCACAAAACCATCCTGTAGCAAATCACGGGCAGTTTCCCTGTCGCTAACATAACGCAGACAAACTCCCATCATTTTACGGGAATACGTTTCGTATAGCTCCTTCTGAGCCAGCCTTTCCCCATTCCTACAACCCTCTATCAGTTGTTTCTCCGTCATTTAGTGTGTGCCTTCATGCCCTTTCCAGGACCATACATTTATTATGATGTTCAAATTATCCGAAACGCTGCATTCCGGATAAATTATTTTTCTTGAAAACGCACAAAGATACTGTATTCTGGCAAATAATCGGAATCGGTATCAATTTTTAGACACAGATTTCACAAATTATGTAACCCATACCTAAATATGCTATAAAGCGATATGTCAAAATATACTTGCCCCTTACTTTTTTAGCAAGGGCAACCAGCTCCATTGTCCACCGGAGTATTCCAGGGTTTCCTTCCAAACCGTTAATATTATTTAGGATATTTAGAAAGATAATAATAGGTTTCTTTCGATAGCACGCTTTCTATATGATAGCGAGTGGAAGATGAAACGGAAAATATATATCCCCGCTCCGAAGTCGTATCGACAGGCAGATAGATGGAGGTATCCCGGATTCCTGTCATCAAGATATTTCGGGCGGATGTCGGATTGATCGAATCCGTCAGCGAATAATAGACGGTATAAGTCAACACGTCCTTTTCCGAATCCGGTTTCTGCCAGGAGAGCTTCAACTCATTCCCTTCCTTTTTCACCCGTATTTCTTCCGGGGCTGCAGGAACCGTATCGTCCAACCAGGACAAAGGAGGAAGTTGTGCCGGATATTTATAATATTTATCCTTCAACTCATCGTATATCCCTTTCGTATTGTCAAGGATATTCGCACAACGGAAGAATGTACAGCCGGCCCCTCCGTAATAACGGCTGTAGTCGATCTGATCCGTTATATCGTTGACGGTCCAGTCTGCCTCTTCTTTCAACATCCGGTACGCGCCCAATCCGGGAACAACAAGGCGTCCGTTGCAGTTATCTACCCAATTGTCAACAAACGGGAAAAAGTTATCATGCAGGTAATACATCATCGGGACGATCATATCCTGCTTCCCGTTCTGCATCCACATTTTCGGATCCTGGAAGACACTTTCATAAGCCGTCCATCCGGCGTTCGGAACACGTTCGATGCGGTTATACTTGCCGAGCGGCGAACTGCTGACCTGTATCCAAGGCTTTACCGATTTCACCCAGTCATAAATGCGGTAAACCATCTTATTGATATTCTCCCGGCGCCATTCTGCCAGCGGGCGTTTCTTACCATATTTATTATACAAGTTTTTATCCGGGAAAGATTTTGCCTGTTCCGGATAGCGGATATAATCGAAATGGATGCCGTCGATATCGTATCCGTTCACCAACTCCTTTACTAAAGACAACACATAGTCGGAAGTTCCAGGAACGCCGGGGTCTAAATACCATTCGCCGTTATGACGCTTGCAGAGTTTCGGCTGGCGCCTGACAACCGAGAGCTTTCCCTGTTCTTTCACACTCTTGTCCGTGCCTAGCGGGAAAGTTACAAACCAAGCATGGCATTCCATCCCCCGTTTGTGGCATTCGTCGACCACGAAAGCCAGCGGATCATATCCCGGCATCATTCCATATTTTCCAGAGAAAGTTTTGCTTGCCGGTTCAATAGCCGAACGCCAGATGACGTCGCCACGCATACGGACCTGCAAAAAAACAGTATTGAAATTCGCATCCTGCAAACGGTCCAGAATGTCACAGACATCGCGTTGTTGCGCCTTTCGCCCCGTCTCCGTCGTTGCCGGATTATGTGGCCAGTCCAGACCATAGACAGTTGTCAGCCACACTCCCCGAATCTCACGCTTGGGAGGTTCGACTGCATTCGAAACCAATGTCAGGAACAAGAGCAATAACGACAAGCAATACTTTCTCATTTCACACATTTACTCAGCGGTACAAATGTACTGCTTTTTGCGCTTCTTCGGGATAGTCGGTAGTCAGAAAGTCCACACGCTTCTCGATCATCTCTTCCATCACCTGAGGATCATTGACCGTCCAGACATTGATTTTCAGTTTCAGATCTTTTGCTTCAACAAACCATTCCGGATGTTTCTGCATCACCTTATAATTATAGTCGAGACCGGCAAAACCGAGTTCTTTCAACTGTTTCGGAGACAAGTCGCCGTTCAGGTAGTAGACTGGAG
Source organism: Parabacteroides merdae ATCC 43184 (assembly GCF_025151215.1). Lineage (NCBI taxonomy): Bacteria > Pseudomonadati > Bacteroidota > Bacteroidia > Bacteroidales > Tannerellaceae > Parabacteroides > Parabacteroides merdae. The sequence goes on from NZ_CP102286.1 coordinate 2,286,911, forward strand.
TCTTCGGGGACAGACGGTGAAGCTCCTTTGCGGCTTCCAAACTGAAAGCGATATATTCGGTGCGTTTCGTCAATTTCTTACCATTCACCATGTCGACTACAATCTTTGCCGCTTCCCGATCCCGCAGGGGAGTCGCATGGGATTTCAATTCGAAAATCAGCTTGGTCTTTTTCAGCTTCTTCGCCCTGTCCAAATACTGTTCCAACGTCGGAAGCGTTTCGCCGTTCGAAAGTTTCAGATCTTTCAGCTCCGCATAGGAGGCCGTCTGGATATCCTTTCCTTCTATTTTACGGTCATGGTACACAACCGGGACATTATCAGCTGTCAGGTGTACGTCAAACTCGGAACCGTATACTTTGATCTCATTCGCCCGCTCCAACGAACGAATAGAGTTTTGGGCGGCCCCTTCCGTTTTCCAATAACCGCGATGAGCGATCACCTTTGTCTTTCTTTTAGCCGACACGGGAACCGCCATCAGTACACACAAAAGAAAAAGAAGAGAGAGTTTCAAGTGTTTCATAACGAGAGAATAAGTTCAATGAAATTATTTTCCAATCTCCGACAAATAGCGTTCCGCCTCGATTGCAGCCGCACAACCGCTACCTGCAGCCGTAATGGCTTGGCGATAATGTGGATCAGCCACGTCTCCGGCAGCAAATACCCCCGGCACTCTTGTCTTCGGCGTACCCGGAACCGTCTTAATATAGCCAACCTCGTCTGTTTCGACCCAGGGTTTGAATATCTTGGAATTCGGAGTATGACCGATAGCCAAGAAGAACCCGTCAATTGCTATATCCACCTTTTCTTCGTCCGGTTCACCCATCCGTTTTACCAGATGTGCACCTTCGACACCGTCTTCACCGAAAAGACCGATCGTGTTATGCTCGAACAAGACCGTGATATTCGGAGTGTTCAGGACACGTTCCTGCATGACTTTGGATGCACGCAAATACGGTTTGCGGACAATCAGATACACTTGTTTTGCCAAGCTGGACAGATAAAGTGCTTCTTCACAAGCCGTATCACCACCTCCTACAACAGCCACCACTTTCTTACGATAGAAAAAACCGTCGCAAGTCGCACAAGCCGAAACACCCATTCCGGCATATTTCTGCTCATCCGGCAATCCTAAATATTTGGCAGTCGCACCGGTCGAGATGATCAGCGTTTCCGTCTCAATCACTTTCTCACCGTCAATCGTCACTTTATAGGGAGCAGCAGACAAATCTGTCTCAGTCGCAATGCCAACGCGGATATCAGCACCGAAACGGGCAGCCTGCTTCCGCAAGTCTTCCATCAGTTCCGTACCGGTAACGCCTTCGGGATAACCGGGAAAATTCTCTACTTCGGTAGTAGTCGTAAGCTGTCCGCCCGGCTGAATGCCTTCGTAGAGGACAGGGGACAGATTTGCACGTGAAGCATAGATAGCCGCAGTATAACCGGCAGGGCCTGAACCGATAATCAGGCAACGAACTTTTTCATTCTGAGTTGTATTCATCGTTTTATGATTTATGAGTTATGATTGATAATTTATGGATTATGATTTATGCGTCGATAATAAAATCATAATTCATAAATCACCTCAAATCTATTATTTCAGCATCAGGATAGTCTTTTTCGTTAAAAACAAAATAGCTATCCGGTTGGTTTACTCCCGTTTTCATTTTGCTGATACGGATCGTACTGCTGATCCCATTCTTTGAAAAAACGGCGATCGAAGCCGGAAGACCGGAAAACTTCTCTATCTGGAGCTCCACCCGTACGATATCGCTTTTCTTTTTAGGAACCAGCTCGATATCATGAGCAGCTTTGCCGCTCGGAGACGTGCTCTCGCCCTTATATTTAGCGGTAAATCCTTTTTCATAGGAACGGAGCAACAGGGTCGGATTCGTAGCCTGCAACTCCTCGCCGGTCGGGGTGGAAACATTGACTTCCTCATTACGCTCGACAAACGACCATTGTGTCGTTCCATCAAACCAAGTGATCATATCAGGAGTCTTCAGTACGAATTTATCACCTTTAATATCGACCGTACCATCAAAGCTTTCCGACACTTTCTGCACATCCGAACGTGTCTGCATCGTAAAGTAAGCAGTCAAGCCGTTAGAATCTTCATAAGCAGAAGCAGCCTTATCCAAAATGGACGTAGCGTTCTGTGCCAATACCCTCACACCGGATATAGTCCAAAAACACAGGAAAACAACAGCCAAAATGCGGCAAACTTTTATTTTATTATCTCTTTTCATGTCGTTTTTTATTTATGATTTAAACTCCCAATCATTAGCAGATCTCAAAAAGGGCTTATAGCACTCAAAACATGTCAATATAGATAAACCAACAGCCCATCCCCATAACTCATAAATCATTTCAACGAATTCAACAACTGCTCCAGGCTGTATTCGTCCTGAATCAAGACCTGACGGGCTTTACTACCCTCGAAAGGACCGACAATACCCGCCGCTTCCAATTGATCCATCAAGCGACCTGCACGGTTGTAACCGATTGCAAACTTTCGCTGGATAAGCGAAGTCGAACCCTGCTGCTGGATCACAATCAGACGGGCTGCTTCATCGAACAACGGGTCTCGATCCGACAGATCCACCGTCCCGGCCGAAGAAGATTCACCGCCTTCACCTATATATTCAGGCAACAAATAAGCAGTCGGATAAGCCACCTGCGCACCGACATAATTCACGATATCTTCCACTTCCGGCGTATCGACAAACGCACACTGAACACGCGTCGGCTCGCTGCTTCCGGTAATCAGAACCAGCATATCTCCCTTACCGATCAAACGGTTAGCCCCCGGGGTATCCAAAATCGTACGGGAGTCAATCTGAGACATCACCTTAAACGCAATACGGCTCGGGAAGTTACTCTTGATCGTCCCTGTAATCACTTTCGTATCCGGGCGCTGGGTTGCCAGGATCATATGGATACCAACCGCACGAGCCTTAGCCGCAATACGCGAGATCGGCAACTCGATCTCTTTGCCAGAAGTCGCAATCAAGTCGGCAAACTCATCAACGATTGCAACGATATAAGGCAGAAACCGATGTCCTTTCTCCGGATTCAGACGGCGGGAAATGAATTTTTCATTATATTCCTTTATATTACGCGCCGAAGCCTCCACCAATAATTTATAACGATTTTCCATCTCGATCACCAAAGAGTTCAAAGTCGCCACCGCATCCCCCGGCTCCGTCACGATCGGTTTGTCGGCATTCGGCAATTTCGCCAGATAATGGCGTTCGATCTTCGAATAAATGCTAAATTCCACCTGCTTGGGATCGACCATCACGAACTTCAATTCGGCCGGATGCTTCTTATACAGCAAAGAGGTGATAATCGCATTCAAGCCGACCGATTTACCTTGTCCGGTCGCACCAGCCACCAACAGGTGGGGAGTCTTGCACAAGTCGAACATAAACACTTCGTTGACAATCGTCCTTCCGATCGCCACCGGCAAATCATACGTACATTCCTGGAATTTACGCGAAGCGACCACCGACTGCATCGAAACAGTCTGCGGCTTATTGTTCGGAACCTCGATTCCGATCGTTCCTTTACCCGGCATCGGTGCGATAATACGGATCTGCAAGGCTGAAAGGCTCAAAGCAATGTCATCTTCCAGATTCTTAATCTTGGAAATACGCACACCTGCTTCCGGGATGATCTCATAGAGCGTAACCGTCGGTCCGACTGTCGCCTTGATAGAAGCGATATTGATACCGAAGTCCTCCAACGTCCGCTTGATCATCTGCTGGTTCTCTTCCAATTCTTCGCGGTTTACCTCGACATTGCCCGAATCATAAAATTTCAACAGGTCGAGCGTCGGGAACATATAACGGGACAAGTCCAGGCGTGGATCATATTTACCCAATTGAGACTGATCGAATTCCTCCTCTTCTTCGGGCACTTCCACTTCGAAAATCGTGTTATTGCCATTGCCGGCCTCGACAACCGGATCATCCCCACGGGCTACTTCAAATTCAAAATCATCCTTTTGCGGGACTTCCGTTTCCACTTCGGCTTTCCGCATCTCGGTTTCCGTATCGAAAACATACTCGTCCGGCCCGATGTTTTCTTCTACTGTCTCACGATATGCAACAGGCTGAGGTGCAGCCACTGTTTTTTCAACAGGGGCATAAACCTCTGCTTCCCCTTCCACATCTTCTTCCTCTTCCGGCACTTCCGTCGTTTCACTCTTATCCCGTTTCAAACGGTTCTTTAGCCATCCGAAAGAGAAGACATTTTGCAGGAACGGGATCGTCCGTTTACTGGTGAAGATCGCAACAATCAGGAACAAGCCGACCAGCAGCAGGACCGTTCCCGGTATCCCGATATTATTCATCATCACCTCCGACAAATAATATCCGTGCTGTCCCCCCAAATAAATAAACGTATCTTCATATCCGCGGATAAAGATAAAAGCAAAGAACAACGATCCCCATATCAGCATGGCCGCACTAAACAGGAAACGTTTCAACAACGATACCCGGCTCAGGTTCATTAGCTTCGCTCCGACTGAACCGAGGAAAAACAGGATCAGGAAAGAAGAAATCCCAAACCACCGGTTCATCAGCAAATCGGCAAGAAAAGCCCCGCGCACCCCCGTCCAGTTCTCTACTGATCCACGATTGATCACCAGGTCCGACAACGGGATATTCTCGATCTTGCTCTGATCCGCCCCTCCCGTAAAGAAAAACGAAATCAATGCCAGACCTACATATATGGTAACAATGGAAATAACCAATCCGGTAATAAAACGGGTCCGCTCGCTGGTAAAAAAGTTCCGAATCCCTTTAAATTTACTTTCCCCGTTATTCGTATTTTGTTTTGCAGTCGTCTTTTTAGCCATTACACAATTAAATTTACAACACGCAAATGTACATAGAAAATTTCAAGTTCCCTACGACATTCGCATTTCCCTTAGGCTCCAATCTCAAAATTCCGGCAAAACATTTGGGTGCGGTATCCTATATTAGCTTTACAAAGAAAAAATTGCTACTTTTGCAGATTATAAACGCAAGGTATCTACTAAGATAATTAGCATGGAAAAAGAGAACAACCCGATATACGAACGCAATACGCTGGAATTCGTAACAGTTGCACTGGAATTTTGTACGTTTGTCGAGAACGCCGGCAATACCGGTCTTTTCGACTTTCTGGATAAGGCAGTCAAGATCTTGCCCTTGCTGTATCTGAAAGCCACCCTTCTACCCGAAGCGGAAGAAGACGAAGATGCAGAACCGGAATTGACCGTCACGGAAGACATGTACGAATCGGTCCGCAACCGGATCGCCGGACTGCTCGGAGAAAAAGACTCCTATCTCGAAACGTTCCATCCGGATATGCAATACAGCGACACGCCGATCGCCGCCTTTATCTCGGAGAATCTGGCCGATGTTTACCAAGACACGGGTAATTTCATCTCTCTGTTCCGTCAAGGCAATGAAGAAGTTATGCTCGAGGCAATCGTATTGTGTCGTAAAAACTTCTGCGAATTCTGGGGACAACAATTATTAAACGCATTAAAAGCACTCCACGCCGTGCGATACAGCGATGAAGAACTTTTAGAAACCGACAAAGAAGAATGACACAACAATACACACATTCGATAACAAAAGAGGCAATATCCGAGCTTCCCTTAGAAGAATTTACCGGAAGGATCATTGTGATCGACACATTGAGGGATGTTGAGAAAGCAGTCGGCTACCTCTCCGAATTCCAGTCCGTCGGGTTCGACACGGAAACCCGTCCGAGCTTCAAGAAAGGACAACGTTACAAAATATCGCTTATGCAAATATCGACCGACGAAGCCTGTTTTCTGTTCCGCCTGAACCGGATCGGTATTCCGGAAGCATTGGAAGAATTTCTGGCGAATGAAAAGGTGCTGAAGATAGGCCTTTCACTGCGCGACGATTTCGGGGCGATGCGGAAACGCACGGACATACAACCCGCCAACTTCCTGGACTTGCAGAATTATGTCGGGCAGTTCGGCATCGAAGACGCCAGCCTGCAAAAGATATACGCCATCCTCTTCAACAAGAAGATCTCGAAAGGACAGCGTCTGAGCAACTGGGAAGCCGACGTCCTCAGCGACGCACAGAAAAAATATGCAGCCCTTGACGCATGGGCCTGCCTGAAAATATACAATCAATTGAAACAGATATAAATGAAGGAGTGTAAAGTATTTCTCAAACCGAAAAAAGAGGAATCGTTGCTACGTTTCCACCCGTGGGTATTCTCCGGTGCTATCCAAACAATCGAAGGTGAACCGGAAGAAGGCGACTTGGTAGAAGTTTATGGTACGAACGGACGCTTTTTAGGTATCGGACATTATCAGATAGGCAGTATCGCCGTACGCATCTTATCTTTCAAGCCGGTCACGATAGATGCCGCTTTCTGGGAAGAACGCATCCGTATCGCTTACACACTGCGCCAGACACTGGAACTTGCCGGAGTGGAAAACAACAATACATATCGATTGGTACATGGAGAAGGAGATAATCTTCCGGGACTTGTCATCGACATGTATGCCCACACCGCCGTCATGCAGGCGCATTCTGTCGGTATGCACTATGCACGCCATCAGATTGCCGAAGCCCTGAAAGCCGTGTTGGGAGATTCTTTACAGAACATATATTACAAATCGGAAGCGACTTTGCCTTACAAGGCCAACTTAGGCAGCGAAGACGGCTACCTGTACGGTGGTGAAGTGGAGGACATCGCTCTTGAGAACGGCCTGAAATTCTGTGTCGACTGGCAAAAGGGGCAAAAGACAGGTTTCTTTGTCGATCAGCGCGAAAACCGGTCGTTGCTGGAACGCTATGCCAAAGGACGCTCCGTACTGAACATGTTCTGCTACACTGGCGGCTTCTCGTTCTACGCCATGCGGGGAGGAGCCAAGGTCGTTCACTCGGTCGACAGCTCTGCCAAAGCGATCTCGCTGACCAACAGGAACGTGGAATTGAACTTTCCAGGCGATCCGCGCCACGAAGCTTATGCGGAAGACGCTTTCAAATATCTCGAAAAGATGGGAAGCAACTACGATCTCATCATCCTGGATCCACCAGCTTTCGCCAAACATAAAAACGTATTGCGCAATGCCTTGCAAGGTTACCGCAAACTGAACGCCATCGCTTTCGAAAAGATCAAGCCAGGAGGTATCCTGTTCACCTTCTCCTGCTCGCAGGTGGTAAGCAAAGAAAACTTCCGTCTGGCCGTATTCAGTGCTGCCGCCCAGTCCGGGCGCAGTGTCCGCATCCTGCACCAACTGACACAACCCGCCGACCATCCGGTCAACATTTACCATCCGGAAGGGGAATATCTGAAAGGGCTGGTACTTTATGTAGAGTGAGAAGAGGTATGAATTATGAATTATGATTTATGCATCGATGATAAATGATAAATCATAATTCATAAATTTAACTGAGGAAGGCGTAAAATATATACGGAAATATTTCTTTATTTCGTAATAGGTTGTACCTTTGTCTCGCTTTTAAGAGAGATAGAAGTATTATTATAAGTAAAACATAAAAACTTATTATTATGTCTAAAGTAACAGTTGTTGGCGCCGGTAATGTAGGTGCTACTTGCGCAAATGTTCTTGCCTTCAATGAAGTGGCAGACGAAGTTGTAATGCTTGACGTTAAGGAAGGGGTTTCCGAAGGTAAAGCAATGGATATGATGCAGACTGCTCAACTGCTGGGTTTCGATACTACAGTTACAGGTTGCACAAATGACTACGAAAAAACAGCTAACTCTGACGTTGTTGTCATCACTTCAGGTATTCCTCGTAAACCAGGTATGACTCGCGAAGAACTGATCGGTGTTAACGCTGGTATCGTTAAGAGTGTTGCTCAGAACATCCTGAAATATTCTCCGAACGCAATCCTGGTAGTGATCTCCAACCCGATGGATACAATGACTTACCTGTCATTGAAGTCTCTGGGTCTGCCGAAAAACCGTATCATCGGTATGGGAGGTGCTCTGGATAGCTCCCGTTTCAAATATTTCTTGTCTCAGGCTTTAGGTTGCAATGCTAACGAAGTCGAAGGTATGGTAATCGGCGGTCACGGTGACACGACTATGATCCCGTTGGCTCGTCTGGCTACTTACAAAGGTATTCCCGTAAGTAAGTTGTTGAGCGCTGAAAAACTGCAGGAAGTTGTCGCTTCCACTATGGTCGGCGGTGCTACACTGACTAAGCTGTTAGGTACTTCCGCATGGTATGCACCGGGTGCAGCAGGAGCTTATGTTGTCGAGTCTATCATCCACAACCAGAAGAAGATGGTTCCTTGTTCCGTTTACCTGGAAGGTGAATACGGAGAATCCGATCTTTGCATCGGCGTTCCTGTTATCCTGGGTAAGAACGGTATCGAAAAGATCGTTGAACTGGAATTGACAGCTGAAGAAAAAGAACTCTTCGCCAAGAGTGCAGCAGCCGTTCACAAAACAAACGAAGCGTTGAAAGAAGTCGGCGCTCTTTAATAATCGGAAAAAAGGTTTGATAATATAGAAAAGAGGATAGTCCTTCGGGGTTATCCTCTTTTTGTCTATACACCTTCTCCATTTTATAGTTCATATTAAATGATATAAGTTCATTTTTAGGCAGATATGAATCATTTCAACTTCACCCACCTTTGACACCTTTCGATTATCATGTCATACAAGGGTGAAGGCAGACAACCGGACTGCCTTCACCTCAAAAATTTGCCTTCACCTGTCTCGCCCAGATTCGGGTTGGCCATGCCCCCATCTTCACATCCACCTATATATATTAAATGAAAAACAAGGATACTACAATATCAATTAATCAACAAATACACAGGTATTAACAGCTATTTCTACCACTCCTTACCTTTTCGCCCTTAGTCGAAAAGGTTTTTGACCTGTGTCGAAAGGGCTTTTGACCAAGGGCGAAAAGGTTTTCGACTAAAGGCAAAAGGTCTATGAGCAGGCTGTTTGGCAATAGAAGCATGCCAATTGTCACTTAAATTAGCAGATTTAAACCATAACTTACTTCAATTCCCGAATCTTGATATTGCGGAACCAGATCGGATAACCATGATCCTGCAAGCCGATATACCCTTCATGGGAAATGCCTTCCTGGAAGCCTTGGAAATCTTTGAATTTGCTATTGGCAACCATATCATCCCATTCTTTGCTCCACAAAGTATACTGAACGACCTTCTTTCCATTCTGGGTATGCGTCACTTTGCCATCCTTCACCTTGATCACAATCGTGTTCCATTCGCCGGCAGGTTTTACCGTTTTCGGATCGGCAGGGAGCATATCATACAAAGAACCGGCAAGGTGGTTTGCCAGCTTGTTGTCGGTTGCATCCACATTATCCAGAACCTGCACTTCGGGAGCTGCATAATAGATCGGTTTGCCCGGAACTTCGCGTACATAATAGAAGATACCTGAATTTCCCATTTTACTGGTTTTCCAATCTACAGACAGCTCAAAGTTCTTGAACTTCTTTTCCTTATACAGGATATCGCCACCTGCACCGTGTCCAGGTTTTTTGCCCGGAGCGGTAAAGACTTTCATCGCCTCGTCTTCGATTACCCAGTTCGATGCCATACCGGTACTGTTACATTGTCTCCAACCGGTAAAATCTTTCCCGTTGAACAGCAAAGTCCAACCTTGTTTCTTTTCTTTTTCAGTCAACGTGTTATTCGCTTTTTGCGCAAAAGAAGGGACAGCAGCCATAACTGCTAAAAGAACCACAAACGATTTAAATAAGTTTTTCATGTTACATTTCATTTTTAGATTAGACATTGAGAATATAAAACTCAACAAAGATAAATAAAAAAAGAGCTGCTCCATAAAGAACAACTCTTTCTTTTCTGTCGGATAATCCTATTTTATTTGATGATGCCCAATTTCGAAGCACTGATGAAGTCGATGATATGCTGGATTTCGTCGCTCATCGGCACCTGGTCCTTAATCATCAGCAAGGCATCGAATATACTGGTGTTACCTTGATAGATGATACGGTAAGCATGACTGATATGTTTTACGATCTTTTCGCTCATGCCTTCGTGCATCAGGATTACGGAGTTTACCCCGTAATAGGTCGTCGGCTCCAATGCAGCCACGATATAAGGAGGCACATCCTTGCGGAAGCGGCAACCGGTCTGCGTCATCGACCAGGTTCCGACACGACATCCCTGGCTCACCAGCACGTTACCTCCGAAAATCACATAATCTTCAATCATGCAGTTGCCGGAAATCTTGCTCCCGTATCCGAACACACTGTGATTGCCGATATGCGTGTCGTGGGAAACATGCACGCCTTCATGCAGGAAATTGCCATTACCGATAACCGTCTTCCCGCCAGAATTGGTCGCACGGTTGATCACTACGTTTTCACGGATCACATTGTCATCTCCGATTTCGACGATCGTATCATCTCCCTTATAGTTAAAATCCTGCGGTTCGGCAGCAATGACAGCACCATTGAAGATGCGGTTCCTCTTTCCCATACGAGTTCCACTCATGATACTGACATGAGGCATGATCTCGCAGTCATCACCGATTTCTACATTCTTATCGATGTATGCAAACGGATGGACGGTTACGTTCGCTCCTAACTTCGCGCTTGCATCCACATAAGCTAACGGACTAATCATAATAATCTCCTTTTAAATTGTCAATTGCTTTTTACTCTCTTCCGCCACCGACGGCACTATATAAATTGATAACAGCCTGCATACGCTGGACATTGTCGGAGACTTCCGTCAACTGCGCACTGAGCAGACTCTGCTGGGCAGAAAGAATTTCCAGATAAGTGGACTGTCCGGATTGGAACAAAGCATTAGTATAGGTTACCGCCTTTTCCAACTCTTCTATCTGAGCCTTGTCCTGGATAAGTTTTCTATTGGTAGCATCATAAAGATGCAAAGCGTCACTCACTTCCTTTCCCGCTTCCAGAATCGTCTGCTGGTAGTTCATCTTGGCAATCTGTTCTTCCGCTTTTGAGATTTTCAGGTTGGCCACCAGCTTACCATTGTTAAAGATAGGCTGTGCCAACGAAGCCAACGCCTGAAACATAAACTGTCCCGGATTGGAAACCGTAACACCCGAACCATTCGTCCAACCGGCTGTCGCCGTAATATTGATTCCCGGATAAAAAGCGGCACGGGCCTTATTAGTCGTATAATAAGCGCTAGCCAATGTCATCTCGGCCACCTTCACATCCGGACGGTTTTCCAACAACTGCAAAGGAACACCAGCCATCAGCTCTTCTGGCATCACCTGGTCTTCAAGCGTACTGCGGTCGATAGGCTGCGGTGCTTTCGCTAGCAATACAGATAAGGAGTTCTCCACTTCACGCACCTGACGCTTCAGTTCGATCAACGAACCGGATACCTGATGGTACACGGCACGCATCTGGACGACTGCGGCTTCTGTTGTCATGCCGGCAACCTTCATCGCCTCCATAGCCCGCACATTTTCTTTGTAGATATCTACCGTCTTGGAAGTAATCTCCACCTGGCGGTCCAACATCAACAGAGTGAAGTAGGCATTGGCGATTCCGCCGATCAGCTGCGAGCGTATCGCTTGCTGCGTGTACTGGCTCTGCAAGTAAGCGGCTTTCTGCCCGCGGCTCGCATTCAATAGTTTACCAAACAAATCGACTTCCCAGCTAGCTGCCGCCGGCAAGGTATAGGCTTTCACATACCCCGTATTTTCCATTTTGGTTATGGTTCCTTGCGGAGCCAGATTCAAAGAAGGGAGGAAAGACAGGCGAGCGGAAGTCAGCAACAATTTGGCCTCCTCTACCCTCAGGATAGCGGCTTGCATATCCACATTGTTTGCCAATCCCTCTTCGATCAAGGCCTGCAATTTAGGATCACGAAAAACTTCCTTCCAGGGCAGGTTTCCCATATTGGCCGTATCTGTTGCTGTCAACGTGTCGGTGGCAGAGACCGGATCACGGTAGATACCGGAAGTTTCGATCGTATCCGGACGGTCATATGCTTTATAGATATGGCAACTGCTCAAAAGAGCGGTTGCACATACCATATATATAATCTGTTTCTTCATTGTCATCTCTTATTTTGTTTTTGCGTACTGTTCTATTTCCGTATTCATATCGCTGTTATCCAAATCTTCCCATTCGATAGGTTTGAATTTCTCCTGCAAGTACTGGAATACCACAAACAAAACCGGAACAATAAAAATCTGGAAGATCATACCGATGAACATACCTCCGATGGCGGCAGTACCCAAAGTACGGTTACCGTGAGCACCTACACCGAACGCGAACATCATAGGCAACAGACCGACTACCATAGCCAACGATGTCATCAGGATAGGACGTAGACGAGCGGCAGCACCTAAAACGGCAGCCCACGTGATACTCATACCCATACGGCGACGGTCGAGGGCAAACTCTACGATCAGGATGGCGTTCTTCGCCAACAAACCGACCAACATGATCAAGGCGATCTGCATATAGATATTGTTGGACATCGTACCTAAGATCATCTTCAAAGCCGGGATATTACCCAAAGCAGCCCACCCCTGCACGAACAGGAAGCTACCCATCAAACCGAACGGAATGGAAAGCAATACTGCCAACGGCAGAATATAACTTTCATACTGGGCGCTCAGCAGCAAATAAACGAAGACGAAACAGAGCAGGAAGATCAAACCGGTCGTGCTGCCGCTGGTTTCAGCCTCTTCACGTGCCATACCACCCAACTCGTATCCGAAACCGGTCGGAAGCGTCGTACCGGCAACCTCCTCGATCGCTTTCAATGCCTGGCCACTGGTGTATCCATCCGCCGGCGCAACCATCACTTTAATAGATGTATACATATTGAAACGGCTGATGATATCCGGTCCATACACTTTCTTGATAGACACGAACTGCGAGATTGGAGCCATTTCGTTTCCATTGCGGACTTTGATATTCTTCAACGATTCCAAATTGGTACGCAAAGCCGGATCAGCCTGGACCATCACACGGTACATCTTACCGAAACGGTTGAAGTTGGAGGCATACAAACCACCGTAATATCCCTGCATGGTTGCCAGAATATCACTCGGACTGATCCCTACTTTCTTACAGGCAGCCGCATCGATATCGATCATATACTGCGGGAAGTTAGGGTTGAAGGTACTCTGTGCCGACTTGATTTCAGGACGCGCTGTCAAAGCAGCCATATATTGCTTCGTCACATCGAAGAATTTTTCCAGATCACCACCAGTCTTATCCTGCATGTTCAACTCGATATCACTGGATGCGGAATACCCTGGGATCATAGGCGGAGTAAAGAACAGCACCTGTGCATCCTTCACAATCTTTTGCGCACGCATGAACAAACTGCCATACACAATATCCGAACTCTGCATCATGGAACGTTCTTCCCAATCTTTCAACTTGATAATGAACGAACCGTATGAAGGCCCCTGGCCACCGATAAAGCTGAAACCAATAATGGCCGTACGCGATTTGACTGCCGGGTCGGCAGCGATCAGGCTGTCCACCTTGTTCATCACCTCTATCGTACGTTCCTGGGATGTTCCCGGAGGCAGCGTCACCGCTCCCATGATCGTACCGGTATCTTCATTCGGAACCATACCTGTCGGGGTCACATTCATCAAAACAACAAGCAGGACGATACATCCGGCAACGATACCAAACGAAAGCCATTTCTTTTGGATAAAGAATACAACACGTTTTTTATAGCTGTTCAGCAAAGAGTCGTATGCGGCATTGAAAGAAGAGTGGAAACGGGAGACGAAAGTCGATTTCTTCTCATGCCCTTCTTCGTGCGGCTTCAAGAACATCGCACACAGAGCCGGACTCAGCGTCAAGGCGTTCAATGCAGACAAACCGATCGAGATAGCCATCGTCAAACCGAACTGGCGATAGAATGTACCGGCCGTACCGCTCATGAAACTTACCGGAATAAACACGGACATCATGACCAACGTAATGGAGACGATAGCACCGCCCAGCTCGTTCATGGCATCGATAGAAGCCAGTTTCGCTGATTTGTATCCCTGGTCCAACTTGGCATGGACACCCTCGACGACCACGATCGCATCATCGACCACGATCGCAATGGCGAGCACCATAGCACAAAGAGTCAGCAAGTTCAAGCTAAAGCCGATCAGCGATAGCATAAAGAACGTACCGATCAATGCTACCGGGATCGCGATAGCCGGAATCAAAGTCGAACGTAAATCCTGCAAGAAGATATACACAACGATGAATACCAGGATGAAAGCTTCAATCAATGTCTTGAGCACCTCGTGAATAGAAGCGTACAAGAAGTCGTTGGCATTCATACCGACGTCGATCTTCAAGCCCGGAGGCAATATCTTTTCTGTTTCTTCCAGCAGGTTCTGGATGTTATTGATGGTTTCCGTCGCATTGGTTCCTGCCATCTGATAAACGATACAGGTTACGGCACTATGACCGTTTACTTTATTGACAAAGTTATAAGTCAGACGTCCCAATTCGATATCGGCGATATCTTTCAAACGGAGCACTTCACCATCCGGCAAAGCTTTCACGACCATGTTCTCAAATTCGCTTACTTCCTGCAAACGTCCCTTATAACGGATCGTATACTGGAAACTCTGGTTACCCCGTTCACCAAACGAACCAGGAGCGGCTTCCACGTTCTGCTCAGCCAAGACACCTGCAACATCATTCGGAACCAGTTTATACTGTGCCATCACATCCGGCTTCAACCAAATACGCATGGAGTAGTCGGTTCCTAACACATTCGCATCCCCCACACCTGGTACACGCTGTACTTCCGGAATCAGGTTGATCTTGGCATAGTTCTCGATAAATCGCTGGTCGTAACGGTCCTCGGCATCATAAACAGAGAACACGATCAACATGGAGTTCTGACGTTTCTGAGTCGTCACACCGATCTGAGTTACTTCGGCCGGCAGCAAACCTTGTGCCATCGAAACACGATTCTGCACATTGACGGCAGCCATGTCAGGATCGGTACCCTGTTTAAAATAAATGGAGATTTCGGCCGATCCGTTATTCGAAGCCGACGAAGTCATGTACATCATGTTCTCCACACCATTGATCTGATCTTCCAGCGGCGCAATCACACTATTCAATACCGTCTGTGCGTTTGCCCCCGTATAAGTAGCTTTCACCGAAACGGTTGGAGGGGCAATATCCGGATATTGGGTAATAGGCAAGGACAGCAAGCCTAATATACCCAGTATGACAATCAAGATGGAGATCACCGTTGAGAGCACCGGGCGGTTTATAAATCTATCTAATTTCATATCTTCTGTTTTTAACGAACAAATGGAAGTTATTAATTAAAAGCGGTCTTCAGATTACCTTCGTTCTGATCTTTCAAGGCCTGATCATATTTCGCTTTCTGCTGTTCCGGCGTGATCGGCTGGATAGCCTGGCCGTCATGGAGGTTCTGTACGCCTTCAATCACGATTTTGTCACCGGATTTCAAACCATTTGTCACCAGGTAATTCTTCCCGTCATCCAGATTAGAGATCTGAATCTCCGTATTCTTCACGGAATTGTCCGCCTGCAAGACGAAAACAAACTTTTTGTCCTGGATTTCGACAGTAGCGGACTGAGGGATAATAATAATCCCATCCATCGTGTATGGGAATATGATGTTGCCGGTACCGCCGCTTCTCAATATATTTTTATCATTCGGGAAAACAGCACGCATGCTGACAGAGCCGGTTGACTGGTCGATTACACCGCTAACGGCATCGATCTTGCCTTCCGACTGATAAGTTGTGCCGTCAGACAGCTGCAAGCGGACAGCCGGCATCTTTTCCAGCTGTTCTTTCAAAGTGCCCCCGGCTCTTGTCAGACGCAGCAGCTCTTTCTCCGTCATAGAAAAATAAACATACACGTCGTTGATTTCGGATACGGTTGTCAACGGCTGCGAAACAGAAGGGCTGACCAGACTTCCGATACGGTACGGAAATGTACCGACAACGCCATTCGACGGGCTTGTCACCGTACAGAAAGATAAATTCTGATTTGCGCTTACCAAAGATGCTTCTGCCTGAGCCAGGCTTGCCTTGGCAGACATAAGCTGGTTGACCGCTGTCTGATACTCAAAATCACTGATAATCTTCTGATCGAACAAAGCCTTTTTATTCTTTTCGGTCAGGGTCAAAGTAGCGACATTGGCTTTAGCCATCTCGACAGCCGCTTTTGCCTGTCCGACCGCAGCAGCATACTGGGTCGGATCGATCTGGAACAAAGCCTGCCCTTTACGAACTGTTGCTCCTTCATCCACACATAACTTAACGATAAAACCCGAAACCTGGGGGCGTACCTCAATATCCTGCGTTCCTCTGATCGTCGCCGGATAGGATGTTGTCTGGTCGCTCGTTGTCGAATTGACAGCAAGGACAGCAAATTCATTATCCCCTAACTTCATACCGCTTTGATTGTTCCCGCAAGCGGTTAATAAAGATACCCCTACTGCAAACAATGCAATTTGCCTTAATTGGGTAATAGTAGTTCTCAACATTTGTTTATCCATATTCATTATTATATATCTTCTATACTATTCTTGTTTTAGTCATTAGAAGGCCATCAAAAAGCCATCGCAACGGGTGAGATCCGCTGCATCCATAGTAAAAAAAATTCCACAACGATGCTGTCCTAAACTTATGGGTTCATAGCCTATTCCTCATAAAAAGCGTACAAATGTAGAATCTTTTTGTTGTACTTTTTCCGTTTATACAATCTTTTATACTAAAAAATTGCTTATTTTATATTTCTGTATCAGAGATATATTGAGAATTTGACCAATCGAAAATATATTCGTTTAAATTGATACATAATTTTAACACAGAATTTGTTTATTCAATAATTTATCCTAATTTTACGGCTTATATAACCTAAATAATCAATTCATATGGAACCAAAGTTTATGATATCGGAAGTGTTCGGCACTTCATGGAAGTACACTAAATCTCAGATCTGGGTACTGGTAGGGCTGTTTATCGGATATTTTATCCTGTCATCAATCATTAGTCTGTTCGGTATGCCAGCGCAAGGTTCGATGGTCGGTAAGATCATCGTGAATCTGATCAGTGCCGTCATATCCAGTGCTTTCATGTTGGGCTACATAAAAAATCTGTTCCAGACAATGGATGGAGAAGAACCACAGTTTTCCGCATACGGGCAGCAATCCCGTAAAATCTTCACTTATCTTATTGCCAGTATCATTATGGGGATCGCAGTGGCTATCGGAATATTCTTACTGATTGTTCCGGGTATCTATCTGGCTATCCGCCTGCAATTTTATTCTGCCTATATCGTAGAGGAAGACTGCGGAATTATAGAATCACTGCAAAAAAGCTGGGACTTGACTAAAGGACAGGGGATGCCGTTGTTTTTATTACTGTTGGCCATGATCGGCACTGCGATCGTCGGTTGCATCTTGTTCTTCGTCGGACTCTTTGTCGCCGTTCCTCTTATCTATATGATGCAGTGCTACACATTCAGAAAATTAAATACGATTTCAACAGAAGAAGAAGAAGTACAACAACTATAATATCAAATCATAAATAGACAACAGCCCGCAAAAATAAACATTCTGCGGGCTGTATAGCTTTCCGATCTATGGGTAAGACATATAGAATCAAAGACATTGCAGAGATGTCCGGAGTTTCGACCGGAACCGTCGACCGCATATTGCACAACCGAGGCAAAGTATCCGAAGAGGCACAGAAAAAAGTAGAAAAAGTTTTAAAAGAAATAGACTATCACCCGAACCTGATAGCCCGTTCCCTTGCACTAAAAAAGAACTACCATTTTATCACACTGATCCCTTCTTTTGCAAAAGGCGAATATTGGGATAAACTTTGCGAAGGAATAGATAAAGCAGAGCAGGAACTTTTCAGCTACAACGTGGAAGTCGAACGTATGTGCTTCAATCAATACGACAAAAGCAGTTTCGACGAGCTCATTCCCCGGATCGAAAAAGCCGACTGTCAGGGAGTCGTGATTGCAACACAGTTCCATGACAGTGTCGTCAAGTTGGCATCCCGGCTGGATCAGTTACAAATACCTTACATACTGATAGACGCATTCATTGAAAACACCAATTGTGTGGCCTATTACGGGACTAACTCGTACGATTCCGGATACATTGCCGGCCGTTTGCTATACGAACAAATCAACCCGACCGAAAATATCGCAATCTTCCGCTTTATCCGCAAAGGAGAAATGCAGGTAACCCAGGTCATGAAACGCGAGGAAGGCTTCAGGAATTATCTGGCAGAAAAGAACTATGACGGACGTATCTATTCCGTACAATTACATGCCGACGAACCGGAAAAGAACATAAGCATACTGAATACTTTCTTAGAAGAGCATAAAGAGGTGAACGCAGGTATCATATTCAACTCCCGTGCCCACTTACTGGGAAAATACTTCCGCGATAAAGGAGAGAAATTCAGATTGATCGGCTATGATGTGATAGACCCGAATATCACTTGCCTAAATGACGGTTCCATCACGCACCTGATCGCCCAACGGCCGGAAGTGCAGGGATTCAATTGCATACGGGCACTGTTCCGCCATTTAGTCCTCAAAGAAAAAGTGGAACAGATCAATTATATGCCGATTGATATCCTGATGAAAGAGAATATCAAATACTATAACAATTATATTTGAAAACATAAAAAGGTATTTTTTATCCGTTTTCTTTTTGTTTGATAAATAAATACTATACTTTTGTGCCCAATGTGTGCGCGAGCACAATGAGATAGTAACAATGAAATTATCACAATCATAAACAATAAAAATATGGCTAATTTATTTTGCGTTAAAGACAAAGTTGTCATTATTACCGGTGGAGCCGGGATCTTAGGCAGAGGTATTGCTGGTCACCTTGCTGAAGAAGGTGCTAAAATCGTTATTCTTGACCGTGCAGCCGAAGTTGGTGAACAAATTGTAGCCGACATCAAAGCTAAAGGAGGAGAAGCAAGCTTCTTCCTGACCGACGTATTAAACAAAGAAATTCTGGAACAGAACAAAAAAGATATCCTGGCCAAATATGGTCGCATCGATGCATTGCTGAATGCAGCCGGCGGTAATATGGCTGGCGCGACCATCGGACCGGACAGCACGATTTTCGACCTGAACATCGACGCTTTCCGTAAAGTGGTAGACCTGAACCTGTTCGGAACAGTTCTCCCGACAATGGTATTTGCCGATGTAATGGCTAACCAAAGAGAAGGTGCTATCGTTAACTTCTCTTCCGAATCCGCTTTGCGCCCGCTTACCCGTGTCGTGGGTTATGGTGCTGCCAAAGCCGCCATTTCCAACCTGACTAAATACCTGGCCGGTGAACTGGCGATCAAATTCGGAGAAGGTTTGCGTGTAAATGCAATTGCTCCGGGATTCTTCCTGACGGAGCAGAACCGTACTTTGATGACAAATCCGGACGGATCTTACACTCCACGTGCTGAATCTGTCATTGCACATACTCCGTTCAGACGTCTGGGTACACCGGATGAATTATTTGGTACAATCCAATACTTGATCAGCGACGCTTCCAAATTCGTAACCGGAACAATCGCTATCGTAGACGGTGGTTTTGATGCATTCTCTATTTAATCTCACAATTAAAAACAAGACATTATGTATTTATGTGAACAAACATGGCGCTGGTACGGACCGAACGATCCTGTTAGTCTTTCCGATATCCGCCAGGCCGGCGCTACCGGAATTGTAAATGCCTTGCATCATATCCCGAACGGAGAAGTATGGACTGTCGAAGAAATACAGAAACGCAAGGATATAATCGAAGCAGCCGGCTTACGCTGGAGCGTAGTGGAAAGTGTTCCCGTACACGAACATATCAAAACACAAAGTGGAGACTTCCAGAAATATATCGACAACTATAAAGAAAGTATCCGTAACTTGGCTGCATGTGACATCCGTGTGATTACTTACAATTTTATGCCGGTTTTGGACTGGACCCGTACAAACTTGGCTTACACCATGCCTGACGGCTCTAAAGCATTACGTTTCGAACGTGCAGCTTTTATGGCTTTCGATCTCTACATCCTGAAACGCCCTGCTGCAGAACAGGAATATACAGACGAAGAAAAAGCAATCGCAAAAGCCCGTTTCGACGAGATGAGCGAAGATGACAAAGCACTACTAGTACGCAATATGATCGCTGGCCTGCCCGGCTCCGAGGAAAGTTTCACATTGGATCAATTCCGGGCCGAACTGGATCGTTACAAAGACATCGATGCGGAAAGACTCCGCGCCAACTTGATTTATTTCCTGAAAGAGATTACTCCGGTTGCCGACGAAGTAGGCGCACGTATGGTTATCCATCCGGATGATCCTCCCTACTCGATCTTAGGCTTGCCCCGTATTTTGAGCACTGAAGAGGATTTCCGCAAGTTGATCGAAGCCGTACCAAACAAAAGCAACGGTTTATGCCTCTGTACCGGCTCATTCGGTGTTCGTGGGGATAATGACCTAGCCGGTATGATGAAACGGTTCGGTGACCGTATCGACTTCGTCCATATACGTAGTACCAAACGCGATGAAGCCGGAAACTTCTTCGAAGCAAACCTGCTGGAAGGAGACGTAAACGTTTATGAAGTAATGAAAGCCCTTCTTGAAATCGAGCAGGAACGCGGTTGCTCAATCGCAATGCGTCCGGATCACGGGCATCAGATGATCGATGACTTACACAAGAAGACTAATCCAGGTTATTCCTGTATCGGTCGTTTGCGTAGTTTGGCTGAATTGCGTGGTTTAGAACTGGGTATTGCCTGTTCTTTATTCAAATAATGAGTGACGAGTAATCACAAATAGTTTGGCATTGAAAGGCGTCTGATTCTTTTTCGGACGCCTTTTTCATTTTACCTCTCTCCCGTTTCACTTTTTTTCCTATTTTTGTAGTGTCAATAATTTTACAAAATGTCTAAAACACACTACAGCATATTGTCAGTCATATTATTACTAGTGTTAAGCGCATGCCATTCTTTGTGGACGGCTCAAACGCAGCCTGCCCCGCAGCAGGAATCAATCCTGGTCCTGCCAACAACGGATATTCCTCTTCCAAACACAGATTTTGCTTTTCTGTTTCCGGAAGAACCGAAACTGTACGAACAAACATCTCCCCGCAAAAATATAACAATAAACTTCTCCAACAGAGAAAAAAATGATATTGCCGTAACGGATCCGCTCCTGATGGCAGATGAGAATTCGATGCTTATCGATTTAAGCCTGATACAGAAAGAAGACTATGCTTTCCCTTTACCCGGCGCAAAAGTAATCTCTCCATATGCCGGACGTAGAAAACACCATTCGGGTGTAGATTTGAAAACTTGCGCCAATGATACGATCATATCAGCATTCGACGGAATCGTCCGTCTAGCTAAGCCTTATTATGCATACGGAAACGTAATTGTTGTACGCCATTACAACGGATTGGAAACAGTCTATAGCCATAACTCCAAAAATCTGGTCAAGCCGGGAGACTATGTAAAAGCCGGACAACCGATTGCACTGACCGGACGCACAGGAAGAGCTACGACGGAACACCTTCATTTTGAAGTACGGGTAAACGGGCAACACTTCAATCCGAATCTGGTATTCGACCTGCAAGAACGGAAACTTAACAATCAATGCCTGGTATTCACCCAAAAAGGTGGCAAAATTGCAGTGAAGCCCGTCGAACTAATGCCTCATCAGTTTGCAGGAGACTACAGTTACTCACCTGCCTCCTGTAAAAACAAGGAACAGATAGAAAGCAAAAAGGAAACTCTGTAACCCCCTTTTCAATGCCCCTGCAAAGCTTCTATCAGAAGATTGATATTAACGGTAAACAAGCGGACTGATATCGCCAACAAAATAATACCGAAGAACTTCCGGATAATATAGATTCCGCCTTTTCCAAAAAAGCGTTCGATACGGGCTGTCATGCGAACGACAAAATAGACCCATATCATATTCAGTATTAAGGCTATCACAATATTGACATTAGCATACTCCGCCCTCAAAGATAATAATGTGGTAAACGAACCGGCACCCGCCAGTAAAGGAAAGACCAACGGAACCAGTGTCGCCTCCTTTATCGGTCCCTGATTTTTAAAGATTTCTATATCGAGTATCATTTCCAATGATAACAGGAAAATAACAAACGAACCTGCCACTGCAAACGATTCGATATCCACATGGAAAAGCCGTAGCAGGACATCGCCTGCGTAGAAGAACCCGATCATCAACAAAAAAGAGATAACCGTTGCCTTCATAGCATTCACGTCCTTACCCTTTTCTTTCAAATTAATAATAATTGGAATGGAACCAATAATATCAATCACAGCAAATAACACAATGAATGCACTGATCATTTGCTGAAAATCAAAACTTTCAAACATAAGATACCCTTTTAATTGCTCTAAAGGTACAAAATCTTTCCCAAGAGTCGACTGACAAATAGTAACAATCGCTTCGATGGATAACGTTTTTTCATACTAAATCAGAATCTCTTCACGAAAAAATAGCGACCTTTGCGTACACTTATATTGCTCCAAGCAAGAAAGTAATTAAATGTTGTCGGGAGATATGGATATAAAAACGATTTTAAAAAAGTATTTGGTATTTGTCATTGGATTATATTTTTTAGCTGCAGGAATCGTCCTGATTATACATTCCGCTTTAGGAACGACTCCTATTTCAAGTGTAAATTATGTGTTAAGCCTCAACAGCCCTCTTTCTTTAGGGACCTGTACCTTTATCGTAAACGTATTGCTGATACTAGGACAGTTCTGGTTAATCCGAGGGACGAAAAGCCGTCAAGACCAAATATCTATCCTGTTGCAAATTCCATTTTCGTTCATATTTTCAACATTCATAGATTTCAATATGGCACTCACTGAAGACCTGCATCCATCCAATTATATAACGTCGATTGCGCTGTTACTGTTGGGTTGTCTCATCCAGTCTATTGGTGTCGTATTAGAAATCAAACCCCAGGTTGCGATGATGAGTGCAGAAGGATTCGTCAACTACGCCGCCCGCCGTTACAATAAAGAGTTCGGAAAATTCAAGGTCATTTTCGATTTCACCTTAGTAACGGTCGCCATCATTTTATCACTGATCTTCACTCAACGGATCGAAGGAGTCAGAGAAGGCTCCCTGATAGCAGCCTGCATCACAGGCTACATCGTGAGTTTCCTGAACAATAAAATCATGACTCGAAAAATGCTTTCCAGGGTTTCTTCCATATCATCAAACCTCGCTTTCAATACGAATATTAATTGCATTCATTCCCCTCAGACCGCGTTCAAGTTCAAAAGTAACGATGTCGGTTTCCGAAATATCGGTCAGTGTATTATTACTAACATGAAAAAAATACTTCTCGCCGCTACCAAGGTCTTTGATAAAACCATATCCTTTTGATTCATTAAAATAATCAACCCTCCCTTTCAGTACTGTAAGTATCTCTATATTTTCTTTTTTGGGGGTAGAGATAAGAATCTCTTCTTGCTTAATTTCTTCTTTATTAGGATTCAATTCGGGAGGAGTCGATGTAATCACGCCGTTTTCATCCACATAAGCGATCATATCATCAAAACTATTTGCTTTGCCAAGCAATTTTCTGTCTTCTTTCTTTTTTTGTTTTTCGGCCCTTCGGGCTTGTTTCTTTTTTTCGTTTTCTCGTTTATTGTATGTTACGGATTTTGCCATTTATCTATATTTATTTATATTAATAATCAATCTATTTTGTAAGAATTCAGAGTAGAATGCCAAGATATTTCCGGTATATGGAAATGCAGGATATAAAAAAACCAAATCCTCTGGATCTTCCTGTTTCTCTATCCATGATAACTTTTGCAGATGTAATTTCTCCATACTCTGCAAATAAATCATTCAAATCAGCATCATTAATGCTATAATTTAAGCCTGTAATGTAAATGTTCATTTAAAATTTTATTTTTAATAAATACTAATTAGGGTATGAGGAGGAAAATTAATGGAGAGGCCTACTTAATAATAAAGAAGAACTATACGCTAATAATACGTAACTCAAACTCTGACCCAAAGATAACACTATTAATCGAACCAACAACTATTACAACCTATAAATTCTCGTTTTTCTTGTTAAGACTGTCAAAACATAATTTCTATCCGGATCAGAGCTCCGTTTCACAGAGGTTGTTATCATCTCAAAAACTCCTAAACCGGACAATCAGCAAGAGTCTTTTTCCGACAAAGACACCCTACCAAATGATCATTTACAAACCCTGTAGCCTGCATATGAGCATAACAGATCGTAGAGCCAAAAAACTTAAACCCTCGTTTCTTCATATCTTTGCTCATCGCATCAGATTCTGGGGTTGTAACCGGAATCTCCTTCAACGATTTGAAATTATTTACAATCGGTTTCTGTTCAGGGAAAAACGATAACGTATAATTATAGAAACTGCCAAATTCCTTTTGAATCGCGATGAAACATCTGGCATTCGTGATCGTGGATGCAATCTTCAGCCGATTCCTGACAATCCCATCGAAAAGCATCAGCCGGTCAATATCATCCGAGGTCATCGCAGCTACTTTCTCAACATCAAAATTATAAAATGCTTTTTTATACCCTTCACGCTTACGAAGAATAGTAATCCAAGCCAATCCAGCCTGGGCACTTTCCAGAACAAGAAATTCGAATAAGATTTTATCAGCGGTAACCAATTTACCCCATTCCTCATCGTGATATTTCACATATAAATCGTCCGTACCAGCCCATCCACAGCGTCTATTTACAAGATCTTCCATCTTTCATAATTTATGATCTTCAAAGATATTTATTAAAGATGAATATACAAGAAAGGTTGTCTAAAAACTTATAGGCAAATACATTGAACATCACATTTGTTAATACAAAAAAAATCCCGAAACTTTTGAATTTCGGGATTTTTCTTTAATTTACTATTTGCTTTCGCGGTGCGTACGGGACTCGAACCCGTGACCCCATGCGTGACAGGCATGTATTCTAACCAGCTGAACTAACGCACCAAAATATTATATGTGCGGTCCGGACGGGACTCGAACCCGCGACCCCATGCGTGACAGGCATGTATTCTAACCAGCTGAACTACCGAACCATTATTTTACTTAACTGCTATTCCTCTGAATTGCGATGCAAAAGTAGGTAGTTTATTTGAATTACGCAAGAGTTACACATATATATTTTTTACTATTTTTCAATCATCCCTGATAATAAACATCTTACATCTAAACTTTTTTTGTTCATACTCTAAGAGCCTGTTTAAATTTTGCATTTGTCGGTTGTAAAAGTTGTTTTGAGGATGTTTTTCTGTAGGAGATGCCGTCTTTTTTGTTGAAACACGTGACTTATTTTGCTTCAAACAGGCAGAAAAAGTGCCGAAGATTCCCGTTTACAGGCTTTTTACACCCGGATGTGAACGGTCTTGACACCCGAGTGTCAATGATATCGAGACCCGGGTGTCAATGAGTTTATCTTATTATGTTATTGAAAATAAGTAATGTGAAAAAAAATATCGGACAGGTGGTTAGTGATAGTATGATAGATGGAATAGGCATCCATCATACCTACTATCATTGCTTGTGTCTATTGATATTCAATTGATAAAAGGAAATTAGTGATAGTATGACAGTTGTTTTTCAAAATATATAAAAGAACAAAGCTGGCCGATGAAGACCATATTTTGCAGTATCCTTACAAGACAAAGTTACTATTTCTGGGCCAACGGGGATTTGAGAAAACCATACAATAAACCAGCCAGTTTATCACAAATAACATCTATTCTGCAACTTTTCATAAAGCAGACATCTATATGTCATGATAATTTGTTAGTTTTGCAGCTCAACATAAAAAAGGAAGCAACAACAATGGATGTCGCCATTATCAAATACAATGCCGGAAATATTTATTCTGTGAGTTACGCACTGAAAAGACTGGGAGTCGAAGCTACAATCACAGCAGACCCGGAACTGTTATGTAAAGCAGACAAAGTAATCTTTCCAGGTGTCGGTGAAGCACATACCACAATGGAGCACTTGAAAGAGCATAACTTAGATACAATTATAAAAGGATTGAAGCAGCCTGTTTTAGGAATTTGCCTCGGCATGCAGTTGATGTGCCGCCATTCGGAAGAAGGAGATGCGAATTGTTTAGGCATTTTCGATACAGAAGTAAAACGTTTCATCCCGCAGCAACACATGGATAAAGTTCCGCACATGGGATGGAACACGATTACGAACGTTAAAGGCGGGCTGTTCAACAAACAATTAGAGAACAAGTTTGTTTATTTCGTACATAGTTATTATGTACCCGTAAACGAATACACCGCCGCGACAACCGAATATATCCTTCCGTTCAGTGCTTCCCTGCATAAAGACAATTTCTATGCGACCCAGTTCCACCCAGAAAAAAGCGGTTCGGTCGGCGAGGTTATATTAAGTAACTTTTTAAAACTATAATGTAATATGATAGAGTTGATTCCGGCAATAGATATGATCGACGGGAAATGCGTACGCCTCACCCAGGGTGATTACAACACCAAGAAAGTGTACAACGAAGATCCTCTGGAAGTAGCCAAGATGTTTGAAGATCATGGCATCAGACGTCTGCATGTGGTAGACCTAGACGGAGCGCGACAAGGGCGGATCATCAACTATCGTATGTTGGAACGGTTGGCGACACGTACTTCGCTGATAATTGATTTTGGAGGCGGACTGAAACAGGAAGGAGACCTGGAAATTGCTTTCGAAAGTGGTGCGCAGATGGTTACGGGCGGAAGCATCGCTGTGAAGAATCCGGAAATATTCACTTCCTGGATCACCAAGTTCGGTCCGGAAAAAATCATCCTCGGAGCAGACGTCAAAGATAAAAAAATCGCGATAAGCGGATGGGAAGAGACGACAGACAAAGAA
This sequence comes from Parabacteroides merdae ATCC 43184, assembly GCF_025151215.1. NCBI lineage: Bacteria > Pseudomonadati > Bacteroidota > Bacteroidia > Bacteroidales > Tannerellaceae > Parabacteroides > Parabacteroides merdae. Next base: position 2,313,861 of record NZ_CP102286.1, read on the forward strand.
CTGATCCCTTTCATCCATGATTATTACGACAATGGTATCACGAAGACAATCTGTACGGACATCAATCGCGACGGTATGCTGCAAGGACCTGCCATCGAATTATATAAAGAGATACAGGAACAAATACCTCTGCTTTATCTGATAGCCAGTGGAGGTATCAGTTCTATACAAGATATTGAGAAACTGGCTGAAGCGGGTATTCCGGCTGTCATCTTCGGTAAAGCGATTTACGAGGGAAAGATACAGCTGAAAGACTTGATCCGTTTCACCTGATAAAAATAAAGATTATATATGCTTGCCAAGAGAATAGTACCCTGTTTGGACATAAAAGATGGAAAAACCGTTAAGGGAATCAATTTCGTAAACTTCCGCGATGCCGGCGACCCGGTCGAACTGGGTGCACAATACAGCCGGGAGGGAGCAGACGAATTGGTATATCTGGATATAACTGCTTCGCACGAAGGGCGTAAGACATTTACGGAACTGGTAAAGAAGGTTGCGGCCAATATCAGCATCCCTTTCACAGTTGGCGGCGGCATCAACGAGCTGAAAGATGTGGACCGCCTGTTGAGTGCCGGAGCCGATAAGGTTTCCATCAACTCGGCAGCCCTGCGCAATCCGAAACTGATCGAAGAGATTGCCAAGAACTTCGGCAGCCAGGTATGTGTGGTCGCCATCGACGCCAATTTCGAAATGGGCGACTGGATATGCTACTTGAACGGCGGACGTATTCCGACGGAAAAACATCTCTTCCAGTGGGCGGCAGAAGCTGAAAGCCTGGGAGCCGGAGAAATCCTGTTTACCAGCATGACACACGACGGTGTGAAAGACGGTTACGCCAATGAGGCGTTAGCTATGCTGGCCGACAACCTGCACATTCCAGTCATCGCGTCGGGAGGAGCCGGAAAAATGGAACACTTCCGCGACACATTCGCCCAAGGGAAGGCGGATGCGGCGTTAGCGGCAAGCGTATTCCATTTCGGGGAAATCGGCATTGGAGCTCTGAAACAGTATCTCCACGAAGAAGGGATCAACGTCCGCCTCTGATGGCCACGGCAGAGAGTAACCGTTCCCTATAGAAGGAAACTCTCGTTCCAGGCAAGTGAAACTGTAGTTCCATGCCTATAAAACCAGAAACGAATGCCGAAGAACAAAAAGTTGCATACGGATGAATTAAGAACAATATAATAGTCAGATAAAAAATGAAATTAGATTTTGAAAAAATGGGCGGCCTGATTCCCGCCATCGTTCAGGACTACAACACAAACAAGGTATTGATGTTGGGCTTTATGAACGAAGAAGCTTACGAAGAAACAAAAGCTACCGGTAAAGTGACATTTTTCAGCCGTACGAAAAACCGTATCTGGATGAAAGGTGAAACCAGCGGAAACACTCTGCAGGTAGTCACCATTGCTGCCGATTGCGACAACGACACACTGTTGATCAAGGCTATTCCCGCCGGTCCCGTATGCCACACTGGCGCTGATACTTGTTTCGGCGAAAAGAATGTGGAAGACATCATGTTCCTTAAATATTTGCAGAACTTCATCGAACAGCGCCGCCAGGAAATGCCGGAAGGTTCCTACACCACTACCCTGTTTCAAAAAGGCATCAACCGTATGGCACAGAAGGTAGGCGAAGAAGCCGTCGAAACAGTTATCGAAGCCACTAACGGGACAGACGACCGTCTCGTTTACGAAGCAGCCGACATGATCTACCACCTGATCGTATTATTGACAAGCAAAGGACTTCGCATCGAAGACCTCGCACGCGAATTAAAAAGCAGACATAAAGGATAATAACAATGGAAGAGACAACCCTGCTCAAACTGGATAAAGTAGATATCTGCCGTGAAGAGAATGTGATCCTTCACAGGGCATCCTTTACACTCCACAATGGAGAATTCGTGTATGTGATCGGAAAAGTCGGTTCTGGCAAGAGCAGCCTGTTGAAATCCTTGTATTGCGAAATTCCCATCAATCAAGGGGACGCATGGTTGTTGGACTATAATCTCTGCAAGATGAGACGGAAAGACATTCCTTACCTGCGCAGGAAATTAGGGATCGTCTTTCAAGATTTCCAGCTTCTTACCGATCGTTCGGTACACAAAAATCTCGAATTCGTCCTAAAAGCGACCGGATGGAAAAAGAAAAGCGAGATAAACGAGCGCATCAACAACGTGCTTTTTCAAGTCGGGATGCAAGATAAAGGCTATAAGATGCCGCACGAGCTTTCGGGTGGCGAGCAACAGCGTATCGTGATCGCCCGCGCATTACTGAACGATCCGGTTTTGATCCTTGCAGACGAACCTACCGGAAACCTGGACCCGGAGACAAGCGGACAAATCGTACAGCTGCTACACGACATTTGCCGCAAGGGAACGGCCGTCATCATGACGACTCACAACTACACACTGGTACATAACTATCCCGCGCGTATAGTAAAATGTGAGAATGCCTGCCTAAGTGATGTTGGAGAATAATTTTTTATGTAACTTTGCACACGCATTTAAAGTGAAGAAGAACAAATTAATATAGTAAAAGAAAATGAAAGTTTTAAAGTTTGGCGGTACTTCTGTGGGATCTGCACAGAGAATGAAAGATGTAGCAAAACTGATTACGGGAGAACGTAACATTGTAGTCTTGTCTGCCATGTCCGGTACAACCAACTCATTGGTTGAAATCTCGGATTACTTGTACAAGAAAAACCCTGACGGAGCAAACGAGGTCATCAATAAACTGGCTCAGAAATATTATGGCCATATCGAAGAACTCTACAGCACTGACGAATATAAGCAGAAAGCCAAAGAACTGATAAAACATCATTTCGACCATATCCGCACGTTTACAAAGGATCTTTTCACGTTGTTCGAAGAAAAAGTTGTCCTGGCCCAAGGCGAACTGATCTCTACCGGTATGATGAACCTCTATCTGAACGAATGCGGCATAAACTCCGTTCTGATTCCGGCACTGGATTATATGCGTACAGACAAGAACGCGGAACCGGATCCTGTGTACATTAAAGAAAAGCTTATCAAGCTATTAGACGGACACAAGGATGCAGACCTCTTCATAACACAAGGCTATATTTGCCGAAATGCTTACGGCGAGATCGACAACTTGCAACGTGGTGGCAGCGACTACAGCGCCTCTCTGATCGGCGCGGCTATCGGTGCAGAAGAAATCCAGATATGGACAGACATAGACGGCATGCACAACAACGATCCGCGTATTGTTGAAAAGACATCGCCAGTCCGCCATCTGCATTTTGAAGAAGCAGCCGAACTAGCTTATTTCGGTGCCAAGATCCTGCATCCGACCTGTATCCTGCCGGCCAAGCTGAACAATATTCCTGTTCGTTTGTTAAACACGATGCAGCCGGAAGCTCCGGGCACCATGATCTCCAACATGACGGAAAAAGGGAAAATCAAAGCTGTCGCCGCAAAAGACAATATCACTTCCATCAAGATCAAGAGTGGCCGTATGTTGTTGGCTACTGGATTCCTACGAAAAGTATTCGAAATATTCGAAAACTACCAGACTCCTATCGACATGGTAACGACTTCCGAAGTAGGTGTTTCCGTTACGATCGACAACCGCAAGCATCTGGAAGAGATCGTGGACGACCTGAAAAAGTATGGAACGGTCACGGTAGACGAAGATATGGTTATCGTTTGTGTGGTAGGTGACTTGGAATGGGATAATGTTGGTTTCGAAGCCCGGATTGTCCAAGCGATGAAGGACGTCCCGGTACGAATGATCTCGTACGGAGGCAGCAACTACAACGTCTCGCTCCTTATTAAAGCCTCCGACAAAACAAGGGCATTGCAAGCATTAAGCGATCATTTATTCAACAATAAAGCATAAACAAAAAGGATGGCGTATCGAATCAATCAATACGCCATCCTTTTTCATAAGAAAATAAAAAAGAAAGGGCCGTCTTCACAGATGACCCTTTCCAACCAAAACCTTAACTATGAAAAAATTTACGTGCTACAAATATAGATATACTTTTTTAATTACCAAAAGAAATTCGAAAAAAAATGATATTAAAAGGTACATTTCCTACAGAAAAGTTCAAATCACTGGCAACTCCGTTCTATTTTTACGATATAACGTTGTTGAAAGAAACACTCAATACGGTAAAAACGGAAGCCGGAAAGTATGGCTATCATGTCCACTATGCAGTCAAGGCAAATGCCAATCCCCGCATCTTGTCTATTATTGCAGAATATGGCTTGGGAGCCGACTGTGTGAGTGGTGGTGAAATACAGGCGGCACTCGATGCAGGTTTCCCTGCCAGAAAAATCGTTTATGCCGGTGTCGGCAAAACAGACTGGGAGATCAATTTAGGACTAGACAACGATATTTTCTGCTTCAACGTAGAATCGGCTGCCGAACTGGAAATCTTGGAAGAATTGGCTGCCGCCAAAAACAAAGTGGCCTCGATCGCCCTTCGTATCAACCCGGAAGTAGACGCTCATACACATGCCAAGATCACGACTGGCATGAAGGAAAACAAATTCGGTATCAATTTGAGCCAGCTCGGACAGGTGTTAGATTTAGTCTGCCGCTTGGAACATATCAAATTGATCGGCATCCATTGCCATATCGGCTCACAAATTACAGATATGGCTGCTTTCCGTGGCCTGGTAATCCGTGTCAATGAAATTCAGGAAGAGCTGGAGGCGCGTGGAATAAAAGTTGAGAATCTGAACTTCGGTGGCGGTCTCGGTATCGATTATTATCACCCGAATCATTTGCCTATCCCGGCATTCGACAACTATTTTGCCGTGTTCAACAAACTATTGCAGCTTCGTCCGGGACAGCAGGTTCATTTCGAGCCGGGACGTTCCATCGTCGCACAATGCGGTTCGCTGATTTCTAAAGTACTATATGTAAAAGTCGGCGAGACAAAGAAATTCTGTATTTTAGATGCCGGCTTCACCGAACTGATCCGCCCGGCCATGTACGATGCATACCACCGCATGGAGAATATCACCAGCGACGAAGAAGTTGAAGTTTATGACGTTGTCGGTCCGATCTGTGAATCGTCCGACGTGTTCGGTAAAGATGTCGAACTGAACCGCGCCCACCGTGGCGACCTGATCGCCCTCCGCTCTGCAGGTGCTTACGGCGAGGTAATGGCCTCACAATATAACTGTCGGAAATTACCGACAGCTCATTACTCGGATACGATGTAAACCCTATTTCAACATTATAGAATGGTCCATGCAAAAATCTTTTCCATACAAGCTTTTGCATGGACCATTATTTTATCAAACCGTCTTTTGAAGTGGTATCCGTGGTCCGGGTGATGTATTTGTTATAAATATCCAAAAATCCTCCGTACATTTGTATCAGCAAAGACAATTTAATATCGATGAGCGAAAATTTACTTACATTCTCCGACCTGGAATTACTCCTAATCGGGATTACTGGCGTGTTGTTTATCATACAAATACTCTATTATCTGATCACATATTCACGCCCTTTACGTGCTGCAACAGCCAAAAGCACGGAACGTGTCACGGCAGACAAGGATGCCCAACCTGTCTCCGTCATTGTCTATGCCCACGGCGAACCGGAAGATTTACGCAATAATCTACCGGTATTGCTGAACCAGGATTATCCGGATTATGAGATTATTGTTGTCAACGACGGTTCCGATGCCAATAGCGAAGACGTTCTGAAACTTTTTTCAAATGAATACAAAAACCTCTATTACACATATGTGCCTGTAGACACTCAATACCTGAGCCATAAAAAACTTGCACTCACTATGGGAATCAAGGCTGCCCGGCATGACATCCTCCTTTTCACCGAAGCGGACTGCCGCCCGATCGGTCCGAAATGGATCAAAGCAATGGCCGGTTCCTACAATCCCGAAACGGACATTATTTTAGGTTTCTGTGCGTATCGGCATACAAAAGGGTTCCTGCACAAGCTCATTGCCTATGATAACCTGACAAATGGGTTGCAAATGATATCTTCAGCCCTCTCCCACCATCCTTTCACGGGAAACGGCCGGAACCTATCCTATCGTAAGAAACTGTTCTTTGCCCACAAAGGTTACGCCAGATCCCTCAACCTTCACGCCGGAGCAGACGATCTGTTCATCAATGAAGTTTCGAATCCCGCCAATACACAGGTACAACTCTCGTCCGATTCCATCATTAAGATGAACAAAGTAGGAGATTCCGAAACCTGGAGAGAGATAAAAACCTCCCATGCCGCCACCAAACGTTTTTACAAAGGAGGTTCCTTAACTTTTTACCGAATGGAAACCATCGGTTATCTGTTCTTCTGGATTGCGGGAATCGCCACTTTCATCGTCGGGCTTTCAGGAAACTGGCTGCTCTCGATATTGGCCGGATTACTCTTATTCCTCCGCTTCACAGTCAAAGCACTCGTTTATAAAAAATCCGCCTTACTCCTGCAACAAAAGCCATTAACCGCCTGGCTTCCTTTGTTGGAAATCGCTCAACCGGTCTATGACATATATATCCACATTTACAGGATGTTCAACGGGAAAAAAGATTTTACAAATAATGTGGCATGAAATAATATGCCAATGTGCTAATTGGCATATTATTATTCAAATCGAATACTTTTTGCCGGATGGATTTTGGTTATCAGGTAGGAAGGCCCAAGCATCATTAACATAGCAGCGGCCAATGTACCGATGTTCAGCAAAACAATGGAAAAGACGGTCAGGTCGATAGGAACCGCATCCAAATAATAAACGGACGGATCAAGCTTTACGACACGGAAATAAGATTGAACAAGACAAAGTACGATCCCGATTACATTGCCCCATATCATCCCTTTGCCAATCAAGAAAAAGGATATATAGAGGAATATCTTGCGGATACTGGTGTTATTTTCACCCAAGGCCTTCAAAATACCGATCATGTTCGTCCGCTCCAAGATAATAATCAACAGTCCCGAAATCATGGTGAAGCCAGCAACAGCAAGGATCAGTATCAGAATCACCACCACATTAATATCCTGCACCTCCAGCCAGTCGAATATCATCGGATTCAGTTCTTTGATGGAGCGGGTATAGTATGTGTTACCATTCCGGTCTTGCTTCTCAGCAATATCAAAATACAAATCTTCAGCAACCCTGTCCAGGTGGTCATAATCATCCACTTGCAATTCCAAACCGCTCACCTCGTCAGGCGCCCAACCATTCAGGCGGCGTATTTGGCGGATATCAGCTATCACAAACAACTTGTCATAATCAACAAAACCCGTCTCATAAATACCCGTTATACGGAATTTACGAGCACGCACTTCGTCCTGCACAAAATAAGTCAAAAAGGAATCTCCAACTTTCAGCCCCAACAGATTAGCCAGATAACGGGAGAGCAACACATCCGTAGACACCTTATCGGTAGGAAGGATAAACAGCTCACCCTCTTTCAGATTATTACGAAAGAAAGTCCAGTCATAGTCCCGGCCTACACCTTTCAGCACGATCCCCTGGAAATCACTGTCGGTTTTCAAGATTCCCGGCTTCGTGGCAAAACCTTCCACATGCGTAATGCCGGGAAAGGTTTTCAGATGCTCCAGGAGCGTATCGCTCACTGCAATTGGAGTCGATTCGTAAGAAGCATTATTATCAAAGTTCGTGATTTGGATATGTGAGCCGAAACCGATCACTTTATTCCGAATTTCCTTCTTAAAACCAATGACTATAGCCACCGAAAGGATCATAACAGCCAGTCCTAAGGCTATTCCAATCATAGCAATACGAACAACAGGAGGAGTAGCCTGCCGGTCCCCCTCTTTGCTGAAATAGATGCGTTTTGCTATAAAATATTCTAGGCTCAAAGCTATTGAGAATTAAGAATTTTGGATTGACTAGTTTTAATTGTCAATTGTTCATTGTAATTCATTTATACTATTTTTCCCGGATATGCCTCCAGCGCCTTCTGAAGCACCACGAGTGCCTTCGCCAGATCTTCTTTTTTCAGAACATAAGCCATACGGACTTCATTCTTCCCCAACCCTGGAGTCGTATAGAAACCAGAAGCCGGAGCCATCATGACCGTTTGCCCTTCATATTCGAAGTCACTCAAGCACCAAGCACAGAACTTATCAGCATCATCCACCGGCAACTTTGCCACCGTATAGAAAGCTCCCATCGGAATCGGGGAATATACCCCCGGAATACGATTTAAGCCGTCGATCAAACATTTACGCCGTTCGACATATTCATCATACGTCTCACGGGCATATTCTTCGGAAGCATCCAGAGAAGCCTCAGCAGCAATCTGGCCGATCAGAGGCGGACTCAGACGAGCCTGGCAAAACTTCATAACGGCATTGCGGACCTCTGCATTCTTCGTGATCAACGCACCAATACGGATACCACACTCCGAATAGCGCTTGGAAACTGAATCGATCAGTACAACATTTTGCTCAATCCCTTCCAAATGACAAGCCGAGATATAAGGCGAACCTGTATAAATGAACTCACGGTACACCTCATCCGAGAAAAGATAAAGATCATATTTCTTTACAATATCTCGTATCTGGTTCATTTCACGGCGGGAATATAAATACCCGGTCGGATTATTAGGGTTACAGATCAGGATCGCTTTAGTACGCTCATTGATCAGCTCTTCGAACTTCTCCACTTTTGGTAGGGAAAAACCTTCCTCGATCGTTGTCGTCACCGTACGGATCACCGCCCCCGCCGAAATGGCAAAAGCCATATAGTTGGCATATGCAGGCTCTGGCACGATAATCTCATCACCAGGATTCAGACAACTCAGGAAAGCGAACAATACGGCTTCCGAACCACCTGTTGTAATGATAATATCATCCGCCACGAGATTTATATCATACTTCTTATAATATCCTACTAATTTTTCACGATAACTACGATATCCCTGACTAGGGCTGTATTCCAACACCGATCGATCGATCGTCCGGATCGCATCCAATGCCGCTTGCGGGGTAGGCAGGTCAGGCTGACCGATATTCAAGTGATAGACATGAACACCTCTCTGTTTGGCAGCATCAGCCAACGGGGCAAGTTTACGAATTGGGGAAGCCGGCATATCGACTCCTCGTTGTGAAATATTAGGCATTACTATTACGGTTTGTTTTTAGAATGAGACAAAGGTATACATTTTAGTTGAAAGTTGAAAGTTGAGAGTTGAAAGTTGAAAGTTGAGAGCGAAAATAACTTTCAACTCTCAACTTTCAACTCTTTACATTCCCGGACGCGGCGAATCCTTACTTGCATGCATAGTCGAGATAAAGGCATTCGGATCGATTTCCTTCACTTCATCTTTCAAACGGGGCAGATCTTTACGTTCGGCAATGGTAAAGATGATCTCTTTTTCCTTTCCTTCATACATACCGCGACCATGCAAGAAAGTACCTCGCATCCCCATCTTTCCTACAATCAGTTCTTTTACCTCCTGCGTTTTCTGCGATACGATAAACACCGCCCGGTTAGGATTCTCGGTCTGGAACATTTCCACCACCTTTCCGAATACGAAGATAGCAAACCAAGAGTACAGAGGCACCGCCCAATCTTGGAATACAAGTAACCCCAACATCACCACGGTCGAATCTATGACAATAATCATATTGCTTACCTTCAAATTTGAATTTAGGGCGATCACACGGGCCAACACATCCGTACCGGCGCTCGTACTTTGCGCACGGAACACACAAGTCACTCCAAGTCCCAAAATTGCACCACCGTAAAAGCAAGCAATAAAACTGTCATTCTCAACTAATGGCTGATTAGCAAACAGATATGAAAAACTATCTGTAAAAATGGATATCAAGACAAAAGTCACAATTGTTTTCGGCCCTGACGCCAAACCGAGTTTTTTCATGGCCAAAAGCAACAAAGGCACATTAAAACAAAGAGCAGTCGCACCCATCGGCAATCCTTCGGGCATAAAAGAGAAAAGCCCCTGCGTCACGTGGTGCAAAACAATCGATATACCATACACCCCTCCCGGTACGATTTTATAAGGTGCAAGAAATAAGCTGTAACTAAGTGCCTGCAAAAAAGCACCGATAACGATCAAAGTGTAGTCTGCTACATTTTTTTTCAGCGTGGTATTAGAAACCAGATTAAACGGTTGTTCCATGTTTGCGTTGTTGTTCGATTTTTTGTATTGTTCATTATTTGTTAAAACAGCGCAAAGATATATAAAAAAGAAGAGATTGTACACATAAAACAGACAATCTCTCCTGCTATCAAAAATAACCTAGCCCAGATTGAATTATCAGAAATTCAAAGTGCGGTTATTATTATTTGTCACATTCAACAGAACCACATATTTGCGATACTGTTCAGGTGTAAGAACCTTCTTCATCAACTTCAAATTTCCATAAACAGCCTGACGCATCTTTTTGTCACGCATTTTTTCACTTGCCCGGAGACTTTCTCCTTGCATATCCAGAAAATACTCATTGATATTTGCTACTTCATTGGCCTGATAAGAGGACAACTGCAAATAGTTGCTCAATTTTTCAAAGTTAATAGCAAACGGTTCTTTACTCACATTGTTACGGTTCTCGCGTGCAAAACCCATTGTTGCACATAATAAAACGGCTGCAACAGCCATACCTAAACGTCTCATAATACCTAAACATTAAATTGTTAAACCTAAACACAGGGGCCATTTACCCCTTTTCTTTTTACCTTTTATCTTTTCGTTACTGCAAATATAACAATGTGTTTTATAATATTGTTCTTGAACATATTCAAATATTGTTAACGATTAGCAAATTGGATACTATTTAACAATTAAGAAATCTTTTTGAAGCTCAAATGAAACATTTACTACAAATAAGACACCATACTCCCTATCAAACAACCGAATCGATAGTGCGCAGATATTAACATCAGAAATTTCGTCATGACTACTTACAAATCGGACGACCTTTGATTTACAAAGCCAGTCTGGGTTGGGATTCCAATTCAAGCAAGAACTTTTTAGCCGGAAGCCCACCACCGTAACCTGTCAACGAACGGTCACTACCGATCACCCGGTGGCAAGGAGCGAATATCGATATGGAGTTTGCACCATTGGCATTGGCAACCGCACGGACTGCTTTGGACATACCGATACGCTGGGCCATTTCACCATAAGAAACTGTCTTTCCAAAAGGTATTTCCAGCAATTCGTTCCATACTGTTTTTTGAAAGTCCGTACCAACAAAGAGAAGCGGCACATCAAACTCTTTACGCTTTCCGGCAAAAAACTCGTCGAGTTGCCTTGCTGCTTTCTCAATTACTTCCGATGTACCTACCTCAAATTCGGAACACAGCATCCGTTTCAATCTCCGGTCTACATGATCACGATGTTTTTCTACCTGCCAGTCACATAAACAAAGTTTGTCACCAAACGAACCGAGTAGCAACAGGCCGCAGGGCGATTCGTAACGCTGTACTTTGATAATATTTTTCTCTTTCTTCATAATAAACTTATACTAATAATTTATGCTTCTCATACGATGGCCTCACCCAACGCAGATAAACACCAAGCGAAGCCAGACAACAACCGGCTCCCACTCCATAGGCCACAGCCAATCCGGCACAGGAAGCGATAAAACCGGCCGAAAGCATCCCGATACCGACACCCAAATCAAAAGAGGTCAGATAAGTAGAAGTCGCCGTTCCACGCATATTATGTGGAGCGACATTGACAAAGAGGCATTGGAAAGCCGGAACCCCTACTCCATACCCGATACCGATCATCAAGGCGCAGACAAAGAAAACCCAAGACTGGTGGACAGTTGCAAACACGGTAAACGCCACCAACAAGCAGACCGCAGAACAGACCGATACCCAATGAATCTTCCCATGATCGACCAGCCTACCGGAGACCAGCCGCGACGTCCCCACTCCTACCGCCATATAAATAAAGAAATAGCCAGGATTGGCCACTTCTATTTCCTTTCCGTACAAAACGACAAAAGAAGTAATCATCCCATAAGGAATTGCAACCAGGATATAAGCGAGCGCAGCCGGCAATGCCTTCACCAGGATAAAACGGTCGAGGGAAAAATGCGGCCGCGGAACCTTTTCTCGCTTCGGATAGCGGATCAGGCAGACAGAACCGACCCCGATAAAAGCAGCCATCCAACCAATAAAGACAACCAGATTAAACCCACCTTTCCCATAGATGGCAACAGCTGCCAACGGAGCCAACGACATCGCCAAATTGATTGTCAGACCGTAAAACCCCATTCCTTCACCACGCCGGGAGGAAGGGATCACATCAATCGCAATCGTATTGCCGGCAACCGAAGTCAACCCCATAAAACCACCCTGAACGAAACGGACAGCCATAATAGTCAACATGGTCGTGGCAATCAGATACCCGCCGAACATGAAAGCAAAAACGAAGAAGGCGAAAAGATATAAAGGCTTACGCGAAAAGCAATCCACCAAAAAACCCGAAAAAGGCCGGACACAGAGCAGACCGATTGTATAACTGGACAACGCGATCCCCACATTTGCCGTACTGATCCCCAAAACTTCCACCAGATAGACCGGCATCGTCGGCATCAGCATATAGAAAGAGAAGTTCATCAGGAAATAAGAAATGCAACATTGCACAAAATTCCGATTCCATAATATGGGTTTACAATCTTTCATTTTATTCACGCCAGTTCACTCAATTCCAGCCAGCGCATTGTTTTTTCATCTATTTCTTCTATCACTTTTGCGATTCGTTCGGATTTAGCCAACAGTTCGTCATTGCTCAACGTACCGCTGCTCATGGCCGTTTCCAACTCTGCTTTTTCGGCTTCAAGCAGAGGAATCTCGACCTCGAGCGCTTCAAACTCCTTGCGTTCCTTGAAAGTCAGTTTCTTTTTCTGCACCTTTTCAAGACGCGACGTTTTCTCCACAGTGGGGGCCATTCTTGCCTGTCGCGCAGCTTCAGTCTCTTTTTCCAACTGATCCTGCACCTCTTTCCACTCGCGATATTGCGTGTAGTTGCCCGGAAAATCCTTTATATCGGCATTTCCCCGAAACACCAACAGATGATCGACCACCTTATCCATAAAATAGCGGTCGTGCGACACGACGATCGCACATCCTTTGAAGTTCCGCAGATATTCCTCCAACACATTCAGCGTGACGATATCCAGGTCGTTCGTCGGTTCGTCGAGCACAAGAAAGTTCGGGCTACGCATCAAGACCGTGCAGAGATATAAACGGCGTTTTTCTCCCCCACTCAGCTTGTAAACGTAATTATGCTGTTTTTCCGGAGCGAAAAGGAAATAGTTCAGGAACTGTGAAACACCCATCTTCTTCCCGTCACCGAGGTCAACATATTCCGCGATATTCTGGACCACATCGATCACCTTCATCTGCTCGTCGAACTGGAGGCCGTCTTGGCTGTAATAACCGAACCGGACCGTTTCTCCTACGTCAAAACGACCGCTGTCAGGCTCCACTTCCCCCATCAGCATCTTGATGAAAGTAGATTTTCCCGTTCCGTTATTCCCGACAATCCCCATCTTTTCATAACGGGCGAATATATAGTTAAAATCTTCCACGATCTTCAGATCGCCGAAACGTTTCGAAACATGTTCCGCCTCGAAAATCTTCGATCCGATATACGACGCCTTCACATCCAAGTTGACATTACCGGCCTCATGCTGCTGTTTGGCTTTCTTTTCAAGCTCGTAGAAAGCATCGATCCGGTACTTCGCCTTTGTCCCACGCGCCTGCGGCTGACGGCGCATCCAGTCGAGCTCCTTGCGAAGCAAGTTACTGGCCCGGTCCACCTCGGCATTCAACGCGTCCATTCGTTCTTGTCGTTTTTCCAGATAATAGCTGTAATTTCCTTTATACTGATAAATCTGTTTCCGGTCTATCTCGATAATCTCACTACAGACACGATCCAGAAAATAACGGTCGTGCGTCACCATCAAAATACTAATGTTCGCGCGAGAAAGATATCCTTCCAGCCATTCGGTCATTTCCAAGTCCAGGTGGTTGGTTGGCTCGTCAAGGATGATCAATTCGGGATCGGTGATCAACACGTTTGCCAAAGCCACCCTTTTCAACTGCCCGCCGGAAAGCGTTTCCACCTTCTGGTCGAAGTTATGGATTTTCAGCTGTCCCAAAATCTGCTTGGTACGCTGTTCATAATCCCAGGCTTTCAAGTTATCCATCCTAAGCAGGATATCTTCGAGATTGGAATGATCGCCGCTTGCCATCGCCTGCTCATATTCGGCGATCAAACGCACCGTCTCGTTCGGAGAGTAGAAACACGCTTGCAAAACAGTCAGGCCGTCCGGATAATGCGGCATCTGTTCCAGGTAGCCAACCCGCAGATCATTTCGGAACACAACCGCCCCGCTGTCATAATCCTCCTTTCCGGCTATAATATTTAGCAAAGTCGTTTTCCCCGTACCATTCTTAGCTATCAGCCCGACCTTCTGCCCTTGCGCGATTCCGAAAGTGATATCTTCGAATAAAACCAAATCGCCGAAGCTTTTAGTCAACTTATCTATTTGTAAATAACTTATCATATATTCATATCTGCTTTAAATGCAGGACAAAGATACAAAAAGATCAAGCACGATGGACGGGATTATTTCGTATATTCATGCCGAAGCAGTTGCCTGCTGACAATTGTCGGCAAACAACAACTACGGCGGAAAAATCCAATTATCAGAAGGGAAAACCAGATTATCCGGCAGACGATTCAATAATATATGCCGAGCTGTTTTAAACAATCCTCTTAACAAATATGTTTCCTTTTATAATAAATTATTACTTTTGCCGCTTTAGATAAATTTTAACAGATACACTATGTTGACAACAATGATCATCGTGTTCCTGATAGGATATTTACTTATCGCTCTGGAACATCCGCTAAAAATCAATAAAGCGGGAACAGCACTCCTGACTGGAACAATCCTTTGGGTTTTATATACATTTGGGGCCCCTCAATTTATTCCGACCGCTTCAGCCGAAGAATTTAAACTTTTTTTAGACGCATTCCCATTCATAAAGGATCTGCCCTATGCAGACCAGTGTATCCGTTTCGTCATCGACCATCAGATACTGGATAGTATCGGTGAGATCGCAGAGACTTTGATCTTCCTGATCGGGGCGATGATCACCGTAGAACTCGTCGATTCTCACGGAGGGTTTATGTTCATCACCAACCGCATCACCACCAACAGCAAGCGGAAGTTATTGTTCGTCATTGCTACGATCACCTTTTTCATGTCGGCAGTCCTGGATAACCTGACTACTTCCATCGTCATGGTCATGCTGATCCGAAAATTGATCGGCAATTATAAGGAGCGCTGGATTTTCGGCAGCATCATCGTGATTGCCGCCAACAGCGGCGGGGCTTGGTCGCCCATCGGCGACGTGACAACGATCATGCTGTGGGTAAGGGGAAATATCTCGACTTCGGCAACGATCCCGCATCTCTTTTTACCGAGCCTCGTATCGGCATTAGTCCCGGTATTGATCATATCCCGCTATTTGCACGGCAAAGTTACACCTCCCAACGCTTTTGAGGAAAACCGTGACAACCTTCTATTAAAAGTATTGAAAGCGAACGAAAAACTAGCGATCCTCTGCATCGGCGTGTTCTGTCTGCTGTTCGTCCCGGTGTTTAAAACGATCACGCACCTGCCCCCTTTCATGGGGATTTTGATGGGAGTCGGTATCCTGTGGATATTCACTGAATTGATGTACCGGAAAACTCCGATCAACGAGGACCTGAAACTCCGTTTATCGAAAGTAGTGAGCCGTATAGACGGAGCTACTCTGATGTTCTTCCTCGGTATCTTACTGGCTGTGGACGCACTGCGTTGCAGTGGTGTTTTGGGCAGTTTTTCCCTCTGGTTGGACGATACGATCGGCAATGTATATGCCGTCAACCTGATTATCGGAACGCTCTCCGCCATCGTCGATAACGTTCCGCTCGTCGCCGGTGCTATCGGAATGTACCCCGTTGCCTCGGATGCGATGGTCGCTACGGCTGCTGATCCGGCTTATATAGCCAATTTCGTACAAGACGGCGTGTTCTGGCAATTCCTAGCCTATTGTGCCGGCGTGGGTGGCAGCATGCTGATCATCGGTTCTGCTGCCGGAGTTGTCGTTATGGGACTGGAAGGGATTAATTTCATCTGGTATCTAAAAAGAATCTCGTTGCTCGCACTGGCCGGCTATCTGTCGGGAGCCGCTGTTTACATCCTACAAAATGTACTATTAGGCATATAAAAAGATTCTTATTATATTTGTCGGCAATAAATATAAATATACACAATGAATTTCATTTCCAAACTATTCAAGAAGAAAGAAGAAGAAACAGAAGTCGTATCGAAAGGCTCCGTAGAGGAGTTCGTTACGCTGATCCGCGTGTATTACCAGGCGGTAATGGCTGTGCAGTTAGGTATCACCAACCTCAATATATTGAACGATATGGCGTTGTTCAAACGGATGCTTAAGATCCCGACTCAGAACAACAAGTTGGGCATAGCCGAGAAATCCCGTTCCCGCAAAATCCTAATGCAGGAATACGGGCTGAACGAAAACTTCTTCAAGGAAATCGATGCCTCCATCAAAAAGAACTGCAAGACGCAGAACGACATCAAATCCTATTTCATCATGTATCAGGGATTCAACAACGACCTGTTCTCCCTGCTCGACAACCTGATGCAATGGAAATTCCGCTTCTCCATGCTAGTGAAGAAACTGTTATATTCGCAGACACAGAAGACCATCCATGAGATTGTAACCCGTTCGGAATGGAAAGATGTCAGCGTTCAGAAAGTTGCCTGGAGAATACGGAAATACAAAGAAACGCTCGGCTATTCGGAAGAATGGATGACCGACTTCGTGTACAATGTCGTGCTGATGGCCAAAGAAGATGCCAAAAGACAGAAGAAAGAAGACAAATAACATCATGACTATATGAGCTACCTGTTCTTAGAATACCCGAAATGCAACACCTGCCGAAATGCAAAAAAATGGCTGGATGAGCATAAAATAACGTACGAGGATCGTCATATCATCGATCGCAATCCTTCTGTCGAAGAACTGACAGAATGGATCAAACGCAGCAAGCTTCCTTTGAAAAACTTTTTCAACACCAGCGGACTGGTTTATAAGGAGATGAAATTGAAGGACAAGTTGCCTGCGATGAGCGAAGCGGAACAGATCGCTTTGCTGGCTTCGGACGGCAAATTGATCAAGCGCCCTTTGCTGATCAGTGAAAATCAAGTTTTGGTCGGTTTCAAAGCGGACGAATGGAACAACCTGGTAAAATAATGAAAACGCCAGCCACTCAGCCGATAGAGCAACATCCGTTAGGGTTCTTCCTCCCGGAAAACACGAAATTATTGATGCTGGGCAGTTTCCCACCTCCGCGTGCACGCTGGTCGATGAATTTCTACTATCCGAATATCCAAAACGACATGTGGCGGATACTCGGACTGGTTTTCTATAACGATAAAGAATATTTCTTAGAAACCAAAAAGGCTTTCAGTGAAGAGAAAGCAAAAGCCTTCTGCCGGGAAAAAGGGATCGGAATCGGTGATACGGCTATGGAAATCATCCGTTTAAAGAATAATGCTTCCGACAACTTCCTGCAAGTGGTCACACCGTTGAACCCGGTTGAGGTTCTGGCCAAAATACCAGAATGCGAAGCAATCGTCGTAACAGGTCAAAAGGCAATGGACACGCTTATCGCCACGCTGCCTCCGGTTGAAGAACCCAAAGTCGGCTCCTACTCCCGTTTCACCCTGTCGAGCCGCATTTTCCATCTCTACCGCATGCCTTCTTCCTCCCGGGCTTACCCCAAGCCGTTAGAGGAAAAGGCCGCAGTATATAAACAGATGTTTGAAGATTTAAAGATGATATAAATCAGTCACTTTCGGCTTAATTCCAAAGTAACATCATCCGCAATGAAAATACCGGTTCACCAGTTCAAGCATTCCTTCCGGATCATTTTTCAAGTCTTCACGTAATGTCGTGTCGTTATAACTTACCAATTTCTTTATGATACCGTCGATCATGCTCGGACTAAAGACATTATGCTGTTCGAATATCCCCCTCTGCTGTTGCAGACGTTTGGCAGAGGCGGCACAGCTATCCGGCAGTTGGTCCAATGTTTCCAAACGAGCCTTGTTTTCTTCCTGATGAATATTCACGTTCACATAAGTCTTTTCTGCAATATCCAACGCATCCGGGATTTCAAACCCGTAGCGGCAAGCGACCGCCAATCCCGCCAACAACTGATATAAATCGGCCGATCCGTCCGGCGAACGCATTTCGACCGTCTGCTTCTGCGTCGTGTCATAATGACTATCTGCCTCCAACGGGTTTGCCAGCGAACACATATCCTTCTTGGCAGCCCACCCCAACGGAACACGCACTAAAACAGAGCGGTTACGGTCGCCCCAGCAAATATTCGTCGGAGCCTCCTGGTGAGGAACCAGACGGAAATAAGAAGTCGGATTCGTATTGCCGAAAGCCGTAATGGACGGAGCTAACTTCATCATGCCGGCAATTGCCTTACGAGCCGTTTCCGACAAAACGCCATCCTGCAACATCTGATTCTTGCCATCCTTCATAATACGCATATGTATATGCAGACCGGAACCCGCTTTTCCAGCCGTGATCTTCGGAGCAAACGTAATGTTCAACCCGTACTCGTATGCCAGATTACGGATCACCCATTTGGCGATCATCAACTGGTCGGCGGCATCTTCCACCCGCGTAGGCAGGAATTCAATCTCATTCTGTTCATATATTTTACCATTCAAGGTAAAATTACCAACTTCCGAATGCCCGTATTTTATCTGTCCTCCCGCTTGTGCGATATATTGCATACATTGCGTACGGAACTGGTTGAACTTCGCATAAGGCCCCGATTCATGATATCCGCGTTGATCAGTTGCCGGGAACAAATCTTCCTCATCCGCAATCACATAATACTCCAGCTCTCCCATCGCCTCGAACTGCATACCTGTCACATCCGAAAACGCCTTGCTTGCCTTGTGCAGCGTATATTCAGGCGAGCTTTCCAGCGGTTCGCCATCCTTATTAAAGAACGAGCACAGCATGCTCAACGTCGGCAATTCGGAAAAAGGATCGATAAACGCCGTACGGAAACGCGGAATCACATACAAGTCGCTGCTACCCGCCTCGATAAACGAAAACAGGCTAGAACCGTCCACACGTTCCCCGCAGGTCAGGATTGCATCCAGATATGCAGCATTGTTAATAACAAAATTCAATGTTTTCAAGCGCCCGTCACCGGCAGGATACATAAAGTTCACCATCCGGATATTCTTCTCCTTAATGTACGATACGATATCCGCCTTTGTAAATTCGGCAGATGGCTTCTGAAGGAACTCAACCAAAAGGTTGGCATTCATGTCTAATTCGTCTTTCATGTCTTTGTCGATTGTTTGTATAATTATATACCCGATTAACAACTCTATTACACCAAAGATAGGAAAGAAATTCCGGGAATCACCAAAGAATCGAGAAAATAAGTGGTTTCATCAACTATTTTTCGTACATATAGTTGGAATTATAGAATATTCTCTTACCTTTGCACCCGCAAACACGGAAGTAGCTCAGTTGGTAGAGCACTGGTCTCCAAAACCAGGTGTCGGGAGTTCGAGCCTCTCCTTCCGTGCCAAAAGGAAATCATTTCGATTTCAACAATTCCGCAATCTGTTCCCCAAACACAATATTCAATATCTGATCTTTTTTATCGCTGTCCAATTTTATTTGCAGAACAGCTTCGGTCGATGTTCCATTCCCTTTCGCCATAACATATTTATCGGGAAATGTAATAACATCTATTACAGACATCTGCAAAGCATTTGCAATTTGCAATAGCGTATTATATTTCAATTCGCGTTCACCCGACATGATCAAGCTAAATCCAGCCTGCTTCATACCAATCTGCATAGCAAGATATTCCTGCGAATAGCCTCTATTTCTTCGAATTGTATCTATATTCTCCAATATACTGTTCATACTTTCAAATTAACAATTGTCTAAGAAGAAAATAAGCATACATCGTAATATTTTATTGCGATTATTTTTGCATATATAACATTTTGCAATATCTTTGCTGCTGATACAATTTAAAACTATTAACGAGGATTGTGTTTACAAAACTCATTCTTAAATCAATCAAGAGAGTTGTTAACCTATAAAGATATAATCAAATGTGTAAATTTTTATCTAAAATATATGTTCCACCTAATACATGTTGCCTATGATCTATCATCTCTAAATTCCGTTTTTTTAGCTGGATAGCAATATCCATATTAGTTTTTTAACCTTATATTCATTTAATATCCAAACACATGGAAAGATATTCTTTAAACCATTTATTCAGGATGCTCGGCTGTTTTATGCTTTGCATCATGTTTACAGCAACGGCATTCGCACAACAAAAGACTATAAAAGGAACTGTTGTGGATGCGACCGGTGAGCCCTTAATCGGTGTCAACGTATCAGTAAAAGGGACAACAATCGGTATAATCACCGATATTGACGGCAATTACACATTGGAAGTTCCCTCCAAATCAACTATCGTCTTTTCTTACATCGGCTATCAAACTCAAGAGGTTGCAGTAAGTAACCAATCAACGATCAATGTAACTTTAAAAGAAGACACTCAAAAACTGGAAGAAGTCGTAGTAGTCGGCTACGGCACACAAAAGAAAGTGACTGTAACCGGTTCTGTTGCCAGTGTATCCGGCGAAGAACTGAAAGCCTCACCGACAACCAACCTTACCAACGGCATGGTAGGCCGTATGCCAGGTGTTATCGGTTTTCAGACAGCTGATGAACCGGGTGGTGGCGGTACCACAATTCGTATACGTGGTACAAATTCTTTAGGCAGTAATGACCCATTGGTTGTAATCGATGGTGTGCCCGACCGTGATGGTGGTATGAACCGATTGAACCCGACTGAAATTGAATCAATCTCCGTATTGAAAGACGCATCTGCCGCCATCTATGGTGCACGTGCAGCGAACGGTGTAATTTTAATTACAACAAAACGCGGAAAAGAAGGTAAACCAGTTGTTTCATTTAACGCAAGTGCAGGTTTCTCACAACCAACCCGTTTACCCAAAATGACTAATTCATACGAATATGCAACCATGTTGAACGAAGTTCTTCCGGGCTCTTTCTCTGACGAACAACTCGAAGGTTTCCGCACACACGCCAATCCGTGGAAATATCCAGACACCGACTGGTTTGATGAAATCGTAAAAGGCGCCTCTCCGCTATATCGTGCAGACATCGGCGTATCTGGTGGTACAGAAAAAGTAAAATATTACGCAAACTTCGGAGCTAATGGTGAAGACGGTTTGTACAGAAATTCCGCCAATCGATACGATCAGTACAGTCTGCGTACGAACTTGGATGTCAAGACCAGTAAGTATGTTGATTTCCAATTAGGTGTAACAGCCCGCTTGGAGGACACTAAATATCCGGCTAAAGGAGCAGGTGATATTTTTGGTGCAGCCCGCCGTTCTCGTCCCGACCAGGTAGCATGGTGGCCTTCAGGCGAACCGGGACCTGCAGTTGAACGCGGTGACAACCCGGCTGTAACCAGCACTGACTTGGCAGGTTTCGACCACTATAAGAACCAGTACATCCAAAACAATTTGTCAGTCAATATAAAAGTACCTTGGATCGAAGGTCTAACTTTACGCGGAAACGGTTCTTACGACATCCACTTCCAAAACCGCCGTTTGATGAAAAAACCGGTGTACTTGTACACATGGGATGGAACAACTGAAGGGAGCGAAGGATTGAGTGCATCCAAACAATGGTTGGACACTCCACAATTGGAACGTAAACACAGTGAGCAAATCGGTTGGATGCTAAACGGATTAATCGACTACAATCGTACATTCGGACAACACACTATAGGTGTTACTTTCGGTATGGAAGGACAGAAAAAGCAATACGAAGAAACATGGGCATTCCGTCAAGGTTTCATCTCCGATTCCAAACCGGAATTGAGTTTAGGGGGTGAAGAAGGGCAGTCTGCAAGAGGTTATTCTTGGAAAGAAACCCGATTGAACTATTTCGGACGTGCTTCTTATAACTACTTGGAACGCTACTTATTCGAATTTGTTTGGCGTGTAGATGGTTCTTACCGTTTCCCGAAAGAGAGCCGCTATGGATTCTTCCCCGGCGTTTCTTTAGCTTGGCGTGCTTCTGAAGAAAATTGGTGGAAAGATAATATCCGCTTTATCGATTACTTCAAACTGCGTGGTTCGGTTTCTCAGACAGGTAACGATGCATTGGTAGACGGAGATGGCAACTATGACCACTCCATCCAATATCTGACTACTTACGCATTCAACAATGCCGGTACTGTATTCGGTGGCCAGGAAAACAAACGTCTCTATCCGAGCCGTACTCCCAACCCGAATATCACTTGGGAAGTGGGTACAACTTACAATGTCGGCTTAGACTTCAAATTCTTGCAGAATCGCCTGAGTTGGGAAACAGACGTTTTCTATCACAAACGAACCAACATGCTGATCTCCCGTAATGCTTCTCTGCCTGAAATCACCGGTATCACATTACCTCGTGAAAACCTGGGAGAAATGAAGAATAGAGGCTTCGAATCATTGGTCAGCTGGCAGGATAAGATCGGAGAAGTCGAATATGGAGCATCTCTGAACATGACGTATGCACGCAACGAAATCACTTTTTGGGATGAAGTACAAAATGTGCCCGAATACCAATTCTCGACCGGCAGACCGGTAGGTAGCCGCAATATGTTACTCTACGTTGCAGACGGCATTTTCCATACACAAGCAGAAATTGATGAAGCACGTGCAAAAGGGTTATTATATTCAGACAACACCGTTCCGGGTGACATCCGTTTTAAAGATATGAATGGTGACGGTAAAATAGATGGTTTGGATCGTATCCGTCCAGAGAAGAACCAGGAACCTCGTTTTGTTGCCGGTCTGACCCTGACAGCCAAGTGGAAAGGCTTCGATTTGATGATGTTATGGCAGGGAGCAACCGGGGCTGAAGTGTATATCGAGACATGGTCAGGCTTAGTTGGCAACTTCTTGAAGAGCGACTACGACAAACGTTGGACACCGGAAAATCCGTATTCGGAAGGACCGCGTACATGGGACCGTGAAAACCAGTATTGGATCAACAACGACAATACCTATTTCATGAGAAATGCCAACTACCTACGTCTGAAAAATATTGAATTGGGTTATACATTCAATTTCGAAGGATTGAAAAAAGCGGGCATTTCCAATTTGCGTCTTTACACCAACGGGACCAACTTGATTACCATCGACGGTGTTAAAGATGCAGACCCAGAACAGCGTGACGCCAGTTTAGGAGGCTATCCTTTGAGAAAAATCATCAACTTCGGAGTTCAAGCAACATTTTAAAAGATAATTATTATGAAAACAAAATTGAAATATATCTGCCTTTCGGCAGCAGCGGGACTGACACTTTCACTTAGTTCTTGTTCCGACTTCATGGACCTCACACCTGAAGACCAGTATGACGAAGCGACAGTCTGGTCGGATGCAGATTTAGCAAAAACGGTTGTCAACGATGTCTATTCGTACGTATGCGACATAGCACAAGAAGTAAATCCAGACGCCTGGACAGATGATGCTTTCTTTACGCACGTATACGGATGCCGTGATATCAACGAGGCGACCGTCTCACCGAGCAACTTGGGCGCTTACGACCGTGACGACTGCCCGTTCAAATGGAGCAAGCAATACAAAGGGATCTATCGTGCCAATCTGGTTTTGGCAAATATCGACAACGTTCCTGAAAAAACCGGTGTAGACTTGAATATATTGAAAGGAGAAACTTATTTCCTTCGGGCATATATCTACACTGAGTTGCTCCGTGGTTTCGGTGGCGTACCCATCGTAGACAAAGTGTATAGCATTGAAGAAGCTTCGGCCTTAAATTTACCACGTGCCAATGTTGCGGATGTAATGGATTTTATTCTGAAAGACATCGAACAAGCTACCAACCTATTACCTGAACAACAAATCGGTGTCAATTTAGGTCGTGCTACCAAAGGAGCAGCTAAAGCATTAAAAGCACGTCTGTTACTGCATGTAGCCAGCCCATTGTTTGCTGATCGTACCGTCAATAAATTAGAGTGTAACCAATATACAGGTGACCGTCAAGCATTATATCAACAAGCATTAGATGCCGCTAAAGATGTTATCAATGACAGCAATTACTCTTTGATTGACTGTAATGCCGGTACCATCAAGGAAATTGCAGAAAAATTCCATAACATCATTATCACGAACAACGAAGAGACTATCTGGTCGAAACAGTATGTAAACAAAGATTTGAATGCCGACAACTGGGTTCGTAACCGTGTAGCCCTATTGCATGGGCCGAACGGTTATCACAACTGGGCCGGAACAGCTCCGACACATGACTTGGTGATGGCTTTCGAAACAGAAGAAGGTAAAATCCCGAATACGCTATTGAAACCGGGTGAATCAACCACCGAAAATCCGTATATGAACCGTGAACCACGTTTCTATGCAACTATCGGTTATGATGGTGCAGAGTGGGGACGCCCCAGAGCTTCCGATGGAGCCGTGTTCGATGCGACTCCACTGGGTAACCTGCAATTCGGTTATTATGAATTAAGTGAAGGCGGCAATAACGTCAATGCCATATATTCAGTTGATGACGATAACAATCCCATCAAGCAGGAAAAATTCAATGGTATGGTCGGCGTTGATACCCGTATGGGACAGATCGAAAACTGGAATGGTACTTACACCGGCTATTTGGAAAAGAAATTGATCGACGGTTCTGTAGCAGCCAACGAACACAACTTCCAAACTTGTCCGATGCCTTACATCCGCTTAGCCGAAATGTATTTGATTGCAGCCGAAGCCTGTATCGAATTAAACAAATTGGATGAAGCAGTCATTTATATAGACGCTATCCGTGGACGTATCGGTCGTCCAGATACCAAAGCCACATTGGCTGTTCGCGGACAAACATTCAACCAAAGTGATCTGCGTGAATTCCTGCGCCATGAACGTCGTGTCGAATTAACTTATGAACATTCACGTTATTATGACATACGTCGCTGGATGATTGCACCGGAAATCGGAAACAAGAAATTAACCGGTGTATCAATTGTCGGCCGTTTAAAACCGGGCAAGACAGCATCTTTACCGTATGTTCATGACGAAGAAGTCTATAATTACACCTGGACAGTTCTCAATCTGAACTATATTGAGAAACGAAAATGGGACAACAAGATGTATTTCGCACCAATCAAGTTAGAAGAAACATTACGTAATCCGGCAATCATACAGAACCCGTATTACGAATAATATCTACTCCTAAACAATCAGACTAGGGAGGAAGTAAAAAACTTCCTCCCTATTTTTTCTTGTGTATATTTTGTAATATCACTCTATCACTTTTTCATGATATCATATTAATTATCAACCGATAAAGAAGTGATACATGCCCTTTTTTATGTATCACTTCCCTATCACCATCCATCACTTGTCTCGTCCTGAAATAGGTTGACTGTGTATTAAAACAAGTCTCATTTATTTTTAAAAAAACCATTGATTTTCTTGCATTTCCTCTATATTTTTATTATCTTTGTAAGGACTTAAAGTCATATACATCCGGATGTTTCCAACCCCTACACCCCCATGTACAGACTGCCGTCACCCGGGTGTTCAGAAATGTAAATCCGGGTGTAAAGAAAGTTAATCAGGCACTTCTCTCAGTTTTATTCATTGGTTTTATCAAAAATACAGCTTATGTCACACGCTTATGTAGTACGTCCCAAAGTGGACAAAAGCGGAGAAACAGAAAAAATCCGCTATTATGGTGTCCCGGTAACATCGGGGCAAGTATCGACCGAACAACTGGCTACGTATATCTCTACCCGGTGCACATTTTCAAGAGGAGAAATACTGGCGGCCATAATCGAGATCGGACGCGAAATCCAGTTCCAGCTGGATATGGGATACACCATAAACCTTCACGGCATAGGAACATTGTTCCTCTCGGCCGGAAGCGAAGGATATGAAAACCCGAAAGACTGCACGCCTCATCGCGTGAAAGCTAAACGACTATGCATCAAGGCTGATCCGGAAATGAAGAAGTTCATAAAAAGACTCAAGTTCGAAAGGTGGAAATGATTTGCAAGTTGAAATTCACGACTAAAAAAACAATCAAAAATGAAGGTAACGTTATATCGATATGAAAAGGGGACGCTCGTCATGCGTTCCGTCGAAATGGAAAAACTGCAGGCGGCCCTACGAACAGAGAATCTCAACAAACCAATCAGCACCACACGCGACAAAGTCATGTTTGCATTGCCCGGCACACAAAACAGCGACATACAGAAACTTCCGGTGGTCGTTTTCGGAGGGACTTTCCGCAAGACAGGAGACCCAAAGCCTCCCATGCGCGACTATTCGGGATTGGTGCTGCTCGAAGTAAACCATCTTTCCGACTTGCAAGAAGCGGTACAAATCCGCCAACAAGCCGCCACGATGCCGCAAACGCTACTGGCATTCATCGGCTTTAGCGGGAAAAGCGTGAAAATAGTGATCCCGTTCACACTGCCGGACGGAACGCTTCCACACTCACCCGAACAGATCAAACGATTCCACTCGCAAGCCTATTTGACGGCAGTCAAATACTACCAGCCACAATTAGGACGTAACATCACGCTGAAAGAGCCAGTCCCACAGCACGGATGCCGCATGAGCTACGACCCCCAGCCGGTATATAACCCCGATGCCGTTGCCATCCGGATCGAGCAACCGGCACAGATGCCCGATTCGGAAGAAATCCGTATCATCCCGGAAGAACCATCCGAACCACTTCAAAGGCTAATGCCCGGTATGTCACGCAACTATCGGATCGCTACACTGTTCAGCATAGCGATGGTAGACGCCATCCGAAAATCAGGACAGATAAAAGACGGGGATCTCAAGCCGGTCTTTACCCTATTAGCCGATAATTGCCTGAAAGCCGGTATCCCGGAAGAGGATGCCGTACAATGCACACTACTTTACAACGATCTGAGATCCAAAGAGATGGAAATCCGCATGACTTTCCGATCCGTCTACACACTGAAAGAAGCGCTCGCCGGAAAAACATTCATGCCTGAAATCATGTCGCTGACTTTGCAATTAGAAGAATTCATGCTGCGCCGTTACGAAATCAGAAACAACAAGATGAGTGGCGAAGTGGAATACCGAGACAAATCGCTCCTACGTTTCACATTCAGCCCTTTCACCCGCGAAGTCCGCAACTCCATCTGTACGGAAGCGCACAAAGAAGGGTTGAACGTCTGGGATAAAGACATCGAACGATATGTTTACTCGGACAACATACCCACTTTTTTCCCGATAGAAGAATATCTCGGACATCTGCCCAAATGGGATGGCAAAGATCATATCCGGAAGCTTGCCAAACGCGTACCTTGCAACAATATCCGATGGGCAGACCACTTCCACAGATGGTTCCTCAGTATGGTAGCGCACTGGTTAGGGTTGGACCGGGAACATGGCAACAGCACTACTCCCCTACTGGTCGGCGACCAGGGATGCGGCAAATCGACTTATTGCCTGAACATCCTGCCTCCCGAACTGCGGCAGTTCTACACAGACAGCATCGATTTCAGCAAGCGCCGGGATACGGAGTTGGCTTTGCACCGCTATGCCCTGGTAAACATAGACGAGTTCGATTCCGTCAAGGATACGCACCAAAGCTACCTGAAGCATATCCTGCAAAAAGCGAATGTCAGTACACGGCTGCCCTATCAGACGGCCAACAGGAATTTAAGACGTTACGCCACATTCATCGCGACAAGCAACAACTTCAATATCCTGACCGACCCGACCGGTAGCCGGCGTTTCATTTGCATCGAAGTCACAGACACCATCGATTATATACAACCGATCGACTACGAGCAGCTGTATGCACAGGCGATGGAAGCATTGGCTAACGGCGAACGCTACTGGTTCACACACGAGGAAGAAACCGAAATAGTCGCCAACAACCGGCAGTTCCAGCAAATACCGCCCGAAGAACAACTGTTCCTGCAATATTTCCGACTCCCGAAAAAGAATGAGGTAGGCGAATTTCTTCTGTCGATAGAGATTTTAGGGCGGATCAAGCAGAAACAACGTGATTTCAGCTACACAAAAACCGTCATTTCCAACTTCGGACGTCTTTTGAAGCGAAACGGCATTCCTTCGAAAAGAAGCAACAGAGGCACTATATATCAGGTAGTTGAGCTAAGCAAGTCCTAAAAAGACTTTTAACTTATAAAAAAGCGGTGACATATGAGTGATATAAGCGTGATAGATATTTCAAGCACCAATTGCATATCATCATACTAATATACAGTCAGTTAAAAATAAAAAGTGATACAGTGATATTGATTTTCGGAATCAAGTTTTTTTTGTATATGACATATACACTTCGCATAACAAATTATTTATTGCAAAACACATTGCACTTATTACAACATTTTGTAACTTTGGGCAATATCTCAATTCACCGAATTGCTAATTTAATAATATCATGAAGAACAGAAAATTAAGAATGGGAATGGTTGGAGGAGGTAGTGACGCCTTCATCGGGGCGATCCACCGTCGCGCAGCCTTTATGGACAATCAGATCGAATTAGTTTGCGGATGTTTCAGCGTAGACCCTGAGATATCCAAAAGCTCCGGTTTATCGTACTTTTTGCCGGAAGACCGGATTTACAGCACTTACCAAGAAATGTTCGAACACGAAATGACCTTACCGGAAGGAGAAAGGATGGATTTTGTCACGATCGTGACTCCCAACCGTTGGCATTTCGAACCAGCTATGATGGCTCTTGAAAGAGGGTTCCATGTGGTCGTGGATAAACCGATGACGTTCTCACTCGAAGAGGCCAAACAACTACAGAAAAAAGTGGAAGAGACCGGATTAGTGCTGGCTCTGACACATGTATACTCGGCCTATCCGGCAGTAAAAGAGGCGAAAGCCCGTATCGCGAAAGGCGAACTCGGAAAATTGCGCCGCGTCTATGTAGAATATACGCAAGGATGGCTTTCCGAACGTATCGAATTGCTAGGTGGCAACAATGCCGGATGGCGCACGGACCCGAAACGTTCCGGCAAAGCCGGTTGCATAGGGGATATCGGAACACATGCCTGGCATTTGAGCGAATATATTACCGGACTGAAAGTCAAAGAACTATGTGCCGACCTGAAGGCATTCGTTCCCGGACGTCCGATCGATGACGACGGGGCGGCATTCCTTCGCTACGAAAACGATGTGACAGGCGTCTTGACCGCAACACAGATTGGAACAGGCGAAGCCAATAATATCCGCATCCGTATTTATGGTGAAAAAGGCGGACTGGAATGGCGCCAGATGGAGCCGAACACGCTGACATTGAGATGGAGAGATCGTCCGACTGAAATATTGGATATCGGCAACAACGGCTACCTGACCCCCGAAGCCCTGTGGAATACCCGAACTCCGGCAGGACACCCGGAAGGTTTTATCGAAGCTTTTGCCAATATCTACCGCAATTTCTCACTTACCGTCAGAGCTATCAAAAACGGAGAAACACCCAGTGGAGACTGCTTGGATTTCCCGACCGTATACGATGGCGTAAGAGGTATGCAATTCATTGAAACAATGGTGGAAGCCGGATATAACGACAATGTAAAATGGCAAAAATGGATTGATTGAAATCCTGAAAAACCGTAAATAAATAACATCTTATGAAACTAAACGTACTTGCTTGCTGCCTGTCCCTGCTCGGGACGGCAGCTTTCGCTCAAAAAAACGAGTGGAGAGATCCTAACGTAAACGAGATCAACAGAGCTCCCATGCACACCAACTATTTCGCATACGAAGACGAAAACAGTGCATTGAAAGGATGTAAGGAATCATCCGGGAATTTTATGACCTTGAACGGTAACTGGAAATTCTTCTGGGTAAAAAATGCAGATATGCGCCCGACAGATTTTTACCAGGTGAACTTCAACGACAAGGGATGGGATAATCTGAAAGTACCCGGCTTGTGGGAACTGAACGGTTATGGCGACCCGATCTATGTGAATGTCGGGTATCCTTGGAGAAGCCAGTTCAAGAACAACCCGCCTGAAGTTCCTACGGAAAACAACCACGTAGGTTCTTACCGTAAAGAGATCATGGTTCCGGCAGACTGGAAAGGAAAAGAGATATTCGCTCATTTCGGTTCTGTCACATCAAACATGTATCTTTGGGTGAACGGACAATTCGTCGGCTACAGTGAAGACAGCAAACTTGAAGCCGAATTCAATCTGACCAAATACCTGAAACCAGGGAAAAACCTGATCGCATTCCAGGTGTTCCGCTGGTGCGACGGGACTTATCTGGAAGACCAGGATTTCCTCCGCCTCTCCGGAGTGGGCCGCGACTGCTACCTCTATGCCCGCACTCCGAAATACATTCAGGACATCCGCGTGACTCCGGATTTGGATGCACAATATAAAGACGGTACTTTAAATGTTTCCCTGAACCTGAAAGGCAGCGGGACAGTCGACCTGAAACTGTTAGATAAGGCCGGCAAAGAAGTCGCTACTTCGTCGGTCAAAGGTTCGGGCAAAGTTTCCACCGACATGGCAATAAGCAATCCTGAGAAATGGACTGCCGAAACTCCGGTTCTCTACACACTGATCGCCACTTTGAAAAACGGCAGCAACACGACTGAGGTTATTCCGGTGAAAGTCGGTTTCCGCAAGATCGAATTGAAAAACGCCCAGATATTGGTAAACGGACAACCAGTCTTGTTCAAGGGAGCCGACCGGCACGAAATGGATCCGGACGGAGGTTACGTCGTATCGCCGGAGCGCATGATCCAGGACATCAAGGTCATGAAGGAATACAATATCAATGCCGTACGTACTTGTCATTATCCAGACAACAATTTATGGTATGACCTCTGCGACAAATATGGTATTTATGTCGTTGCTGAAGCAAATGTAGAATCGCACGGTATGGGATACGGTGACAAGACGTTGGCTAAAAACCCGCTGTTCGCCAAAGCACATATGGAACGCAACCAGCGCAACGTCCAGCGTGGTTATAATCACCCGTCCATCATTTTCTGGTCATTAGGCAACGAGGCCGGCATGGGTCCAAACTTCGAAGCTTGTTATACCTGGATCAAGAACGAAGACAAATCACGTGCCGTGCAATACGAACAGGCACGGACAAGCGAATTCACCGATATCTATTGCCCGATGTACCGCGACTATAAAGGTAGTGAAGAATATTGCAAGGGAGACATCGACAAACCGCTTATCCAATGCGAATATGCGCACGCGATGGGCAACTCTCAAGGGGGATTCAAAGAATATTGGGATCTGATCCGCAAATATCCGAAATACCAAGGTGGCTTTATCTGGGATTTCGTTGATCAGTCTTTGCGTTGGAAAACAAAAGACGGCGTTCCTTTCTATGCTTATGGCGGCGACTGGAACAAATATGACGCTTCCGACAACAACTTTATGGACAACGGCTTGATAAGCCCGGACCGCAAACCGAATCCGCATATGCACGAAGTCGGGCATATCTACCAGTCCATCTGGGTGACTCCATCCGACTTGGCTAACGGTGTCGTAAACGTATACAACGAAAACTTCTTCCGTAACCTAGACGGTTACTATGCAGAATGGGAATTGCTGGCTAACGGCGAAGTGGTTCAGACAGGCATGGTCAAAGACCTGGAAGTAGCTCCGCAACAGACCAAGTCCATAAAACTGAATTATAGCACAGAGGGCATTTGCAAATGCAAAGAACTCTTGCTGAATGTGGCCTTTAAGTTGAAAAAAGCGGAAACATTGCTGCCTGCCGGTTATACGGTAGCCAAAAACCAGTTGACGATCCGCCCGTACAATGCTCCGAAACTGGATTTGCAGAATGTACACCAAGTGAACATTGAGACTGTCATTCCGACCATTAAAGATAATGACATCAATTATCTGATCGTCGAAGGAGAGAATTTCCGCATGGACTTCGATAAGCATGACGGTTTCTTGTGCAGATACGATGTAAATGGCATGACGATGCTGAAGGAAGACGGAAAACTGACTCCGAACTTCTGGCGTGCTCCGACCGACAACGATATGGGAGCCAACCTGCAAAACAAATATGCCGCCTGGAAAGAACCGGGATTGAAACTGGTTTCTCTGACAAACAAAATCGAAAACGACATGGCTACTGTCAATGCCGAATACACGATGGATGCAGTAAAAGCCAAATTGTATCTGACTTATACGATCAACAACGAAGGCGCAGTGAAAGTCACACAGAAAATGGTAGCCGACAAATCGGCTGAAGTTTCCGATATGTTCCGTTTCGGCATGCAGATGCAGATGCCTAAATGCTTGGATCAGATCAACTATTACGGCAGAGGTCCGATCGAGAACTATTCCGACCGTAACAACGTCACCGACCTGGGTAATTACAGACAGACTGTAGACGAACAGTTCTACTCTTATATCCGCCCGCAGGAAACAGGGACCAAAACGGATATCCGTTGGTGGAAACAGACCAACAAAGGCGGTAACGGACTCATGTTCATTTCGGAAGCTCCGTTCTCGGCTTCAGCCTTGAATTATTCGATCGAATCACTTGACGACGGAGTACAGAAAGACCAGAGACACTCCGAACTTGTACCTCAGGCAAACTACACCAATATGTGTATTGACAAGGTACAAATGGGATTGGGTTGCGTCAACAGTTGGGGAGCGCTTCCACTGGAACAATACCGTATCCATTACGGAGATTATGAATTCTCTTTCATCATGAAACCGATTCAATCTAATTTATAAACAGCAATAAATGAAGGGAGCTGTCCCCGCATTTCCATTCAAGAAGCGGGGACAAGTTCCTATTTTTACAAAAATTGGTAAAAAAGCATAATCACTATGCATATTTCGTTAAATAGTGGGTGCAAACTTTTATTTTATGTAGAAAAAGACTACTTTTATTGCCGATTTTTAAATCTAATTCAGGACTAATTGTAAAATCGTTTACCATAAAAACAAATGGCTACTAACAACAATTCTAATCGCTATCCTTCCGAAAAAGGGAGATTTTTCAAAGGAAAAACCTTCATTCTTTTGGTCGGATTACTTCTCGGGGCAGGCATTATGGTTGCCGTATATAAAACATCCGTCTATTTCTCTTCCGATGAATCTTGTATGATGTGCCATGTCCATCCGCATGCGGAAGACAGCTGGAAGCTCTCCAAACACGTAAATAACGGAAGCGGCGTTAAAACACATTGCGTGGCTTGTCACCTTCCGCCTCAAAACGACACCTGGAATCATTATACGGCTAAAGCCAAATTGGGATTGAAAGACGTATGGTCCTTCATGACAAAAGACAGTGCGGATTTCGACTGGAACACCAAGTCGGAACTGGAACATGCCGTCAAATATATTCCGAACGAATCCTGCAAGGAATGCCATCAGAACTTGTTCCCGGAAGGGATTAACCAGGACGGCATTACTGCTCACCTTTATTATGACGAAAACGAAAAGAAACTGGATTTACAGTGTATCAGCTGCCACCTCGACGCCGGACACTATAATCCGGATTATAAACACGGCAAATTAACAGGTATTCCCGGAGCCGCCACGGCTACTGTTGATACCAGCCTTTATTTCAAGACGGCGACACCTGTCACATCTTTTACCGATTATACGGAACAAATTCCGGGTACGGCCGTTGCATTCAAAATGGTCGCCATTCCGGGCGGTACATTCAAAATGGGTAGCACCGATAAAGAACCGTTCCATAAGGCAGATGAAGCTCCGGTTCGAAACGTTACGGTCAGTCCGTTCTTTATGGCTGAAGTAGAAGTGACGTGGGATCAGTATTGGGCATTCTACGGACAAACCATGAGCGAAGGACGTACTCCGCCCGAAACCGTATATGCAAATAACAGCAATCCGGATGTCGATGCCATTTCCGGCCCGACTCCTCCGTTCGGATTCCCCGACCAGGGATGGGGCGCAGGTGACCGTCCGGCTATCACGATGACACACTATGCTGCAGAAACATTCTGCCAGTGGCTGTCCAAACAAACAGGGAAAAAATACCGCCTGCCGACCGAGGCAGAATGGGAATATGCAGCCCGTGGAGGAACGGAAACTCCTTATTTCTTCACCGGGAACCCGAAAGATTTTTCAGACCAGGGATTCTGGCGTAAGTTCTTCGATGCAAAAACAGACAGCATCAGTTCATTCGTGATTTACGCGAAGAACAGCAAAAACAGAACTCAAGAGCCGGGCGAAGTGAAAGCGAACCCGTTCGGTTTGAAGAATATGTTGGGTAATGTAATGGAATATTGTGCCGACAAATATGATCCGAAGGCTTACAGCAAAGGGGGCGATAACGTGACCAACCCGTTAATCACAGAAGGAGAAGAATGGGTTGTACGCGGCGGTAACTACACTTCCGATGCGGCAGACGTTCGTTCTGCAGCCCGCGATTATACAAAGCATGATGCCTGGTTGAAGACTGATCCGCAACAACCGAAGAGTATCTGGTGGTATTCGGATATCCGCGGTATCGGTTTCCGTGTGGTTTGCGAACCGGACCCGGCAATTGGAGCGAAATAACAGATGTTTAATTGATACCTAAAAATTACTATATCATGAAGAAAGAAAACAGTATTAGCAGAAGATCGTTTTTAAAAAGTACAGCTATGGCCGGAGCACTGGGTGCAATCGGCACAGGTAGTGCAAGTGTATTAACCTCATGTGCAGGCGGCGGCGAAAGTGCAGCTGCAAACAAACCTCTGAAAGAACCTGGAACTTATTATATTCCGGAATTGCCCGATAAGGCTACTGACGGAAAAGAACTGAAAGCCGGTGTTATCGGTTGTGGCGGACGCGGTTCCGGTGCAGCAGAAAACTTCTTGGATGCTGCAAACGGCGTGACAGTCGTTGCCGTTGCCGATACATTCAAAGAACGTGTAGACGCTTTGGCCGACAAGCTGAAAGAAAAAGGATGTAATATTCCTGAAGACAAACGTTTCGTTGGTCTGGATGCATACAAACAATTGATCGATAGCGGTGTCGATGTTGTCATTATTGCAACTCCTCCCGTATTCCGTCCGGTACATTTCCAATATGCGGTTGAAAAAGGCAAACATTGTTTCCTGGAAAAACCGATTTGTGTCGACCCGGTAGGCTATCGTACGATTATGGCAACCGCCAAACAGGCTCAGGCAAAGAATCTATGTGTCGTAACAGGTACACAGCGTCATCACCAGCGCAACTATGTCGAATCTTACAAGAAGATCATGGAAGGTGCTATCGGTGAAATTACGGGTGGTGTAGTTTACTGGAATCAGAGCATGTTGTGGTTCCGCGAACGTCAGAAAGACTGGAACGATTGCGAATACATGATCAAGGACTGGGTAAACTGGAAATGGTTATCCGGAGACCATATCGTGGAACAGCATGTGCACAACATCGATGTATTCACATGGTTCAGCGGCTTGAAACCGGTTAAAGCTGTCGGTTTCGGTTCTCGCCAACGCCGTATCACGGGCGACCAGTATGATAACTTCAGCATCGATTTCACAATGGAAAACGGCATCCACTTGCATAGTATGTGCCGCCAGATTGACGGTTGTGCCACTAACGTCAGCGAATTTATCCAAGGAACAAAAGGTTCTTGGAACAGTGCTGAAATGGAAATCAAGGACAATGCAGGTAACGTCATCTGGAAATACGATGGTGAAGCAGAAAAGAACGCACATACACAGACAAATCCATATGTATTGGAACATGTAAACTGGGTAAACTGCATCCGTGGCGGCAAACCTATCGAACAGGCTTCAGAAACAGCTGTTGCCAACATGGCTGCTATCATGGGACGTGAATCAGCATACACCGGTGCAGAAACGACATGGGATGCAATGACTGCTTCTCCTCTGGATTATACTCCGAAAGACCTGAACTTAGGCAAGATGGATATGAGTGGATTTACAGTTCCGGTTCCAGGAAAACCTCGTGATGAAAAGAAAAAATAAAATATGGCACTGAACAGAAGAAACTTTTTAAGAGCAACTCTGGCAGGCGCGGCTGTTGCAGCCGGTAGTTCAGCTTTTGCTGCCTGTGGCGGCAAGGCTGCTTCTACAGAAGGTTGTCCGGCAGAAAAGGGATCATGTCCAAACAGCAAAGCCGAGTTGAAGATATCCTTTCAGGAAGGGATTGCACCGGGAGCTAATCTCAACGAGAAATTTGACTTGATGGAAAAGTTAGGTGTCGTTGGTTTCGAACCGGGCGGACGTGGCCTGAAAGATCGTGTAAAAGAGATCAAGGAAGCACTAAACGGACGCAACATCAAAGTGAGCGCCATCTGTGCTGGTTTCCAGGGGTTCATCCTCTCGACAGATCCGGCTATCCGCAAGCAGTGCATGGACACGATGAAAGAGATCATTGCTCCTGCAGGCGAACTGGGTTCTACGGGTGTGATCATCGTCCCGGCTTTCAACGGTCAAAAACCGGCTATGCCTCATACGCAGGAAACGCGGGATTTCTTATGCGAACAATTCAATGAAATGGGTAACTTTGCAAAAGAGCACGGGACTACAGTTATCTTTGAACCGCTCAACAGGAAAGAAGCATTCTATCTTCGTCAGGTAGCGGATGCAGCTTCCATCTGCCGCGACATCAACAATCCGGGTGTACGCTGTATGGGTGACTTCTGGCACATGACTTGGGAAGAGACTTCCGACATGGGAGCTTTCCTTTCTGCAGGCGAATATCTGCAACACGTGCACGTTGCCAGCCGTAAACGCCGCAGCATGCCGGGTGAAGACGGAGAAGCAGATAACTACGTTAACGGCTTCAAGGGCCTGAAGATGTTGGATTACGACAAATATGTAAGTTTCGAATGCGGATGCCAGGGAGACCGGAACGTTTTGGTCCCTGCCGCAGTGGAACTATTACGAAAACAATGGGAAGAAGCATAAAATATGCCATTAGTATATCCTAATATGCAAATGAGTGAGGTGGTGGAAGAGCACCCCTCACTCATTCCTGTCATTAACCGTTTTGGAATCCGCCTGGGCTTAGGCGACAAATCGGTAAAGGCGATTTGTGAAGAATACCGGCTGGATACCGACTTCCTCTTGACGGTAATCAACACGTTTCTCAACGAGGAATACTTCCCGGAAAAGAAGCTACAAACTTTCCATACTTCACAGATTATCGATTATCTGACTAAAACCAACCAGTATTACCAACGCTATCAAATCCCGAATATAGAAAGGCATCTCGGTTCATTCATATCGATGAGTACGCCGGGAAACAACACGCTCAACCTGATCGGAAAGTTTTTCTCATCCTTCAAAGAAGAGCTGACCTCACGGATCGAAAAGGACGACCGGGTCTGGTTCCCCTATTGCCTGTCATTAAGCGAAAAACTGAAAGATTATCCATCTTCCGGGCAGGTCGAAGCATTGCACCTCGGAACGGAACAGCGATTGGAAGATCCGATAGAGGCCTTGTTGGCGGATCTGAAAAGCATCATGGTCAAGCATCTTTCCGGCGACTATAATGAGAACTTATGCTACGCCGTCATATTTGCCATCAGCAGTTTGGAAAAAGATATCAAACAACACAACCGCATCCGCTACCGGATATTGACACCGATGGTTTCGGCTATGGAAAAGTTGTGTATTTAACAAACAGCCGGATGCATCGCAACAAGCAAATAGCAATCATATTATCCGACACGCTACAAAGCATCGGCCTGCAAAGCATGCTGACCGACTATTTTCCACCGGTAGAGATCAGCCACTACCCTACTTTCGAGGCATTTTCGACTTCCGGCAACGATACGTTCGACTACTACTTTACAAATGCCGCTTTATTTGTCCTTTATGCAGACTTTTTCCTTCCCCGCCGGAGCAAGACGATGGTCCTGATCGACGAAACCGAAGGTGAAGGGGGACTATCGGCAACCAGCCATATCACGATCAAGGCCTCGCAGGAAGTCATCATCGAGCAGTTGGAACAACTTTTTACCGGAGAAAACAACAGTATTTCCAGCGACAACAACAAGGAACTGTCCACCCGCGAAACGGACGTCCTCCAATTAATCGTCAAAGGCAGCACCAACAAAGAAATTGCAGACAAGCTGAACATCAGCCTGAACACAGTCCTCAGCCACCGCAAGAACATCACGACCAAGCTCGGCATCAAAACAGTATCGGGACTTACCTTCTATGCCATCATGAACGGCATTATTTCAGGCGACGACATCGAACTTTAAAATCACTACATGTAGTGATTGATTCCCATTCATCTTTACCGTTCCTTTGCAACCGTAAAATACTAATAGTTTACAATTAATACGATGAATCAACGCTATCTGTATGTCCTTGTCGCAGGCGCGCTTACGTGTTTGCAACCGATTAAAGCCGAACGGGTGAATGAAAATGTGAACGACACGATCAAGACCTATAATATAGGTGAGGTGATCGTCACTTCTTCCACAAAGGAGACGAACGATCTCCGCACGCTTCCGGGAGCCGTTTCCATCCTCTCGCCCCAAGCGATAGCAACCAGGCAGATAGATGCTCTCAAGGATATCAGCGCTTTCGTCCCCAACCTTTATATGCCGGACTACGGTTCGAAAATGACTTCGGCCATTTATATACGCGGAATCGGAGCGCGTAGCAGCGGGCAATCCATCGGATTATATGTCGACAATGTCCCCTATCTGGATAAAAGCGCTTTCGATTTCGAGCTGAACGATATCCAACGCATCGAAGTTTTACGGGGACCGCAGGGAACCCTCTACGGACGTAACGCAATGGGGGGCATCGTCAACATCTACACCCTCTCCCCCTTCGATTACCAAGGGACAAAAGTCACGATGTCGATGGGCAATTACGGGGCGGCAAAAGCCAAAGTGTCCCAATACAGCAAGATCGGAGAAAACATCGGGATCTCGCTAAACGGGTATTACGACCGTAACGACGGCTTTTTCATCAACGAATATAACGGCACAAAGGCAGACAAAGAGGAATCGGCAGGCGGCCGATTCAAATTAGAGGGGTATATTACGGACCATCTGAAGGCGCAATATACATTCAACTATGACTATGTAACGCAAAAAGCCTTCCCCTACGGGCAGTACGACCCGCAGACCGGGGCTGTGCAGCCGATCCGCATCAACGATCCGAGTTCCTACTGGCGCCGCACGCTGAACAACAGCCTGTATCTGGAATGGAAAACAGACCGTTTTATCCTCTCTTCCACCACGGCCTACCAATATCTGAAAGACGACATGAAGATGGACCAGGACTATACGGAACAGTCTGTTTTCACCCTTCACCAAAAGCAGAAACAATATGCCTGGAGCGAAGAACTGGCAATCAAATCCAATACAAAAAGCAATTACCAATGGAGCTTCGGCGCCTACGGTTTTTATAACAGCCTGAACACGGACGGCCCTGTGATCTTCAAGAAAGACGGGCTGACGGGCATTTTGCAGAAAGCGTTCGACGACATACTGGCGAATAACCCAAAAGCACCGAAGCTTACTGTCCAGGGGGACGAACTGAACCAGATTTATTTCCCCGGAAACTTCGACACGCCGACCTACGGCTTCGCGGCTTTCCACCAATCGACCTACAATAACCTTTTTGTCGAAGGGCTTTCCATCACCGCCGGTATCCGCCTGGATTACGAGAAAGCGAACCTGGACTATCATTCGGCAGTAGACAGCATGAAGATCGGTGTGGAAATGGGCCCGATGAAAATGACGCTACCGGTCACGACGACTATGGACGGCAAGATCTCACAGGATTTCCTGCAAGTATTGCCGAAAGTTTCGCTCCGTTACCAGTGCACACCCGAAACATTCACGTATGTCTCGGTCGCCAAAGGATACAAGACAGGAGGTTATAACGTGCAGATGTTCGGCGATCTGGTCCAGGCCCAAGCCAAATACGACCTGATGTCGAAGTTCGCACCCGACAAAGCCGAACAGCCGGGCGAAGTGAAAGACATCGCTTCCTATAAACCGGAACACAGCTGGAACTACGAAGCAGGCATCCGCAGCGAACTGGTCCGGGGCAGGCTGAGTGCGGAACTGACCTTCTTCTACATGGACATCCGCGACCTCCAACTCACCAGCTTTGCCGAGAACGGCAGCGGACGCATGATCACCAACGGAGGAAAGGCGAACAGCTATGGCGTGGAACTGAGCCTGCGCAGCCGTATCACGGACGGACTCACCGCCGACCTCAACTACGGTTTTACCCGTGCCACTTTCCGCGATTACATCTTCACGGACAAGGACGAGAACAGCCAGATCGTGAAAACGGACTGCAAGGATAATTTCATTCCTTACACGCCGCGCCACACCGTCAGCCTGGGATTGCAATACACGAAACTACTCCACCGGAAGATGATCGACCAGTTCATCGCATCCGCCCAGTTCACCGGAGCCGGCAAGATCTTCTGGACGGAGAAGAACGACATCAGCCAGCCGTTCTACGGCCTCGTCAATGCCAAAGTGGGCGTCCGCAAGGGAATCGTCAACCTCAACTTGTGGAGCCGTAACATCACGAACACGGACTACCAGGCGTTCTATTTCGAATCGTTCAACCAGTCGTTCATCCAGAAAGGCAAACCGTTCCAGATCGGCGGCGAAATCACCGTTACATTTTAAGACATGAAACTATTATACTACCTCCCGATGCTGCTCTGCCTCGCCTATACGGCAAGAGGGGAAGAGATAGAAAAAGATACGGCGAAGATCCGCAATGTCGAACTGAACGAAGTGGTCGTGCAGTCGTTCAAGCAACAGCGCGACCTCCGGCTGGAACCCCTGTCGGCATCGGCCGTGACGGGGACGGCGATCCAGAACCGGAACATCACGGGGATCAAAGAGTTCAGTTCCTTTATCCCGAACCTCTTTATGCCGGACTACGGATCGAAACTGACCTCGCCGGTCTATATCCGCGGGATCGGATCGAAAATCAACGCTCCCTCAGTCGGGCTTTATGTGGACGGTATCCCCTATTTCGAAAAATCGGCTTTCGATTTCGATTTCAACGAGGTGGACAGGATCGAGGTGCTGCGCG
This sequence comes from Parabacteroides merdae ATCC 43184, assembly GCF_025151215.1. NCBI lineage: Bacteria > Pseudomonadati > Bacteroidota > Bacteroidia > Bacteroidales > Tannerellaceae > Parabacteroides > Parabacteroides merdae. Next base: position 2,355,067 of record NZ_CP102286.1, read on the forward strand.
GTCCGCAAGGGACGCTCTACGGTCGTAACACGATGGGCGGCATCATCAACGTCTATACGAAATCGCCCTTGAAATACGAGGGGACAAATGTCTGGCTTTCCAACGGCAGCTACGGTTACCGCGATTATGCCCTCTCTCATTATAAAAAGATCGGAGAAAAGTTCGGATATGCCATCTCCGGTGATTACCGGAACAGCGACGGCTACTTCACCAACCTGTTTACAGACAAGAAAGCGGACGACATGAAGTCCGGCTCCGCCCGCATCCGCCTGGAATGGAAGCTTCAGAAGAACCTTTCTTTCGGGCTAATGAGTTCGTTCGACCGTTCAGTCCAAGGCGGCTATCCCTACGCCGTCTGCGATTCGGTCACGCATAAACCGGGCGAAGTCGACTACAACGATTACAGTTTCTACAAACGGACGCTTTCGACGACCGGCTTCTCGGCAGATTACCAGGGGACGGGCTACAGCATCAACAGCCGGACCGCCTTCCAATATCTCTCGGACCATCAAGGCATCGACCAGGATTTCTCTCCCCGAAGCATCTATTTCGCGCGTCAGGATATGAAGCAGAAAATGTTTTCCGAAGAGCTGAACATCAAATCGACGACTCCCGGACGTTACAAATGGCTGTTCGGCGCCTTCGGTTTCTGGCAGGGGATCGACAACACCGTGACACTCGATTATTTCACCAAAGACTATGCGACACGCAAGCTGTACGACACGCCGGCCTATGGTGTCGCCTTCTACCACCAATCCACAATCGACGACCTGCTGACGCGCGGCCTGTCACTGACTTTCGGCATCCGCTACGATTATGAGCATACCTCCAACGATTTCCTTTTCTATAAAGAAACGGACGGCGGCAGCGAACAGATGGACGCCTTCGACAGCCGGCTCAAGTTCAGCCAGGTCACGCCGAAGATCGCCCTGCAATATATGTTTCCCTCCACCGGCATGCTCTATGCCACCGTGACGAAGGGATATAAGACAGGCGGCTTCAACACCTCTTTCGACCGCGAGGAAGACCGCACGTTCCGCCCCGAAACCAGTTGGAACTACGAATTGGGAGCCAAACACCCGTTCCTCGACAACCGCCTGAACGCCGAGTTCTGCTTTTTCTGGATCGACTGGAAAAACCAACAGATTTACCAAATGCTCGCCACCCAGAACGGGCAATACCTGCGCAACGCCGGGCGCAGCGAGAGCAAAGGCGTCGAGGTCAGCCTGCAAGGGAATCCGGTCAACGGGCTGATGGTGCAGGTGAACTACGGCTTCACGCATGCCACCTTCAAAGATTACAAGGACGAACGGCGAGGCATTGACTACAGCGGGAATTTCCTGCCGATGGTCCCGCGCCACACTTTCGCTGTCGGAGCCGATTATACGATCCCGAACCCTTGCCGTCACATCGACCGCTTCACGGTCAGCGCGAACTACACCGGGACGGGACGCATCCTGTGGAAAGAAGACAACAAGGTTTCGCAACCTTATTACGGACTGTTGAATGCAAAAGTATCTGCCACAAAAGATTTTATTACCTTTGCGATCTGGGCGAAAAATATGACCGGTGCAGACTATTCGGCTTTCTATTTCGAGACAGGCGGAAAGGGCCTGGCACAAAAAGGAAGGCCGTTCACGATCGGCGGGAATATACAATTGAGTTTTTAAAAGTCTCGGCAGAAGTTCGGACGACACTTTAAAAGTTCTTAAAGTCCCCGACCGAACTTCGGACGACACTTTGAAAACTCTTAAAGTCCCGGCCGAATTTCGGACGACACTTTGAAAACTCCAAAAGTCCCGGCCGAATTTCGGACGACACTTTGAAAACTCCAAAAGTCCCGGCCGAAGTTCGGACGACACTTTGAAAACTCCAAAAGTCCCGGCCGAATTTCGGACGACACTTTGAAAACTCTTAAAGCCCCAGCCGAATTTCGGACGACACTTTGAAAACTCTTAAAGCCTCGGCCGGAAGCCGGATGATTATATAACGATATTATGATACAGAAAGATAAAACATACAACCTCGCAACCTTCTTCTGCCTCTACATTGCGCAGACGATCCCGATGAGCTTCTTTTCCACCGTCATCCCCGTCATGATGCGGCAGGAGGACTTTTCACTCTCGGCCATCGGGCTTCTCCAACTGATCAAGCTGCCCTGGATCCTGAAATTCCTCTGGTCGCCGATGGTAGACCGCCATGCCGTGACGACGGGCGACTATAAACGGTGGATTTTTTCTTCCGAACTGATCTACGCCGGCCTGATCTTCGCCGTCGCTTTCCTTGATTTCCATACGGACTTCTATACGATCGTCGCCTTGATCATCATATCCTTCGTCGCCTCCGCCACGCAGGATATCGCGACCGACGCGTTGGCGGTACTCGCTTTCAGCCGGAAAGATAAAAGCCTTGCAAACAGCATGCAGTCGATGGGAAGTTTCGGAGGTTCGATGATCGGGGGCGGTGTCTTGCTCCTGCTCTTCAAGCAAATCGGCTGGAACGGTCTGCTGCCTTGCGTCGCGCTGTTCGTCATCGCCGCCCTTCTGCCACTCTTTTTCAACAAAGGCATCCGCATCCAGCCGAAGGAAGCGCACGAACGGGCCAAAAAGGCAGATGTGATCTATTTCTTCGCCCGCCGGAGCATCTGGAAACAGATCGGTTTCCTCTTTCTTTACTATTCCGGCCTGATCGGTACGCTCGCCATGCTGAAACCCTGGCTGGTCGACCTGGGCTACGACATGAAGGAGATCGGGGTGATGAGCGGAGTGGCGGGGACATTCGTCGGGTTCCTCTCCTCGTTTGCCGGAGGGATGATCGTACGGCGGATCGGCCGTTTCCGCGCGCGCATCCTGTTCGCGGTGTTTGTCTTGATAGCGACACTTTACTTCCTCGGACTCTCCTACGTGCATCCGACGACGCCCATGCTCTACGGCGGGATTTTCCTTCTGTGGGGCAGCTACGGGATGGCGACGATCGTGGTCTATACGACGGCAATGGACTGTGTACGCCCTGGGCGCGAAGGGACGGATTTCACGATCCAGACGGTCATCACGCATCTCAGCGGCATGTTGATGGCCATCCTGAGTGGAAGAATTGCAGATCATACGGGTTATCACGGACTCTTCTTCTTCGAGGCAAGCATCGCCCTGATATCTCTCATTTATATAGTAACGGTTTTCAGAAAAGATAAAAATACGATATGAAACAAGAACTTTTAGATAAATACAATGTGCCGGTTCCCCGGTACACCAGCTATCCGCCGGCAAACTATTTTCATGACGGGTTCACAAGCCGGGATTATGCGGATGCCATCCGTGAATCCAACCGCCAGCAGCCGGAATCGGTTTCCTTCTATTTTCATATTCCTTTCTGCCAACGTCTCTGCCATTATTGCGGATGCAATTCCTACGCCGCTCCCAAGCCTGAAATCATAGATCGATATGTAGCCGCATTACATAAAGAGATCGACCTGATACTGCCTTTACTCGACAAGAAACGTAAAGTCTCGCAGATCCATTACGGCGGAGGAACCCCGACATTTCTTCCGGCTCTTGAGCTGAAAGAGTTGAACGCACATGTTTCAGATACGTTCGAATTGATTGAAAACCCGGAAAAAGCAATCGAATGTCATCCTGGCTGGATGACAGGACAGGATTGGGAGAAACTGGCAACCGCGGGATTCAACCGGTTTAGCATCGGCATCCAAGACTTCAACAAACAAGTCCTGCAAACCGTACACAGGCAAACCCCGCTACTGCAACCGGAAGAAATCGTAACGATCCTGCGCTCATACGGAGTACGCATCAACATGGATTTCCTCTACGGCTTGCCCCACCAGACGGAAGCGAGTTTTGCCGAAACGATCGAAAAAGCCGTTTCCCTGAAACCGGACCGGCTCGTCACCTTTTCGTATGCGCATGTGCCCTGGGCTTTCCCCCGGCAGAAGGTATTGGAAAAAACCGGACTGCCTTCGGGCGACGAGAAGAGCCGGATGTTCGAAGCGGCCCGCAAAATCTTATGCGAAGCGGACTACCAGCCGATCGGGCTAGATCATTTCGTCCGCAAAGACGACGAGTTATACACAGCTTTGCTGAACGGACAACTACATCGCAATTTCCAGGGATATTGCACGCGCCGCACAACCGGTCAGGTCTATGCTTTCGGCGTGACCGGGATCAGCCAGCTCGGAACGGCTTACGCCCAGAACACAAAAGACATCATGGAGTATATCGAGAAAGTCGAAGCCGGCATCTTGCCTGTCGCCAAAGGATATCTCCTAAGCCGGGAGGAACAGATCACACGGGAGGCAATCGAAATGTTGATGTGCAACTACCGGATCGACTGGAACGAACTGTCGGAACAGCTTTCCGTCCCCGCCCGCTCCATCAAGCAGGCAACCGCCTATGACGAAGCCTGTCTACGCGAATTTGCAGAGGACGGATTGGTCGAGTTTGACGAAAATCAAATCAGGATGACACCTGAAGGCAGGCTTTTCGTCCGAAACGTAGCGGCTTCGCTGGACAAGCTGATGCTCGGAACAAATAAATCATTTTCTAAACCGGTATGACGAAATGGAACCCCAACAGACTGATATTTTGATTATCGGCGCCGGACTGACCGGATTGACAACCGGCTTCTGGTTGACCCGCGCCGGAAAAGACATTCATATTCTCGAAAAGGCTGATCGTGTCGGAGGACAAATCCATACGTTCCGCGAAAAGGATTTTGTCTACGAAAGCGGCCCCAATACAGGTGTAGTCTCCTATCCCGAAGTCGCCGAACTATTCGAAGCCCTCTCCCCAGCCTGTGCACTGGAGACTGCCCGCGAAGAATCCAAGCGCCGGCTGATCTGGAAAGGGAACCGGTTCCGGGCTCTCCCGTCCGGACTGTTCAGTGCGGTCACGACTCCTCTGTTCACGCTTGGCGACAAGTTCCGTATCCTCGGAGAGCCGTTTCGGGCAAAAGGCAATAACCCGGATGAATCTGTCGGCGAGTTAGCTGCCCGCCGCCTGGGTAAATCGTTCCTACACTATGCGGTAGACCCGTTTCTGTCCGGTGTCTACGCCGGCGATCCGATGAAGCTCGTCACTCGTTATGCGCTCCCGAAGCTCTACAACCTGGAACAGCAATACGGGAGCTTCATCCGCGGAACCATCGCGAAAGCCAAGCAGCCGAAAACAGATCGCGACCGTCTCGCCAGCAAGAAAGTATTTTCAGCCGCCGGAGGATTGGACAAACTGACCGGTGCGATGGCCGGGGCAATCGGTCCGGCCCGCATCACACTTTCGGCCGCCGACGTCACGGTCCGCCCTTGTGCAGACAAATGGATGGCTACCTATTCGACAGCCGACGGCGAACAGACCATTATTGCGGAACGGATAATCACAACCACTGGTGCTTATACATTGCCCGCCCTGTTGCCTTTCGTCCCGAAAGAAAAGATGGAGCGGATCAGCAACCTGCATTATGCACCGGTCGTACAGGCCAGCGTCGGGTTCCGCGACACCGGTGCATTACGCTTCGATGCGTTTGGAGGCCTGGTTCCTTCCTGTGAGAAAAAAGACGTACTCGGAATTCTTTTCCCCTCCGCTTGTTTTACCGGACGGGCTCCGGAAGAGGGTGCTCTCTTCTCGTTCTTTATCGGAGGCGTAAAGCATGCCGACCTGACGACCTGGCCGGAAGAGGAGCTGAAAGCGCTCATCAGGCACGAGCTCCACACCATGCTGAAATTCCCGGAAGAGACAGAACCCGATATGATCCGTATCTTCCGTCACAAACATGCCATTCCGCAATATGAACAGAGCAGCGGCTCCCGCTTCGAAACGATCGACGAACTGCAAGCGCGCTACCCCGGCCTCACGCTGGCCGGAAACATCAAAAGCGGTATCGGCATGGCCGACCGTATCCGCCAGGCTACAGAAATTGCGGATAAATTAATAAACGGGTAAATCATCATTTACATTATACAACACACATTAATATGGAAGATAAAATAGTCGAAATAGCCCGTTTCTATGAACCGGAAGCAGCACAGATGATCGAATCCCTCCTGAAATCGGAAGGGGTCAACTGTTACCTGAGAAACGAATATACGAGCCGGATCCAATACCCAGTCAATGTGGGCGGCATCCGCATCGAACTGCTTGAAAGCGAAGTTCCCCGTGCAAAGGAGATTCTGGAAGCAAACGGATACGAATTTCCGAATGAAGACGAAGAGGACGAGCAGCTCCAAGCCGTTTCCGGTTGGGTACGCCACATTCCGTTCCTCCGACATCTGCCCCTCGAAAAACAGATCATCGTTCTTTTTATCCTTGTAGCCGTATTCCTGGCCTTGGTCATTTACTTCGGCTCGCTTGTTTCATCCAACTAAACAATTGTAAACTATGGCACGCAGAAAGATTACAAATAGTCAAGCCGTATGTATCACTCTTTTGTGGGGTATCCTTTGCTACATGATGCTTGCATACAGCGAAAAGATAACCTTCGACATCGTTTTTGCCTTGGTTGCGTCAGCTATCATTGTGTTCGTCCCTATCTATAAGAGCAGAAGGCGAAGAGACGAGTGACATTTAGTTACTTTTACCCGATTAAAATACCGAAATGATATTTTTAATGCATTTTTTCTTTCAAATATTTGTTTGTGTAAAATTTTAGCTTACCTTTGCGAGGTCATTAAAAAAACGGCTACCGGTTAACAAATTGATATTACAAATATAACATTCTAAATAAAATCAGTCTTATGAAGGCAAGTGAAGTTTTAGACAACTTAAAGAGAAGATTTCCGAATGAACCGGAATATCATCAGGCAGTTTCAGAAGTATTAGGAACAATCGAAGAGGTTTACAACGAACATCCCGAATTCGAAAAGAGCAACCTGATCGAACGTCTTTGTATTCCCGATCGTATTTTCTCCTTCCGCGTAACCTGGATGGATGATAAGGGACAGATCCAAACCAACATGGGATACCGTATCCAGCATAACAATGCGATCGGCCCGTACAAAGGTGGTATCCGTTTTCACGCTTCTGTAAACCAGTCGATCCTTAAGTTCCTGGCTTTCGAACAGACTTTCAAGAACTCGCTGACAACCCTGCCGATGGGTGGTGGAAAAGGAGGTTCCGACTTCAGCCCGCGCGGTAAGTCAAATGCTGAAATCATGCGTTTCTGCCAGGCTTTCGTATTGGAATTATGGCGTCATATCGGCCCGGACACGGATGTTCCCGCAGGTGATATAGGTGTTGGCGGACGCGAAGTCGGCTATATGTACGGAATGTATAAAAAACTGGCTCAGGAAAACACGGGAACATTCACCGGTAAAGGACGCGAATTCGGCGGTTCACTGATCCGTCCCGAAGCTACCGGTTACGGAAATGTTTACTTCCTGCTGGAAATGCTGAATACAAGGGGAATCGACATCAAGGGAAAGACCGTTTGCGTTTCAGGTTCAGGTAACGTAGCCCAATATACCGTTGAAAAGCTGATCAGCCTCGGCGCTAAAGTCGTGACGATGTCCGACTCGGACGGTTACATCTACGATCCGGACGGTATCGACCGTGCTAAGCTGGATTACATCATGGAACTGAAGAACCTCTATCGCGGCCGTATCCGTGAATATGCAGAACAATATGGTTGCAAGTATGTGGCAGGTGCTCGTCCTTGGGGAGAAAAATGCGACATTGCAATGCCGAGTGCGACTCAGAACGAACTGAACGGAGAAGATGCCAAGACATTGCTCGCCAACGGTTGTATCGCCGTATCGGAAGGAGCCAACATGCCTTCTACTCCTGAAGCTATCGACGCATTCCTGGAAGCTAAGATCCTGTACGCTCCGGGTAAGGCAGCCAATGCCGGCGGTGTATCAGTTTCCGGTCTGGAAATGACGCAGAACGCTCAGAAACTGAGCTGGAGCAGTGAAGAGGTTGATGCCAAACTGAAAAGCATCATGCAGAATATCCACGAACAATGCGTAAAATACGGCAAACAAGCCGACGGCTACACAAACTACGTGAAAGGTGCAAATGTTGCGGGCTTCATGAAGGTAGCCAAAGCGATGATGGCACAAGGCATTCTTTAATCAATTGACAATTAAAAAGAGAGACAATTAGAGATTAATGGTCATAAAGAAGGCGGGCGTTCCGGTAAAACGGTACGTCCGCCTCTCTTATTTCCCAACAAAATTGTCAATTCTCAATTGCCAATTGTCAATTGTTTGCTACTTTAGTGCCGAAAATAGAAAAACATGATTACTGAAGAATTAAAACAACTTTACCAGACACATACCGGTTCACCGGCAACTGATATAACCGAACTATCCTCTTCCGGCTCTAACCGCCGGTATTTCAGATTGTCAGGTTCCGTTTCCCTGATCGGAGTTAGCGGAACTTCCATAGAGGAAAACAATGCCTTTATTTATATGGCCGCGCATTTCCGGGAAAAGAGATTGCCCGTTCCCCAGGTTTATTGCTGGTCGGTTGATAAATCGTTCTATCTCCAGGAAGACCTAGGCGACACCTTGCTCTTTCAAGCAATTGAGAAAGGACGGAAAAGTTGTTTCTTCGACGAGACGGAAAAGTCTTTGCTGCACAAGACGATCACACTTCTGCCGACTCTGCAGTTTAAAGGTGCGGAGGGGTTCGACTTCAGCCAATGCTATCCTCTACCCGAATTCAATAGGCGTTCGATCCTTTGGGACCTGAACTATTTCAAATACTGTTTCTTGAAAGCTACCGGAATGGAATTCCAGGAAAACCTTTTGGAAGATGATTTCCAGAAAATGAGCGATGTCCTTCTGCAAGACCATACACCGACATTCATGTACCGGGATTTCCAGTCGCGCAACGTGATGGTAAAAAATGGCGAACCCTGGTTCATTGATTTCCAAGGAGGACGCAAAGGCCCGATCTACTATGATGTCGCCTCTTTCCTCTGGCAGGCGAAAGCCAAATATCCCGCTGAGTTGAGACAGGAATTGATAGCCGACTATCTGCAAGCACTACGCGGGTATATGGACATAGACGAAAAGCATTTCTTCCGGCAATTACGCCATTTCGTTCTTTTCAGGACTTTACAGGTCTTGGGAGCCTACGGTTTCCGGGGATATTTCGAAAAGAAACCGCATTTTATCCAAAGTGTCCCCTTCGCTATCGACAACCTCCGGCAACTTTTGAAAGAAGATTATCCGGAGTATCCCTATTTATGTACCGTACTACGGGAGCTGACAAACCTGTCTCAGTTCTATGACGACATCCAGAAGCATACGCTCAAAGTCAAGATCGTCAGTTTTGCCTATAAAAAAGGAATTCCCAACGATCCGAGTGGCAATGGCGGCGGATTTGTCTTTGACTGCCGCGCCATCAATAACCCTGGTAAATACGAACGTTACAATCATTTTACCGGATTGGACGAACCGGTGATCCGTTTCCTCGAAGAAGACGGAGAGATCACTCGTTTCCTAGATCATGCTTATGAAATTGTGGATGCTTCTGTCAAACGTTACATGGACCGAGGATTTACCAATCTGATGATCTGTTTCGGTTGCACGGGGGGCCAGCACCGTTCGGTCTACTCCGCCCAGCATATGGCGGAACATATTCATTCTAAGTTCGGTGTCCGGGTAGACCTCGTACACAGGGAACAAAACATTGAACAACTCTTTAACTCAATATTATGAAAGCTATGATTTTCGCTGCCGGTTTGGGAACACGCCTCAAACCGCTGACCGACAGTACTCCAAAAGCATTACTTCCTATCAATGGGAAACCTATGCTCGAACATGTAATCCTCAAATTGAAAGATGCCGGCTTTCACCAGATAGCCATCAACGTTCATCATTTGGGAGACCAGATCATCAACTTCCTGGCAGCCAACAATAATTTCGGTATCCAGATCCATATCTCCGACGAGCGGGATTATCTGCTCGATACCGGTGGGGGAATCAAACACGCCACCGCCTTTTTACAAGGCAATGAGCCGTTTCTGATACACAATGTCGACATCCTGTCCGACATCGACCTCCGTGCGCTTTACAATCATCATATAGAGACAAATCCGTTAGCGACATTATTGGTCAGCAAACGCAACACCTCCCGCTATCTGCTTTTCAATAAGGAAAATAAGCTATGTGGTTGGCGCAACCGCGAGACGGGCGAAGTAAAGTCGTTCTACCCCGATTTCGATCCGAACCAATATAACGAATATGCCTTCAGCGGGATACATGTACTGTCTCCTAAAATATTCGACTGGATGGAAGAATGGACCGGCAAGTTTTCGATCATCAACTTCTACCTCTCCATCTGCGCCAAGGCCAACATCCACGCCTACGCTGACGAAGACCTTCATCTGATAGATGTCGGCAAACCAGAAACATTGCAGGTGGCCGAAAAATGGATGAAAACACTTATTGTATAATATCGTTTATTTAACAAAGATATGCTTCTTTCGTAAATCGCTTCGCAATCCGGCTTTTTATCTTTCTAAAAGAACTTCCTGCCACAAGGTGCACAGTTTTTCCAACAAAGACGGTTTTCATTGGCCCGACGACCGTCTTCATATATAAAGATCTCGGCACCTCACGGCAACGAGGACGGTCTCCGTTCCTATGACGACCGTCCTCATGCCCATAAAGCCCTGAATTTCTTTTCAAATATCCGAATCTCCACCAATCTCTTTTGCCACAAGCAATTCTCAAGGGGTTAAGCTTTTCTCAAATGTAAGCGTTTCTCCCCTTTCTATCTCTCCCCAAACAACATACTTTCATTTTCTGCCTATATCACATTTTCGTTTATCAGCAAAACAGAAAAAAGCAGTATCAAAATATCAAACTAAAACGATCTGATATCTTAATCGAAATAGAAAATACGGGAAGGCAGAGGTTATTGTCCAATTTTCTAATGAACTGGAATCACAAAAAAGTTTGTTCTATACAACAATTGTTTTAAAGAATGGCAAGTAATATCGGTAAATAATCCTTTAACTCTACACGAAGCAACTTCAATGCCTGCTGAATACGATAATCGACTGTCTTGGAAGAAACTTCCAGACACGTCGCTATTTCACCATACGTCATATGCTGGAAACGATTTAACTCGAATGCTTCCCGGTAACTGTCGGGAAGCCGTTGCAACGCCTCTTCTATCTTACGACTCAGTTCCTCCACGATATAAAAATCAGGATCTTCATATTCTAATTGTTGATTGTCGTACAATGTATTAATAATCTTCTGTTTTATTTCATTTCGGCTGATCAACGTCAAACAACGGTTCTTCACAGCTTTAAACAGATAGCTCTTCGGAGAGATCTCAAACGTATGCATCTCCCGATTCTCCCACAGCCAAACCATCACATCCTGTACAATTTCCTGCCCGTCGTCATACTCGACAAACCGTTGGGCATAAGCACACAAGGAAGGGTAATACTTCAAAAAAAGGACATCGAACGCTTTTTCATCTCCCCTTTGGATTTCCTGAAAAAGAGTTTCGTCTGCCACTATATCAGAAATATTACAAGACATACAAATCACTGTTCTATAAGTTTTAATCGGAAATATTTATACTTATTTGCAAATATAATATTTTCTAATCCAACGAACAATTACAAATACATGAAAAAAAATCACTTTTCATTTAGGAGATTTCATTTTTCGTCAGTCATATTTATAAAAGGACAATTATGGACAAACATAAACAAATAAACGAATCGATACTTTTGGGTTATTTCACCGGAACCCTCTCCATACCTCTGCAACAAGAAGTAGAAGATTGGATCTCTGCATCAGAAGAAAACAAAAAAATAGCCCGGGACATACAATCTATATGCCTGGCAACTGAGACATTGACTTGTATCCGGCAAACAGATTCAGGTACAGCCCTGAAAAAAGTAAAAAGCAAGATACATTCCCACCGGAAAATTTCTCTATCCGCCTGGATACAACGTATTGCGGCAATCCTCATCCTTCCGCTTATCATTTCCACTATATATTTCGCATTAAAAAAAGATCCGATCGAATATATAGAAATCAGAACTAATCCAGGAATGGTCGCTGCAGTCAATTTACCGGACGGAACAAAAGTATGGTTAAACTCACGTTCCTATCTGAAGCACCCGACGCGTTTTACAGGTAACACACGTGATGTTGTGCTGAACGGTGAAGCCTACTTTTCCGTCCATAAAGACAAAAGTAAACGTTTCACTGTCAGCACCCCATTTGATATCAAAGCAGAAGTACTCGGTACCGAATTCAATATGGAAGCCTATGCAGCCGACAGCAGCGTAAGGACCACCTTGGTATCTGGCTCCATTCGACTTTCATTTTTAGACGATAATCAGAAGCATAAATCATTTTTAATGAAACCGAATGAAGAATTCACTTATAACCAATATACTAAAAAAGTTAAAGTCGACAAACCATATATTCCGACACAAACTTCCTGGAAAGACGGCTTGGTCGTATTCCGGAACACACCATTTAACGAAGCATTGAAAGTGTTAAGCAAACGTTTCAATGTCGAGTTCATCGTAAAAAACGACAAGTTATATAACAACTCCTTCACAGGACCTTTCGATGGACAGCACTTACAACTAATCCTCGAACATTTCCGTTTGGCTTCCGGTATTCAATATCGCTTCATAGACCCTCAAACTGGGCAAGAAGGAAATATTAAAGAAAAAACGATCGTTGAATTATATTAAGTGTAACCTTATTTATCAAATCTCATGAAAGAAAATAATCCCCCTTGAAAACAAAACATACGGGAAAATATTGGCGTATTTCCCCGTATGAAAATCCATCGCAAACTTGTTTGGCGACAAGTATAAGCAACTTTTTTATAACTCTAAATCATTTACAAATCTATGACAAATTATTTTAGCTTCCAACATTTCAGGAAGATGAATGTTAGGTTCATGCTCCTGAAGAAAATACCATTATGTATGAAACTATCCGTAATAATGTTATTTATCTGTGTCGGATTAGCCTACGCGTCCGATAGCTACAGTCAAAATGTTCTTTTAAACATAGATGTGAACAACAAATCTGTACAGGAGGTACTGGATGAAATTGAAAAACAATCAGACTTTCATTTCTTCTACAATAACAAACAAGTTAATACCTCACGTATCGTTAGTATAAAAAGTAAACAAAAAAATGTTTTTAATGTATTGGAACAATTGTTCTCCGGAACCAATATCAGCTATAAAGTTTTAGATAAAAGTATTATTCTCTCCCCCAAAGAGGTACTAGTTGCCCAACAGAAAAGCAGAAAGATCACCGGAGTTGTCACCGATGGAAAAGGCGAACCTGTTCCCGGCGCCAATGTCATTCAAAGAGGGACAACGAACGGAACAATTTCCGATATCGATGGAAAATTCAGTTTAGAAGTACCAGATAATGCGACATTGGTCATTTCCTTTATCGGATACGTAACCAAAAATATTGCCGTCGGACATAAAGAAATATTCAATATTACCCTACTCGAAGATTCACGCAAATTAGATGAAGTTGTTGTTACAGCCTTAGGAATCAAACGAGAAGAAAAAGCTCTGGGATATGCTGTTCAAAAAGTGAAAGGAGATAATCTGCCTTTAGCAAAAACAGTAGATGTGACAACATCCTTAACGGGAAAAGTGGCTGGTTTGAATATTCAAAATAGTACGGAATTCAATGAAACACCTAAAATCAAACTACGTGGAGAAACTCCACTAATCATTGTAGACGGTGTTCCCTATGGAAACATCACGTTAGACGAAATTGCATCCGACGACATTGAATCTATCGATGTATTAAAAGGTGCAACAGCCTCTGCATTGTATGGTGCTCGCGGAACAAGTGGAGCCATAATGATAACTACGAAAAAGGGGGCCAATGAAGAAGGCTTGAACATCAATATCAATAGTAATACAATGTTTTTTTCCGGATACCTCGCATTCCCTGAAACTCAACATTCTTATAGCCGTGGTTTCGGAGGTAAATACAACAATGACTATGTCTGGGGAGATAAACTGGATATAGGACGCACTGCTATTCTTTGGGATCCGTTCAATTATGAATGACGTGAACAGGAATTGGTATCAAAAGGAAAAGATAACTTCAAAAACTTCCTGCAATTCAGCATGGTTACAAACAATAATGTCAACATTTCTCAAAAAGGTAAATACGGTTCATTCCGAGCCTCCATCACAGAAGTATACAATAAAGGACAATACCCCAATCAGAATTTGAACAAAATCACATTCTCTGTCGGAGGAGAAATGACTTGGAAAAACTTTAAAATGGACGCTTCGGCAGCCTACAATAAACGCGTTTCCACCAATGACCACGGATCCGGATATAGCGGTAGCTACATATACGACATGGTAATCTGGGGAGGTTCCGAATATGACGTACGCGATTATCGCAATTACTGGGTAAAAGGAAAAGAAGGTATGCAACAGAACTGGTATGATGACAGTTGGTATGACAATCCATGGTTCAAGGCTTATGAAATTACAGACGCTTACGACATCGATGTTGTCAATGCCGCTTTGAATGCAAGCTATGAGATCACTCCCTGGTTAAAAGCAATGGTTCGTTCAGGGGTCGATGTGTATACAAAACGGAATGAATGGAAAAATCCGATCTCTGCTAATCAGGCCTGGGATAAAAAAGGATTCTTTGGAGTAAGCCGTGGTACGGATATGAGCATAAACACAGACGCTATGTTAATGGCAGATAAAACTTGGGGTAAGTTCAACATGAATCTGCTAGGCGGTGGAAACATTTATTATACACGCTATGACTTTATGAGTAGTAAAACAAAAGGAGGGCTTTCTATTCCAGAATTCTACTCCTTAAATGCCTCTATCGATCCAATCGAAGCAACCAGCGAACTACAACAAAAACGAGTTAATAGCGTCTACGGCAAAGCATCCCTTTCATGGGCAAGCACTTATTTTCTGGACGTAACCGGAAGGAATGATTGGTCTTCGACCCTTTCTTCTGACCAGCGTTCTTACTTCTATCCATCCGTTTCAGGAAGTATTGTTTTATCCGAGATTGTCAAATTACCAACTTGGTGGGATTTCCTAAAAGTTCGGGCTTCATGGACAACAGCCAAAGAGGATGCCAAGATATATGCCAATAACAACGTATATTCTGTCAGTACAAATGTATGGGACGGACTTTCAACAGCGTCTTATCCATCCAGTAAGATCGGTGGACAAGTACGTCCAAAGAAATCGGAAGTATGGGAAGTCGGAACAGCCACTAACATGTTTAAGAACCGTTTATTCCTTGACTTTTCTTATTATCGTAAAATGGAATCCGATTTTATTATCGAAGGAGGAGTCAGCAGCGCAACTGGCTTCAATAGTATTCAAACCAATTTTAAAGAAACGCGTCTTCGCTCCGGATTCGAAATTACCATTGGAGGAACACCTATTCAGACCAAAGATTTTAGTTGGGACATCCTAACAAACTGGTCACACGACCAATATACCTACAAAACGATAGACCCAGATTATTCGACTAAAAAACCATGGGTCAAAGAAGGAGCTAGCTGGGATTGGCTTGCCGTTTACGATTGGGAACGTGATCCAGAAGGAAATATCATTCATAATGGAGGTATGCCAGTTAAACAAAACTTTCAAACAAAGATCGGAAATACTACTCCTGATTTAGTTTGGGGTATCACAAACACATTCAAATACAAAAACTTCACACTCAGCTTTACGCTTGATGGTCGTGTCGGCGGTTTATCTTACTCTAAAACTCATCAAATGTTATGGAATACAGGAGCTGGCATTGACACTGATACACAATGGCGTTATGAAGAAGTCGTAAACGGAAATAAAACCTATATCGGACAAGGGGTAAAAGTTGTTTCAGGAAGTGTAACTCGCGATCCAGATGGCAATATCATAGAAGATACACGCGTGTTTGCTCCTAATGATGTTGTTGTCTCATATGAATCTTATATCAGTAAATATCATGATTCACATCACAATGCATGTCGCCAGAATATACTGAAAGAAACGTTCTTCAAGCTCCGAAATCTTTCACTCACATATGATCTGCCATCCACATTGTGCCAAAAGATGAAAATGAAAAGTGCTTCTATTGGTTTCACCGGTCAAAATCTGTTCCTTTGGGCTAAAGAATACAAATATGCAGACCCAGATAAAGGAGGAGACTCTTCTGGTACAGAAAGCTTAAATTCCCCATCCCAACGCTATATGGGATTCAATTTAAAAGTTAATTTCTAATCTGATAAAACAATTCAATTATGGAACTGAAATATAAAGCAATCGCTTGCTTTCTGATAGGAATATTTTCATTATCAGGATGCACATCTACTTTTGACGATCTGAACACCAATCCGGATACAACAACTAAAGTAAACGCTTCCATGCTTGCCTCCAAAGTCATTCTTGACATGACCAAATCGGCAAGTAACTGGAGAAATGAATTTCTGGTCAAACGGATGTTTTGGGGAGAACAAATCGACGATAGACAATATAACCGTTTTGGAAAAGGCAGTTTTGATAACATCCAAACTTTAACAAATGCCTGGAAAATGGTTGAACTATCCTCTGAAGATGATTTGGATGCTCATACAGGTTTATATTATTTTCTGAAAGGCTGGTATTTCTATCGTACAACGATGGATATGGGAGATATCCCTTATTCGGAAGCTCTGAACATCGAAGAACATCGTTATCCCCAATATGATGAACAAAAAGACGTATTTAAAGGCATTCTTGAAGACCTTGCTCTTGCCGACGAATATTTTGCAAAATCCAAACAAGCTTTTTCCGGAGATCCTTTCTACCAGGGAGATCCGAAAAAATGGAGAAAAGCGACAAATGTTTTACGTTTAAAAGTCCTAATGTCTCTATCCAAACGGGCAGACGATACACAGGAGTTGCAAATAAAAGAAACGTTCTCCAAAGTTGTTTCAGAAAATAATCTATTTAAAAGCAATGAAGATAACCTACAGGTCATCTACTCTGACAAAGATGGTCAAAAAAATCCCTATCACGTAACGGGAACTCGTAGTATCGACTATTATGCCGGCACACACACATTAATTGATCCTTTAAAAAGATTCAAAGATTACCGATTATTTTATTATCTGGCTCCAGCAGAAGGGTTGACAAACGAATTATACCTGCCAGCAGGAGAAAAACTTTTAAAGCCAAATGACTGGAATGCCTATCCTGCAGTGGATGCCGCTGGCGTATACGACATTGAAAAAGAAAAAATCGCAAAACGTATGCACTCCCGTCCCAATGACGTATACCGTTTGAGTTATGTCGGAGTACCTTGCATCCGTTTAGGATATGCAGATATGAATTTCCTTCTCGCAGAAGCGGTTGAAAGAGGATGGATCACCGGCTCTGCAAAACAATATTATGAGGAAGGCATTCGAGCTTCTTTCCTGTTTGTCCGTACCACTGTCCCTGCTGAATACAACAACGGAGTAGAGATTACAGATGATTATATTACATCATACCTGAAAGGCGAATATGTAGCCTATAACACAAACGGGTCTGTAACAGATCGTCTGAAGCAAATCTGGATGCAAGCTTTTCTGGCCAGATACTTCCATATGGCCACAGATGATTACTACGAATATCGCAGAAACGGATACCCGGAATTCCCAATCAATCCAGAAACAAACCTAAATAATGCAAAAGATAAAATTCCAATGCGTTACATGTATCCAGAATCTGAAACCAACTACAACAAAGAATCATTGTATAAAGCTTTGGATCGCCAATGGGGAGGAGTTGACGATGTCAACAGTATTATGTGGCTTCTGAAATAATTTATTCATATAGAAGAGAGCACCGAATATAAAAACATTCATTATATTCGGTGTCTCATTTTTAATTTATATATATATCATGAACAAAAAACTTTTTTTTATCTTAACGATTATTCATCTCAATATTTTTTGTATATCTGCCCAGATCTACCCTGTCCGGCCTCAACTATCCGACAAGCATTCTTTTTCCATGATCCTGCTGCCTGATCCGCAGAGTTATAACAAGTTCGATGCTAACCAACCGCTATTCGAGCTACAGACAGCTTGGATTGCCAACAGCATCGAACCTTTGAATATCAAAGGAGTTCTGTGTACCGGTGATTTGGTTGAGCAGAACGAGATACGGATTCCGGACGGCATAAACGGAAATCAGACAAGCGAAGAACAATGGCAGGCCGCATCCAGGGCATTTGAACGGCTCGACGACAAAATATCTTATGTCGTTTGTACCGGGAATCACGATTACGGATATGAGAAAGCAGAAAACCGCCTCTGCCACCTTCCTGATTATTTCCCTTCCGAGCGGAATAGCTGCTGGAAAAAGTCATTGGTCGAGACAGGCCTGAACTATCAAGGTATTCCGACTCTTGAAAATGCAGCTTATGAGTTCGAGACAGACACATGGGGAAAACTATTGGTCATATCACTCGAATTTGCTCCGCGTGACGAGGCGATCGAATGGGCGGCCAAAGTTGCCGGTAAAGCCAAATACAAAAATCATAAAGTGATCCTGCTGACACACTCCTATATGTCACCGGAAGCCAAACGTCACATCAAGGAAAGCTACAAAATATCACCCGCCAATTACGGAGAAGCCATCTGGCAGAAACTGGTCTATCCTTCCTCCAACATCAGCATGGTGATATGCGGACATGAATGCGAGATAGCAGACTACAAGGGCAATGTCAGCTTCAGGACTGACAAAAACAGCACAGGCAAGAATGTAGCCCAAATGATGTTCAACGCCCAGACCGCCGACGGTCAATGGCATGGCAACGGGGGAGACTGCTGGCTCCGCATCATGGAGTTTATGCCGGATGGAAAGACGATTAAGATCAAAACATTCTCCCCCCTGTTCGCACTTTCTCCCCTGACATCCGAAAAGGCTTGGAGAACAGATTCATACGATCAATTCGACATCACGATCGAATAAACCATTCATAAACAAAAACCATCTAAAGATGAAACAACTTCTTATTATTCTTTCACTTGTGCTCGGATGCCTGCAACCAGGCTACACACAGAAACCCGTCTTGAAATTCAATAAAGACGGCAAGTTCAAAATCGTACAGTTCACGGACGTACATTACATTCACGGGAATCCCAAGTCAGCCGTTTCTCTCGAACGCATCAACGAAGTGCTGGATGCGGAAAAACCGGACTTAGTGCTATTCACAGGTGATGTCATCTACGGTCAACCGGCAGAGGAAGGGATGCGCACAATCCTGAACTTAGCGGCCAACCGCCAAATACCCTTCGGAGTGACATTCGGCAATCACGATGACGAACAGGGACTTACCCGTACTCAGCTATTCGATATCATACAGACAATACCTTACAACCTGACCGATTCCGTGGCAGGAGTCACAGGAGTGACCAACTTTATTCTTCCCTTGAAATCGTCCGATGGAAAGAAAGACGCAGCCATCCTGTATTGTATGGACTCTCACTCATATTCACAGATCAAGGGAATAGGCGGCTATGATTACATCAAGTTTGACCAGATCCGATGGTACCGCGAAAACAGCGCGAAATACACAAAGCAAAACGGCGGCACTCCCCTGCCCTCGCTGGCATTCTTCCACATCGCCCTGCCGGAATACAACCAGGCCGCATCAGATGAAACGGCCATCCTGGTCGGAACCCGAAAAGAAAAAGCCTGCGCTCCGCAACTGAACTCCGGCATGTTTGCCTCGATGAAGGAAATGGGGGATATCTTAGGTGTATTTGTCGGACACGATCATGATGATGACTATGCTGTTTTCTGGAAAGGCATCCTGCTTGCCTACGGCCGTTACACCGGTGGCGACACGGTGTACAACAACCTGAGCAACGGTGCCCGCGTAATCGAGATGACTGAAGGATCAACCAATTTCAGAACCTGGATTCGCCTAAAAGACGGGGAGGTGATCAACACGGTAAACTATCCTTCGGATTTCATCAAAAAGAAAGACTAAATCAGGACATAATCCGACCGTTTTCAAAACACCTATGTTTTGAAAACGAATCATGCATGTTTCTTCCTCAAAACACCTATGTTTTGAAACCAAGACGAAGGTGTGTAGAAATACAATAGATATAACTTAGGCATGGATTACATGAAAAAAATAAATTTATCTATGTAATCCGTGCCTAAAAGATCATGACAAAGGAGTTTTAACACATTTACGTTCTCTTTATTTATCATTTTACTTTTCTGGTTTCAACACCACTCCCAAACTCTTCTTGCCGTCCATCTTGATTACGACCGGTTTATCGAAACGGACATGGCGAAGGTATTCGGTTTCCTCCACCGCTGGTAAGGAATTCAGATATCCCTCATCAAACCAGCCATCACCCTTAAACGGGTTGATCGTAAAGTAACCGACACCAAACGAAGTCAGATTTTGGAAAAAATGCGTTCCCTGGCTCGGATCGACACGATAATTCTCCAGCCCACATTCCACTATAACACGTGCATTGCTGATATGAGGCCATTTCACCGGAATGCCCAGCCAGGAGTCACTACTTCCCCAACGACCAGGACCAACCAAAACATAATTCTTTTCTTCTCCTGTGAACTGGCGGTTCATCTTCTCGATATCATAGGCTATCGACTGGTTGTTGGAGGAACAGAAAGCACCGGTCTTTACATATATAATATCCTGCACATCCGTCACAATGCCATGTCCCAAAACGCTTGTCGATGTAAGTATTGTATCCTCTTGTTCCACAAGCGTCAGGTCTTCTTCCATTACCTCCTTGTTATCCACGATCGGGCGAACTTGCAACAGATAGAATGTAGCGAAACCGGGATTCTGCGGATCTATATTTACCGCAAACTCAATCTCGATAGGCCGCCCCATCTCATCCTCTCCGACATGCAGTATCTGATCGAGCGTATCGGCCAACGGAAAAACCTCATGTTGAAGAACATTCACAAAAGACAATATCTTACGCCCGCCAGGATAGTAACCGTCACGAATAACCTGATCATAAGGATCGTATGTCGAAACAATAAACTTCAGAGAACCGTCCGCATCCGCGTCTTTCAGATTTAGACGAAGCAAATTAAACGAATCATCCACAGAAAACTGATCTGCCAGATTCTTCAAGTCAAGTGCATAAAAACGAGTTTGAGTCTCACGGAGCGCAAAGTCCATCGTACTCATCTGCAAAATATTGTGCGGATGACGAGGAGAGAAACGTAAAGTCTGCCCTCCGTCTACGATATATTTTCCAAGCCCCAAAGCAATATTGGCAATTCCGTCTTCCGCCTTTTCATTTCCAATCGGGTAGAAATTCAACGAACGTGCGACACCAGAGATAGTAGGATAGAAACGGTCATTATACCGGTTCCCTACTACTTCCTGTAGAACGATCGCCATCTTTTCCTGGTCGATAAGGTTCGATGTCGCCGTCATATATGCCTTGCTGTCACGATAAAAGACAGAAGCGTAGACTGCTTTGATCGCGTCGCTTAACGTACGGAGCATATCATATTTATCTTCCAGCTTGGGTACCATGTAAGTAGAATAAATCCCAGCGAACGGTTGATAATGGGAATCTTCCAGAAGACTAGACGAACGGACGGCAATCGGACTTTTGACAACATCGAAAAACGCCATCAGGTCTTCAATCAGACGGGCGGGAAGGCTGGCACGCAGGAAATATTTCAGGATCGTTTCGTCATCCACTTCACTCAGTACGACCGGATACAGTTCGTTTGTCTCCATAAATTCGTCGAAGATGTCTGTACAGATCACGACCGTCTTCGGAATGGTCACAGCAAAGTGATCGTGTTCCAACTTGGGATAACGCTTTACCATCGCCCCAATAAACGCCAGGCCCCTGCCCTTTCCTCCCAGCGAACCGTCGCCTATACGGGCAAAGTTACTATATTCGTCGAAGCGCTCCTTCTGATAGACTGCAACAACACCGGAATTCTTCATCCGACGGTACTGCACGATCAAGTCGAAAATCAACTTGCGCGCCTCATCCATATCCTTGTAGTCGCTCACATCCACACGCTTCAACACCTCTGCCGGCGGAAACATGGCACGGGAATAGAAGAAGCGGGAAAAATGGTTACGACTCAGATGATAAACCAGCGAATCGTCCGGTATCTGAAAGACCTTCTTTTGCAAATCCTTCAAGTCCTTGATGCGCATGATCTCCTCCTTCGTCTGTGGATTCAGGATGACGAAATCGCCGAAACCAAAACGCTGCATGATCTTCTTCCTCAGATCCTGCGGATAACTCTTGGAATTTTTGTCGATAAAGGAAGCTCCCAGTTCTTTCGCATACACTTTGTTGCTTGCCTCCGACGATTCCAAGACAAAAGGGATGATCAGGCCGGTCTTCCGCACATACTGCCCGAACTTGTATCCGGCGTAAGGATCTTTCACTCCGTCGTGCATGAAGCTCATGTCCGAGATGATCCCCAGCATATTATCGCGGTACTGGTTGAAGATGCGGACAGCCTCCTCATAGGTACGCGCCAACTTGATCTTGGGACGCCCACGCATACGAAGTGTACGCTGATGGTCGTTCAACGCCTCTTTAGCAAACATCTGGCTCTGTTCCAATACAAATTTATACAGATGCGGCAAAGCCGAAGAATAGAAACGGACGGAATCTTCCACCAACAAGATAATCTGCACACCGACACTGGCCGTATCGTCCGGCGCATTCATCTTGTCCTCGATCAGCTTGATTATGGCGAGCAACAGCTCCGCATTTCCCAACCAGCTGAACACATAGTCGATCGCACTCAAATCTTCATTGGCAATCCGCTTGGATACCTCTTTCGAGAATGGGGTGAGGACTACGATCGGTATATTGGGGTAATGAATCTTGATCTCCGTCGCCGCCGCAAAGATATCGCGGTTATCCATATTCGGCATGCAGATGATCAGTTCGAAGTTACGGTCTTTCAACTCAGCCAGTGCCTCCTCCTCTGTCGTCACCTGTGTGAAACGAGGCGGGTAACGAAGGCTTAGTGACGTATATTCGTTGAATATCTGCTCGTCCACCCGCCCATCGTCCTCCAGCATGAAGGCATCGTATTTAGTAGCGATAAGCAATACATTATATATACGCTTATTCATTAGATTGGCGAATGATGTGTCTTTAAACACAAGGTTCTTAAAGTCCGGTATTCCGCTCATAATGATTCGATAGAATTAACGGCCTCAAATGTAAGGAAAAAAACAATCAACCGAAAGCATGTGACAAGATTTGAGCAAGTGGCACATCCGTTCCCTCAGCATGGCACAAGCATTTCACCTATATGGCACAAACGTTTCACAGCAAGGAAACGGCTGTGCCAACAGCACCACACATTTCCTGGCACAAAGTGAAACCGGAATCCCATCCGTAGGAATCCGGATTTTCACTTAAAGAACATTGTTCAAAAACATAAAAAGAACTATCAAAAAGTAAGCAAAACATTTTGTCAACCCAGGCTATTCCCTATATTTGCAAACAGAATGTTATCTTAAAAAGAAATTATATACTATGAAGACAGAAGTAATCTTATCAGCACTGGAAGCAAAACATCCGGGCGAAAAGGAGTATTTGCAAGCAGTAAAAGAAGTTCTTCTTTCAATTGAAGAAGTGTACAACCAGCATCCCGAATTCGAGAAAGCTAAAATCATCGAACGATTGGTTGAACCGGAACGTATTTTCACCTTCCGTGTGCCCTGGGTAGACGACAAAGGGGAAATACAAGTCAACTTGGGATATCGTGTGCAATTCAACAACGCGATCGGCCCGTACAAGGGCGGCATCCGCTTCCATCCTTCTGTCAACCTGTCCATCCTGAAGTTCTTAGGATTCGAACAGACTTTCAAAAACGCTTTGACAACATTGCCGATGGGCGGTGGTAAAGGAGGATCCGACTTTGCTCCTCGCGGAAAAAGTGATGCGGAGATCATGCGTTTCTGCCAGGCATTCATCCTCGAATTATGGCGTAACCTCGGACCGGACCGCGATGTTCCGGCGGGTGACATCGGCGTAGGAGGACGTGAAGTCGGTTATATGTATGGTATGTATAAGAAACTGGCTCGCGAAAACACCGGTACGTTCACTGGTAAAGGTATGGAATTCGGCGGCTCTATCCTCCGTCCCGAAGCAACCGGTTTCGGTGCCCTCTACTTCGTTCACCAAATGTTGGAAACTCATGGTATAGATATTAAAGGTAAGACTGTTGCTATCTCCGGTTTCGGAAACGTCGCTTGGGGAGCTGCCACAAAGGCTACCGAACTGGGTGCAAAAGTCGTCACGATCTCCGGCCCGGACGGCTATATCTATGATCCGGACGGCATTTCCGGAAAAAAGATCGATTATATGCTGGAACTGCGTAACTCAGGTAATGATATTGTAGCTCCTTACGCCGAAGAATTCCCCGGTTCGACCTTCTATCCCGGCAAGAAACCCTGGGAACAGAAAGTGGATATCGCACTGCCTTGTGCCACCCAGAACGAGCTGGACGCAGACGATGCACGCAAGCTGATCGAGAACAAGACATCATGCGTAGCCGAAGTATCCAACATGGGATGTACAGCTGAAGCTGTCGACCTGTTCATCGAGCATAAACAACTTTTTGCACCGGGCAAGGCTGTCAACGCCGGCGGTGTCGCCACTTCCGGCCTGGAAATGACTCAGAACGCCATGCATATTTCGTGGACAGCTGCCGAAGTCGATGACAAATTGCATCAGATCATGAGCGCTATCCACCAACAATGTGTCGAACATGGAACAGAGGATCAATATATCAACTATGTGAAAGGTGCGAACATTGCAGGCTTCATGAAAGTGGCCAAAGCAATGATGGCGCAAGGTATCGTATAGATCGATGTGTATTCAATATACATAGAGAAGTGTGTCTATGAGAAGGGGGATGCCTGTAATTGCAGGCATCCTTTTTTGTATCAATGAACTTTACCCGGATTCTTCGCGATAAAGTCCTTCCATCCGGTATATTTCTTTTCCTGTATCGGATTATTCGTCTGGAAATAATGGCAAACGGCAGCTGCCAATCCATCTGTCGCATCCAATTGCGGCAACATGGATGCTTCCGGAATATGCAGGTAGCGCTGTAACATCCCGGCCACTTGTTCTTTTGCAGCATTCCCATTTCCGGTAATGGACATCTTGATCTTTAGCGGGGCATATTCAAATATCGGGATATCCCGTTCGAGTGCGGCAGCCATAGCGACTCCCTGTGCACGCCCCAATTTCAACATACTCTGTACGTTCTTCCCGAAAAACGGAGCTTCAATGGCCAGTTCGTCCGGATGATACTGATCGATAAGTCCCAAGACCCGCTCAAAAATCTTACGGAGCCGCAAATAATGATCCTCGTATTTATTCAATTGGAGTATCCCCATAGCTTCCAGTTTGGGTTTGTTTCCTTCAATCGTCAGCACTCCGTAACCCATCACAATCGTCCCAGGATCAATGCCCAATATGACACGGTCTTTCGTCATTTCTCCCAATCTATCTCTTCCAGTAAAGTACTAAAGCCGGCAATTTTATGACCGAAACGAGCAACCAATGCGCGGTGAAGGTTATTTCCTTCATTCTGCAACCAGAAATTCAACGTATCGACATTCTTAACATGAAACTGGACGGAGAAACTGATGCCTTCTCCTTCTTCAGCCTGCATCACACGTCGCAGGCATGGCCGCTGTAGGAAACCGCTCTC
The DNA here is from genome assembly GCF_025151215.1 of Parabacteroides merdae ATCC 43184. NCBI lineage: Bacteria > Pseudomonadati > Bacteroidota > Bacteroidia > Bacteroidales > Tannerellaceae > Parabacteroides > Parabacteroides merdae. Next base: position 2,380,777 of record NZ_CP102286.1, read on the forward strand.
CACGGCTTTCGGGATATACTGTTTTTTCAGATAATCCAAACTTTCATCCAGAATATCTTTTTCTATATGGAACGTTGTATTATAAACAATCATCTTATTTTTTATAAAAATCTATGGCAAAGATAGTGGTTATATCAGGAAAAGCCCTATATTTGCGCTTGAAAATAAGTCATACGGGGCATTAGCTCATCTGGCTAGAGCGTCAGACTGGCAGTCTGAAGGTGATCGGTTCGAGTCCGATATGCTCCACAACCTTATGGTAAATAACAAAAAAGGCATTCATTTCTGAATGCCTTTTTTGTTATTTCTATCTTATTTCTTCGCAGTTGCCAACTCCGTTTCAATCGGATCGTCGTACTGTTCCTGCAATTTATTCAGTTCGGTTTTCAGACTGTCGATCAAGGCTTCATTGCCCGGTTCATTATAGATATTATGCATTTCCATCGGATCGTTTTGCAGATCATAAAGTTCCCACACATCGATATCATTATAGAAATGGATTAATTTATAGCGGTCGGTACGAACACCATAATGACGTTTTACTGCGTGTTCCGCCGGATACTCGTAAAAATGATAATATAAAGAAGTACGCCAATCTTTCGGCTTTTCACCTTTCAACAAAGGCAAATAAGAATCACCCTGGATATCTTCGGGAACAGGGACGCCCGCCACTTGAAGGAAAGTCGCTGCATGGTCGATATTCTGGACCATTTCGGGGATGTCGCCTTTAACACCGCCGGGAAAACGAACCAACATCGGTGTACGGAAAGATTCTTCATACATGAAACGTTTGTCGAACCAGCCATGTTCACCCATATAGAATCCCTGGTCGGAAGTATAAACGATAATAGTATTTTCCAATAAACCGCTTTTCTCCATATAATCCAACACACGCCCTACATTACGGTCTACGGAATGGATCACACGCATATAATCGTGCATGTACTGTTGGTATTTCCATTCAGCCAACGCCTTCCCCGTCAACTTCTGTTCCTTGAATTTCTTAATAATAGGATCATAATGTTTGTCCCAAGCTGCCTTTTGAGCCGGAGTCATCCGGTTATATAAATTACGGCCATTTTCTTCAAGGCCGGTAGTCGTATGAATCTCATTTTCCTTATCTGCCATCTTCAAGTCATAGACGAGATCCATATCCTTGATAATATTCATTTCCTGTTCGGATGCGGCAATACGCCCTTCATATTTGTCATAAAATGTTTCGGGAACCGGGTAAACGACATCTTCATACAAATCCAAATCACAAGTATCCGGCATCCAGGTACGATGGGGCGCTTTGTGGTGGAGCAAGAGACAGAAAGGTTTATTCTTATCACGTTTGTTATCCAGCCAGTCCAAAGCTAAATCCGTCGTGATGTTCGTAGCATAGCCTTCGATCTGCTTTTTCTCTCCGTTATCGATAAAGTACGGATTATAATAATCCCCCTGTCCGATCAAGATATTCCAGTAATCGAAACCGGTAGGATCGGAAGTCAAATGCCACTTCCCTACAACTGCAGTCTGATAGCCGGCTTGTTGCAACAACTTCGGGAATGTCTGCTGGCTGCCGTCAAAACGTTTCGTATTGTCGGTAAAGCCATTCTTATGGCTATGCTTGCCCGTCAGCAAACAGGCACGACTGGGACCACTTAAAGAGTTGGCGACGAAACTGTTCGTAAACCGTACGCCTTCATTAGCAATCCGGTCGATATTCGGAGTTTCGATAAAACGATGATCGTAAGCACTAATTGTCTGATAAGAATGATCATCGCACATGATATAGAGAATATTCATAGGCTTCTCCGACACCCCTTTTTTGTCCTTTTGGACACAGGCAGGAAGAGTTACGGCTACCAAACCTGTCAAAAGAAATAGTTGATTAGTTTTCATGATACATTATGTTTTTTGTCTGGATTTGGCAAAATTAAACAGAGCGAACGGAATAATCACTATCCGGACTAAAAAATATATAAAAAAGTCCCGAAACTTTATTCCGGGACTTTCCTTTACCTCTTACCTTTCTTATTTGTCATAATACGGCAATTTGTACGGATTTCTGTATTCGTACCAGTACAAACGATGTGATTCGGCTTCCCTATCGCCATTAAAGCTCAACGTTGCCGGATCCCAATGAACAGGACGTCCCAGTTCACGGGCAATGTTTTGCAAGCAGCAAAGCGTATTCGTACTACAACCGACTTCAACCGGAGCAATCGGATTCCGGCGTGAACGAACGCAATCGATAAAGTTCTGCATATGCGGAGAGCTTACTTCATATTCTCCCTTCCCGACTTTCTTTTCCTCTTTCGGCAACAAGGAAGGATCGGAACATTCGATATAACCGCGAGCGACTTTCAACCACCCCTTATCGCCGATAAACTTGATACCTTGCGCGTTGGCATTATCTTCACGATAAGGTTGTTCGGTCATCACGATACCATTAGCATATTTCATCGTCGCATATTCTGTGCCTTCATATCCTTTCGGGATAAACTCTACTGGACCGGAGCCGTCCATACCGATGGCCGCCTGTGCAATATCGAACATATGAGCCCCCCAATCGGCTGTATATCCGTTTCCGGTTTCCTGATACCAGCGCCATGCCCCCCACAACTTCTCGTTCTGTTCGGGTTCAAGAGAGATAGGAGGACAAAGATCAGGATGATAATGAATCTTCGGATCGTTCAACGGTCCCATCCACTGATTGAAATTCAGATTACCGGGGACATCCATTTCCGGCAAGTCCAATGGCTTGGGGGGTTCGCCGACACGGGCGTATATCTTTTCGATATGACCGATCTTACCGGCACGAACCAACGCAATCGCATCCTGAAACTCCTTACTCGAACGCTGCTGGCTACCGATCTGGAAAACCCGATTATTATCGCGTACGGCACGAGCAACAGCCAGACCTTCCGTAATCGTATAAGCCAACGGCTTCTGACAATAAACATCCTTACCGCTCTGACAAGCATGGATAGCAACCAATGCATGCCAGTGGTCAGGTGTTGCCACTTCAATCACGTCGATATCCTTACGGTCCAGCACATCTTCATAAAATTCATACATATCGCAACGGGGAGCTACATTCAGAGACTTCTGCCAAGCCTCGACACGACGTTTGAAACGTTCACGTTTCAAGGAATCCACGTCACAACAGGCAGCGACCTGCACCCCAGGACAAGTAGAGAAACTCTTAAAATCGGATAAACCTTGTTGCCCTAATCCGACAAACCCTAAAACGACACGATCACTCGGTGCGATACGCACCCCATTTACAGCCCAGCTGGGCAGGATAGTCAAACTTGCCAATCCAAGAGCGGAAAGGCCGAGAAACTCTCGACGGGTTACACCCTTCTTAGTGTTTTCTTTCATGGTAATTCAAAATATATTGGACTAAAAAATTATTCGGACAAATATAGGTATTAAATATCAAAACAACACATCTATCCCATCGAATTTGAATGAATAGGGCCTCTTTTGGAAATCATTCTTGCGGGTAATATTTTTTAACATTCTATTTAATAGCAAATTTCCTGATTAAGGTATCAAAATGACAATAGAGGAAAGAAGGTAGAAAAAAGGGTTCTTTTGGTGTGATTGCCCTATAGAAAAGATGTCGTTTATTAAAAAAATTATGGCTTTCCATTTCATAATTATGAATCAGGAAAGCCATAACGATATATCAAAATACGTTTGTATCAGAAAGCGTAGCCGAAACCGACGTTCAGGTAAATCGGATACATGGCGAAAGTAATTGTATCGAAATCTTTCTGAAAGATATCATTCAATCCCCAAGTCAGGTCTGCATAGACATTCAAATGCTTAAAAGCACGCCATTCGGCACCTAACTGCGCACCCCATTGGAAGCGGCGAAGGTTTTTCGAGAAGTCATAAGGGGCATTTTTTCCATCGGCAAAAACGACCTTATTACCGGTAGGATCACCTTCGCGCAAATAACCATCATACACGTTTCCGGAAAAATCACCCTCCAACATATAGGCAAAATACGGTCCCAGATTCATACTGAAGCGACGATTAAACTGATGAGTAGCCAAAACCGGAAAAGACAGATATGTATTCTTTACATTAGTCTTCACATATCCAGTCCAATTTCCTTTTATGCGTTCACCCCCTTCACCGATGATTTCCATTCCATAATTTTTCACATTGGCATTCGTTTTCATCCCTTTACTATCCAAACGAATACCGATTCTCATTCCCCATTTTTTTTCTTGATCGAACCACTTTGTCACATTCCCCTCTATCGCAACAGCCATAGTAGGATTATACCCCGTTATATCACGAATCTCAACGGGCAATGGTATCGGAGCCGTTCCCCCTATGTTAAAGCCGGCTTTTACCTCATACTCCAAACCGATCAATGCAGAATTGATAATTCCCTTATTCCGGTCTTCTTGTCCAAAAACCGAAAACGTTACCAGCAACAAGGCCAGTACACAAATTGATACAATATTCTTTCTCATCACAATAATCTTTTTTAATCTGCTGCATGAATCAGTTCCACTTCATCGATATGCAATGTACTGCCGACAGCACCTCTGAAATAATCCCCTTCAATACTGGAAGAAAAGACAATAGCCACATTATATTTACCAGCTTTCAGTTTATCTTTATCTACAGTTTTTCCAGTCTTTGTCACAAATGGCAAATAAAACTCCGTCCACTCATCCGTTTCCTTCCGGTCTTTCTCATCAATGCGAGCTATGGATATCAAATTAGGATGATCAAAACGGTTCGTTGCATCCAATGTTTTTGTCTTTTCATCTGTCTCGTAAAAGATTGCATAAATATCCCACGTATCCTTTTTATCTTTTACAATATTTCCATTCTCATCTTTATAAACTTCACCTGCCTTATACTTATAATACCCCTTCAAGTAGGTCGGTATATGCTCGAACGGAACTCCGAACATTGTTGCTTTCAATGGGTCGGTCAATGCGTTCCCTACACTAAACGTACCCATAAAAAGATTACCGGCAGCAATAGGCATACCCAACTTCGAACCGAAATCCCCTGTCGACTTTGTTTCCAACTTTACGCATTTGCCCATTTTTCCTTCCGCATAAGAAGAAGTCGGAAATGATGCCGGATCTTCCGTACCTGCACCAGTCAAAGCAAAACCGGTATTTCCACTGGCCCAATCCATTACCCATTTTCCCTCAGAATCATTCTCATAGAAAATATTATAAACATATTTCAAAAGCGAACTCTTGTAATCCTTTACATTCTCAAAATGATATTCCGAGCTAATTCCGGCAATAATATAAGTAACTTGATATTCTTTCTTCCAATTTCCATCTTCAGAAGTTACCGTATAAAATTGCGGAGTCGTAAAGTCACGTTCGGTCCCGCTGGCCGGAGAAATGGTTGCACCGGGAGTCAATGTAAATTCAGGTGCCTGATGTGTCAAATCGGCATCGGCCGTTACCATCAATACTACCTTATTATTTTCTATAATTGGATCACGTTTCAAGATATCTCCCGGCACTGTACAAGTCAATATATCCGCTTCTGCATTCAACGCTTCGTCACGAATACACGAAACCAGCGTAATTCCCAGCAAAAGGCATACAATAAAATAAGTTACTCTAATCATCTTATGTCTGTTTTACAAATAATAGGTTTTCCTTAAAAAGCAAACCGGATACAAAAATACGCTCCTTTTCCCAAAAAGCCACCGTATTTATATTTTTATCACAGTTTTTATTGTATCGCTCACCTATTATTTATACATTTGGCTCAACAACTTATAATATCTAATTCATAAGACCATGACAACACGCAGAGATTTTATCCGGCAAGCGACCTTATTAGGAGCCGGACTTTCCATGAGTCCATTCTTTATCAACGCGACTCCTGGAAGTGTAGGAGCGAACGACAAAATACGCGTCGGACTAATTGGCTGTAAAGGAATGGGATTTTCAGACCTACAAGCCTTCCTCCGGAATCCGGAAGTCGAGTGTATCGCATTATGCGACATCGACGACGAAGTTCTCAACAGTCGCGCGGCTGAAACTCAAAAAATCACAGGCAAGAAAGTTAAAAACCTATATAAAGACTGGCGGAAACTGATCGATAACAAAGATATCGACGTTGTCATTGTCGGTACACCCGACCATTGGCACTGCCTGCAGATGGTAGCCGCCTGTGAAGCCGGTAAGGATGTTTATTGCGAAAAGCCGTTAGGCAACAGCATTGAAGAATGTAACATTATGGTTCGCGCCGCCGAGAAATACAACCGGGTTGTACAGGTAGGACAATGGCAACGCAGTGATCCGCACTGGCAGGATGCCATGGCATTCGTACACAGCGGGCAATTAGGCAAGATACGTACCGTCCGCGTGTTCTCGTATCAAGGTTGGTGTCCTTCCATCCCGGTCAAACCGGACGAACCCGTTCCCGCAGGAATCGACTATGACATGTGGCTGGGTCCGGCTCCCAAACGTCCGTTCAACCGTAACCGTTTCCATTTCACCTTCCGCTGGTTTTGGGATTATGCCGGCGGACTGATGACTGATTGGGGTGTGCATCTACTCGACTATGCACTATATGGAATGAACGTTACAGCCCCCAACTCTATCATGGCTTCGGGAGGCAAATTCGGATATCCGGATGACGCCTGCGAAACACCGGACTTGCTTCAAACAATTTATACATTCGATGACTTCACCGTCATGTGGGATCATGCAATCGGTATCGACGACGGAGCTTACGGGCGCAATCACGGCCTGGGATTTGTCGGAGAAAACGGAACACTGGTTGTCGATCGCAGTGGCTGGGAAGTAATCCCCGAAAAGGTAAGCGGCAAAGCCCGCATGGAAGCGGTTCCATTGAAGAAAGCATATGGTGAAGGCGGTTTGAACCTGCATGTCAAGAACCATCTGGAATGTATCAAATCGCGCAACCGCAACTGTAATGCCAGTATCGAAATCGGCGCCCATATCGCCAAGTTCTCCCAATTAGGCAACATCGCCTACCGTACCGGCAAGAAACTGACTTGGGACGGAAAGAGTTTCCATGACGCAGAAGCAGACAAATATTTATGCAAGGAATACAGGACACCTTGGGAGTTACCGAAGATTTAAACCAAAAGGGGTTGTGTCAAATACAGGCACAACCTTTTTTATACAATAACTTGCTCACGTAATGGATTATCTATACTTTTGCTTGAACGAAAAATCAGAATAGGAACAGATTATGAAGATAACAATAGAAAACGGGAAAGAAACAGTCATCAATCTTTCCGGACAATTGGATACGTTAACCTCCGTCGATCTTGAAAAAGAGATCGCTCCCATCCTGCAGGGGGAAGCGCAAACGGTAGTGCTCGACGGTGCGGAACTGACCTACATCAGCAGTGCCGGACTCCGCCTGCTCCTTACACTGCAAAAAGGGATGAAGAACAAAGGAGGCTCTTTCCGGCTGAAGAATATTCAGAATGAGATTATGGAAATCCTGAATATCACCGGATTCTCTCACATCCTCACGATCGAATAACAAGTATCTTTATTCCGGCAGATGACAAATACGCTACATATAAAGAATGAGCTGAAACAGCTAACCCGTCTATACGCGTTTCTGGACCAGCAAGCCGGTACTTATGAACTGGGAGAACTACAGTCGATGCAAATCAAACTGGCACTCGAAGAAGCCGTGACCAACGTCATCCAGTATGCCTATCCCGACAAAAAAGACCAGGACATCCGTATCGACATGAGCTACGAGAACAAACGGCTGACAATCGTCATAACCGATACCGGCATCAGTTTCAACCCTCTCGAAAGACAGGAGCCGGACCTTACTCTCTCATTGGAAGAACGCCCGACAGGCGGCCTCGGAATTTATCTGGTCAAGCAACTGATGACGGAAGTCAGCTATAGTCGTTCAGCCGGGAAAAATATACTCACAATGGCAAAAGACATTTGTTGATATGGCAGACTTCGACATTAGAGATATAGCAGCGCTCAAAGTAAAGCTGCAAATCATAGAGAAGCTCGTATTGGCCGACTGGATCTTGATTATCCTGTCGATGTATTACGACTGGGGAGGATGGATCACCTGCCTGATCGTTATTCAAATCATCCTGTATATCTACAAATCGAAACTGCGCAAACAACTGAAACAGAAAGAGTATCTCGCCAAAGTGGTAGAAGAGCGAACAATCGAACTCCGTATCCAGCGCGACCAAGTGCTGAATGAATCCAAGAAACTATCCGACGCCCTCGACGCTCTGGCGAAAGCACAGGACGAACTGGTCCGCAAGGAAAAACTGGCTACTGTCGGACAATTGACGCAAGGGTTGGTCGACCGCATCCTGAACCCGATCAACTACATCAACAACTTTGCCGGCCTTTCCGCCAATCTGATCAAAGACTTGAAAGAAAACATTACGGACCAGCAGGCGATCATGTCAAAAGAGAACTACGCCGACAGCATCGAGATTCTCGATATGATCAACAGCAACTTGCAGAAGATAAACGAACACGGCTGCAACACTGTCCGGATCGTCAAAGCAATGGAAGAATTGTTAAAAGACCGTCACGGCGACGTCACTCCAACGGACATCTGCAACCTCTGCAAAGTGAACGTAGACGTGATCCGCAAGCAGTTCAAAGAAGACATTGAGAATAAGCAGATACAGATAGAACTCGACTGTCCGGCAGAACCCACGACCGCAGAGATCAACATTGAGCAGATGAACAAAGTGATGCTCAACCTACTCAAGAACAGCCTTTACGCATTGCTGAAAAAGTTACAGAAAAAGGACTTCACGCCAATCATCAACATACACGTAGAAAAGAGACTGAACGGGACAATTTTTCTCAGCATCCGCGATAACGGCATCGGCATCGAGGACAACATCAAAGCCAAGATATTCGAACCGTTCTTCACCACGAAGCCCACTGCCGAGGCTGCGGGTGTCGGTTTGTACCTCTGTCGTGAAGTCATCCTGAACCACCAAGGGTCCATCATCGTAAAAAGTGAAAAGGATAACTTTACCGAGTTTATGATTACGATTCCTATTTATCAAAAAAGCAACAACAATGAATGAGGACAGTATGAAAGAGTTAGAACGTCTGAGAAAACAGATCAGCCAACAGGAAAAGATGGCTTCACTCGGACTGTTGAGCGCAGGTATCGCACATGAGATACAGAACCCGCTCAACTTCGTGATCAACTTCAGCAAACTATCATGTAAGTTGCTGCAAGATATGGAAGACGTATTGGACGAACTGGAAAGCAAGCTCTCTGCCGAGGTGGACGAGGAGATTAGGGAAATCATGGACGACCTCAAAAGCAACATGTGCAAGATCGAGGAAAACGGCAACCGGGCATCAAGTATCGTCCGAGGCATCCTGCTCTATTCCCGCGGCAAAGACGATGAATATATAGCGACCGACCTCTGCCAGCTGACAAAAGAATATGTATGGCTTTCCTACCATGCTGTCCGCGCCAATAACAAGAGCTTCAATGTTACCATCATAGAAGAATACGACAATACACTCCCGTTGGTCAAAGTAATCCCGCAGGACTTCAGCCGCGCTGTTCTCAACCTGATGAACAACGCCTGTTATGCTGTCTTCAGCAAATCCAAAGGTGTCGCTGAAAATCCTTATAGTCCGACCATCAAGGTAAGACTGGCAAAAGACAGCGACCGGGTACGGTTGGTTATCGAAGACAACGGCCCGGGAATCACGAAGGAGGTCAAAGAGAAACTTTATACGCCGTTCTTCACCACCAAACCGGTCGGAGAAGGAACCGGTCTCGGCCTCTCTATCACCAAGTCGATCATCGAACAAAAACATAACGGAACGATCGAGATGGAATCGGAGCCGAACGAATTCACCCGTTTCACAATCACCATTCCGATTAAATAATCAGAGAAACAACGCTACTATGGCTATAAAAATATTAAGTGTAGACGACGAACTTGACCTGGAAATATTGCTGACTCAATATTTCCGGCGCAAAATAAAGAAAGGTGAATACGAATTCCATTTCGCCCACAACGGACTGGAAGCACTCCAAATGCTGCTTGCCATGCCGGACTTCGACGTGATCCTGAGCGATATCAACATGCCGGAAATGGACGGACTTACGTTACTCACAAAGATTAACGAGATGCGTAACCCTGCGCTAAAATGCATTATGGTATCGGCCTACGGCGATATGGAGAATATTCGTAGTGCCATGAATCAGGGAGCCTTCGACTTCACGACCAAGCCAATCAATCTCGAAGACCTCGAACGAACCATTGAAAAGGCAGCCGAGCAGATCGCTTTCATCAAGCAGGCACAAAGGGAACACACACAATTGGAATCCATCCAGAACGACCTGCATGTCGCCCAGGAAATCCAGCAAACAATCCTGCCCAAGACATTCCCTCCGTTTCCGGAGTTGAAATCGTTCGACTTGTATGCCTATATGAACGCAGCCAAATATGTAGGAGGGGATTTTTATGATTTCTTCCGCATCGACCAGGACCGCTTGGGCTTCGTCATTGCCGATGTGTCGGGCAAAGGTGTTCCCGCCGCAATCTTCATGGCTATCAGCCGGACTGTGATACGTGCCATCGCACTGACCGAAAACTCGGCTTCCATGTGTATGCAACGTTCCAACAACATTCTCTGCCAAGAAAGCGTAAACGACATGTTCGTGACCGTATTCTACGGTATCCTGAATATCCATACAGGCACCGTCACCTACAGTAATGCAGGGCACAACCCGCCTATCCTGATGAAAAAAGACGGTTCCGTTTCCAAAGTACCGTCCACTGGCGACATGATATTGGGGGCGATCAACGATGCCAGTTATCACGAAAAGGAACTGAAGATGTCACCCGGCGACAATCTCTTTCTCTATACCGACGGGGTAACAGAAGCGATGAATACGAAGCATGAACTATACAGCGAACAACGGCTGCTCGAAAACTGCCGGACACTTGCCGGAAAGAACCCGAAAGAGGTTGTGGAAAAGATAACCGAGACGGTTGGCGAATTTGTCGTCGGTGCTGTCCAATCAGACGATATTACATTGCTTTCGATCAGTTACAAAGGGTGACGAAAATGAATTGACCAAATTAAACGCACGAGTTGCCAACTCATGAATATGGATTCCCCCAAAAAATAAATATCCCAGCCTCCAATAGGAAGCCGGGATACTTATCTTTTTATGTATAGAAATCTTGCTTACTTCAGCAAAGCATCGCGGATCCCCATGATCTCGGCATTAGCAGCACGAGCGCTCTGGATAGAAGCAACCTTTTCTTTCAGCGGAGCAATCGTTTCGCCTAACTGTTTCAAATCAGGATAGTAAGCAGCCAAATCGGCAACCACCTCTTCCAACATGCTGACACGTTTTTCCATATTTGTAGAAAGACCGGCAGAAGTAGCATCACCTTCTACAACTAATGTCGGATTGGCAATTAAACAAGCATATTCGGCAGAAGCAGCACCTAACATTTCAACTTCGGCATCTACTTTGTTTTCAGCAGCCATCTTTTCGATGATCTTGTCTTCCTGTGCGTTCAAGAAAGCCTGCAATTGTTCTTTAGTTGCATCTTTCGGAGCCTGTTCTTTCAGGATATCCAAAACAAACGACACATTCAGGTCTGTAGCCAACTTGGCTATTACGCCTTCCACTTCGGCTGTCGGCTTACCGATCGCTTTCAATACGTTATAATCAGCCATATACATACCCAATGCACGGGCTTTCTGTGTCGGTGTGCTCAATTCAGCAGCCTTGCCAACCGGCATCATATACTTGATATCACCCACATTTACTTTTACTTCACCTGTAGAAAGACGATAAGGAATATCAGAATCCGGCATATCCTTCAACAATTGAATTGTCTCTTGTTTCAACTCCTCAGTCAACAGGTCTTTCGGAGCCTTACCTGCTATAACAGCGGCTTCTTCAGTCTTTTCGGCTTCTTCGCTTGTTTTCTTGGCTCCGTTGCAGGAAGTCATTCCAAACACTAATGCTGCTACGGCGAGCATGCTTAATACACTCTTTTTCATATTGTATAATTTAATAATTTATTATTTCGAGTCTTAAAATTCGTTCCGTTTCAAGAAACGTCCCGGAAACTCTGCGAATATAGCGATAATCGACAATAATGCAAAGAAACCTATAACCAATAAATTAAATTTATAAGTAGAAATATGATATCCGGCCCAATTTTTTTCATGGCTGTAGAAAGCGGCACGTCCGAAACGGTTGTCAGGCTCCACATAAACTTGCCCGATCGCTGGGTAGATACGATGGTTCGCTTCCTTATATAGATGACGTCCTCCAGTCCCCATAACCAGGTCTTCTATTGCCATATTATGATGGGCTTTCTTCATCTTCATCAGTTGCTCGGTCCCTTCTTTCCGGCCGCGTTCCTGCTGGATTTGATCGAGATAGGCAGTGAAGTTGTGCGCCCGTTCATGCAAAGCGGCATCCACTTTGTCCAGATATGCCAGATATCCCTCTCCCTCCATGCGGGGAGCGATACGGGCTGCACGGCTCAATACGGCCAACTCGTTCTCGACCGTTTTCCGCTTATCGGGATCATCTTTTAGCGCAATCTGTTCTACCAAGCTGCGTACCTCCGGTAAATGAACGTTCTCGTAATATTGCGCCAGATACTTTTCTTTCTCAATCGGGAAATAAGGACGGTTATAAGCGTTGTTGCAGAACTGCTCCACCATCAACGCTTCAAAAGCCCAGCGCGAAGGGATCACCTCGCCGATCAACGGCACGATGTTCTCATCCGAAGCCCGTGTATTGAGATCGTCAAACTTGATGACCAAGCCGCAAAGCAATATCTGGGGAATCAACAGAAGCGGGATCGTGATATAGATCGCGACAACCGAGCTCATCGTCTGCGAAAGGATCAATCCAGTCAGGTTCGCCAGGAACGACGTTGCCCACAGGATGCTCCACCACGTGCCGAACATCTCGCTCCCCACTCCGATAATGGTATTCCCCACCCCGATGAACAAAAGCGATTGCAGCCCCGACACAGCCAATAGATACACCATCTTGGATGTCAGATAGCTGCTCCGGCTCAACCGGAGGAAATGTTCGCGCTTCAGGATCGTCCGGTCCTTTATAATTTCCTCAGCACTGATGCTCAACCCCATAAAAGTGGAAACAATGACTGACATGAAGATATAAGACACGAAATTCTTGTTGGCAAGCAACGTATATTCATCCCCGTCCATATAGCGGGTCAGAAGGGCGACGATCAGCGCAAGCAAAGGGGCTTCCAATAACGTGATAGTCAGATATTGCTTATTCGTCAGCTTCGTACGTATATTTCTTTCCAGGAAGATCAGGAATTGTTTGAACCAGGAAGGTTTCTTCTGCTGGTTCTTCGGTAATGCTTCCTCCTCGACAGGCGAAAAAGCGGGACGGGAAGCAAGATATTCGGCATGCCATTCCTCCGGTGTGAACTTTCGGATATTCGTTTGGTTTCCAGAGTCGTCGATCTTCTTAGAGTCAATGATATTCAAAATCAATTCGGGATTCACATTACCACAGACACTGCACACGCTGATATCCGGATCAGTATACTTGGCCGCCTGCTTGAAATAGGTGATTGCCTCTATCGGGTTCCCGTCATAGATCGGATAGCCTCCTCGGTCAAGTAGCCACAGGCAGTCAAACAACTTATAGATTTCGGACAAAGGCTGATGTATGTTCACCACCACCAATTTACCCCGGTGAGTCTGTTCCTTCAGGAGCATGATTACTTTTTCGGAATCGGAAGACGACAATCCCGATGTCGGCTCGTCAAGATACAGGATAGCCGGCTCACGTATCAGTTCGAGGGCGATATTCAAACGCTTTCGCTGACCTCCACTAATCGTCTTACGAATAGGGGAACCGACTTCGAGCCCCTTTATCTCTTCCAAGTCCAACTCCTTCAAAACCTTTTCCACACGTTGCCCAATCTCCTCGTCCGTCAAACGCGCGAAACAGAGTCGTGCCGTATACAAAAGGTTCTGATAAACGGTCAACTCCTCTATCAGCAAATCATCCTGCGGAACAAAACCGATCAATTGGCGTGCATCCGGAGAGTCGAGCGGATGGCCATTCACGGTGATCATTCCCTTATCGGGACGAATATTACCGTTCATGATTCCCAACAATGTCGACTTCCCGACCCCGCTCCCGCCCATAATGGCAACAAGCTGTCCGGATTCGAGATTGAAAGAGAAGTTATGCAACCCGTTATGGCTGTTCTTAAATGTAAAATCAATATCACGTCCGGCCAGATGAATGACCTCCTTGTGTTCGTTTTTATTAAAAACAGCAAGCAGGTTACTGTAATAGACCGGCAGGAACAAAGGCCCTTTCAGCACACTGCTATGTTGCCAGGCATAAAACATATCCGACGAAAGCGGAATATCATTCATAAATACCTGCCCGTTCCCATGATAGGTGAAAATATGCTTATCGAAGCGACGGATATAGAGCACACGGATGAACCCTTCCATCCCTTTCCGCGTGATATGGTTGACCTCCGCCTCCTCCTCTCCGCTGATCGTCAGCAAAGACAAAGAAGTTTGCCCTGTGATAAAGGCAAGCGCATCGTCAAATTCTTCCTGAGGGATCGAAAAAATATCAGCTACCAGGCGGAACAGAGCCAGATGTTGATCCGCCTCCTCACTGTTCGTATAGGCAAACTCCACGAAACGGATCAGCAAAAGCAATTGTTCTTCGGCTCTCAACTTTACTTTCATCTGTTCGCATATATTCCGAACAATCTGCTCTTTGTCCAGTACAAAGAGCGAATCGTCATACATATCGCGCAATGCGTTGTAAAGTTCAATATACTCTTTATGGGAACGTACCCCGAAGTGGCTGGAGAGATAAGAATGAACGGCACGACTTGCCTGCTCCCTTTCAATCCGCACGGAGGAAGCGAAAATAGCAAATAGATTTAATAAACCGTTTAATATGGTCTCATTCATTTATTTTGTCTGTGTAAGATAAATTGCCTGCAAAGATAGTAAAGATTCGAAGGAAAAAACAAAGAATATCAGAAACGTAAACAGCCAAAGTTATACATGATACCTTACCGGCACTACCTGAAACCTCTCTCAGGCAAGCAGCCAACTAACCCGTTTCATGCCATCAACTAAGTCAAAACACCCCAAGAACTAAATCAGAACATATAGTAAAGTATCTATTGGTAGTTACTACCTGTTGCTTATACGTAGTACTATCTATCATCAACTAGTAGTTACTACATATTCGCGATAGATAGTAACTACATATAAATAATATGCAGTATGTTTTGAATTAGTTTACTATGACTTTCGAAATAGTTTATGGCATGTTCCGGACCAGTTACTCTTTTAGAACAGACAGATTCCGAACAAAGTAGCAGAAAACCAAAGGTTTCGGATCATAAGGAATATATACAATAATGTATAGAGAATTTTAAATGTCAGAAAACATTTTATCAATAGTCATTTTTACAGCTTGGGTTACTCTCTCTGAACTGCGCCCTAAAGCCTCACAGATTAAAAAGGTATTGACACCTGATCTCTTTAAGACTGTCCATAACGCTTTAACCAAATTGTATCCATATCAGAAAAAGGAATATCCAAATGCTTGTTGAATTTTATAAGAGAATGCATAGTACATTTATACATATCCGCATAACGTAAACGATTTGCTGATTCAAGTTCTTGAATATACTGGTTAAAGACCTCTTGCACAGTTTTACGCTTTACTGGTTTGTTCACCTTCTCCATTAAAGAAGTCGCAGTAAATTCTTTTTCCTGTGATTTGAACTCTATAACCTTATCTGTATAGACTTTTACTTTCTCCGCTATTAACCTTTCTATATACTCCTTATTTGGACATTTAGAAGTTGGTTTGTTGGCTTTAAAGTCCCAATATTTAGGCAATATGGAAATACCAAGACTTTGATATTTCATTTTTCGATCCTTACAAACACGAATCATCAAAGGTGATTCATTGTTTTTCAACACTTTAGATTTGTAACATACGACATTGACTGTTGTACTCATGGTTTAAACGCTGGTTTAAACATCGGTTTAAACAAACCACGAAAACCACAGAAAACACCATAAAAAAAGCAGTTACCTAAAAAGATAACTGCTTGATTTTGTGAGCCGAAAGCCGGACTTGAACCGGCGACCTACGCATTACGAATGCGTTGCTCTACCAGCTGAGCTATTTCGGCAACATTTACTTCCTGAATGCGGGCGCAAATATAATATGTTTATTTGACATCTGAAAGAAGTTTTGCTAAAAAATCATCCAAATCTGCATCCAAATCTTTTAAAAGAGGATCATCCAAACGAAGATTTTCATCGTCCAAGAACAGAAGTTCCTCAATGACAGAGAAATCCTCGTCAGTCAGGCTTACCGAGAACGGTTTCAGAAAACAAGGGTTATCAAAAACTTTTTTTGTAACCAGAACGGCAAGCACAGCTTTCAAAGTTGCAGCAACCTGTTGAGTAAATTGATCATCATCACATGCCGTATTCACCCAATCGAAAATGATTGTCTTCTCAACCAGCACATCCTCTTCATCATAAATAAGCAATTCACCACTTTCAGCATCTACCTGCACATATAAATCGCTGTAACAGTTGCCAGCTTCATTCGCAGCAAGCTTATTGATGGCCGAATTGAAAGTCGTTTCTATGACAGCCTGAACCTTTGCATTATTTGCACTCATATCTTAGTTATTTATTCTTTATTCGAAACGTCTGCCAAAAGTAATAATAATTCAGAGAATATAAGATTATTATTCTCCAAATTGCTTATTTAGTTTCTGATCTGAACGGATACGCTTGCCAAGAGCCTCTACATACAGCCGTTGCATTTTCGTGTAATTATAATCTTCGCCCTTTTTATTATTAAAAATCTCGTAAGATTTAGCAGCCCAGTCATAGGCATCCTTCAACTGAGTCTTCATTTCATAAAACAAAGCCAAGTTCGATGCAGCCTTTGCCCGCTCTTTCCAACGTGAAGAATTTTCATACACATGCTTCCAACGTGAAGCCGCTTCCTCCCATTTGTCAGACAAGGCATAGGCGGTCGCTTCTTTCCAACGCGCCCCTTCACCTTTATAGAACCAACGGCTTTCATTATCCCAATGAGGAACAAAGTTCGGAGTAACCTTCCTACCAATATACTGCCCAGCAGCCCGTAAAGCTTCATCCGGCGACGGTAAATAAAGTTTCAACAACTCCATATTATCCGCACTTTCAGACCAGAAAACACTATCCTGCACGTAAACAGTAGCCAACGGATTATCCCGTCCGGGAAGATAACCACGGACGACCCCAGTAATCTCGATATCGACTCCTCCCACGACAAAGCCTTCGGCAAAAGCGACAACATCCTTTTCCATCCGGAACAACAGGCGATCGAGCGAAATAACAGCATCCGTCCCTGTCTCCCGGCACAATTCTTTCACCGTTTCGGGTGTCAACTTTTCATCCACCAAATATTTTGTATCCTGACGAGTGCCATCATGATAGAGAAGAACATCATTGAAGAAAGAGACATCCACAATCGATTTGCCTAAGGAATGGCAGGCATCATACAAAGCACTATCCGCATGGGCACGGGCCGTGTCCTGCACAGTTCCATATAAATTATAGGTATAGCCGACATCGTCGGGCTGGGGAACGGCGTTATTAACAATCAAAACCTTGTCGACATTCTTCGGGAAAGTAATCTCGGCCGGATTATAAGTTTCTATTCCAATATATTCAATGGTGTTGCACGCCGAAAACAGGCAGGCCATCAATAGATACAACGTTGTTCTCATCTTTACATTTATGATTTATAATTTATGAATTATGCTTCACAACTTGTGCTTCATAAATCATAAATCACAAATCATAAATCATAATTCTTATCATGCCATATCACTAACGGCCTTGAAATAGCCGATAGACTCTGCGATACCGAGGAAAGGATCTTTCATGTCCTTTTCGAACTCAAGACTGCACATTCCTGTATAGTTCACCTCGCGCATCATACGAATCAATGCGGGGAAATCGATCTTTCCGCGCCCGATCTCAATGCCGCGTCCAGCCTTTGAAGAATCCGTCACATCTTTAATGTGCATATCGAACACACGGGTATGATATTTCTTCAAGTCGGCAACAGGATCGCAACCGTTACGCAGATCGTGACCAACATCCAGACACATACCGATACGCGGGTCCAAATCTTTCGTATGTTCCCAAACGTCCGTTGCATCCGGATAAGTCTTGATATCGGGTCCGTGCAAATGGATCGCATAATTGAAGTCGTACTCTTTCACTTTCTTGTCCACATAGGGCAAAAGTTCGTAATTCGGTACGCCGACAATCGTTTTCACGCCTACTCGTTTCGCATATTCAAAACCACGATCTATTTCAGCCTCGCTCTTCATATAGATAGGACCGACAGCATATCCAGTCACACCATAAGAAGCGCATTTGTCATGGAAAGCCTTGATTTGATCGTCATTGCTATCCAACGGCAGGTGAAAATCCTTGATACAAAGATAATGAATATCCAGACGCTGCAAAGTTTTTAACGTAGTTTCCAAGTCAAAGTTTACAAATGTATACCCGGCCATACCCAAATGAAAAGGATTTACGGCCTTAGCTGCCTTAGGCTTCACGGGATCGGGCAATCCGGCCTTTGCTACGCTTGCCGTACCCAACAGGATAGCTCCTGCCAGCCCTTTCTTAAAAAAAGATCTTCTTGATTTCTCCATGATATTAAATTAAAATTATGTGCTTGTATATTATGACAGCAAATATAATCTTTTTTTAGTGTGCACGATAACATTTGGAAAGAAAATAGAATACTTTGCAATAATTAATTCATATCGTCGCAAAGTCAACTCCCCCAACCGCTTCCTCCATCTTTTCTCCGGCAGGAAGAGCCATTAAAACAGAACGCAAACTATCTGTCTCATTGTTTGCATTCAACAAGACAGTAGTTTGCGTCAATAACATAAGGCCAACCAGAAGAAATACTTCATCTGGTTATATTTCTGAAACCTACTTCTTCAAAGCCGCGATGCTTTCTTCGATAGACTTGATTTTACTTTCTGCATCGGCCTGTTTCTTACGTTCCATTTCAATGACTTTGGCCGGAGCCTTGCTTACAAAACTTTCGTTGCTTAACTTTTTCATGACAGAAGCCAGGAAGCCTTGCTGGTATTTCAGTTCATCCTGAAGCTTAGCCAGTTCCTCCTCCACGTTGATCATATTACCCAATGGGACAGCATATTCCGTCGTACGCACCAGGAAGGAAGCAGAACCGGCCGTTTTTTCTTCCGTACGGATGATAGACGACAAATTACACATTTTGGCAATTACGGCGTTGAAGTGATCGTTGTGTTCACCCAATACCTGCAATTCCAATGCTTCCTTATTCGGTATATTTTTCTGAAGACGTATCGTACGCACTCCACCCACAATTTCTTTTGCAATTTCGAAATCTTCCAGATATAAGTTATCAACAGGAGCAACCTCCGGTATCAGTGCGACCATCAAGCTCTCGCCTTCCTTACGCGGCTCCAACGCTTGCCACAACTCCTCTGTAATAAAGGGCATAAACGGATGAAGCAGGCGAAGCAGGGCATCGAAGAAGCCAAGTGTCGATAAGTAAGTTGACTTATCAACAGGCTGTTGATAACCCGGCTTAACCATTTCTAAGTACCAAGAAGAGAACTCATCCCAAAAGAGTTTGTAAACAGCCATCATTGCTTCACTCAAGCGGTATTTGCCGAACAGATCGTCCATTTCAGCGATCGTCTTGTCCAGTTGCATCTTAAACCATTTGACAGCTGTGGCTGCCGCTTCGGGCTGTTCGATAGTTGAATCAACCGTCCATCCTTTAATCAGACGGAAAGCATTCCATATCTTATTGTTAAAATTACGTCCCTGCTCGCACAACGCATCGTCAAAAGGAATGTCGTTTCCGGCAGGCGCCGCCATCATCAATCCCATACGCACACCGTCAGCACCGTATTGCTCGATAAGCTGCAGCGGGTCGGGAGAATTTCCCAATGACTTGGACATCTTACGACCCAGTTTGTCACGTACGATACCGGTAAAATAAACATTCTTGAACGGCATCTTACCCCGATATTCGTAACCGGCCATAATCATACGGGCTACCCAGAAGAAAATAATATCCGGTCCTGTCACCAAGTCGCTCGTCGGATAGTAGTAGTTAATCTCCTGGTTGTCCGGATCGTTGATACCATTAAACAGAGAGATCGGCCATAACCAGGAAGAGAACCAGGTATCCAGCACATCCTCGTCCTGACGTAGATCAGCCATCGTCAAAGAAGCGTTACCTGTCTTTTCTTTTGCTATTTCTAAAGCTTTCTCTGCCGTTTCGGCTACAACATACCCCCCTTCGGGCAGGAAATAAGCCGGAATACGGTGTCCCCACCACAACTGACGGCTGATACACCAGTCCTTGATGTTTTCCATCCAATGACGATAGGTATTCTTAAACTTCGGAGGATAGAACTTGATGTCGTCCTTCATCACCGGTTCCAAAGCGATCTGTGCGAGGTGTTCCATCTTCAAGAACCATTGCATAGACAACTTCGGTTCGATAGGCACATTGGTGCGTTCGGAGAAACCGACTTTATTTTCATAAGCTTCCACCTTTTCCATCAAGCCGGCAGCCTCCAGGTCTTTTTCGATCTGCTTACGAACATCGAAACGGTCCATACCGACATACAAACCGCCAGCCTCGCTGATCGTACCGTTATCATTGAATATATCGATAGAAGGCAAATTATATTTTTCGCCCAACATATAGTCGTTCACATCGTGTGCCGGAGTTACCTTCAGACAACCTGTACCGAACTCGATATCCACATAATCGTCCTCGATCACAGGAATCACACGGTTTACCAACGGAACAATCACTTTCTTCCCTTTCAACCAAGTGTTCTTCGGGTCGTTCGGATTGATACACATGGCCGTATCCCCCATGATTGTTTCGGGACGGGTTGTTGCGACAATCGCATAACGGCCTTCCGGATCACCTTCCACCTTGTAGCGGAGGTAATACAGTTTGCTGTGCTCTTCCTTATATATAACCTCTTCGTCGGACAGGGCAGTCAGCGCTTTCGGATCCCAGTTCACCATACGGACACCACGATATATCAGTCCTTTATTATAGAGATCGACAAAAACCTTGATCACACTTTCGGAACGCAATTCGTCCATCGTGAAAGCCGTACGGTCCCAATCACAGGACGCCCCCAGCTTACGCAACTGCTTAAGGATGATGCCTCCGTGTTCTTCCTTCCATTCCCAAGCATGTTTCAAGAAATCTTCACGCGTCAGGTCAGTCTTCTTAATTCCCTGCTGTGCAAGGCGATTCACGACTTTCGCTTCGGTTGCAATGGAAGCATGGTCCGTTCCCGGCACCCAACAAGCGTTCTTCCCCTGCATACGGGCACGACGGATCAGAATATCCTGAATGGTATTGTTAAGCATGTGTCCCATATGAAGCACGCCTGTGACGTTTGGGGGCGGAATAACAATCGTATACGGCTCACGACCATCGGGTTTCGACTTGAAAAAGCCGTTATCCAACCAATACTGATACCACTTACCCTCTACTTCTGCGGGGTTGTACTTACTTGCAATTTCCATATTGTTTCGTTATAATTATATCTATGTTCGGCACAGACAAAAGAAGTCCGCTATTTTAAGATGCAAAAGTACAAAAATAATATAGATAAGCATATAAGAGCTAAATTTTATCAGGGCAGCTGCACCAAAATTCGGAACCACAGCAAAAAAGTATCCTCAAGCATGTAGATGAACTGACCTTTGAGATCTGAAATGTTCAACAGGGCAAGCATTACCTTGCTATGCATAAACTAGCTTTAACACATGACCTGCCCCGAAAGTGACGAAGAACCAAGTTTTCTGCAAATCCTCTATCACTCTATCACTACGAAGGTTGTAGCTATTAATATTCAAGTGTCAGAGGCAGTGATACAGGACGTTTTCTTCTATCACTCCTCTATCACTTCTGAGGCATGTCGTTTTTATCATACAATTGAGAACCAACATATTGTCTTCTATTACTTTTGAAAAAGCATATAAAATAATCGAATAAATAAATGTAAAAACGAATATAACAGGTATTAAATTGGCGGAATACGGTTCTTCATTCCACAA
This sequence comes from Parabacteroides merdae ATCC 43184, assembly GCF_025151215.1. Lineage (NCBI taxonomy): Bacteria > Pseudomonadati > Bacteroidota > Bacteroidia > Bacteroidales > Tannerellaceae > Parabacteroides > Parabacteroides merdae. Next base: position 2,403,003 of record NZ_CP102286.1, read on the forward strand.
AAGCTATCTCTTTTTTTAACAAAGACAAGCACATCATTCCGTAAACACCCCCATGCTGCCATCCTTTACACCCGGATGTACCGGCCCTCTACACCCGGGTGTAAAAGGGGGCAACATGGGGGTGTTCGGCAACTAAAGTACCATGCCGGACAATGAAAACCAACCGGTTTTACCTATTTTACAGCTTTTTTTGAATAAAATGATCGAGTGAGTTGCAGGGATGGGGAACAATGTTTCAGAAGTGTGTCTCGTCCTGAAATAGGTTGACTTCATAAAAGTCAACAAAGATGAAAAAAGAGAAGTCATTGACTCGTCGCAAGGGTGAACCTTATCCTTTGGAGATTCGCCTAGCAGCTATAGGTGAATATCGCTTAGGAGTAAGCCGTAAAGAGATCGCCTTTAAATATTCCATAAGCGACCCTACGGTAATATCGCATTGGATTCGTAAATTTGAGGCAAAAAGACAATCATCAGTGTCAATAAAACCACTGAAACTCAAAAAGCGATCAATAAAAATGACAGAAAACGAATCGGATCTTTCCAAACGGATCAAAGAACTGGAACGCGCCCTCAAACAAAAAGAGTTGGAGTTAAAGGATAAAGAGAAGGAACTGAAGCATGAGCAAGCTCATCGCCGTGCGATGGAAATCCTAATAGAACTAGCCAATGAACACTATAACATCGATATCCGAAAAAACTCTGGCACCAAGCAGTGAAAAGGCTTCATGACAATCAGCCGGAAATAAGTATCCCTGATTGTTGTTCGTTGTTTGGGTATAGCAAGCAAGCCTATTATAAGAGAGAAAAACAGTTACAATCGGAATTGTTGTGTGAGGAAATAATCCTTAAAATGGTAAACAGCCTGCGTCAGGACCAACCGGTTTTAGGTGGTCGTAAGTTGTATCATATCCTAAAAACCAAGATACATCCTGATTTGGATATAGGGCGCGATAAGTTTTTTGACTTGCTACGCGACAATGGTTTGTTGATCAGACATTCCAGGGTTTATCGGCCGGTAACAACTCTGTCATGGAACCGTTTTCATAAGTATCCAAATCTGATAAAAGATTATGATCCGCTATCAGCCAATCAGTTATATGTAGCTGATATCACTTATGTCCGCAATGTCGAAGGGAGATTCTATTATTTGAGTTTGCTCACAGATGCATACTCCCGTAAGATTGTCGGTTGGGCCCTGGAGGATTCCCTGGAGATGTCCGGTCCGATAAAAGCGTTGAATATGGCCTTGGAAACACTTCCCCCGGGAAGCGATCTGATCCATCATTCGGATAGAGGAGTACAATATTGTAGCAAAGATTATATCTCAATTTTACAAGGCATTAAATGTCGTATAAGTATGACAGAAAACGGAGATCCCAGAGAGAATGCAATAGCTGAACGTGTCAATGGAATATTAAAAGAAGAATGGTTGAATAAAGAAATGATAACAACGCTCGGCCAGGCTCGGGATATAGTGAGGAAAGTGATCGATATTTATAACACCCGGCGCCCTCACAGTAGTGTGGAAATGTTGACACCTGAAGAGGCGCATGCGAAGAAGGGGCCTTTAAAAAGAAAATGGAAAACTATTTATAAACGTAAACAAGCTATTCTTTTATGAACAGGATCAAACTGATATATTTGCAACAAAATAGAACAGAGACCGGAAACGCTCGTCGGGACAGGTGGCCCTGCCCCTTGCCGCTTGGGCGCTCCCCGGCCGATGAGTTTGGCTGTGAAAAGCCCCCTGTCCTGTAGTGAAACAGGATAAGGTAACTTATTTTAGGATTAAGAAAGGATTGTCTGTTTTTTTACATTTATAGACAACCTATAACAGGATTTTTTTAATACACAGTCAACCAAAATCAGGACGAGACAGTGATAGAGGAGTGATAAAGGAGTGATAGAGGAAAACGTCCTGTATCACTCCTCTAACGCTTGAATATTAATAGCTACAACCTTCGTAGTGATAGAGTGATAGAGGATTTGCAGAAAACGTCAATCAAAAGTCTTTGTTAAGGACATAGTCTTTTGCAAATAGCAGCAAAGTAAAATCGGCAGGCAAGAAAGGAAGCGAAAATACATGGTAACCGTATCAAATAATCACTGCCGGAAAACTCCGATTTTTCCATCTTCCGTCAGAGTTTCAACCGTAATCCGGGGATATTTACAACGACTGTTGTTGTAAAAACGAATATAAGCCTTTCCCTGTTCATCCGTTGACAATGCCGGATTCCAATAAAGGGTACGACGATAATCATTTTCTTTCGGCAATACGCGATAATCGGGCTGATAGAAGTCTTTCACTTCACTATATCCTTCCAGCCAGGTTTTGCGTACGCCTTTTCCACCTTTCACAGAGATCTGATCTTCCGGATAAGTTTCGATCAAGACAACACACCGATATAATTTATCGATATTAATCGGTGTAAAACGCGGATCGGCATACCGGCAGATCGTTCCAAAGTCTTCACTGATATAAACGGATTTAATCGCCTCTAAAGGAAGTAAGCGGTACTTATTATAATCCATTTCATTGTGGTAGGTACGTTCGTAATTGATCGCAAAAAGGACCATCCGCCCTTTATAAAAAAGATATTCCTGCCCGCCTGGACTATGCTCCCGATAGAACTCAGAATTCATATTAATCATCAGTTCATGAATATCATCGCCGATAAAACCATTACGGTCCTGAATATCGTCCATTTCGGAAGCGACATCATAATAAGCGATCGACTTGGTCCGGGTTTTATAAACTTCGGCAGCTTTATCTAGTTTCTTGGCCTTAACCACCACTTCATCGATCCGATGAATCTTTTCGTCCATTCCCAGTTTTCGCAGAGAATCTTCATACGCCTTGAATAATTGCTCCATGTTTTCTTGCATAAATACCGTATCATTCAGCTGTGTATCGGGCAAAGAGACCTTTTCATCGCCTGAAATATGCACCTGCAATTCTGCCATTGGATATCTCCGAGGCTCCGGATGAAACACCCGGTCCAGAACAATCCGATGATCTTTCTTCTTCCCCTTTTCGGAAACAGATAGAATCAGATTCCATTTTCCTTCCACCTGAGAAATAAAAGAAAACCGTCCTGAACTATCCGTAGTAAAAACATCGAAGCAGGATGTATTCTGATCCGTCGGATTGTCTTCCTCGCCTCGCTTCGTCAGAAAAGAAGTTACTTGCACATCCGGACGCGGCTTACTACGAACCATTGAAACTACCTGGCCGTGCAGTTCGATTCCCTGCTCCGGCAGATACTTCAGTTCAAAAGGTTCCACACCGGCCCAATGCTTCCATTCATAACGCCTCCAGCCTTGCACCATCAACAATTCATCCAAAGCCCGACGATGCAACGTATCATCCGACTCAAAATACCAGGAAGGACGGCGTACATACCCTTTGATTTCCGACATCAGCAACAGATCCGTCAACATCGAATGCCTGCTTTCCACTTCTTCCCGGCCATCCCGGACCGACACCGACAAGAGCGTTTGTGCCGGCTGTCCTTGCGGATCATTCACTTCGAAAGAAATACCTATTGAATCATACGGAAGATACTGTTCTTTATCCGTCCGAACAGCCAACGACAAGGTATCCGGCTTTCCAACAAAAACCAACCGGTCAGCCAAAACCTGTCCGGCTTTATCAAACAAGACCAGTTGAGACACACCCACCGGTAAATTCTTCTTATCCAGTCGAAAAGAGAAGGGCTGATTCCTCTTGACCGTCAGCATACAGAAATTATATAATTTACCTCGGCTCATAACCGCTACTCCCAATACCTGAGCCGCCGTAAAACGATTCTTCTGTACCGTAATAGCCAAACTATCCGGGATACTTAGATTGTCAACCGAAAAAGCGAATCCCTGTTCCTCTGCTTCCGGTAAAGAAAAGCGATATTTCTTGTCTCGCCAAACAACTTCCGCCTTTACTTCTTCCGTATCAGCTACATAGGTAAAAACACCTTTTCCTTCGTGACTTGTCCGGAATGTCGAAACGACCTCTTTTTCCTTATTCAGGATACAACCGGAGACATCCACCGGATTACCGAAAGCATCGGTCGCTTCAAAGGCAACCCGCACCGGGACATCGCGAATCAACGTTCCGCCCTCAGGATAAAAGCGGAGATTCAGTTTCTTTTCTTTCCTGGTCTTTTCCCTTTTCTGCGGATACTTTCCCGGATGTCGGCAAATTTCTTTTTGGGTATAATCGCCTTCTGAATCCGGTTTGTCGAACACCGGGAAAATACGTGAGAAGACTGTTGCCTCTCCAAAGTTCAACATATATTTGGTATAAGCACGTACCTCATAAAAACCGGAATAGAAAGGTAAGTGCGTCAACGTAAAATTCCCCTGGCAACGACCGTTGCGGATTGGTAAAATCTGCCTGGAGACAATCTCACCTCCAGGATTCAGTAATTCCACATACAACGTCTTGCTCCACGCTGTAGGCCGATTGAATTCGGAAGTCACGACATAACACTGAAACCAAATCTGATCGCCCTGATAATAGCTGGTATTATCAAAATGCAGATATACCTTTTCCTGAGGCAAAGCCTTTCCAAACTGTTCTAAGGCAGAGACAAAACCCTGTAAGCGGACAGCAATACTGTCCGGAATCGGATATGCGTAAACCGAAACAAACCAGAGAAAGCCCAGCAATCCGATACCTCGTCTTATAAACTTACGTAAAGACATCGTCGTTTATTTAATCGCTTCTTCCAATTGTTTCTTCAGTTCTTCCATCTTCTCCGACGAAGCCGCTACTTTCTGACGTATCTTTCCATCTTTACCAATGATTACGCAATGTGGAATATACAAGGCTCCATTCGAACCAAACGTATCATAAATTTCCTGCTTGAAAGCCTCTTGAATGCGAATATGTTCCCCTTTCAGGTCATAATGAGCAGCCATCTTCTTCCATTTCTCTTCAGCTTCCGGATTATCAATCGAGAGATACAGCAAAACAATATCTTTTTCCTGAGCATATTCCTGCAACGGCTTTACAAAAGCAAAGGAATCACGGCAAGGACCACACCACGTTGCCCAAATGTCCATAAAGATAACTTTCCCTTTATACGGTGCGATAATATCCTGGAAAGTTTTCGCTTGTGAGACATCCGGGAAATGAAGATCTTCCGGAATCCGGGTGTGGTTAAACGCCCGGTTCTTTTCCATTGCTTCCTGCACCAGCGGTTGCCAGGAAGTTTCCGGATATAATTGCAGGAAACGTTCGGCATAAACCGGCATCTTCGGATCGTTCATCTGCCTTTCCTGATCTTCCAGGAAAAGCTGGGCCATGGCTGCCTCTTGTGCCTTGCCCTGTAAACGATGTTCAAAACCGTAATACATCAAACCGATACCTTTTTCTACACCTTCCGGAATAGATTCCTGACGCATATAATATCGGATACCAATTTCATTGGAGACCACATCATAAAAGGCCGGACTGAAAGTACTGTTCGGATTATCCGGGATACAAAAGGCCGTCATCTGATCCAACTCGACAAACCAATTCTGCCTTGTCGCTTCCGATGCCTGATAAAATGCACCCATCGTCTGGTTCTGAAAAGCCAGCAACAACTGCATCCGTATATCTTGCCGGGCTTTTTCCTGTAAGTCTTCATCCAAACCCGTCAATTGCGATTCCAGAGAGACTGCATCATCTTTCAGTTTTTGGGCTACAGATGTTGCTACAGTATCTTTAGCAATCTGCCAACGGTCGCCACGGCGGGCACGCAAATCCCAAACAGCGGCATTCAGTCGATTGAGCAATCGGGAAACGGCTACTGCCTTCTCATCCACTCCCCGGATAGTCAAAGGTTTTTGAGCCGTTGCATCTACATCCAATTGTATTTTTCCTCCTTTCGATATAACCGAACCCAATACCGCTTTTCCATACAAAATGAAATTCACCCGTTCATAATCTTCAACCGGTAACGTCAATGTAAATGTACTATCGCTTTGGATTTGTAACGTATCGATCGTTTTCGTATTCATCATGCCTGCGATAGATTGCTGGTAAACGATCATTCCACCGTTCAAGTTCCGCACGGTTCCGGTGATTTGGATTTCTTTCTGATCCGAACAAGACAATAGGGCTGTTCCTAAAAGAAGAACACAAACGGACTTCGGCATTTTTCTACTCCAATTCATGGTATCTCTATTTCATGGCTTAAATTTAGAGCCTGTTTAAAAATGATTGAAATCTTTTTTTAAAGAAGTTTCCGTATTAGCCGGATTATTTCTTTTTTAAAGTGACCAAACTTAAAAAAAATGTATCAAACTGATTTAACGGAAACCGAGTGCAATATATAACAAAAGTGTTGAACCTGCAAGAAAGAGGAAATATGATTCGCGACTGATTTGGAACGCCATATTTTATTTAGTTAAGACCGGTTGTCAATGGTAGATGCTTCCCCTAGACTTTTCTAGGTGGCAGTTGGTCTATTACTACTATCGTAAATGGGCTTCCCAATTAAACTTTGGTCACCATAGCCAATATGCATGACAGAAAAGCCGCATACTTACTGATAACAGAGAGGGAATTCCTAATAAATACAAAGAAAAACAGTAACAGCCGATTTATTTTATTTGTCCGCATCTCCTTGCAGCATTGACCAAAAGCCTGTATCTTTGTAAACTATATATAATTAGGAATATGGCAAGACGCTCAGAATACAGAGGCACAGATAGATCCAGAGCCCCTCGAGGACGTAAAGTTACAGTGAAAGAAGAGAATACGTTACTTCCTTTCCTGTTCGGTCTTTTAAACGAACAAAGTAAAAGTTCAGTCAAGGCACTACTCGCCCACGGACAGATTTCAGTCAATGGCACGGTAACCTCCCAGTTCAACACGCCGCTCACACCGGGCAACGAGGTGTTAATCAGCTACGAACGGGGAAAAGTCGAGTTCAACAATCCACTGCTCACAATTGTTTGGGAAGACGACGACCTGATAGTCGTAAACAAGAAAGAAGGCTTACTTTCGGTTTCCAGCACGCGCGTGAAGGAACGGACAGCTCTTCATCTGCTCAGCGAATATGTCAAGAAGACAGATCCACGTAACAAGATATTCGTGCTCCATCGCCTGGACCGCGACACTTCGGGGCTGATGATGTTCGCCAAGAATCTGCAAGTGCAAAAGGCATTGCAATCGAACTGGAACTCTGCCATCACGGCACGCACATACGTGGCCGTAGTGGAAGGACGCCCTGAGAAAGATTCCGACCTAATCGTCTCCAACCTGACCGAAAATGCAAAGATGCAGGTGTATGTGACAGCCGAAGGAGACGGGAAAGAGGCGATCACCCGCTACCGCCTGCTGCACAGCAACGGAGCCTACTCGCTGTTGGAACTCGACCTGGAGACAGGACGCAAGAACCAGATACGCGCACAGATGCAATCAATCGGACACTCCATCGCCGGCGATTACAAGTATGGTGCGGAGACAGATCCTACCGGACGGCTGATGCTTCACGCCCGACGGCTCAACTTCATTCATCCGGTAACAGGCGAAGAGATGCATTTCGAAACACGCATTCCTGATAAATTTACCTCTTTAGCTAAATAACAAAAATAGTAAAAATAATATGAAGAAGCTCTTTAGTACCTTGATGTTGGTGCTTGTCGCACTGACCGTACAGGCACAGATTCTCCAGCCTGTAAAATGGAAGATACAACTGAACGACTCCGGCTCCGCAGAGAAAGAGATCGTTTTTACCGCTACTGCCGATAAAGGCTGGCATTTGTATGACCAGGACTTGCCGGAAGGAGGCCCTGTCTCCACTTCGTTCACATTCGAGACACTGAAAGGAGCCGAGCTGATCGGCAAACCGACTTCATCTGTCAAACCGACCACCGTATACGACGAACTGTTCGCCATGAACCTGCGTTGGTATCCAGGGACCGTTTCGTTCACCCAAAAGTTCAAAGTGACCGACCCAGCCAAGTTCAAAGCCGAAGGTGAAGTGGAATTTATGGCTTGCAACGACGAGACTTGTCTGCCCCCCGATCGCGTCAGTTTTTCGTTCGACAAAAAGAATATAAAGATGACAGCCGCCGCCGAAACAGTGGTCGAAAAACCGGAAGTCGAACAAGACGATGTGACAGCCGTGCAGCCGGATACTGAAAAAGTGGTGGAAGAAGTGGCCGAGCTGAAGGCTCCCGCCCCTGTTACCAACAAGGACAAAGCAGAGAACAGGCCAGTCCGCGCCTCCAACGAGCTGACCGACGACGCAGCCCTCTGGACTCCTGTCATCGACCAGTTGAAGGCATTCGGCGACACGACGGTTTCAGCAACCGACACATCTTGGTTGTTCATCTTCTTCGCCGGTTTCCTGGGTGGATTGATCGCCTTGCTGACACCTTGCGTATGGCCGATGATCCCGATGACGGTCAGCTTCTTCCTTAAACGGACGAAGGACCGCAAGAAGGCGATACGAGATGCGATGACGTACGGACTTTCAATCATTGTGATTTATCTGGTGATGGGATTGCTGATTACGGGTATATTCGGGGCAAGTGCGCTGAACGACCTGTCGACGAATGCGATCTTCAATATCATATTCTTCTTGTTGTTAGTAGTCTTTGCCATCTCTTTCTTCGGAGCGTTCGAAATGGTATTACCCTCCTCCTGGACGAATAAACTGGACACGAAGGCGGATTCGACGACGGGCATTATCAGTATTTTCTTCATGTCGTTCACGTTGGTGTTGGTTTCCTTCTCTTGCACAGGTCCGATTATCGGGACTTTGCTGGTACAGGCTGCTTCGATGGGAACGGCGGTAGGACCGGCCATCGGCATGTTCGGTTTCGCTTTGGCATTGTCTATTCCGTTCAGCCTTTTCGCCATCTTCCCGAACATGCTGCAAAGCATGCCGAAATCCGGAGGCTGGCTGAACTCCGTCAAGGTGGTGTTAGGCTTCCTTGAACTGGCACTGGCGCTGAAGTTCCTTTCGGTTGCCGACCTGGCTTACGGATGGCGCTTGCTGGACCGCGAAGTGTTTATCGTGCTTTGGATCGTGATCTTTATCCTGTTGGGTTGTTACCTGTTGGGTAAGATCAAGTTCAGCCACGACAGCGACCTTCCGTACGTATCCGTGCCGCGCCTGTTCATGGCGATCATTTCTTTCTCTTTTGCCGTTTATATGGTTCCGGGCCTTTGGGGGGCTCCTCTAAAAGCGATCAGTGCTTTCGCTCCTCCCTTGTACACTCAGGATTTCAACCTGTACAACAGTGAAGTGCATGCTGCTTTTGACGATTACGAAACCGGTATGGCTTATGCCAAGAAGGTGAACAAGCCGGTCATGATCGATTTCTCCGGTTTCGGTTGCGTGAACTGCCGCAAGATGGAAGCATCCGTTTGGACCGACCCGAAAGTGAAACAGATATTGGAAAATGATTATGTCTTGATCACCTTGATGGTCGATGATAAGACGAAGCTGCCGCAGCCGATCACAATCGAAGAGCATGGCAAGACTCGCAAATTGAAAACAATCGGCGACAAATGGAGTTACTTGCAACGTAGTAAGTTCGGTGCAAACGCCCAACCGTTTTACATTCTGCTGAATGCCGAAGGCAAACCGCTCGGCCCGTCGTATGCATTTAACGAAAGTGTCCCCGACTATATCAAATTCCTGGAAAACGGGCTGAAGGTATTTAAAGAACAAGAAAAGAATAAATAACATCTTATAGGCTGTGTGTTAAAAAGATAGAGAATTCAATCTCTTGCCGGGGAATTCATCCCCCGGCAAGAGAAAGATGAAATTTGACACACCTCCTTCCTCTCCAACCAAACAACTAAAAATGGCAACAAAACAAGAAAAGATGGAAGCCTTCGGACAGCTGCTCGACATTCTGGACGAGCTTCGTGTGAAATGTCCGTGGGACCGTAAGCAAACGAACGAAAGTCTTCGCACGAATACGATCGAAGAGACTTACGAATTATGCGATGCCATCATGAAAGATGACAACAATAACATCAAAAAAGAATTGGGCGACCTGCTCCTGCACATTGTCTTCTATGCCAAGATCGGTGAAGAAAAAGCGGCGTTCGACATCAAAGACGTGTGCGACAGCCTTTGCCAGAAACTGATCTACCGCCATCCGCATGTCTTCGGAAACGCTCAGGCCGAAACAGCCGGCAAGGTTGAACAGAGCTGGGAACAACTCAAACTAAAGGAAAAAGGCGGCAACAAGACAGTTCTCGAAGGTGTCCCCACTTCACTTCCTTCCGTAGTCAAAGCTCACCGCATCCAGGACAAAGCCCGCAACGTGGGTTTCGACTGGGAACAACGCGACCAGGTCTGGGATAAGGTGCACGAAGAGTTTACCGAACTGAAGACTGAAATCGACAAGATGGATGCAGATAAGATGGAAGCAGAGTTCGGAGACCTGTTCTTCAGTCTGATCAACGCAGCCCGCCTTTATAAGATCAATCCGGACAATGCCTTGGAACGCACAAACCAGAAATTCACCCGCCGTTTCAACTATTTGGAAGAGCATACTATCAAAGAAGGCAAGTCATTAAAGGATATGTCTTTGGAAGAAATGGACCGGATCTGGAACGAAGCAAAAGCGAAAGGGCTATAAAAACAAAAGGGGAACCGACATCACGTCGCCACCCCTCCCTTAACTTAAACGCCAAAACTAAATCTAAACAAAAAACACAAATAATGATAATATTTTATTTCTTTCTATTCTCTTCTTTTCTATCGTCTCCTCCTCTCATAAATTCCCGCGCAAACTTTCCTTCCGCACGTTTATATCTATAAAGTTTCTTTGGAGACAATATCTTTTTAAACTTTTCATAATACTCCTTTTCCAACTGTGCCTGCCTCATGTTCACGCTCACACACTCATCAATCACCTTCAAGTAATCAGCATCGGTTGCATTTTCATTATGCTTTAAATCTTTGGATAGTTTACGACATTCACGACCGGCCTCAAACATCTTTTCTTGCAGTTCGTTACAAAGAGGTATAAATGATGCTGCCTCTTCCGGGGTTAACCCCATCTCTGCCGTAATAAAAGCATTCTTCTTAGCAAAGAACGCTTCTCTATCAAAATTGCGATGCTGTTTCCCACTTTGAGCGTGAGCACTGAATGAGAACACAACTGAACACGCCACAAATGTAATAAAAAATATTTTATTCATACAAGCATTCTTTCAAAAATATTTTGTCAAACTTTATTTTTTTTCAATTTATTCGGTTTCCCCTATTTCTTCTGCCAATATATAACCGGCATATTGCTCTTCCAGGTACTCCAAGTATTCTTCATCCTCGGCCGCTTGCAAAGCAGAAACTGAGGCTGGAGACACTTCTGTTTTTACGAGTAGCGAGTCGGTTTTCGCCGCTTTATCTTCGGATCCGACCAAAACTTTAAAAAACAACCCCAATCCGGCAAAAACGGCTGCCATATATAACCAGGGACGAACACGATCCATCAAGGAAACCTTTTTCACCTCCTCTTCAGGCTCTCTTTCGGGAAGCTGACTCATAATGTTTGCCGTCAATCCCTCCATATACCCCTCAGGTACAGTAAAAGGATTTTTCCCTTTAAGACGGTCCAGATTGTTTTGTTCTGTTTTCATATCATCTCTCTTTTATGTTCTTTTGACAAATGGTAACACGAAAGGTTTAAATGTCTTTTGTTAAAAACTCCTCTACTTTCTTCACCGCATGATGATAGGAAGCTTTTAAAGCGCCTACGGAAGTTCCGAAAATCTCAGACATATCTTCATATTTCATATCGTCAAAATATTTCATATTAAAAACGGCACGCTGTTTCTCCGGCAATGTCAGGATGGCTTTCTGCAGTTTCATCTGTGCGGCATCCCCGTCGAAATATTCGTCTCCTTTCAGGCGCTCCAGCAAAAACACGTCCGTATCGTCAATCGAGACATTGTTCTGCACACGCTGGCGGTTCAGAAAGGTTATACATTCGTTTATCGCAATCTTATACAACCAAGTCGACAACTTCGCCTCTCCCCGAAAATAGTCGATATTCATCCAGGCTTTCAGGAATGTATTCTGCAATAAGTCGTTGGCATCGTCATGGTCCAACACCATCTTTCGTATCTGCCAATACAACTTCTCCCCGTAGAAATTGACAACCTGCGCGAAGGCATCACGTTGATGCGCCGGATCACGTAATTGTTTTATTATCTCTTCCTCTATATATTGTTGCATTCCTACTCACTAATTTGGGGTAAATATAAGAAAATAATCATTATCTCCTTCCGTTCCCCTTCTATAAGAGACGGAAATAATGGTTCAAAGTTTAATCGAACCTCATAAGGGAATATAAAAAAAGCGGACAACCATATAAGTCATCCGCTTTGAAGTGCCCAGAACAGGACTCGAACCTGCATGCCTCTCGACACACGCACCTGAAACGTGCGCGTCTACCAATTCCGCCACCTGGGCAATTCAGCACTTTTCAGTGAAGCAATCTCTCTTGATTGCGGTTGCAAAGGTAGCAACTTTTTTGAAACTGCCAAACTGTAACCATACTTTTTAAATAAAAAAACGGCCACCTCCCTTTCGGGAAGCAGCCGTTTCAGATTTTATGCTTATGGGAAGAATTACATCATACCGCCCATGCCACCCATACCCGGGTTCATGGCAGGAGCTGCCGGAGCTTCTTCTTTCTTTTCAGCGATCACACATTCCGTAGTCAGGAACATACCAGCAATAGAAGCGGCATTTTCCAAAGCTACACGTGTTACCTTAGCAGGGTCGATTACACCGGCTGCACACAAGTTTTCATACTTGTCTGTACGGGCATTGTAACCGAAGTCACCCTTACCTTCTTTTACTTTCTGAACAACTACCGCACCTTCTTTACCTGCGTTAGCAACGATCTGGCGCAACGGTTCTTCAATAGCACGTTTAACGATTTCGATACCGGTTGTTTCGTCTTCGTTTTCACCCTTCAGACCTTCCAGTGCTTCGATAGCACGGATATAAGCAACACCACCACCAGGAACCGTACCTTCTTCGATAGCGGCGCGAGTTGCATGCAGGGCATCGTCAACACGGTCTTTCTTTTCTTTCATTTCAACTTCAGAAGGAGCACCTACATACAATACGGCAACACCACCGGCCATCTTAGCCAGACGTTCCTGCAGTTTTTCTTTATCGTAGTCGGAAGTCGTATTTTCGATCTGAGTCTTGATCTGGCCGATACGAGCCTGGATAGCATCCTTATCGCCTGCTCCGTTTACGATAGTAGTCGTGTCTTTGTCTACCGTAACCTTTTCAGCCGTACCCAGCATATCCATAGTAGCACCTTCCAGCTTTAAGCCTTTTTCTTCGGAGATCACAACGCCACCTGTCAGGACAGCGATATCTTCCAGCATAGCTTTACGACGGTCGCCGAAGCCCGGAGCCTTGACAGCACAGATCTTCAAAGAACCACGCAGACGGTTTACAACCAAAGTTGCCAATGCTTCGCTATCGATATCTTCAGCGATGATCAACAAAGGACGACCGCTCTGAACTGCCGGTTCAAGAATAGGCAGCAAGTCTTTCAATACAGAGATCTTCTTGTCGTAGATCAGGATATACGGATTTTCCATCTCGCATTCCATCTTTTCCGTGTTGGTTACGAAATACGGAGAGATATAACCACGGTCGAACTGCATACCTTCTACCACGTCTACTGTTGTTTCCGTGCCTTTAGCTTCTTCTACAGTGATAACACCTTCAGTTTTTACTCTCTGCATAGCTTCAGCGATCAGTTTACCGATAGCTTCGTCACCGTTAGCAGAAATCTTGGCAACATGCTCGATCTTTTCGAACTGGTCACCAACAGCTTCAGACTGGGCAGCGATGCTTTCTACGACTTTAGCCACCGCTTTGTCGATACCACGTTTCAAGTCCATAGGGTTGGCACCCGCCGTTACATTCTTCAGACCGACACCGATAATAGACTGTGCCAGAACTGTTGCAGTTGTCGTACCGTCACCGGCATTGTCGTTAGTCTTGGAAGCAACTTCCTTAACCAGCTGAGCACCCATGTTTTCAAACGGGCAAGCAACTTCAACTTCTTTAGCTACCGTTACACCGTCTTTTGTAATGTGCGGAGCACCGAATTTCTTTTCGATGATCACATTACGTCCCTTCGGACCCAGTGTTACTTTTACTGCGTTAGCCAATTCATCCACACCTTTCTTCAGAAGGTCGCGGGCATCCATATCGTATTTAATTTCTTTTGCCATGATTTCTATCGTTTTATATAAATGTATAAATATTTCTTAATTGTCAATTATCCACTATCAATTGTCAATTGTTTAGATAATAGCCAAAATATCAGACTGACGCATGATAAGATATTTTTCACCGTCCAGTTCGATTTCCGTACCTGCATACTTGCCGTACAGTACAGTGTCGCCATTCTTTACAACCATTTCTTCATCCTTTGTTCCGTTACCTACGGCGACAACTTCACCTTTTAAAGGTTTTTCTTTTGCTGAATCGGGAATAATGATTCCGCCAAGTGTCTTTTCTTCTGCTGCAGCAGGCTTAATCAGCACTCTGTCTGCTAATGGTCTAATGTTCATCGTTGTATATTTTTTAGTTGTTAATAATATTACGTTAATCTTGTGCTTTCTTATCGCACATAAACGTCTATGCGAATACTGTGCCAAAACTGTTGTCAGGAAAAAGACTGACAATTTTGCATTTTAGAAAGACAGACAATGCAAATATATCTGACAGGATGACCATCCTGTTACAAAAAAACTTCCCCATTACAACAAGAAAATGAATGGGGAAGTTCAATTATCAGTCTATTTATAGTAGAAACGGGTGTACCTAAAGGCACAAAATTGAAATTGCAGCTAGAATCTTTCGATCAGTTCTTCTAATGTGACAAGAGACTGTTCGCCTGTCAACATGTTTTTCAGATTGATCTTGCCTTCATTTATTTCGTTTTCACCGACAATCGCCACAAACGGGATCTTTTTCGTATCGGCATATCCCATCTGCTTCTTCATTTTGGCTGATTCAGGATACAACTCCGTACGGATACCGGCAGCACGCACTTTCGAGATCAGAGGCAACAAATAGTTTTCTTCCTTCTCGCCGAAATTCACGAACAACAGTTGCGTGGTCTTCAAAGAATCAACCGGATAAAGTTCCAACTGGTTTAGAACATCGAAAATACGATCGGCACCGAAGGAAATTCCGACACCTGACATACCGTCCATACCAAACACACCGGTCAAATTGTCATAGCGTCCGCCCCCCGTGATACTTCCGATCTGGACATCCAACGCTTTCACTTCGAAGATAGCACCCGTATAGTAGTTCAGACCGCGTGCCAACGTCAGATCCAGTTCCAAATCAGCTGTCAGCTCTAACTTCTCGATGCGGTCCAGGATAAATTCCATCTCGGCAATACCTTTCATCGCTATTTCCGATGCTGCCAGTTCCTTTTTCAAAACAGCCAGCTTTTCACGATTCGTACCTTTCAGCATAATGATCGGCTGCAAACGGGCTATCGCACCTTCAGACAATTCTTTAGAACGCAATTCATCATTTACATTATCCAGACCGATCTTATCCAGTTTATCTATAGCGACCGTAATATCGACAATCTTATCGGCTTCACCGATTATCTCGGCAATGCCGGAAAGAATCTTACGGTTGTTCATCTTGATACAGACACGGATTCCGAAACGGCGGAATACCTCATCCATAATCTGGATCAGCTCGACTTCATTTACCAACGAATCGGAACCTACCACATCTCCATCACATTGGTAAAACTCACGGTAACGACCTTTCTGCGGACGATCGGCACGCCATACCGGCTGTATCTGGTAACGCTTGAATGGGAAAGCGATATCATTACGGTGCTGTACCACATAACGGGCAAAAGGAACCGTCAGGTCATAACGCAAACCCTTCTCGCAAGCTTTCATTCCGAATCTTACGGCATTGCGCTCCGACAGTTCTTCATCCGTTATTCCGGAAAAGCAATCGCCGGAATTTAATATTTTGAAAAGCAACTTATCGCCTTCTTCTCCATACTTGCCCATCAGCGTAGACAGGTTTTCCATAGCCGGCGTTTCGATCTGCTGAAATCCGTACAGATGATATACTTCGCGGATAGTATTGAATATATAATTACGCTTCGCCATTTCTTCTGGCGAAAAATCTCTTGTTCCTTTAGGGATAGACGGCTTTTGCATGATTCACTAATTTATATTATTTAGGCTGCAAAGGTAATGCTTCCTGTTTAATCCCGGCTTCTTCCCCCCAGGAAAATCATGATATAATATAATAATGTAGCAAGCGAACCCAAGGCAGCCACTACATACGTGTAAGCAGCAGAACGCAAAGCATCTTCAGCCTTGTCATGCGTATAGACATTTGTGATGCCGGCATTGCTCAACCAGACCAAAGCCCGCTGGCTGGCATTGATCTCGACCGGTAGTGTAATGAAACTGAATAAAGTCGTCGATGCAAAAAGAATAATACCAAACAGCATCAACTGGGGAAACGTATTAATCAACAGCATACCACCCAACAGCACCCATGTCATAATGTTGGAAGCAAAGCTGACGACCGGAACCAAAGCCGAACGCATCCGAAGAGGCGCATAAGCCGTAGCATGCTGGACAGCGTGTCCGCATTCATGAGCTGCAACGGCTGCGGCAGCAATACTGTTACTGTAATAAACCGATTCACTCAGATTGACGGTCTGGTTTGCCGGATTATAATGATCCGTCAAATGTCCGGGAGTGGAAATCACCTTTACGTCATAAATCCCGTTATCATGCAACATCTTTTCAGCCACATCCTTTCCTGTCATACCATTCGGCATAGGAATCTTGGAATATTTTTCAAACTTGTTCTGGAGTCTGGAAGAAACCAACCAGCTAAGAAGGGCAAAACCGATAAATATAATCCAATACATGCTCATATTTTTCTAATTTATAATAGTTATACTAAATCATAAACGACAAAAAGTCTGCCAAAAATAAAAATGGCAGGAGATCATCCTTCCGGGATGTGGTCTTCTGCCATTTTGTATTATTTTCAGGTTTTATTCTTCGGTATATCTGACAATTGTTTGCTCACGGTCAGGACCGACAGATACAATCTTGATCGGAACTTCCAGCTCTTCTTCCAAGAAAGAGATGTAAGCATTGAACTCTTCGGGAAATTCGTCTTCACTTTGCATTTTCGTCATATCGACATTCCAACCCGGCATTTCCACATATACGGGTTCGATGCCTTCATTGATTTCAAACGGAAACTCTGTTGTTTCTTCGCCATTGACTTTATAAGCAATGCAAGCCTTTACTGTTTCGAAGCCATCCAGCACATCGCTCTTCATCATGATCAGTTTCGTCACACCGTTGATCATGATCGCATATTTCAGCGCAACCAAGTCAATCCAGCCACAACGGCGTTCGCGCCCAGTTACAGCACCATATTCATGTCCGATCTGACGGATCTTGCTACCTGTTTCATCAAACAGTTCTGTCGGAAACGGACCGCTACCGACACGTGTACAATAAGCTTTGAAGATACCATACACTTCACCGATGTTACGCGGGGAAACCCCCAAACCTGTACAGCAACCTGCACAAATCGTATTGGAAGAAGTCACAAACGGATAAGAACCGAAATCAATATCCAGCATCGTGCCCTGTGCACCTTCGGCCAAAACAGACTTACCTTCTTTCAAATAGTTATTAATCACATGTTCGCTGTCGATCAAACGAAACTGTTTCAAATAATCCAAAGCCTTGAACCACTGTGCCTCCAATTCAGTAATATCATATTCATAATTCAGAGAACGCAGAATCGCTTCATGTCTTGCTTTTGCAGCTGCATACTTTTCATCGAAATTATGCAACAGGTCGCCTACGCGCAGACCGTTACGGCTGATCTTATCCGTATAAGTCGGACCGATACCTTTACCGGTCGTACCGATTTTGCCTGACCCTTTCGCAGCTTCGTAAGCAGCATCCAATATACGGTGAGTAGGCAAGATCAAATGAGCTTTCTTAGAGATACACAGTTGTTTGGTCAGGTCGTGCCCGCTGGCAGCAAGCGCTTCCGCTTCCTGTTGGAACAACAACGGATCCAGTACGACACCGTTACCGATAACGTTTACCTTACCCCCTTGGAAAATACCAGAAGGGATGGAACGTAATACATACTTTTCACCGTTAAATTCCAAAGTATGTCCAGCATTGGGACCTCCCTGAAAACGAGTTATCACATCGTAATTCGGAGTCAAAACGTCGACAACTTTTCCTTTGCCTTCGTCACCCCACTGCAATCCTAATAGAACGTCAACTTTCATCGTTTATATATTATATAGATGTTAATATTCTTACTTCTTCCGCTGAAGCCGGTACTTACATTTGCTACATAAGCCATAAATGTAAAGCGCATGATATTCCGGAGTGAAACGCGATATCTTCAACGCTCCGACATCTTTCTTTAGTGTTGCATCCTTCAGCTCTCTGATTGCCCCGCATTTCATACAGATCAGATGCAAGTGTGTCTCCGCCAGCATCCGTAATTCATACTGTACAGCCTGGGCCGTCAGCTGATGGCGCACAATTAAGCCGCTGTCTACCAAAACGTCGACCGTGTTATAAACAGTAGCCCGACTGACATGAAAATTCATTTCCTCCAGTTTCTGATGAAGCAAACACATATCAAAATGACCGGGGAAACTGCATATACACTCCAATATGGCATAGCGTTCCTCCGTCTTTCGTAGTTTTTTCTCGGCAAGATATCTGGTGAACAGGTCTTGCATCTCTGTGTACTTTTTTGCATCCATCTTCAAGTTGCGACTCCACGCGACCGACAAAGTTAGCGCATTTATTTTAAACGCAAAGCCTTAACGGCAATATTCAAATTCAAATTTTAAATCATTATATATTTCCTGCCCTTCGGGCGTCTGCATGAATTCAGGAAAATCATCGAACCCGCCCAACATTTGCTGCGCCCGTTCAGCCGACTGTCTTCCATAAAATTTCATGGCTTTCACCGCAGCCTGCTTTTCTTTGAAGGACGCCTCGAAATCAGTCTGGGCAAGCGTCCGCATACATTCCGCGACAAATGCGGTCCTCACCGGTGCTATCAAATCCTTTCCTTCCTTAAACAGTTCGGCCCAGACTAGATAAGCCACCGTACGTGCATATTCGTCTTCCACATTAAAAATCAACCCGAGCAGCAAATCCTCCACATCCGGCAACTTATAAAACAAATTGTGGCTGCACTGCTCTGCAATTTCCAAATAAGGGATTTCTTTCACCCATTGCTTCGCCTCTTGGGACGAGAACTCGTCTACCGGCTGCAAGAAAGAAGCCAATATCTTGAATTCACGGATGTCTTCTTTCCACAAAGCAGCGGCCAGCTCAGAGTCCGGTTTATGTGTAGTGGCAATCTGCTTGATTTCAGGCAAAGGAACACCGAAATTCAGCTTATAGACAATACCCTTCTCGCGCATGCTGGTAGAGATCACTCCATTCATCGCCAGGCGAAGCTGGGTCCGTATTTCTTTTAATTCATTCTGTAACATACGCTTTATTATTCATTATAGGAAGGTAAAAACGAATACTCCTTGCTGTAACGAAGCATCTGATCGGTATACCCTTCGGTATAATCCAGCACAATATCCGTTACATCTCCCTTATCGTTCTTGACTTCCTTCATCACCGGATTCACGAATCCCTTATACGGAGCCAGGTTCAATTTGGCATAGCGTTCGAGCACTTCGGCATGAAGAGCTGGGTCGACCTTTACGGCATACTCTTCCACCAGTTTCTTTCCGGCGGAAAAATCACCTTCACTCTTGATACGCTGCACTTCCGCCAACAAAGTTCCGAACAGTTCACGCAGCTTGGCATAGTCATTGACCACCACGTATGTCTTGCCATCCCGCTGTTTCAGTTCAATCACGTTATCAGCCTTTCCTTTTTCATATACCCATTTGGCAATCAGCTGACGGTTGCGCATATGGGCTTCTTCAACATTCTTGCCTTGCTCGATCCGGACCAGCTGTGTCATCAGGCCATTCATTATATATTTATAGTATTCAGCCTTATAAGCCTCTGCATCCGGCACAAGTCCGAGTTCCACCAGCTTGGCATCTCCGAGATAGTACAAACCGAAAAGATCGGCACGCGCCTCTTCCAAAGTCGAACTGTAGGCCTTCAAAGCATCCGGATCGGTATCGGGAAGCAATTTACCGGAACCATGTCCCAAGCATTCATGCAAATCGGTATGCAGATTGTTGGTGATGAATCCGTATTTCTTCAATCCTTCGCGCTCCTTATCGCTCCAGACAAATTCATCATTGAAACCATTTCCCTGAGAAGCTTTGTCATATGCCTCAGTGATATTCTCGATCGTAACGGATTTCGAACCATGATCGCGGCGAATCCAGTCGGCATTCGGCAAGTTGATGCCAATCGGAGTTGCCGGATAGCAATCACCTCCCAACATGGAAACCGTAATTACTTTGGCACTGACTCCTTTTACTTTTTCTTTCTTAAACCGTTTATCTACAGGAGAATGATCTTCGAACCACTGCGCATTATCGCTGATCACTTTTGTTCGCTTCGTTGCCTCCTTATTGATAAAGTTCACGGTCGACTCCCAGCTGGCTTTCATTCCTAACGGATCTCCGTATGTTTCGATAAAGCCGTTCACAAAGTCAACATCCGATGCCGTATCTTCCACCCATAGGATCGAATAGGCATCGAAGATTTTCAAGTCGCCGGTCTGATAATATTCGATCAGTTTCCCGATGATTGACTTTTGCGCATCGTTCTCGGCAAAAGCCACGGCTTTCTGCAATTCCGACACGATCTTTTCGAGTGCCGGCGAATAGAGGCCGCCTACCTTCCACACTTTTTCGACCAACTTGCCGTTCTCTTTTACCAAACGGCTGTTCAAGCCGTAAGAGATCGGAGAAATCGTGTCTTTCCCAGCTTTCATCCGGGCATAGAAATCCTCAACTTCTACCTGGGTAACTCCTTCGCCATAATAATTGTTGGCCGAAGCCCGGATCAGGTCGACATCGCCACTCTGCACCGTACGCTTCGCCATCACAGCCGGATCAAAGATCACGGGACTGATCTCGGCGACAAACTGTTCCACCGTCTGCCCTTCACGTAGCGGAAGTGCGGAAGAACCGATCTGCGAGATACAAGTCCGGAAGAACTCAGGCGTAAAGCCGGGAACAAATTTGTCTTCCGCATAATGGTGATGGATGCCGTTGGCAAACCAAACCCGTTTCAAATAAGTTTCCAAAGCAACAAACTGCGGATCCGTACGATCTCCTTTATAGCCGGTATAAACAGCCTCCAGCGCACGGCGGATCGGCAGATTATAACGACAGTTCTGGTCGAACAAAATATCCCGGCCCATCAGGGCAGCTTCCGACAAATGATATAATAATTGTTTCTGCTTCAAAGAAAAGGATTCAAATCCCGGAACCTGATAACGCAATATCTGAAGATCAGCAAACTGATCCACGACATAATTGAAATTATCCTGAGTAGCTTCCACCTTCTCAGCCTTCTGCCCCGTACAGGCAGTCATAACCATTGCAGTCATAAGCGATAACATTATATTTTTCATATACTAACTTTTAGCTTTTCCTAATATTATTATTAAAAAGGTTTTCTCGCAAAGGTACAGATATTTCAGAAATTATACTAGTCATCTTCCTTTATTGCAATCTGAATACAGATAACTTATAAAGCAGAAATATGAGTAGATTTGATTTTTTTATTCCAAGGACATAGAAAGAGAAGAAATTTAATAACTTTGCCAATAGTAATGTTGACATAAAACAAAATGCGATGAAAACAAACATTCCTGAACGTATTGCCGCCCTAAGGGAAGCAATGAAACAGCATAAAATCGATGCTTATATTATTCCGACTTCCGACCCTCACATGAGTGAATATCCTGCCGACTGCTGGAAATACCGTGAATGGATTTCCGGATTCACAGGTTCGGCCGGAACAGTTATAATCACAGCCGATAAAGCCGGGCTTTGGACCGACTCCCGATATTTCCTGCAAGCCTCCACCCAACTGGAAGGGACAGGTATCGAACTTTTCAAAATGATGTTACCCGAAACCCCGACAATCCCGGAGTTCCTGACACACGAACTGAAAGAGGGACAGACAGTCGGCCTGAACGGCGAGACATACAGCCTGGCAGATGCCCGCTCACTGGAAAAGGCATTAGCGGAAAAAGAGATCAAACTGAATACAAACGCTTCGCTGATCGATCCGATCTGGAAAGAACGTCCCGCCATCCCTGAAGCTCCGATGTTTGAAATGCCGATCGAACTCAGCGGAAAATCAACAGAAGACAAACTGATAGATATCAACAAGATGCTACACAAGGCAGGAGCCGACTGCACCATTCTCTCCGCATTGGACGAAGTGGCCTGGACCTTCAATATCAGGGGTACGGACGTTGCCTATAATCCGGTCGTCATCAGTTATGCATTCGTTTCCGAGAAGGAAAGCGTACTGTTCGTGAATCCGAAGAAGATACCCGCTGAAATAGCAGAACATCTAAAGAAAGAAGGAGTGACACTAGCCGACTACGGCATGTTGGCAACCTTCCTGTCACGACTGCCGGAACGGACACGGGTGTTCATCGACAGCAAACGAACCAACGTAGCCATCTACAATGCACTGCCCAAAAGCAGTATCCTGATAGAAGGAACCTCGCCCGCCAATCACCTGAAAAGCATCAAGAACGAGACAGAGATAAAAGGATTCCGCAACGCCGTCCTGAAAGACGGCATCGCCATGACCAAATTCTACTTCTGGCTGGAAAAGATGCTTAAAGCCGGAGAAAAGGTGACGGAGCTGAGTGCCGCTGCCAAGTTGACGGCTCTGCGCTCCGAACAGCCCCAATATGTCATGGACAGCTTTGCCAGCATATCTAGCTACGGTCCTCACGGAGCGGTCGTACACTATTCTCCCACACCCGAAACGGACACGGAGTTGAAAACGGACAGTTTGTACCTGCTCGACTCCGGAGCCCAGTATTTGGACGGAACGACCGACATCACCCGTACGATCGCCCTTTGCGACGAGCCGAGCGAGCAAATGAAGAAGGACTTTACCCGCGCCCTGAAAGGCACTATCGGAATTGCCAAATGCAAATTCCCCGCAGGCATACGGGGCTGCTTGATCGACGCCTTCGCCCGTAAAGCTTTGTGGGATGCCGGCATCAACTATCTGCACGGAACCTGCCACGGCATCGGCCATTGCTTGAACGTACATGAAGGGCCGCAAAGCATCCGCATGGAAGAAAACCCGGTAATCCTGGAACCGGGCATGGTGATGAGTGACGAACCGGCCATATACCGCCCCGGCGAATACGGCATCCGTACCGAGAATATGATCCTGATCCATGAAGACAGTGAAACGGAATTCGGAAAGTTCCTCGGTTTCGAAACTTTGACGTTATGTTACATCGATACGAAGCTGGTTATCCCGTCCATGCTTTCTGTACGCGAGCATGCATGGCTGAACAAATACCACCAGATGGTATACGACTTGGTAAGCCCGCATTTGACTGAAGAAGAGAAGGCTTGGTTAAAAGAAAAAACGGCAGAAATTTAATCAACAGACGATTGACAATTGACAATAGGTTTGTCGTTCTCTCTTAAATTGTCAATTGTCAATTGTCAATTATTAATTGTCAATTAAAAAGTTATGGCTTTAATAAAATCAGTAAGAGGCTTTACTCCCCAAATAGGTAAAGACACGTTTTTAGCAGACAACGCCACTATTATCGGCGATGTAGAGATAGGCGAAGGTTGCAGTATCTGGTTCGGGACTGTGTTGCGAGGCGATGTAAACTCCATCCGGATCGGCAACGGGGTGAATATACAGGATGGTTCCGTCCTGCACACCTTATACGAAAAATCGACGATTGAGATCGGCGACGATGTGTCGGTCGGTCATAACGTCACGATCCACGGGGCAAAGATATGCAACGGCGCCCTGATCGGGATGGGCTCGGTCGTACTGGACCATGCCGTGATCGGTGAAGGAGCGATCGTCGCTGCCGGTTCGGTCGTACTGAGCAAGACCATCGTCGAGCCGGGAAGCATCTACGCCGGCATACCGGCCAAGTTCGTAAAGAAGGTGGACCCAGAACAGGCAAAAGAGATCAACCAGAAGATAGCCAAGAACTATCACATGTACTCATCCTGGTATAAAGAAGAGCACTGACCCGCTATCACGGGACAGGATAAACAATACAATTGCAAATGAAAGAGTACAAATACATCCTGCTGGACCTGGACGGGACGATTACAGATCCGATGATCGGCATCACCCGATGCGTCGAATACGCATTGAATCATTTCGGCATACAAGTGAATGACCTTCGCGAGTTATGTCCTTTTATCGGTCCTCCTCTTCTGGACTCGTTCCGGGATTTCTATCATTTCACAGACGAACAGGCCAAAGAGGCTACAGAAAAGTACCGGGAACGTTTTGCCGACACCGGCATTTATGAGAACAAACTGTATGACGGCATGAAAGACTTTTTAGAAGAGGCAACCCGGCAAGGGCGCATCCTGATGCTGGCGACATCCAAACCGACAGTCTTCGCCAAACGCATCCTGGACTATTTCGATATCGCCCGTTACTTCACTTTCGTCGCGGGCAGTGGCCTGGACGGTTCCTTCTATACAAAAGGAGATGTGATCCGTCATGTATTGGAAAGCAATAACCTGACGGATCATCTATCAGTCGTCATGATCGGCGACCGCAAACATGACATCATCGGGGCCAAAGAGAACAGGCTCGATTCGATCGGTGTGCTTTACGGTTACGGTGACCGGGAAGAGTTATCGCAAGCCGGGGCGGACTATATCGTAGAGGATATCGCCGGACTGCGCAATCTGCTGTTCCATCAATAGCACACCCATTTTATCAGATAGCGGCAAAACACGTCTCCGCCGAAGATCCCCACGCAGTAGAGGATTCCCAACCTGTAGCCTTTCAGGTTACAGGACACTTTCAATGCCTGGAACATCCAGACCAGTGCCCAGATCAAAAAGACAAAAGAGACCAGCGACAGCCATATTCCGACAAGGAATCCGGGCTGTTGCATGATCTCTGCCGGAGGCATGTTCACATCTATCTGTGCGAGTTTCTGCATAGGCGGCAAGAAGTTGAAAAGGTTCATGACGATCAACGGCAATTGTGCGAAAACGACCGTTCCCAACACATCGACCATCCGTATGCGTGAACGGGAAAGCAGCAATCCTCCCAAATAAAACATAACAGCCGGAATCAGCCAGACGGCAAGGTGCTCCACCGCATAACACCACCACGCCGGATTCGGAGCCGGACCAAAATGCAGCAACCCGTGATAATGCCAGCCGGAATAAAAAGAAAGAGCTGTCGATACCACCATTCCAGCCAGTCCCCAAAGCAATGCTTCCAGACCGGCAATCCGTTCAAAAGGATTAATCAATCCATAAAGATGTTGTTTGTTCATAACCTATTCGATTTTATTTAGTTTATCAATCAGATCGTCTAATACATTCCGGACAGTAGGGTAACTGACTCCCATATTCTTCGCCATATCCTTCAGGCTTCCGCTGGATTTGATGAAGTCGATTACAAACTGCTGTTCCTTATCCGTCAGTTTTGCCAGTACAGGCTGTTCAAATGTACCGCACACCTCCGTATCGCATTGCCCACAAAACATCCGACCCACTTTCAAAGGCGCGTCACAAGCCGGGCACTGCAAGGGGAGTCTTCTTTTGATCTCGTTATTCATAGATTTATTTCTTATTCTTGTTTATACTTGACTAAAAGATTACTTTACAACAAAAGTATTCAATAATTTATAAACATGCAATAAATAATAAATATTATTCATTACAATGTAAATATTATTCAAATACATATACAATTATATCATTCATCCTCGTTCCAACATGAACCAGGCAAGGGAGCTAAATGAGCCACCGAGTAACCTCCATATAAAGAAATTAAACTACTTTTGTGACAAAACACTTAAAAAACTAAACAAATTATATCATGAGAAAGAACAATCTGTGGATAACAGCCCTTGCATTCGGGCTATCGTTATCGGCTTACGGACAGCAGGCAGAGGGCGGCATCTCGTCCGGAATGTTGCAGGAAATCAAGCAAGCCTACAAAGGAACGCCGGCCGACAAAGCCATTCACAATGCAATCGCGGGCAACGACATCAACAAACTGGCAGTCAACAATGACAGCAAAAACAATTTCGACACCTACTTTTCAAACAAAGTGAACAGTAAAGGGATCACGAACCAGAAATCCTCCGGCCGTTGCTGGTTGTTTACAGGATTGAATGTTATTCGTGCGCAGGTCATCGCCAAGTATAACCTGCCGGAATTCGAACTCTCGCAGAACTACAACTTCTTCTGGGACCAGCTTGAAAAAGCAAACCTTTTCCTGCAAGGAATCATTGATACACGGGAAAAGCCGATCAACGACAAAATGGTGGAATGGCTGTTCAAGAATCCGATCGGAGACGGCGGACAATTCACCGGCATATCCGACAACCTGATGAAATACGGCATCGTTCCTTCCGGTGTCATGGTCGAAACCTATAGCAGCGACAATACCAGCCGTATGTCCAACCTGATCGGACTGAAATTGAAAGAATACGGATTGGAACTACGCGACGCAAAAGGCTCGAAACCGGAAGCGCTGGCAAAACGCAAAACCGAGATGCTGGGCGAAATCTACCGTATGCTGGTCCTCAACCTCGGAGAACCTCCTACGAAATTCACCTGGACACGCAAAGACGCAAGCGGAAAACCGGTCGAGACAAAAGAATACACCCCGCAATCATTCTATCAGGAATTCGTGGGCGAAGATTTGAAGAACAACTATGTCATGCTGATGAACGATCCGAGCCGCGACTTCTATAAACTATATGAGATCGACTTTGACCGCCATGCCTATGACGGCAAGAACTGGACATACGTCAACCTTCCGATAGAAGATATCAAAGAGATGGCGATCGCCTCCATCAAGGACAGCACCATGATGTATTTCTCCTGCGACGTGGGCAAATTCTTCGACCGCAACCGCGGAGTGCTCGATGTCAACTATTATGACTACGGCTCGTTGATGGGCACGACTTTCGGTATGGACAAGAAACAACGCATCCAGACATTCGCCAGCGGCTCTTCCCATGCCATGACACTGATGGCGGTAGATTTGGATGCCAACGGCCAACCTAAAAAGTGGATGGTGGAAAACAGTTGGGGACCGGGTGCCAACAACGGCCACCTGATCATGACGGACGAATGGTTCAACGAATACATGTTCCGCTTGGTTGTCAACAAGAAATACATCACCGACAAAGTCCGGGAAGTATTGAAACAGACACCGACACGGTTACCGGCTTGGGACCCGATGTTTGCAGAAGAAGAGTAATGGAAATTGAAAGTTGAAAATTGAAAATTATAAAAACGGTCATTGTTCTTGGAACGGAATTTAATTTTCAATTTTCAACTTTCGATTTTCAACTATCAATAGTATCCTTCATTCTGCGCCTCTTCGGCAGATGGCTTCGGAGACAGGCGGTCGATATGGTTCTGCGGAATCGGACGTAGTTTGTGATATTCCTTTATGTTCGGAGCGGCATCCGGATTAAACTCTTTCACACGCTCGTACAACGTTTCCGTACGCACCAAGTCTTCCCAGCGGTTCATCTCGCCGTATGTTTCACGGGCACGCTCATCCAGCATAAAACCGATAAAATCGTCACTGATCTCTGCCGGCGTCACCAGCATCGACTTTTCAGTCGAACCAGCCAGGTTAGCCATATCGCCACCATCTATCTGCCACCACTCCTGCGGTTTGGCTTCTCCTTCTTTGTAGGCGGCACGTTTACGGACGACGTTGATCAGCGAAGCCGCTTTCTCGAAATCCCCCTTTCTGCCATAAGCTTCGGCAGCTATCAGATACGTCTCACCCAGCCGCATACGGACAAAGTTACGTCCTCCCTGTTCATAGTTCATATCCGGACGTTGCGTATCGAGCCATTTCTTCAGGCAAGGGAAAAAGTGGTTCGTGTTTTCATCGATCGGAATCAATGTATAAGGCGCCTTTGCGATGTCCAATTGCATCTGGCGGTCTTTCGCTTTGTCGATCACAGCACCTTTATAATCTTTCGCGCCATAATATTTCGGGATAAAGTAAGCCGCCGTATCTCCTAAAGCGAACTTTGGTTTGCCAACCAGTTCAGCAGGCGTTTCATAAAGCAAATCACCCGTCTCCTCTCCATTTTCATTTACGTAATAATATTTGTCTTTCCAGACAGGGATGGAAGATTCTTTATTCGCATAGAACACCCAACTGAACATCTTATACATACGGGAGTCATTCAGGTGGTCGAACAACTGGGTTTGCAAATAAGGAGTCGGCCGCATACGTTTCCAAGCACGCCCTTGCTGAAGGTCGCGTTGCAAACCCGGCAATTTTTCGTAAGTCGGAACCCAATACAGGTGCATCTTGTTTCCTTCCGAACCGTTAAACAACACATCGTTTGTAAACTCGACACCCCAGATTGTTTCAGAAAACACCTTCTGTCTGTCCTGATCGAATGTCATTGAATAATCCGAATCCAAGGCGAACTTTCCGGAGTTGATAACCGCTTCGGCAAAATAAGCCGTACTATCCATATCGGTTGGTTGTTGTCCGCGCTGATCTTTGATAGCGCTCCCCCTTGTCAAATAAACTTTCGACAACAAATTAGCCGCCGACCATTTGGTTGCACGACCACGATCCGCCTGCATGGCCACATCAGGCAACACTTCATAAGCCTGACGCAAATCGCTAATAATAAACGCATACACATCCGCCACCGAAGCACGTTTAAAGTCGGTCTTGATTTCAGAAACGTTTCCTTCCGTCAATAAAGGAATACGTCCAAATTGCTGAACCAGATCAAAATAGAAATAGGCACGCATGAAACGAAGTTCACCTTCACGCGCCGTTTTCTCGGCATCGGTCATATCTCCCACTTTCGGCAGATACATCAAAGCCGTATTGGCCCGTGTAATACCTTTATAAGCATTTTCCCAAAATTCATACAACATACCGAAAGAAGAGTTCAACTGATTGCTGTATTTATTGAAAGCATCCTTATTACCGCCATCGGCCCCTTCCCAGACATAATCCACGCCATACTCGGTCAGGCAATAATAACGCTCGCCACCGACATACCAGCGCATAGTCGAATAAACGCCGTTCACAGCAGTTTCTATACCGGTCTTTGTTTCCAGATAATCATACGACACCCCGCTGACCACCTTTTCATTCAGGAAAGATTCACACGACACGCCGGCCGCTGCCACTAAAGACAGCAAACCATATTTTATTATATTTTTCATACTATCGTCTATTTATCATGTTAGTTATTATCAAAAGCTCAGGTTCACACCAAACAGATACGTCCTCGGCATCGGTTCATTGAAGTCACCGCCACTTTCCGGGTCCGTACCTGAATAGCCCGTAAAGACATACGCATTCTGTACGGTTGCATATACACGCAACTTCTGGATACCGACATTCTGCAACAATGCCTTCGGCAACGTATAGCCCAATGTCACCTGGCCGATTCTCAGGAACGAAGCGTCTTCCTTATAAAGGGAAGAAATGTAGTTCGGGTTCTCGAAGTCGATATTCGGGCGCGGAGCTTCGTTACTGCGGTTACTGATCGGGTTGCCGTTTTCATCCTCGCCGATAATACGCCAGTAATTTACTTTCGCACCACTATAACGTCCGCTCAAACGGAGTTCACGGTTGAAAGATTTCGTCTGTCCGAAAGCACCATTCAGGAAGAAACTGAAATCAAAATCCTTATAATTAAAATAATTACTCATGCTCAACGTCACGTTCGGATTCTCATGACCGAGAATAAAGCGGTCTTCGGAAGTGATCTTATAGTCGCCATTGCGGTCGACAATCTTGATATCGCCGGGCTTAAAGACGCCTCCCCACTTTTCGAGTTCGGCAGCATCTTCCAGTTGCCAGATACCGTCGGCCTTATAATCATAGAACACTTTCACGGGCTGGCCGATAAACCATTTATTTCCTTCGTCGTCGACTTTCCCGTTATAGAGTTCCACGATCTCTTCCTTGTTGACGGAGAACATGAAGTCGGTCGTCCACTTGAAATCTTTCGTATCGATATTGACCGTATTCAAGGTTACTTCCAGACCTTTGTTACGAATCTGCCCGATATTGGTCGTCACATTGCCGAAACCGGAAACGATCGGTAACTGCCGGTCCATCAAGAGGTCGTTCGTATTCTGAAGATACAAATCCACGCTCCCACCTATCCGGCCGTTCAAGAAACCGAAATCGATACCGGCATTCCATTGCTCGGTCTTTTCCCATGACAAGTTCGGGTTCGGCATCTCCTTCTGATAGAAGGCCAGCACACCGTTCGAACCATAGCTGTAACGCCCGTACTCAAGGTTACCCTGCGTCTTATAGGGATCGATAGCCGTGTTGCCGGTGATACCCCAACCCAGGCGGAGCTTCAAATTGCTCAGACAGTCGACATCTTTCAGGAACGATTCTTCCTTGACACGCCATGCAAGGGCAGCAGAGGGGAACAACACCCATTTATGCCCCGGAGCCAGACGGGAAGAACCGTCGTAGCGGGCAGATACCGTCAGCAGATATCGGTCCTTATAGTTATAATTCACACGTCCCATGAAAGAAGCCAGATTCCAACGCTGATAATCGCTCGATACGGACTCGATCGTCTGGGCCGAACCGACATTGTTCCAAGTCTGGTTCTCGTAAGGCAGGTCTTTCACTTTGATTTCCGACTTCTCGTATGTTTCCTGCTGGATGGATTGCAGGAAAGTCAAGCCCAGGGTATGATCTTTTTTGAAGGTCTTGTTATAGAACAACAGGTTTTCCCACGTGTACATACGGCGGTTGTCACGGGCATTGACAGCACGCGCCGGACTGCCGGAACGGTCCGAACTCAACGCTCCGTAGAACTCGTTGCCGTACCAGGGACCTATGTCGATACCGACATTCGAACGGTATTTAATATCGAACGGAAGCGTAACATCCAGATAATAACTTCCCAGGAAACGGTCTTTCTTTATCTCCTTCTTCTCATGTTCTATATTCAGGAATTTATTCCACAGCTGCGGATCATTACCGGGACGGGCTTCAATAATGTTTCCATTTGCATCATAAATGTCAGCCAATGGATATGTCAGTTTCACTCCATCATAAAGATTCCCCCCGTTGTTACGATCAAGATGAGAGAAAGAGGTTGAACCGCCGACCTTCACATATTTATTCAAAGTCCAGTCGAAATTGACGCGAACCGAATAGCGCCGATAATCTTGTCCCTTCACGACACCATCTTGTCCGAAATAAGTTGCGGAAGCGAGCATCTTCAGCTTCTCCGTACCACCTCGAACACTGACTTCATGATTGTGGATCGGAGCAACACGCAAGGCCTCCTCTGTCCAGTCGGTGTAAGGGACACGGTCAGAATGCCAGACACCGTTTTCGTCATATCCCTGTTCGATCTTGTTCATTATACTCGGATCTGCATTGAAATAACCGATCTTACGATCCCAATCCAATGTCGGGACAAGCGGATACGGAGTAGTCTTGTTTGTGGCACGATTCGCCTCGCGTACCATTTCGACCCACTCTCCGCCATCAAACATTTCAATCTTACGGGCAGCTTGCTGTACACCTACATAGCCGTTATAATCGACCTGCACCTTACCCTCTTTCCCCTTCTTTGTTGTTACCAGAATAACACCATTCGCACCACGCGACCCATAGATAGCCGTGGCAGAAGCATCTTTCAACACTTCGACCGATTCAATATCGGATGGACTCAATTCGCTCAATGCCACCACGATAGGAATACCGTCCACGACATATAACGGATCGTTTGTCGCTTTTAAAGAACGGTTACCACGCACACGAACCTGCACATCCTCGCCCGGTTTTGCACTCGTTGACAAAATCGTCACACCGGCAGCCCTTCCTTGCAACGCCTGTGCCGCACTGAAAGAAGCCGTCTCCTGCAACTTCTCTCCCTTCACGGAGGCAACCGAACCGGTCAAGTCCCGCTTCTTGGCCACACCGTAGCCGACAACCACGACTTCGTCCAGATTTTGCAGGTCCTCTTTCAAGATGATAATCACACTCCCTTGTCCTTTGTAAGCATAGTCTTGCGGCTGATACCCGATGTAGGAAACAGACAACGTAACAACCGGTTTAGAGATGGAAAAAGAGAATTTACCGTCGATGTCGGTAATGGAACCATTCGTAGTCCCTTTCTCGACTACGTTCGCCCCGATGATAGGCTCACCGGTCACATCCTTGACTACGCCGGAAACCATATGCTGGGCATAGGAAAGCGTGGTCGTGCACACAAAAAACAAAAAGACTAACATGGGCAGATGCAGCCTTTTAAACGTTTTCGTTTTGTTCATAATAATAAAGAATTAAATTATCCGGCAATTCCCGAACCGGATGATTTTTTCATAAAAAGAGGCGTGGGAACTGTTGATATACCTGATATTGAGGCCTTCGACTGCCCGACCAGTGATATAAACAACAGCCCACGCCCTTCTATTCTTGAAGACATACCCATGCCAGGCATGAATATATATAACAAGGAAGGTACGTGAGCGTTCAGTTGCCTATTATCCTCTGGTCTGAAAGTGTCGAAGTTTCAATATCCGGATAATATCTTTTAAACGCTTCTTGTAATCAATAAAATGCAGGGACCTGCAACGCCATGCAAGTGTACGGACACAAATATAGAGAGAAGAAACTATACAGGCAAACAAAAGTAAGTATTTCTCGTTTTTCTTACGAACAGGCTATATTTAGAGGATAGCAATCATATTACTATTGCAAAACCATGCAACCTATAAACATTTGACCTTTGTCGAATACGTTTTTGACCTTAGTCAAAAGGGCTTTCGACCTTAGTCAAAAACCTTTTCGACCAAGGCCGAAAACTAAAGAAGTTAGCAAAAACGACATAAATATCCATATCATTGCATATTATACAATATCAAATACCACTTTAGGACGGGACAGTTTGTCTGTTGTTTACATTTATGAATAACCTATAACAGGATTTTTTAATACACAGTCAACCTATTTCAGGACGAGACAGGGTGAAGCCAGAAAACGCCTCTCCGCCGAAAGGTATCATCCGATCAATCTTTTCCCCAATCCGAAGGTTTGACACCCATTTGGAGGACAAGCGTTCCACCGGCCGCCAGA
The DNA here is from genome assembly GCF_025151215.1 of Parabacteroides merdae ATCC 43184. NCBI lineage: Bacteria > Pseudomonadati > Bacteroidota > Bacteroidia > Bacteroidales > Tannerellaceae > Parabacteroides > Parabacteroides merdae. Next base: position 2,436,355 of record NZ_CP102286.1, read on the forward strand.
TCATCGTGCGTCAGGTAACATTTATCATACTTCTTCCCGTTGAGCGTCGCACTTTGGATATAGATATTCTCCGGACTGTTGTCACGGGCTTCGATCACAAAAGAGCCACCGGCAGCATAAGCCGGGTCCAGACGGAACTCCACCCGGTCGAATACCGGACTGGTGATCTCATAGCGGCCATCGCCCGGACATATCGGATGTATGCCGGCAGCCGCCAACACATACCAAGCCGACATCTGCCCGACATCTTCGTTTCCTACCAAGCCGGTCACTTTGTCGTGATAAGCGTTTCGGCAAATGTCGCGTGTCCATTTTTGGGTAAGCGAAGGCATCCCTAACCTGTTGAACAGGAAAGGCACATGATGGACCGGTTCATTGGCATGGTTATAATAGTCATTCCAGAGATAGTCGCCCGGTGTTTTCTCAAACATATCCGTCAGGTCGGCCAAAACCTTTTCACGGCCTCCCATCAGGCGGATCATCCCCTCGACATCGTGCGGCACGAACCATCCTTGCTGGTAAGGATTGGATTCCACGCAGCCATAGCCCTCTTGCAAACGTCCTTTTTCAGGCAAAGAAGAAAAGACGCCTTTCTCATTACGCGGACGGAACCATCCCGATTCAGGATCGAAGATAGTTGCATACGACAGGGCACGCTTGTCAAAATGAGCCCGGTCGCCCTCTTTCCCCAACCACTCGGCCAAACGGGCCATGCACCAATCCGTATAATCGTATTCCAGCGTGCAGGATATATTGCCGGGCGTATAGCCGTCGTCATTATTGCTAAAGCGCCGGGAGGTGTTCAGAGCATAGCGGTATGCTTTCTCCACGTCATAATCCCGAATACCTTTCCGGTAAGCATCACACAAAACCGAAATGGCGGGATTGCCCACCATGCAGCCGGAGTAAGCATTCAAGAGCTCCCACCGTTCGAGATATTCGTTACCACTCTGGTCGGCTATCTCCACAAGCGAGTTGACAAGATCGTTCACCATCTCCGGGTTGATGATGGTCTGAAGAGGCATCTGGCTACGGAAGACATCCCATCCGCTGAAGATCGTCCGTTTACGGAACTTGCCAGTCTGATGGATCTTTTTATCCGCCCCGGTGTACTCACCGTTGATGTCGCTGCAAAGGCGCGGATCAATCAACGTATGATAAAGAGCCGTGTAGAAAACCCTCTTTTCCTCGTCGGTTCCTCCCTCGACGGAGACTTTCGCCAACTCGTCATTCCAAAGACGGACACACTCGGCATGCGTCCGGTCAAAATCGAAGTCTTTCATCTCCGCCGCCAAATTCTCCTCCGCATTCTTCAAACTGGTATAAGAGATACCACTCTTTAGCAAGATCACTTCATCTGGTTTGGTTTCAAAATTGGCATAAAAGCCTAAGTGCTTGCCTTCAAATGCCGAAACGGAAGGATGGATGGCTGCTTGGCGGATTGCTTCGCGATAGCGCTCGCTACAAACATCTTCACGTTTACGTCCCCAATCGTCCGGAATATCGGCAGACCAAACGCCATGTCCGGAAAAAGGTTTGGAAAATTGGGCATAGAAATAGACCGTATAGTCGGCCTTACCGTCACCGTTTCCCCAACCGCCTCCATCAGGCGTACATTGCATCCAGCCCTTGATGGTATGGTCGTCCACCACCTCTACGCTCTGAAGTGTCGATGTTCCTCCTACCCGCCGGGCCAGATCGACTTGTATGCGGGCCTCCTTGCTTTCCGGGAAAGTGAAACGAAGCATTCCGCTATGAGGCAAAGCGGTCGCTTCCGCCTGAATCTTATAATCGGAAAGAAAAACAGAGTAATAGCCTGCCGAGGCTTTTTCGGTCGACTTGTCATACCGGGAACGATATCCTTCTTCCGGCTTGTCTTCCGTGCCGGCGAATGTATGCAAATCCCCGATTGTAGGCATCACCAAGAAGTTCCCCAAATCGCCGTACCAGCCGATACCGGACATTTGCGTAAATGCGAATCCTTCGATAGTCGTATGCTCATAACTATAGCCGGGACCGTTGTCGCCTCCGGTAATCGTGTTGGGGCTGACCTGCACCATACCGAAAGGAGCTGTCGCCCCGGGAAACGTTTTTCCAAGTCCATGACTCGCGCCCGCCAGTTCTGTATTCGTTGAAGCTCCTACAAACGGATTTACATAAGAGGACAAAGGACGCCCGACTGCTTCCTTCTCCACCGTATGGCAGGAAAACAAAGAAAGGGGCAAGAATAGCCCCAACAAAGAATGTCTAATATTCATTATTACCAGATTAAAAAAAGGCGGCATCAAAAGTCGTCATCCGTCATCCCCGGATCAAGTCCGCCATGACAGAACACTTTTGATGCCGCCTCGTTCTACAAAGCTTATAAAGCCAATTCCTTCAATATCCCATCCGTCGCACCCGCATTGCCTTTCACAAACTGGCCGGCACTCTCGCCGGCAGCCTTCAAGACCTCTGCATAGGTCAACAGCTCATCCATCTTGGCCACGAACTCATCTTTTGATGCGACCGAGAATCCTCCGCCCACTTTGATCAAGTCACGGGCCTCCTTGAACTTCTGAAACCGGGGACCGAACAACACCGGAATACCGTAAACCGCCGCCTCCAACGTATTATGGATGCCGGCTCCGAAACCGCCGCCGATATAGGCGATCGTCCCATACCGATAGATGGAAGACAACAGCCCGAAACTATCCACGATCAAACAATCTTTCCCTTCGAGCAGGCTCTTGTCCTGCATCACATCGGACAAGCGGACAGACGGGCGTTTCAACAACGACTCGATATACATCAGATGTTCCCGGTGAATCTCGTGCGGGGCGATGATCAGCTTCATCTCCGGATGCTCGTTGAAATAAGGGATCAGTATCTCCTCATCCTGCGGCCAGGAACTCCCGGCGATCAGCGTCTGACATCTTTCCCCTACAAACCGTTCGAATTCTGGCAACTCACGCGCCTGATTACGCACGTCCAACACACGGTCGAAACGGGTATCGCCGTAGACCGTCACGTTACGGATGCCATATTGCCCAAGCAGTTCCTTCGAACGTTCGTCCTGCACAAACAAATGCGTAAAGCAGTACAGCATCTTTCGATAAGGAACTCCGAACCATTGAAAGAACAACTGGTCGGGACGGAAGATCGCTGAAATGATATAAACCGGGATTCCCCGCTTCTTCAACTCACGCAAATAGTTTCCCCAAAACTCATACTTGATGAAAACAGCCACAGCAGGATTCGCCAGATTCAGGAACTTCTTTACCCGGTAAGGCGTATCGAAAGGCAGATAGCAAACGATATCCGCCCCGTTATAGTTTTTCCGCACTTCATAGCCTGAGGGAGAAAAGAATGTAAGCAATATCTTATATTCCGGATATTGCGCCTTGACCTTTTCGATCATAGGACGCCCTTGCTCAAACTCTCCCAACGAAGAAGCATGAAACCAGATGTACTTCGCATTCCGGTCTATCTTCTCACGCAAAATGCTATTCGTCTTCCACTGGCCGAAACGCATCAGGCGTGCCTTCCGGTGGAAAGGAGAAATCATAGCGACAATAAAGGCATAGAAATGTATGAGTAAGCTGTACATGATAAAAGAATTGTCAATTATCAATTGTCAATTGACAATTTATCTATCGCTCTCTGGATGCGGCGGATAGACTCTTCCTTACCCAAGGCTTCCGTTATGTCGAAGATATGCGGACCTTTGCCTTCACCGACAAGGGCCAGACGAGTCGCATTCATTATATTTCCCAAATGGTAGCCTTTGCTTTCGATCCAGGCTTTTACCTCTTCTTCCGTACCTTCGATATCGAACGGTTCACGTGCGCGAAGCACTTCGATCAGTTCGGCAAGCTGGGCGGCACTGTCTTCCTTCCAGCGTTTTTTGCGTGTCTTTTCATCATATTCCGTCGGAGCGATGAAGAAGAACGAGCAAAGATCCCACAAGTCCTTGATAAAGGTGGCACGGTCTTTCATCATGGCTACGACCTTCTCCACATAGGCTGGGTCTGCTTTCACACCGTGGCTTTCGAGGATCGGCATAAAGAGGGCGGCTGCTTCCTTATTGTCCATAGCCTGGATATAATGATGGTTGAACCATTTTCCCTTTTCATAATCAAATTTGGCTCCGCTCTTGCTGCAACGGCTCAGATCGAAGCTATGGATCAGTTCGTCCATGCTCATTACTTCCTGATCATTACCAGGATTCCATCCCAACAAGGCCAGAAAGTTGACAACCGCTTCGGGCAGGTAACCGCTCTCGCGATAACCAGAAGAAACCTCACCGCTCTTCGGGTCATGCCATTCCAACGGGAACACCGGGAAGCCCAGGCGGTCACCGTCACGCTTGCTCAACTTGCCGTTGCCTTCCGGTTTCAAAAGCAAAGCCAGGTGTGCAAACCGGGGCATCGTGTCTTCCCATCCGAAATAACGGTACAACAGTACGTGAAGCGGGGCACTCGGCAACCATTCTTCACCACGGATCACATGCGTCACTTCCATCAAATGATCGTCCACGATATTGGCCAGATGGTAAGTAGGCAACTGGTCGGCTGATTTATATAAGACTTTATCGTCCAGGATAGAAGAGTTGATAATCACTTCGCCACGGATCAGGTCGTTTACATGGATATCTTCATCCGGTTCGATCTTGACGCGGACCACATACTGGTTGCCGGCATCGATCAAGGACTTCACTTCTTCTTCGGAAAGAGTCAGCGAGTTGCGCATCTGCATACGGGTAGACGCATCATACTGGAAATTGGGGATTTCCTTCCGTTTGGCATCCAGCTCTTCGGGGGTATCGAATGCGATATAAGCACAACCGGCGTCCAACAACTGATCGACATACTTCTTGTAAATATCCCTGCGTTCGCTCTGACGGTAAGGCCCGTATTCGCCTCCGAAGCCGACACCTTCGTCAAACTTGATCCCCAACCAGGTAAGCGCTTCTATAATATAGGCTTCCGCTCCGGGAACAAAACGCTGCGAGTCGGTATCTTCAATACGGAGAATCAGATCTCCACCATTCTGTTTGGCAAATAGATAATTGTATAAAGCTGTACGAACACCTCCGATATGCAAGGCCCCAGTGGGACTCGGTGCAAACCGGACTCTAACTTTCCTTTGAGTCATAATCTTTCTATGTGATTTATGATTTGTGATTTATGAATTGTGATTTATAACGACGCATAAATCACAATTCATAAATCATAATTCCGTTTACTGCGGCAAAAGTAGCCCTTTTTTTTCTCTTAGTAAACTTTTTTATGTACATTTCGCCTTTCAATACATAAAACAGAACATTATGAAAGCAAATAACTATAGCATACATCCGAGTGTCTATTTTATTGTGGCGGCCTTGTTGATCGCTTACTTCTTTCCGAGGGAAGGAAAATTCCGTTACCAATTCTATGAAGGAAAACCTTGGCGGTACGGGTTGCTTACCGCTCCGAGCGACTTCCCGATCTACAAGACTGATGCGGAAGTACAGGCCGAACGCGACAGCGCTCTCAAAAAGTTCGAGCCTTATTACCGACTGGATACCACAATCGAATCTGAAGAGATAGACAAACTACGCGCCGACTATCAGGGCACGCTGAGGAACCGGGCGACTCCGGCCTATATGCAGTATATCGAAAACAGCTTGCAAAAGCTATACCGGGATGGTATCATTTCTACCCAGGACATGGATGAACTCAAGAAGGAGGAATATCCCCGCATCAACCTGCTCGCGAGCAGCGTAGCGCACCCCCATTACAGTAGCGATTTTTTTACAGTCAAGACGGCGTATGAGTTTATCATCAACAATTGCCCCTCTTATCTGGACAAGTCGGTATTGCAATCTTGCGATATCAACAATTATTTGGTGGAAAATATCACATACGACAAGACGATGTCGGAAAAAGTCAGGGAAGATATCCTGAACAGCATCCCGCTGGCCAACGGCATGATACAGGCAGGAGAACGTATCGTCGACCGGGGCGAAATCATCGACAACCATACTTACAATGTGCTCCGTTCCCTTAAGATCGTACACGAGACCAAGTCCGGAGGAGCCCAACGGCAAGGTATCATCATGGGAGGCCAGTTCGTGCTGGTATTCGGTATTCTCTTCTGCTTCTGGCTGTACCTGTGGTCTTTCCGGTTGAAAATCCTGCATAACAGGAGGAATGCGCTTTTCCTCGTACTATGCGTATTCGTGAGCTGCATACTAACAGAGCTTTGCGTGACGTACGGGTTGTTCAATGTCTATATCCTCCCGTTCGCTATCGTGCCGATTGTCGTGCGCACGTTCTTCGACTCGCGCACGGCGCTGTTCACACACCTGATCATCGTGCTGATCTGCTCACTAATGGTGCCTTTCCCACACGAATTCCTGTTGCTACAGGTGATTGCCGGCATGGTCGTGACATTCAGCTTGAGGGATTTATACGAACGTTCCCAACTGATCCGCTGCGCTTTCTTCATCTTCATGTCCTATGCGCTCTGCTACATCAGCCTGTCCATCTACCAGGAAGCGGACTTCAAGAAGATCAACTGGATGATGATGCTCTATTTCGGCATCAATTTTATCCTGCTGATGTTTACTTACATATTAGTCTATATGCTGGAAAAGACATTCGGTTATGTGTCCAGCATTACGTTGGTCGAACTCTCCAACATCAATACGCCGATCCTAAAAAAGCTGTCCGAAATATCTCCGGGAACCTTCCAACATTCTTTGCAGATGTCGATCTTAGCGTCGGAAGCGGCTGCCGCTATCGGAGCAAACGCGCAGCTCGTACGTACAGGAGCCATGTATCATGATATCGGTAAGATGGCGAATCCGGCATTCTTTACCGAAAACCAAAGCAGTATCAATCCGCACAGCCAGCTATCGTTCGACCAAAGCGCGAAAATCATTATCAATCATGTGAACGACGGTGTCAAGATCGCAGAAAAAGCAATGTTGCCAAAAGCCATCATCGATTTTATCCGTACCCATCACGGACGCGGAAAAGCCAAATACTTCTATAACTCTTTCAAAAACCAGTATCCCGACCGCGAAATAGACGAAGAGGCTTTCACCTATCCGGGGCCGAACCCGTTCTCGAAAGAGACTGCCGTCCTGATGATGGCTGATTCCGTAGAAGCGGCCTCCCGTAGCCTGAAAGAACACACGGAAGAAAACATTCGTGCCTTAGTCGACAAGATCATAGACGGACAGATTGCCGACGGACTGATGCGTAATGCCCCGCTGACGTTCAAGGATGTGGAAACGGTTAAGAATGTCTTTGTGGAAAAACTGAAGATCATGTACCATACACGAATCAGTTATCCGGATTTGAAGAAATAAACTGTACAAGCTCATCCAGTAGCCCAGCGCAAGCATCCTCCAGCAGATCAAGGACCAGCTCGAAACCTTCCGCTCCACTATAGTACGGATCGGGGACATGGTCATACAGCTTGTTCTGGGAATATTCCGTCATCTGATGTATCTTTTCCACGGATTCCAAATCCGGGGCTTTCCGTTTCAGATCGTCTATGTTACGGTTGTCCATTCCGATAATCAGGTCGAAGTCGAAAAAGTCTTCCGTACATACCGGACGGGAGACCGAATCTAACTTATATCCCCTACGGGCCGCATGCGAGCGCATACGCGGATCGGCTTTTTCTCCTGCGTGATACCCAATAATACCGGCAGAATCGATCTTGATCCGGCCATCCAGTCCCGCATCCTGAACCAACTTCTTCATCACGGCCTCAGCCGACGGTGACCGGCAAATATTTCCCAGACACACAAACAATATCTTATATTCTCCTTTCTTCTCTTCCATCATTCTTAATTTACAATTTACACCGGGGGATTAATCCCCCGGCTATTGACTCGGGATTAATTTCTCCTGACAACCGACTCTCAAGCCGGATCTACATCATAGTGCACGATCAACTGCTTAAACGGCAAGTAGCGTTGCATTTCAGTGTGTACCGATTCCAGTATCTCACGTACCGGAGCAATCGCGGCGGCAATCTCTATCTTTAAAACGATTTTCCGGATATGGAGAGTTTGCACACGGGTTATCGGCGGAGTGACCGGACCCAGCACGCGTTCGCCCAAACGACGGCGCAGGTTCTCGGCATACAAAACAGATAGTTCCTGCAGGATCGAATCATTCCGGCTACGCAAGACTATCACTATCAAACGATAGTAAGGCGGATAACGGAACATGCTCCGCTCACCCAATTGAAGACGTACCATTTCCTTATAGGCGAAACGTTCTACCATCCTGATTAGCGGATGGTCAGGCTGAGAAGTTTGCAGGACAACCGTTCCCCGCTTATCCCGTCTTCCGGCACGGCCGCTCACCTGTACCATCAACTGGAAGGCGCGCTCATGGGCACGGAAATCCGGGAAGTTCATCAGGCTATCGGCATTCAGGATACCGACCACACTGACGTTCCCGAAATCCAGACCTTTCGAGAGCATCTGAGTTCCGATCAATATCTGTGTCTTACCTTTCTCAAAGTCCGCGATGATCCGCTCATAGGCCGCACGGGTGCGGGCGGTATCGAAATCCAGACGCTCGACCTTGGCGGAAGGGAAGAGAGTAGCAATCTCTTCCTCCACCATCTCAGTCCCGAACCCCATCGTACGAAGTTCCGGGCTCTGGCATTCCGGGCAGTGATGAGGCAACTGGATTTTATATCCGCAATAGTGGCATACCAACTCATTACGAAACTTATGGTATGTCAGGCTGACATCGCAATTGACACAATGGGGAACCCAACCGCACTCCTTGCACTCGATCACCGGAGCGAATCCCCGGCGGTTCTGGAACAGGATCACTTGCTCTCCCTTTCCTAACGCCTCGCTCAACTTTTCTACCAAGACCGGCGAAAAAAGCGTGTCTTTCATTATCTTCTTACGCCTCAACTCCTTGATATCGACCGTCAGTATTTCCGGCATCAGCCGGTCGCCATAACGGGTAGTCAGTTCCACCAGGCCATATTTGCCGATAGTGGCATTAAAATAAGAATCAATGGAAGGGGTAGCGGAGCCCAACAATGTTTTCGCCCCATGCATACCGGCTAACACCAAGGCTGCATTGCGAGCATGATAACGCGGAGCCGGGTCCTGCTGCTTATAGGTATTCTCATGCTCCTCGTCTATAATAATCAGACCTAGATCCTTGAATGGCAAAAACAAAGAGGAACGAACGCCTAACACTAGCATCGGCTCGCCCGTATGCAGCAAACGGTTCCAGACTTCCACCCGTTCGTTATCAGAAAATTTGGAATGATAAACCAGCAACTTGTCGCCGAACAACTTGGCCAGCCGTTCCGTGATCTGGGTGGTGATGGCAATCTCAGGCAGCATATACAAAACCTGGCGTCCCATCTTCAGCACCTCATCGATCAGCCACACATAGACTTCCGTCTTTCCACTGGAAGTAACACCGTGCAAGAGACAGACTTCTTTCTCCCGGAAAATATCATGTATTTCCCCGTAAGCCTTCCTCTGCGCCTCACTTAAAGGGTTCAAGGGCTGTAAACGGCAAACCGGAACCTGCAACCTTCCTACCTCTTTTTCATAACTTTCCAGCACACCTCGCTTCAGCACACCGTCCAATATGGCTGGAGAACAACCGCAGTTCTCCAACAATTCCTTCTTCGACAATTCGCGTACCAGTGCCGGATTAAGCGCATGACTGAGTTCTAGAAAACAGATCAGCAAGTGTTCCTGCTTCTTCGCCCGCTTGAAGTCCGCAAACACGGCCTGTAATTTTTCTTCATCCTTATACACCTCGGCAAGACGAATAAAGGTCTGCATTTTCGGCATAAAGCCCCGTTTCAATTCCTCGCTCACCTCAACCGCACCTTTAGCCATCAGGGAGGCGACAACAGGTACGACATTCCGTAGCCCGGTTTTCTTTTCCAATTCGGAAACCGTCAGTTTCAAAACACCGGTAAAGGCATCCAGCACAGCCTGCTCATTTGGACGCAAGGACCCATCGGCTTCGAAATCTTCATTATAAGTAACAGCCGTTTCACTCTCCAGTTTTAGCCCGGAAGGCAAAGCGGCCTTGTAAACATCTCCTAATTTACACAGATAATAGGATGCGATCCATTTCCAAAAACGAAGTTGCGGACGACGGAGCACAGGCGTGGCATCCAGCAAAGCATAAATCTCCTTTGTCTCGTACTGGCTATCGATCCCACACTCATGCACATCCATGACGATAGCCGTATAATAACGCTTCTTTCCAAAATGGACGATCACTCGGCAACCGGGTATTACCGCTTGTTCCAGATCGGATGGTATGCTATAGGTATAGCTATTCTCCAACGGGAGCGGGAGTATAACGTCTGCGTACTTCATTCTTATTCTTATTTATACGAACAATGTTCATAGCGATGCCAAAAGTAACAAAAAAGGCCGGACTTTAGCAGTCCGGCCTCTGTTTATCTGCTATCAGATATTCTTTATTCTTTTTAGAACAGGATGGCAGCCGTAATCGACCACCCTCGGTTCTTACCGTTTAATTCCAATTTTGATGCACTATAATCATCCGTCAAACCAAGAGCATAATTGAAACCTACCTGCAAATGTTTGATCAGCTCCACACCGGCACCCAGATTCAAACCAGCATTAAAGCTTTTTGCCTTCAACTGGTCTCCGACTGATCCCGGAATATCCCATAACTTATCGCCACCCACACGGAAACCGACATACGGACCAGCCGCCAGATATCCTTTGATAATAGGCAAGCCGAATTTCCATTTCAAGTTAACCGGAACATCTATATAATCGTTCTTTATGTCTTTCTCACTCTTCACACCTATCCCTTTTTGCGAATATAGGATAGCTGCATCAAAACCGACTCCCATTATCGGAGCCATTACCTCCACCATCGGACCAATATTAAATCCAGTCACATTATCCTTTCCGACGAGATCTTTGTTGAAATGGACAGAGGAAATATTCAAACCGCCTTTTATACCGAACTTAATCTGGGATTTCGCAGGTACGGCAATCAACACCATCACCGCCAACAATATAAGCCCAACAATCTTCTTCATACTTTTTTCCTTAATTAGTTAATACGAATTACAAATAAACGCACTTTTCCTATAATAAACAAATATCACCACCTAAGTGTTGCTGCTGTGTAGAATTTTGTGTAGTACCAAAGTAGCATCAATTATCCAAATCCGAAACAAAGCAAAAAATACTAATCGCCTTATTATCAGCAATTAGCATTTTACCAAGTGGTGCCACCAGGAATCGTAATTTGTTTCCAAGTGGCTGAATATCACTAATTTTCAAAAGCTACTCAACTGTAATCTCCTCCGTTTGCTCCACCAGTGACTTGCTGTGTTTTGCTTATCATTACAGCGGATGATTTCGTAACACAAAAGTAATAAACTTAATCGAATTGGCAAATTAGTAACCGAAAAAATACAATACAGAGCCTTTTAAGAATATTTTCTTGAGTTTTTTTCTGTTTGTGTTGCATGGTTGCTCGAAAATGATTATCTTTGCACATATAAAAAAGTATATCTTATGATTGAATCATTAACTGTCACAAACTTTTATTGCTTTAAGGAGCGTACAACAATTCTATTTACGGCGAAAAAAGAGCGTAATAGAATGTTGGATAATAATTTTTGTGGGTTTACGACTCAAAACAAGATAAATATCTTAAAACTAGTATTTTTATTAGGGAATAATGGTGCTGGAAAGAGTAAAATTCTGAGCGCATTTGATGCATTACAGTATCTTATTGCCCAAATTCGTGAACGTAAAGATGAATCTTTACGTTATAGGCCATTTGCTTTTGACGAAGAATGTTTAAACAAGCCATCTGAAATAGAGATAGTATATCATATTAATGATTCACGGTATTTATATAGTATTAAATGGGATAAATATGCTATATATGAGGAGATTTTAGATGAATTACGAACCAAAACTAATATCAATCTATTTCATCGTTGGTATGATAAAGTTAGTGACATCGTAAAAGTTGACTTTACAGATAAAATACAAGTTAGTGATAATGAGAATTATATTATCAGCAGTTCGTTATTGAAAAATAATTCAGTATTTAGTACTATTATTAAAACGAATATTTCTCATGCGTTGCTAAATTCACATTTGTTATTTTTTATGGAAGGTTTTGAAATTGTTGATTTAGAAGATGTTGATTTAAATGAAGAACTTCCTGATGATAAAACAGAAAATAGCAAACAATTAAAAAATGTCATTTGTTCGTTTTTAAAATCTGTAGATACTAATATAATGTCATATGAGAAATTGAAAATTGATGTAGAGTATCCTGCTGAGTTATTGCAAAAACTAAAGTCATTGTCGGACAAACAAGAAGCAGAGTTAAGAATGCTGTTTAGGATGGATGAGGAAAAACACATTGTGAATACGTTTCATCGTTTGGATAAAAAAACAGGAAATAGAAGAGGGCGTTTGCCGCTATCAGAACAATCTGATGGCACTAAGGAGATACTTCGATTTTTAATTGTATTAGATGAGGCTATTAGAAAAGAGAAAACGATAATTTTAGATGATTATAGTAGTGGAGTTCAAAGAAATACGTTGAATCAGCTACTGAAATTTTTTTTAGGGGCGGCACAAAATGCTCAACTAATAATATCAACTCAAGATTATAGTTTATTGGATTTTGATATTATAAGAAGAGATTCTATCCGTTTTTTGGTAAAGGATGACATTGCTTCTGCTCATGTTCAATCTATTAATTTATCATTACTGCATAAGAATTCTAGTTTACATCATTATGTAAGCAAAATGAATGTATACGAGCAGTTACCCAAAATGGATGAAGCATTATTTGAAGAACTGTTGAGAATGTACAAAATTATTGCTATGAGATAGTTGGGTATCGTCATTCGGTAAATCCATATGTTAATCAAAAAAGCGAAATCAATTTGTAATCAATAAAAACTAATAACACCTTAAAGGTCTGTTTGGAAGCAAGTTCTCGATATGTGGCACTATAAAATATTTTGTGTAAATGGAAAATACGGGATTCAAGTTTGAGTCTCGTATTTTTTATTTTATAGATTTGCAAAATGAAGAAGATTATGAAAGAAAAGAATCAAGTAGTGCCCGATGAGGTGTTAAGCAAGGAGTTCCTTAGCCAGTTCAAGACAGAAGCGGATGTGAGCAAGTTTCTGAAACAGTTGCATGCCCAGGTGCTGGAGAAGATGCTTGAAGGCGAAATGGATGCCCATTTGGGCTATGAAAAGAATTCTGTGACAGGGAACAATACCGGCAACTCCCGGAATGGCAGTTATCCGAAGAAAATCCAGACCGAACATGGAGAGTCTGTCATTTCTATTCCACGTGACCGTAACGGCCAGTTTGAGCCGATAGCAGTGCCCAAACATGAAAGTCGTGGACTTTCTATAGAAAAGCTCGTTATCTCCCTATACGCCAAAGGAATGAGCGTTTCTGACATAGAGGAAGAGATGCGTGAGATTTATGAAATAGAGCTCTCTACATCGGCCATTTCCATCATTACCAACAAAGTCAATCAGGCTGCCCAGGAGTGGCAGAACCGTCCCCTTGATCCTGTTTGCCTGATAGTCTGGATGGACGGTATTGTCTTCAAGGTACGGGATAACGGCAAGATCATAAACAAGACCGTTTACCTTTGCGTCGGACTGAAACAGAACGGCCTGAAGGAAGTTCTTGGCATGTGGGTTGGCAAATCGGAAAGCTCTTCTTTCTGGATGGGTGTCCTGACCGACTTAAAAGCCCGTGGAGTGCAGGATATACTGATTACCTGTACCGACAATCTGAATGGATTTACGGATACTATCCGCAGTGTATTCCCTCAGTCATCCACTCAAGTCTGTGTGGTACATCAGATCAGAAATTCCTGTAAATATGTCGTTTATAAGGATAAGAAAGAGTTTACAGCGGATATGAAGAATATCTATAATGCACCCAACAAAGAGGTTGCAGCCACAGAACTTGACAATCTGGAAAAGAAATGGGGAGGAAAGTATCCTTATGCTATACTTTCATGGAGAAACAACTGGGATGATTTGACTGTTTTCTTCCAATTCCCGCTGGAAATCAGAAAAATAATCTGCACAACCAATCTCATTGAGAACCTGAATGGAAAAATCAGAAAGTACACGAAATCAAAACTTTCATTTCCTTCGGACGATGCTGTAAAAAAGACCGTATATCTTTCGCTTATGGAGATTGAAAAGAAATGGACAATGCCTATTTCAAACTGGGGCTTGATTATGAATCAATTTATGCTTATGTTTGAAAACAGAATCCAGATATAAGAACAAACTTACAACTGAATCCTGTTTTCATTTACACAAAATTCTGGACAGTGTCCGATATGTTTTTTCTACTTTTGTTTTCTGATTTCGAAAACTATCTTTCGTACGCACTGTTCGGTATACAGCGATTTCTATTTTGAGGTAGTAGTCAATTAGTTCCACAAACTAATCCTACGCAACTTGTCATTAGAAGCAATTGACTGTGTGTTGCATGCCAATAACCAAGGGAGTGTTTCTCTCCGATGTGCTTACCAGTCAAGAACACTGCGTTTCTTTAGAAGCGTAACTTTTGCCTTGACTTTCTTCCATGCATTTCCAAATGCACATACATATCCAGTGCCTTAACCATTCGTTTGCATCAATACCGAGACGTTTTATCTATGTAAGATATAATATTCAGTCTATACTCTTATATAATGAGCTTCTACTTCCTAATTTCGTACCCCATTACAGACTTGGTAACTCTTAGAGTTTGGCTTTCATCTTAATTAAAGATGTATACTCGGAAGGCATTCTCTCCTCATTACATAAAAAGGATATTCCAAGAACTCTACTTTTCTTACATACGATACAACAATCTTTTTACGGTTCACTTTAAGGAAGAGTTTGCTTTCTATGAACCGAGTTATTGACTCCTTTACACATTGGACACTACGTTTGGATTTACTGAATATCAGCGCAGCGTTTGCTTAATAAGTAATAGGATGTTCACATCTTTCAGGTTCCTATCCAGTTCATTGGTATGATATTCCCCAGTAGAGGACTTAAAGAACCTCTTGGGGGACTCTCTTGGGTGCTCATTTCGAACAATTCTTCGTTTATTATGTCACTACGCAGATATTTGTGTATCAGATTTATTACACCTTTCCATATTTTACGCCGCGACTGAGTATTTTTATTAGTTTACTATGACTTACCATGTCAAAGAAGCGTTCGAGGTCGAAGTCAACTACGTACTTATCTTCATCCACTATCTTTTGTGTTCTCCGCAGGGCATCACGTCCCCCCCCTCTTTTTTTGGGGGGGGGATAACCGTAATTTGTTTTAGGAAACTGACGCTTGTATAGTGGGGACAATATTTGATTTAAAGTTTGTTACACAAGTCGGTCTATTACAATCTAGGTGTTCTGAAGGCGTTTCTTGCTATCATCCTTAAGGTTTTCTACTCTAAAACCGGGTAGGAACAATAAGTACCGGGCTGCAAGGAACATATTAACTCGTTTTTATTTATCAGGAGGTCTTTTCTTATTTTGTGTTTTTCTGTGTTGTTTATTGTAGGGAAATTCAGTAATTAATAGGGCCGAAAGGGTGAATACATGATAATATATTGTCTGTAGTTGAGTTTTTTTCGGTAAACTATTTGTGATATTGAAAAAAAGTCATATATTTGCAAACGAAAACATCTTCCAAGGGGGGGGAGTCTTGGAAGATGTTTATACCAAGTTCTACTTGGAGGATACTTATCCTTTAAATAAGTGGCCAAGTATGGCTGGTCAGGTGCCTACAAATATTCACTAAATCATATATAATATGACAGCAAAAACAGGAGAAAAATGTCCAGTAAGTGGTGTTTGGAAAGTTGATGGCTTTCCTACAACGACGGCACCTATTGCGAAAGGCAACACAATGCCTCCCTACTGTGGTAAAGCGGTAACTTGGAGACTAATCCAATACGCTTAATTTTTAATGATGAAAGTTTTGGCAGGTATGTCAAACCTGCTAGAACTTTCAAATCATCAAAACAATTAATGTTGTTATCGTTATATAGCAAAGCGATAACCAACAAGGCGAATTATTATCCCTGAAGAACGATGGCTATAGGTAATGAGTATAACATTAATAGGCTGCAAAAGTAATAATTCGTTTAAAAGTATGCAAGTAATATTGTAAAAAAGCCGAGCCGTCACTTTATTTTAATGATTATGGGCATAAAACCTGGTCCTAAAAGAATTGCCGTGTCAACAGGTAAACCAGACAGAAGGCAAAGGGATAATAAGAAGACTCCTGGCAATACGCCATCTCTTAAACCTCACAATCACAAAAAAGGTGATTAAAAAATGGCGTTCAATTTAAAGTGAACGCTAAAATTATACTATTGTGATTTACTATTTTTATATTTTGTAATGAATAAGAGAGAGGAGTCCTTTTTTTAGGAATTTGCCTCTGCTACAGTTATCTGAGCAGGGGTAAATCTTTCTATTTAGCATTATGACATTCTCTATCATAGCTTTATTCTTGATAAAATGATATTATATTATTTTGTCATTGATTCAATGAATGAAATCTCTTCATCTGATAGTTTGTATTTAGCATAGAGTTGTGTATCTATCTCAGAAATACTTTTGCTCCAATCAATATAAGATTCATCTGTAAAGTTTTGTAATGGAACAAAACGAAAAACGTCTTGTGACACTTGCATTGTTCCTCTTCCAAAAAACAAGAGTATTCTGAAAAAATTGGATTTAATATATTTGTTTACATTTTGCTGTTTCACATTTGTTGCACTAACTAATGTATGATTGATATCAATAAATTACAAGCTAATAATAGAGATATAGGTAATGGTTTAGAAACCACCTGTCTTCATCATTTTGCATGATTCCCAATCATTTCAAACAGCTCAATACGAAGATAATATTATTTTGAGAATTAACCAAATTCTGATAATCAAAATCATACAAATCCAGTGAATTACTGGCTATGGTTGCTGAAATTTATACTTCAATCCATATTCTTCCAGTTTGTTGTACAGCGTCGTGCGTCCTATCCCGAGCAGTTCGGCGGCAACCTTGCGGTTCCCGTTCGCCTGCTTCAACGCGCGTAAGATACGCTCCTTGTCTTCCGCATCGCTGCGCAGGGCGAAGCTGACGGGTGAGGTCGCCCTCGTCACGGCAAGTTCCAGATGCTCTTTCGTGACAAGACCCGTCTGTGCCTGCAACACCGCGCCCATGATTTTCTGACGAAGCTCGCGGACATTGCCCGGCCACGCATGGGTCAGCAATGTCTTTCGGGCTTCTCCGTCAAAGCCGATGACATCGCATTCCAGTTCCTGATTTGCATTTTCACGGAAGAACTCAGCCAAAGGCATGACGTCCTCCTGACAGTCGCGCAACAGCGGGACGGTTATCTCGAAGTCATGCAGGCGGTATAATAGATCCTGCCGGAAACGCTTTTCATTGACCGCTTTCTCCAGATCCTCGTTGGTGGCGGCGATGATGCGGACATTGAAACTACGGTCAGTTCTGTCACCTACCGGACGGTATCTCCGTTCCTGTATGGCACGCAGAAGCATCTGCTGGGTTTCCGGTGCGAGGTTGCCCACCTCGTCCAAAAACAGCGTGCCGCCTTCCGCCTCATGGAAATAACCTTTCCTGGCACTGTCCGCACCCGTGAACGCCCCTCTGACGTGTCCGAAGAAAGCCGACGGCGCAAGCTCTTTGGTGAGCGATCCGCAGTCCACAGCAACGAACGGCTTTCCTGCCCGCTTGCCCTTGTCGTGCAGCAGGTGGGCGATATGCTCCTTGCCCGTGCCGTTCTCACCGAATATCAGCACGCTCATGTCGGTTGGTGCTACCAGCCTTATCCGCTTCATGATGGCTTGAAACGCCGAGCCGTCACGCGAGAACAGAGGCATACGGCTTCGTCCGATATTTCGTTCTTTTAATATGGTACGGAACAGGGGGACGAGTTTGTCTTCCACAAGCTGCTTGGGTATGTAGTCCAGCGAGCCGAGTTTCATGCTTTCAACCGCCGTATGCACTTCGGCATAGTCGGTCATAATGACAAAGGGCTGCATCCTGCCCTCCTTGCGCATCCAGCGCAGCAGGTCGATACCGTTGCCGTCGGGCAGGCGCAGGTCGGAAACCACGATGTCACCGTCTGTGGCTTGTTGCAGATATTTCTTCGCTGTCGAGAGGTGGAAAGCCTGCACGGTGCGGAATCCCTCGCGTGCCAGCAGGTTGCAGACAAACTCGCAATACACGATGTTGTCCTCCACCACGATGATTTTTGTCTTATCCATTTTCGTATTTTCTCCTTTCTTCTTTTGCCAGCCGGATGATTTCCGAACCCTTATCCAGTACAGCTTTTACAGCATTGCCAATTGTTTTATCGTCAGGTGTACCATCACAATGAAGCAGTTTATAAAGTTTCCTTAACGGTTGGTCGGTACGGAGTATCTCCCACGAGCTGCGCAGGTGGTGTGTCAGGGCGTCCAGTTCCTGAAGGTCTTTCCGTTGTTCTGCATTCCTGACCGACTGTATTTCCTTTTCAGTTTCCGTTATCAGTTTCTCCAGCATGACGGCTTCATTCCCGTATGACAGCAGGGAGGTGAAATCCGGCTTTTCATTCCGGTTGCCTTTCATGGCGCATTTGTCTGAAACCTCCAACAGTTCCGATATGGAGAACGGTTTGAGCAGGCAACCGGAGAAACCACGTTCCATAAGTTCCTCCTTGCTGCAACTGCCCGAAGCGGTTGTCACGACTACCGGGATAGTCTTTGAATTGCCAACGTTGGAGGTGCGTAGCAGTTCCAACAGCTCGAAACCGTTGATTTCCGGCATGTTCAGATCCGTCAGAAGCAGGCTGTATTCCTTTTTTCGTATCAGTTCCATCAGTTCCGCAGCATCGGTGCAGGTATCGCAATGTATTTCTTCTTGGGCATACATTTCTTTCAACATAAGGAGCAATACCTCGTCATTGTCGATGGCTATCACATCGTGGAATGTACGGTCATGATGAATCCGTGTTTGATTTATCTGTTCCGGCAGTTCTTCGGCTGTCTGCATGGGTATTTCCACCGTAAAACGGCTACCTTTGCCTTTCTCGCTCTCCAGCCATATCGTGCCGCCGAGCATTGTCACGATACGCTGAACGATGGAAAGTCCCAGTCCGAATCCGTCTTTTGCAGCGGCGTTTGCCAGACGCTCAAACGCGCTGAACACCCGTTGCTGTTCCTCTTCGGTCATACCTGTGCCCGTATCTTCGACGATAAGTTTCAGGACACCGTTATCGTAGTCTGTTGTCAGAGAAACGCCACCGTTCTCCGTGAACTTGATGGCGTTTGACAGCAGGTTATTGCCGATTTGCAGGATACGTTCCTTGTCGGTCAGGACGACTGTATCCGTTTGATTGGTTATGGCAAGAGCCAGCCCCTTGTTCATGGCGATGGGCGTAAACTCCGTTTCAAGAATGTGCGTGATTGCCGAAATCCGGCAAGGAGAAATATTCGGCTGCTCCTTGCCGTTATCCAAGCAGAAGAAACTCAGCAGGGTGTTGAGCATTTCGCGCATACGGTCGGAGGATTGCCGGATATTACAGATATAACGCCCGATTCGTTCTATGTCATTCTCTTTTTCCACCATTCCGGCATAACCCGTTATCGCTGTCAGCGGCGTGCGCAGTTCATGCGTGATAGTATGTACCGCTTTCTTGCGGGAGGCTATCAGTGCCTCGTTTTTCTCTACCGCTTGTTGTAGCTGTTTGATTAAATTTGTCGTTTCCCGTTTGTACCGCTTGATACGGTTAGTATTTCGGTGAATTATGATATATGAAATGATTAATAGAAGAAGAACGAACCCTGTCAAGCCGCCGATTTGTATAAATGATTGCTCACGCATTGCGGCTATCTCTGTTTCTCGCTTTTGAAGGTCGGCTTGTACTTTCCTGTCTATTTGGCAAATCAAACCTTGTAACAGACGGTTAAGTTCTGCATTCCGTGCAGCAAGGCTGTCGGTGTGTTCCGACAGACGGCGGCTTTGCGCCCGTTGCTCGGCTATCATGTTCCGGTTGAGGGAACGGAGCATTGTTGTGGTCACGGTTGGCTTTGGCTTTTCTTTCTTGCCGAATATGCCGAGAAATCCTTTCCGCTTCGGTTTTTGCGGCTGTTCCTGTACACTTTTCTGTACGATTATGGGTACTTGACGAGTGATCTTATCATTGGTGGCTTGTTGCTGTTCAAATACCTGCACGATTTGACGCATTTGTCGTTCCTTATCTTCAAGAAGATGGCGTACACTGTCTATGCGCTCTGTCGGATAAATCGTTTTGAAACGGCATAGCATACTGTCCATTGCCATTCGTTGATAATGGTAATGTTCCAAATCTGCATATTCCCATTCCAATACTGTCTCGCCCGATAAAGAAAGTTCAATAAGAAGAACAAATATTTTGTGCGATTCTTGGCGAAAAGTATCTATATGACGATTTTGAACTTCCAATTTCTCTAAATCGCACCATTCTTTATACCAAATATACATTATGCCGATAACCAATAATGCCATCAGCAAATAGCCGAGTGAAATTAGATTCTTGATTGATTTCATACTGCCTGTAATTTATCCCAACGTCCATCTTTCAGATAAGGCAAAAATTCCCGTATCTTATCTACCGACCAGTTCCACCATTTCAAAGTCTGCATCTGTTCTATTATATCAGAACTGAACCGCTTTCGTATCTCCTTTGCGGGGATACCACCTACAATGGTATAGGGCGGAACATCTTTCGTCACAACCGCCCTTGTACCAACAATAGCCCCGTCACCGATATGGACACCAGCCATAATAACGGCTTCATAGCCTATCCATACATCATTGCCTATTACGATGTCGCCTTTGTTGTCCCAAGCGGAAGCCACATTTGCCTTATCCAATTCCCAATCTTCATAAAACAGCGGGAACGTGTAAGTCGATAGTGATTTCAGGGTATGGTTGGCACAGTTGAACAGAAATTTTGCTCCACAAGCAATAGAACAGAACTTTCCAATTATCAGCCGTTCGTGGTTAATGGGATAATGATACAATACGTTGTTTTGCTCAAACAGACACGGGTCTGAAATAAAGTCATTGTAAATGGTATAGTCGCCTATTTCGATAGACGGGTCTTTTACGACAGCATTCAAATAAACGGTTTGCGTGTCACCCTTGCGGGGATATATCTTGTTCATCATAATTTTCAGTTCTTAGTATTGTTTATATTTAAGATAAATGACGGCTTGTGTACCAAGCAGCATTACGTATAAGTATTCCACTGCCCAATATGCCGCTAATGGAGCATCACAAAAATCTAATCCCCATAAGCAGAACAGATAAGCAATAGTAGTTATCACCTGAAAAATGAATACCGTCCGAGTCGCTCCCGTTCCTGTTGTAGCATTCAGATAGACGTAACCGGGTAGTGCAAAGAAGTAATTCAATAGCATGACAAGAAAAGGCGGCCATGCAAGCTGTATGATAGCGGGATTTTCCGTATAAGCCCCTATAATGTGCTGGTGAAAGAACAACGCAAAAACAATCAATGGAATGCCTATTGCATATCCTAAACGGATAATCTTATGGCAAAGCGGAAAAACTTGTTTCTTTTCACCTGCTCCAATCAGGTTACTCACCAAAGAACCGGTGACACCAGCCAACGCATTGACGATAACGGAAAACAGTGCGGAAACACTTCTTACAATGTTCGATACAGCCAATTCTGTTTCTCCCAAACGTTCGATAGCCACGAAGAACAGAAACCAAATGGCTACACTTGTAAAGAACTGGAGCATACTCCATACCGAGATAGAAAATACCTCTTTCAATATAGTTATATCAATATGCCAGTATAAGCCATATGCTTTTTTATCAATGTGCCGAAACATATATGCAGCCAATACAGCCAGCGAACACATTTCGGCAAATGAAGATGCGATAGCCACTCCCGATATACCCATGTCTAAGCCGAATATCAGGAGCCAGTTCATCGGAATGTTCATCAGTACGGCAGTGAAAGCTGCCATGTTCAGAGCTTTTGTCTGTGTGATGCCTACCAAAAACGAGCGTAACGCAAGGAACGGGAAAGAGAACAACAATCCCCAAATACGCCAATCCAAATAGCGGATAACCGCATTATAAACATCATCCGAAGTTATCAGATGTTTCAACAGAACGGGAGAAAATATCTTGGATAGCAGACAGAGGAGTACCGCCAGTATTAGCAAGAAAAACAATCCCTGAAAGAACGTTTTTCCCGTTTCCGCATACTGCTGTTCTCCGTTACGGCGGGCAATTACCACTTGCAACCCTAAACTGAACCCGAAGCCAAGCATATAAATTGCCAAGAACCATATTCCGGCAAGGGCAGATGCGCCCAGTTCCACATCACCCACATGCCCTAAAAACAAAGCATCGGTAATATTTATCAGTTGTTCGATAAGGATGCTCATCATTACAGGAAAAGCGATGAGCCAGATTTTCTTATAGGTATAATTCATTTGTTCAAACCAATATGATACAATACATCCTGCCGCTTTAAGCAGCACGACAATCTTATAGATTTATAATAAGGGATAATGACAAAACAATGACAGGCAAACTTAAAAACATAAGCCTGTCTATTGCTGAATAGCAATAATTGGAAGTGCTATTCGTTGAGCGTAGCTATATGCACAACTGCCATTTCATATTGTTGAACAACTATTTATTTTTCTGTTAGTTCTGCAAAGATAGCGTTTTTCCCTGAACTTATATTCTCAATTTATCAATTTCTTTCTGAACCCCGTCTAAAAAGCGGGAAGCGTGCGCCCCGTCCATTTGCGTGTGGTGGAACTGGAAAGAAACGGTAAGTGTCGTTTTCAGCAGGCGGCGCTTGTATTTGCCCCAAATGAGGAACGGATTATTAAAAATGCCGCTATACATCCCGACAGCCCCGTCTATTTCATATTGTGCCAATGCGGAAGTTCCGATAACCATGCTTTCCGTCAAGTCGTGATTGACGCAACTTTCAGCCACTTGTTTGGTAAGTCGCAGATAGTGTTGATTAAATAAAGATAAATCATCGCAGAAAGGAATATCACACGAACTTACCTCGCCCTTTCTGTTGGCGACAATGGTGTTTACTGCAATGGTGTCGTACTGCATCAGTTTACCGCCAACGGGCAGCATATAAAATTCTTTCACGTCCCTTGCGGCTTTGCCGATACACCAGCACATCAACATATTAAACTTCATGCCCGATTTCCGGCTGATTTTCGCAAGGCGTGACACGTTAAGTGTCTTAAAGAACGTCACCATCGGCATGGGTGCGTTCATCCACATTTCAAAGGCGTATGCCCGGCTGGTTTCTTGGGGATTTACTTCTTTCATACTTAATGCTATTTTCGTTCAATGAATCAGGTAGCAAAAGTAGGAGAAGCGCTTGACCTCGGATAGAACAAACGGGACATTTATACGGGATTGGTGAACAAATCGGAATATGGATTTGATACTTTCAGCAAAGACACGGGCGTATATCCGCAGAATTTCTTGAACTCCCGGATAAAGTGCGACTGATCGGCATAGCCGCTGGCGTATGCTATTTGTGCCTGGTTGATTTCTTTGCCCGCTTGATGCTGCATCTGCGCCAAAGCCTTTTGGAAGCGGACGATACGGGTATATTCCTTGGGATTGATGCCTACAAATGAATGAAACAACCGCTCGAACTGTTTTTTACTTAGGCAGGCAATGGAAGATAATTCGTTTACAGAGATTTGCGGAGTAATATATATTCGCTGTATGGCGGCATCTATCCTTTTAATTCTGTATGTGGTATCAGCTAAATTATCGGCAATTTGTGACAACAGCCATTTTTCTATATAGCTTATGCAAATAGAATTATTCTCACAGTCGAATATTCGTGTAGCCAGTTCATTCAAACTTTTGTTTTCAAGGCTGTAACCGGACACTTCTTGATTGTAAAAGAGCGATGTCGGTATGTTCAGAAACATACTCATGGCGTGAGGGTGGAATACGACCACTATCATTTCTATATTTCCGTCTGCATATAGGTGTGACGAGAAATTAACTTGTCCGCTCACAGTCAGTTTGTCTTGTGTAACATTTAGTTCAGGGATATATAACGGTGCTTGTTTATGGAAAATGATTTGAGAGCAACCGATAGGAAAAGTCAGGGTATTCAAAAACTGGTTACTTTTGAATACCCAATAATATCTCACGTAAGGTTGCAATAGCTTACATGGTCTGTAAAAATCGAATTCTTCTTGAATCATTTTACAAAAATAGCAATTTCGTGTTGGTTACGAAGTAAAAAGAGGTAAATGAAACATAGAAACGACTGTGCATAATGACAAAGTCGTTTCTATGATAAGAATTATATTTTCAATCCTTTCGGTCGATTCCCATCTTTCGCATATAGTTCCGAACGTCCGATGATGATATGCCGGACCCTATGAAATTCTCGGCGTTTCGCGTTATTTCACAGGGTTGTGTATCTACCGTATTTTTTAGGTGTACAATGGAATTTATCCTTTCTGTTGTTCCCACTTGGCATACATCTCCTTTGAAAGTTCCACAATCTCCCGGCTCAGTTTCACAAGATCGATGGTATGTTTCTCCAACTTGTAGAGCAACGCCATCGCCTTCATCTCCGAAAAGTGGATGCGCAACTCTTTAACGACCTGATTGTAGTTCGTAGCGATGCCGCGGAACTGGGCATGAAAGTCGGACAGCTTGGTGTAGTATTCCAACATCACCTTGTCCACCTTCAACACTTTGAATTTCTGTCCGAAGAAATGCGCCTTGAGAAAGACGGCTTTCGCATACACGTTCGATTCCTCGTACATCGTCAGGAACCTGTTCCACTCCACATCATCGAAGCGCACCATCACGCAGTGCGTCTTCGGATTCAACTTGGGATTTCTCCCGTACTTGCTCTTCTTTTTCATTCTTCTTATTCTTTTAATTTTATGGCTTGTCCATTGTTTAATCTTTGATTAAGGAACCCCGAAATTATCCGACTGCGGAGGATAATTCTGCCCACGGCAGTGCTGGGATTTTCAGTTACTCGGAATCATTCGAGTAACTGAAAATATACCTTGCTGTGTCTTTGAGGACACAAGAATCCTCCGCTTGTCGGATTGGAATAATACTTTTCAAACTCCGGATTGCTCCATCTGCGGGACCCTTACCGTTTGGGTGCAAAGTTACGCTCTTAATACAGTATCGGACAGAGGTTTGAATCGGACAATGGCTGCCTATCAGCGCAATATACTGCCACTTGTCGAAATGCAGGTTCAATCATTTTCTTATTCAAGTGGACAATAATTCAAAAAATGAAAAACCGGAATACATGAAAAACGAGAAATTCAAACACTTATCAAAAGGATTTATCGAATACCTGCCAAAACGAGTATTGAAGAAAATAAAACAATGGTTGTCCGGCAATTTGATGATACATTGATTTAATGATTTCATGACGTAATGTTGTCACTCTCCAAACAACCAAAACTTTGTTTCAACACACAACCATATATATTAAATAAGCGGATTATGAAATAGCCAACCTTTCCGTTTGGACGGCATTCATGCGAAAAGAACCGTTTCTGTATAATCTCCCCAGACAATGGCTGCCGTATCGGCGCAACACGCTGCCACTTTTTGAAAATCCATTGCAAGGCAGTAGATTATATATTCCTTTGTAGCAAAAGAAAACAGTAACAATAAAAAGTTATGTATATGGAAATCGTATCAATTGAAAGAAAGACTTTTGAGGCGATGGTCGCCAAGTTCGACTGTTTCGTCAGTCGCATGGATATCATCTGTCAGAGGCACGGAGAGAAGACAATGGGAGAGTGGATGGACAATCAGGACGTTTGCCGAATGCTCAACATCAGCGCACGCACATTGCAGACGCTTCGGGACAATGGGACGCTGGCTTACTCGCAGATAAACCACAAGACCTACTACCGTCCCGATGACGTACAGCGCATTGCTTCCGTTGTGGAGGACAGGCGCAAAGATGCAAAGTTCAAAGGAAGAACTATATAAACTTGATGAAATGAACGAAGTAAAATAACAATACCCACTAAATCCAAAATAACATGAATGAACTGATTAGCAAGGACAACGAGTGGATAATCCACTTCATGGGCAGTCTTGACCGTCTTTTGGACAGCTTCGAGCATCTGACCGCCAATTACCGACTGACACTGAACGGAGAGCGTTTCTTCACCGACAAGGAGGTGTCGGCACGGCTGAAAGTGAGCCGCCGGACACTTCAGGACTACCGCAACGAAGGGCGCATAGCCTATATCCAGTTAGGCGGTAAAATCCTCTACCGTGAATCCGACATTGAAAGGATGCTGGCTGACGGCTACCGCTCCGCTTACCGATTGATGGCAACCTGATTTTCTTGAAGGAGCGCAGTTTGCCGTCTGCCCTGTGATTGTGTTAACAACGGACTTTCGGCAAAAAGAAAAAGGAACGGCTTACGGATGGAGCATTAAAATCCCGCTTCGTCTGTAAGCTGTTCCTCTTTCCTGTCTTCTGATTTCCCATCAGTCGCTTGTTTCCGTTGCCGGATGCTCTTCAAGCGTATGGCAGGCAGTGGCAAGGTTTTCGGGCTGAATACGCTCCGCAGGAGGAAGATTCCGCCCGAAACGGCTCTGCCGCCCAACCTTGCCGCTGCCATCAAGCCATACGCTACCTTTGCATCCGTACATCGGGAACGAGTGGCTGACGGAATGAACCTCAACTATACCATCGGTTGTCGCCTCTGCCACAGGAAACAAACAATGTTATTATAGATGTTGCTTTGGTTGCACTCATTTTATTGATTATACACTGCCTGAACAAAATACTCTCTTTACTGCATATCCTGAATGCAACGGCTATAATCACTTCAATGTTATAGACATCGTAACTGATGCCATCCGGTTGCTTGAGATATTTCATCGTGTCAAATTCGTTCAGTTCTTTGCTCTTGTAAATGGTATGAATCGCCTTGCGGAGATCGCATGAGAACACCCCGAACAGGTCGGCTATCTCGAACTTGGTCATCCACACGGGTGCAGTCGGTATGGTGACTACACCTGTTTCACTGATTGTTATTATTCCTCTATCCATATCTATCGCATAACTTTAGACATTACGTTCTTTACATTATTCATATCGCGCAAAATGGAGGAATCCAACACACGTGCATAGTGCTGCGTCATTTTTATATTGGAATGGCCGAGCATTTTTGCCACATTCTCTATGCTCACACCGTTGGCGAGACATACAGAGGTCGCATACGAGTGCCGGGCTACATGTGTGGTCAAGGTCTTGTTTATCATACATAAGTCTGCGATTTCTTTCAGATAGCTGTTCATCTTCTGATTGCAGGGGACTGGCAGCAGTCTGTTTTTCTTTTGGCAAGCTGGATGTTCCGCATATTTACGGAGAATCTCCAATGGAATATCAAGCAAAGGAATGTTACACATGTTCTTCGTCTTTTGCCGAGGTTTGCGAATCCATAGGTTGCCATTAGAATCCTCCACGATATGTTCCGGTGCCAGTTGTTGTACGTCTATGAATGCTAATCCGGTGAATGCCGCAAAGGTGAAAACATCACGGACAATAGTGATACGCTCTAACGAAAACTCCTTGTGATAGATCGTGAGTAGTTCATCCATTGTCAAGAACTCACGGATAACCTCTTTCTCATGAAACTTGATGCCGATGAACGGATCTTTGGTAATCCATTCGTTAGCAAGCGCAAGATTGGTTATCTTCTTCAAGCACTTCATGTAGCGGATAACCGTATTCTGCTGGCACTCCTTTTCCGTTTTGAGATAGAATTCAAAAGAGCGTACCAGCTCTCCATTGACTTCCGATAATGGCAAATCCTCCTTGCCGTATTTCAGTTTGATAAGTTCTGCAAGATAACGCTTACAACTTTCATAACGGCGGACGGTAATCAGCGCATAGTCCTTTCCGACAAGTTCACGGCATTGGTCGTTATGCTCCTGCATGGTTCCGATAAGTGTACGGATAGCTTCAGAGGCTTTGTCTTGTCCGAAGAACTTTTCTTGCAACAGGCGAGCGGTGATGAATTGCCCTTGTTCTTCCAGTTCATTGAAAGTCTGGTGGAGTTTGATTCTTGCTTCCTCGATATAAGCATTCAAGTCGCAGGATTTACGGCTCTTGCCTTTGGCGCACTCCTTCGCCTGATTCCACAAGGCTGGTTCGATGCTCTTGCGGATATTGTTTTCCACTCGCGCACCGTTCACCGTGATGCGCATACACACGGAGGCTTCTCCGTTTTTCAGCAGTTTGGCTTTCTTGATAAAGAAAAGCACGTTGAATGAGTCTCTTTTCATGTTCCTACAGTTTTTCGTTGTACAAAAGTAGGAAACCATGCACGCTTTCTTGATACGCAAAATGTTGCAAATCAGAGAGAAGTAATCTTATTCGGTGGAGATTTGCGCTCCACCTCTTTTGCTCCACCTTTTGGAACACCAGCAACTGTAATATTCTGCCGTTTTTTGCGTCCTCTCGGAAAACAAAAAATCCCGATTTCGTTTGGAAATCAGGATTTTACTGTCTTTTGCTTTTCTTCTAAGTGGTGCCACCAGAAATCGAACCTTTTGCTTCGGCTTATTCTAACTCCTTGAGTGACTGTACATTTATTACTTTATCTTTTATGAAAGCCATTGAATTAGCATCACACTAAATTCATCGTTTTTCTTGACTAATCTTGTAATCTTTATCTCTTTGACGTTGCAAAGATAAATAAAAGGTTCGATTTCTGCAAACTAATGCATATTTTTTTGCCTGTTTTTGTCAACGATGCTGTTTATATCTATAGTCTCTGCCTACAGTGTCATTGAAACAGTAATTTGTATCTGATGTAAATAAAGACGTTGTGTTTCCGTATATGCTTTATTAATAATCAAGTGCTTATTAGATTTTTTCTTTATTTCCTATACTTCTTGCATTATTTGTACTCCTATTCTATTACTGATAGCCGTTTCTACGGCATCGTAAATTTCAGTTTTCGTTGTCTCTATTGATACGATAAGTGAATATTTGATAACATTATCAACATTAGCTAATTTCCTTTCTTTCCACCATCCTTGGCCTGGATAAACAATTATCTGCCCACAAGAAGCCAATTCAGCGGCCGTACATTCGATCCAGTCAGATTGTACAGTACCTTGTTCTCTTCGTTGTTGTTTGATGGTCCATCTGTTAGTATCATTGTCAGTTCTCTTTTCTCCTTCACTTTTATTTCTTCTGCAAAGAAACTCTTCCATACTCTCGCTTGCACTTTTCAAGTCGAAATGCAGCGTAGCAGATGGATAACGATACTTGTTGCTTCTTCCCGCATATCCAGGAGACGGCTTTACATAATAAGATAGTGTGATTCTTATTTTTACATTTTCTTCTCCCATTTGTTCCAGCACCTCTGTTGGCCAAGGCAAATCATAAAAGTGCAATTGATTATAGGTGTTTGAACCATCTTTTTCCCAATAGGGTATTAACTCATTTTCAAATATAAACGTTGCATATTTTTCATTACTGAATAAGGCCGTCTCTTCATCAGGAACACCATAGCCGCATAAAGGTATAATATCCTTGATATTACCGATACGTATCATTTCCGGTGTCCATTTGGCAGAATGTACCATCATGCCACGAACAGACAACATGGAAAGAGTTGGTGTTGCTGTTTTTATTTTTGCCGCAAGACGTGTCGCTAATGCTGTAGCCGCACTTGTAGCATGGAACTGTTCCAATGATTCCGCCAAATCTTGGCAGGTAGTAATCAAACTTAAATCAGGATGTGTCGTTGTTTGAAAAACAGGATGATAGGCTATATTACCTCCTTCCATGACTATTTCAGGCTTATTGCAACCATTTCTCCAACTCCACGAACTTCTTGACATGGGTGACAGATTCCCTGGAGCTGCCAGTGCCTTGTAGCTTTCATCTGTTACTATCGTTTTCTCCGTATATGCTCCGACTGTTAATGCGTTCCATGCTTGAGCCGGACTTTGTACAGCATTGGCTTTGCAGGACTCCAGATAATTTGTGGCATCTACTTCAGGGGGCTCAATGTTGCCCGCTGAAACGAGCACTAAGCGGTCACACTTGCCATTATGGTATATGCTTTCATCCAATGACGCAGAACTTGACGTTGACTTTCCGTCATACGATGTACCATCAGTTACAGCCATACATTGTATAGACGCCCCCATAGCCTGAGCCTGATAGATAGCATCTTCAATTACCGCTCCATAGAAATCCGGATCTGTTGTATGACCGT
The DNA here is from genome assembly GCF_025151215.1 of Parabacteroides merdae ATCC 43184. Taxonomy (NCBI): domain Bacteria; kingdom Pseudomonadati; phylum Bacteroidota; class Bacteroidia; order Bacteroidales; family Tannerellaceae; genus Parabacteroides; species Parabacteroides merdae. The sequence goes on from NZ_CP102286.1 coordinate 2,466,739, forward strand.
TCTCTACAATCTTCACGGAAGCCAAGTCCTGTTCTATGATTATCGGACCTCCATGTCGATAAGTTATATCCGTCAAATCTCCATAAAGCATAAGTCCGGCCATACCTGTACCATGGTCACTGTGGTCTGTTGTATCCGGCACGCTGATAGCACTTTTCATTCTGTCATTAGGAAGAGCAGGTGCCAGCAGTTTATGGGCATTGTTGACGCCTGAGTCCAACAAGCCTATTCTTGTACTGTCTTTATCAAGCGCAAATTGGATTTCTCCTTCAATCAGTTCACTCCACTCGCGACTTTCGCTCCGATTTTTTATAAGTATCGATGGCTGATGATAGGGACGCACTCCTTCTATATAACCGATAGATAGCGGTAATTCACATAACTGTTGTTTGGTTGCTTTTATCATCCAAACATCTACTCCATCAAAATCCAAATGATTTTTACCTGCTTTTAAGATAGCAAGTTTATCCAAGACATCTGATAATTTTACTGTGTCATATTCCTTTGTTTTAGTTATCCACAACTCAAATAAAAAGGCCTTATTATCAGGTAGTTTGTCGAAATCTTCTATAGATGTATAGAGCGCATGTATATCTGCCGGCTTAATGGCGTTGATAGGTTCAATCAAGCCTGTATTTTTAGGTTTGCCTGTTTTCGTATTATACTTTTCATCGGCATACTCGTCTGCCTTCTTGCTCAGCCAATCTTTTTTCTCATTTTTGATATATACGGTTACATCAACATTTCCGTCACTTTTATCTTCAGAGATTTTCAGAATGGATGCTCCACTACTTTGGGCTAACTTTTGGGGAACCAATTTGGGAGACATGTCAAGGTTTATATACACACCATCCGCAGACGGTAAACCACACTTTTCCCTTTCAGAAAGAGCCGTGATGGCAGATTCAACGACTGCATTATAGCTTTCCTTGATAAATGCAGCATGTTCTTGTCTGTTCCTTTCAGGAATAACAGGTGGTGGTACAACCTTTGCTCTTGGCGTGAAAGAACGGGGTTCTGCTATTTGGTTACCTAAGAAAAAATGTTCCTTTTGCATATTATCTCCTTATTCAACTTATTTCACGACAAAGTTGATTCCGTTTGTCAACGACCATCTTTACCAATTCTATATTCATTGGCACATCATTTAACAAAGATTCTTTGAATATATCAGAACATACCATTTTTATCTCTGCATGGCTCATACCTTCAAACAGAGGTGCTGCCATGGAATAATCAAGTTCTTTAGCCGCATATAGATATTCACGCAACAGATGAATACGTTGTCTGGAGTCTGGCAAGCGATATTCAATAACGTCATCAAAACGTCGAAACATCGCTTTGTCTATCGAATCAATGGCATTTGTCGCTGCAATAATGAAACTGTCTGATGAGTCACGTTCCAACAATTGAAGAAATGTGTTGAGTATTCGGCGCTGTTCACCTACTTCATTTTCCATTCCACGCTGAGCACCGATAGCATCGAATTCATCAAAAAGATAGACTGCAGGAACCTCATCTATAAAATCAAAGATACGGCTAAGTTTCTGTCCTGTCTCACCCATGAATTTTGTAACGACTTTCTCTGTCCTCACAATAAATAAAGGAAGATTCAACTCTTTAGCCAATACTCCTGCTGTCATAGTCTTGCCTGTCCCAGGTACGCCATAGAGCAATAATTTGCGGCGGTTGGCAAGTCCATATTTCCTAAGTTCTTCTCTCTTTGTAAATTCTTTGATGACTCTTTCTATCTTTTCTTTCAATGCTTTGTCCGTCACCATATTTTTCAGGCAATCGTATGTCTCGACTTGAAGCAATAAGTCATCCACATCTTTATTACGTGGAATAAGCTTTAAAGCACTAAAAGATGTTTTTCTTTGACTTAAAAGCTCCTGGATGGTTCTTGCTAATACTGCATGACCATTCTTTGCCTCTACAGCAGAAATCTGGAGAGCAACTTTTCTAAATTGTGCATCATCGTTATTCAGATGATTACGTATCAAAGACAATATTTGGTCTGCATTTGCCATCTATAAATCAATAATTATTGATTTGCAAAATTACTATTTTTTCGTCTAATTCCCTAATATATTATCAAATATCACCAATGTCGCCAAACTTTTTGAGGAATGTTTATAGTTTGTATAACAGATTTATGATTTAAGGAGTGTATGTAAAACACACAAATAGTAATGGAGATGATAAATCATATGGTAACATGTTTTTATATTAGGTTGCTTGTCGTCTGATGACTTTTGATGCCATCTGATGACACTGTTTTGTCTGTTTCGGGTATAAAGCGGTTCTTTGTCCTATGTGTTAATCGTGAATTAATTCATGAAAAAGATATGTCATGAACATGCAAGAAGCAAAGAACATCAGGCTTGTTGATTTTTTAGCCGGATTCGGACATGAACCGGTAATGCAGCGTGGGAACAGCGTATGGTATAAATCGCCCTTCAGAACGGAAAAGGAGGCCTCTTTCAAGGTAGACCTCCATAAGGAACTGTGGTATGACTTCGGACTGGGAAGGGGTGGGGATATTATAACGTTGGCCAAGGAGATTTATCGGACACAGGACATAAGCCATGTGTTACGGTGTATTGAGGATAAAAGGACGGTTTTGAAACCGGTTACTGTATCCTGCCCTTTTGAAAAAGCGTATCCCGCCTTTCAGGACTTGAAAATCACTCCTCTTGCCAACCGGATACTGCTTACCTATCTGGAGGAAAGGTGCATTGATACGGAAACGGCCCGAAAAGTATGCAAGGAGGCTCATTTTAATCGGAACGGGAAGAATTATTTTGCCATCGCTTTCCCTAATATTTCCGGAGGGTACGAAATCAGGAACAGGTATTTCAAGGCTTGTATCGCTCCCAAGGACATCACCTGTATTATTAGCACGCCGGAGAGCAGGATTTGCTATATTTTTGAGGGGTTTATAGATTTTCTGTCTTTCAGGCTGGCTTTTCCATCTTTGGAAGAGGGGGATTATATAGTGTTGAATTCTGTCAGTAACTTACAGAAGGCTTTTTCTTTCCTTTCACGATATGACGGCATCTGTTGCTGTCTGGACAATGATACCGCCGGAAAAAATGCGGTGCAGGCATTAAAGGACAAATACGGAATCCGTATATGCGATCTTTCGCATGAATATTCCGAATATAAGGATCTGAATGAATATCTGTGCGGGAAAAACAATCAGCTCCATATATAATAGAGGTATTGAAAAGACTGTTTGATGATATATCCTTATTTTTATCCTGCCGCATGTGGCAGGAAGCAGGGTGATTTTTAATGTGGCGATACTGTGTTAATAGTAGAATGTGGTCAGATGTGTTTTATGATCTTTTACAATCTTTACTTTCTGCATCTGTCCGTATATTTCACGCACGGATACCGGACAGTTCATCTTTTCCCACTCTTCCGGGGAAATCCTCATATCGGAATGCCTGAAACATAGTATGACCATCTCCTGGGAATCCTCTTCTACGAATATGAAACCTTCATGGTCATTGACAAACTGCTTGAGTCCATCCTCATCCTTACAGGATATTTCTCCGATGTACATATCCCCGCCCGACCGGGTGTTTTTGCGGATATGGATTTTGAACCATTCCTGACTTTCCGGCTGTTCAGGTGCGCCACATTCCCACAGGGCTACTTTCGCATCGTAGTAAACTTCCCCGTTTTCACATGCCCCGTAATGTCCCCAGTGCTTGAAACGGCCGGTAGTCCAAGTCTTGAACCTTACATCACCGGTCTTTATCAGCACGCACTCGCCGCCATGCATATCGCATTTGATGCCCTTCTTATCCCAGGACACGAATGGGACACGGGAGAAATTCCGGAGCACAATGTTATCTCCATACACGGCATCTACGAAGAACGGCCGGGAACGTTCACCGTATCCAGAAATAAAGAACAGGCTGTCACCTGTACGGGGATATCGGTTGGAACGTGTTTTTTCGATGTGTTCCACCATTGTGTTCACTTTCTCTATGTCTTCCCGGACAAGCCCGTGTATCCGGTCATACCAGTAGTTCAAACGGATGAATGTTTCCTTGCAATACTTGTTTTTTGTTTGAATCATGATCTTTTTTATTTTATGGTTAAACATGCCCGGCTTTGGTAAAGCCGGTATTTCTTTTCTTACATGCATCCGTTTGTCTTTTGCCCTGATTGTGCAAGGCTTGGCGAAAAAATACCGCGGCGAAGCGAGGATGATTTTTTCAGCCAACCGGTCCGAAGGACCGCCTTGCACGATCAAGGGCAAAAGGCTACCTTTGCAGGTAAGAAATAGAAATGCGGAACATTGCTTGATTCTAAGGTGGAAAAACTTTAACCCGCTAACCTGATATATCTATCAAAAATTCTTTGCTATCCTCTGAAAAATGTAATATTTCCCTTGGATTATCATCGAAAAAGTGTGTTATATATTGGTTCCTATCCTCGAAAAAATGTATCTTTGCAAGAAACAAGTGAATAATTCTTATTTTGAAGGAATCGATGAAACGGAAGATTATACAACAGTTGAAACTTTGGAAAGATAATCCTGCGAGAAAACCTTTGATACTGTTAGGTGCTCGTCAGGTTGGTAAAACTTGGGTGATGAAACATTTTGGTCTGACTGAGTTTGAGAACGTAGCCTACATCAACTGTGATGTCGAGCCACTGGCCAAGGAGTTATTTGCAGCCGACTATAACATCCCCCGTATTTTGCTGACACTTCAGGCTATCACAGGAACGAAGATTGAAGCAGGAAAAACGTTGATTGTATTCGATGAGTTGCAGGAGGTGGAACGGGGATTGCATAGCTTGAAATATTTTCAGGAAAATGCGCCTGAATATCATGTGATGGCGGCTGGCTCCTTGTTGGGAATTACTTTGGGGAAAGGTCAGTCCTTTCCAGTGGGTAAGGTAAATGTAATGCATCTATATCCGATGGATTTTGAAGAATTTCTGATGGCTGCCGGCGAAACTGATTTGTGCGATTTGTTGCATCAGCCCGATTGGGAAATTTTAAAGATTCTCAGTTTAAAATATGTTGATTTGCTTCGCCAATACTATTATGTAGGTGGCATGCCTGAAGTGGTGGATTGTTTCTTTCAGCATCAAAACTTGCAGGAAGTACGTGACAAACAGACTGAAATCCTGGATGCTTATCGGCGGGACATCTCCAAGCATACGACACCTACTGAAAGTATACGTATCGGACAAGTGCTGCAATCCTTGCCTTCGCAGTTGGCCAGGGAGAACAAGAAATTCATCTATAATGTGTTGAAGAAAGGAGCCAGAGCTACGGAATATGAACTCGCCATTCAGTGGCTGATGGATGCAGGTCTGGTACATAAAGTCAGCCGGGTAAAAGAGCTGCAGATGCCTGTCAAATTTTACGAAGATCTGGGTGCCTTCAAATTATTCCTGCTTGATTGCGGTCTTTTAGGTTGTATGACCGAGGCGCCCGCCAGCCAAATGCTGGTAGGAAATAATGTATTCAAGGAGTTCAAGGGCGCTTTTACCGAACAGTTTGTCTTGCAGCAATTAGTGGCCCAAGGCTTTTCGCCCTATTATTGGAGCAGTGACAAAACACCTGCGGAGATTGACTTTGTGGTACAGACGGAGCATCGCGTGATACCTGTGGAAGTGAAAGCCGAAGAGAATGTACGTGCGCGTTCCATGTCGGAATATATTAAAAAACATCCCGATTATCAGTTGAAAGGACTGCGCATCTCCATGATGGGTTATCAAGATCAGGGTTGGATGGAGAATATTCCGCTGTTTGCCATTACGAAGTTCTTTGGATGAATGGTACTTTTATGGATATGAGATACACCTATGAAGAACTTCGGGAGGCTTATCAAAACCTTCTGAAGGAGAACGCTGTTTTGAATCAGGAGATTCAGCGCCTCAAAAGCGGGAATGCAGGGGGAGCTGTCGGATGTAGCACACTTCTCCCAAAGGAACAGCCAGATGTCCGCCTGTCTTTAGAGGAGAAGGTAGCTTTGTTCAGGAGTCTGTTCCGAGGTAGGGAAGATGTATTTGCCCGACGTTGGTATAGCCGTACGTCCGACAAGTCCGGATATCAGCCGGTATGTCTGAATGAATGGAATCGGGCATACTGTGACAAGAAGAAGTTTAAGTGTGCGGAATGTCCCCACCGCCAATTCAAGGCACTTTCCTATGAGGATGTGTATAAGCACTTGGAGGGAAAGCATCCGGAAGGGGGGGATGTAATAGGGGCATATGCTATTCTTCCTGATAATACTTGCTGCTTCTTATGCGCCGATTTCGACGATAAATCCTGTGTCCATGGCTATCAGACTGATGTATTGGCCTATGTGAAGGTTTGCAAGTCATGGGGAATACACTGTTATATGGAACGTTCCCGTTCAGGTAATGGAGCCCATGTCTGGATTTTCTTCGGGCAACCTGTACCTGCCGTAAAGGCAAGGAAGTTAGGCTTTGCCTTGTTGACTCATGCCATGGAGCGGAACGTGAAGTTGACTTTCAAGTCTTATGACCGTTTATTTCCGAATCAGGATTATCTCCCGGAGGGTGGATTGGGGAACCTGGTTGCTTTGCCTTTGCAGGGGCAAGCCCGTAAACTGGGCAATAGCGTCTTTGTCGATGAAGACTTTGTAGCCTTTAAGGACCAGTGGAGTTATCTGCAGCAGGTCGTTAAGGTTTCAGAGGAGGAAGTGGATGTCCTTCTTCAACGGAAAGGGCTCTCAACGGATATAGGCGGATTATCCACCACCAGTGAGAATGTTCCTTGGAAAGTGCCCGAAGTGCAGGCTGTCACCCGATATGATTTCCCCAAAACAATGAATATTGTCCGTTCCAATCGGATTTATGTGCCGTTGAAGGGCGTTTCAGGGAAAGTGCTGTCACATCTGAAGCGGGTCGCTTCGTTCAGGAATCCGGAATTCTATGCTAAACAAGGAATGCGCCTTTCTACCTATAATATACCGCGTGTCATTTCCTGTGCGGAAGTTCTGGAGGATTATCTGGCATTACCTCGGGGCTGTGAGGATGCGGTGTTGGAACTGTTAAATGCCAATGAGGTAGCTTATTCCATTCAGGACGAGCGGGAAAAAGGGCAAGTTCTTATGGTACATTTCAAAGGGCAGTTACGTGAAGAACAAGCCGAAGCCGTACGCATACTGATGCAGCATGATCAGGGTATCCTGAATGGAACAACAGCTTTCGGCAAAACCGTAACAGCCATCGGCCTGATAGCAGAACGTAAGGTAAATACCTTGATTCTGGTACATACAAGGACCTTGCTGGAACAATGGGAGGTGCGGTTGGAGGAATTTCTGGAGTTGGAATATCCGGTAGAAGAAGCCGTTCCGAAGCGGGGAAGGAAAAAGTATTTTTCTCCCTTTGGTACGTTAGATTCCAAAGGAAACAGCTTGCATGGATGGGTAGATGTCGCCCTCATGCAATCCTGCTTGACCGATGAGGGGGTAAAGTCTTTCGTCCGCCGGTACGGCATGGTGATTGTCGATGAGTGCCATCATGTTTCTGCGGTCAACTTTGAGCAAATCTTGAAATCGGTTCCTGCCATGTATGTGTATGGGTTGACAGCTACTCCCATTCGGAAGGACGGCCATCAGCCTATTATTTTTATGCAGTGTGGGCCGATACGCTATTCGGCAGATGCCAAAAGTCAAATAACCAGGCAGACTTTCAAGCGATGGCTGGTGCCTCGGTTTACAGCGTGCCGGGACCTTTTAGATGAACCGCCAATATACGCGCGAATCGTACAATCCCTTGCTACGGATGAACAGCGGAATGCACAGATTGTGGAAGATGTGCGTATGGTTCTGGCAGACGGACGGACACCGATCGTGCTGACCGCGCTCACTTCACATGTGGAGCGGCTGGGGCTGCTGCTTTCTGTATATTGCAGGCATGTCATTACCTTGGTGGGTGCCGAATCCATGAAGGAGAAGCGTGAAAAGATGGAACGGTTGGCAGCGCTTCCTCCAGAGGAGCCTTTGGTGATTGTGGCAACCGGACGTTATGTAGGTGAAGGCTTTGATTATCCTCGTTTGGATACCCTATTCTTGGTTTCTCCTGTTTCATGGAAAGGCATTGTGGCACAATACGCCGGACGTTTGCACCGCGAGTATCATGGAAAGACTGATGTCCGCATTTATGATTACATCGACATTCACTTGCCATTGTGCGACCGCATGTACCAGCGCAGGCTGAAAGGATATGCGGCTATTGGCTATCAGTTGTTAGAGAAAGGAGTGCTTGTAACCGGTCATCATACGCAAAGTATATTTTCAGGTAATAACTATCTGTCCCCCTTGGTTGAGGATATAGCTCAAGCCAGACATACCGTAATTATCTCTGTAACGAAAACCGGATTGAAAAAGCGTTCTCAATTAGGAATCGCCTTGAAGGAAGCTATGCAGCGGGGAGTACAGGTGGTTGTGTTCGTGAGAAACAAGACTGAAGAAGCAGAGTGGTTGCAAAGGGAGGGTTTGACGGTTCGTGTATCCGAACGTTTGACCTTTCAATTGGTGATGATTGATAAAAAAAAGATGTGGTATGGCAGCATCAATTATATGGGTTATGCCACGGAAGAAGAGTGCGCAGTAAGGTTTTCTGATGAACACTTGACGGCGGAAATGCTGGATGTGTTGTATGGTGAGTGAGCAGATTTTGGGAGGAGAGAGTTTGCATCAACAATGGTAAGTGTTATACTGATGAGAAAGTTACTCATACAAGATGACCGATTTATCATAGCCCCATAAAGTTTCGGCCTGTTATATCAGAAATTCTTGATAATAAGTGACATTATATTGAAGATTAAAGCGTAATTATGATGCGTTATCAGTACAATGACAGTTAAAAATAGAGATCGAGAAAGAAAATTATGAAATAATTCTTCTAAACCGCTTACATGCTCGGGCACAACTGGGAGGCGTTTTTTGAGGAACACTTATACTTTTCCATGCTCCGCAATTGGCATAACCATTACGGTTAGCCCACTGGAGATTGTATTCGCATTGAAAACAAGTGCGCGACGAAGGGTCTGACAATGCTTCCTGCTCATCAATTATTCTACGTTTTTCTGCTAATTCAGCTTTACGTTTTTCTATGGAGATTTTCAGCTCTTCTTCCTCCTTTTTCTTTCTTGCTTCAGCTTCTGACCTTTCCTTCTCTTTGATTCGTTCCTTTCTCTCGTTCTCGGATTTAATACGTTCATATTCTTGCTGGTAATTTTGGAATAACTCAGACTTGCAGAGCCTATATTTATGTCCGCTTTCTTCAATGACTAAGTATTGATTTATACCTGTCAAACTGTAAACAGGAACACCTGCACAATGGTACGAACATCCCAATTCACATTGCCTGCATTCAGATTCATCAACCACCCGTACGGGCTTTCCGGCCTTGTTGTACAAAGATCCTACTTGAGAAAAATAAGTCACGTTATTCATCCATTTCCTGTCCTTTGAAGAAGATAACAGAAAAGATTCCAGTGTTTCCAGACTTTGGTTGGAAAGGTCTATTTCCAAGCAATTCATGTTCTTATAATCAATAGCGGTCTTGTGTTGGATCTTGTACTGGAAAAGGAATTCAATAAGATATTGCTGACCTTCTTTTGTTGTCGCAATTACGTCCGGTTGTTTATCTGCCCGTTCAAAGCAACTGTCAATTCGTACATCAACGAATTCAATATCCATTTCAGGAAATATTCCATAATAAGAAGGTGCATGAATACGTTTTGCGTTTTGAATAATCTGCTCTGCCAATTTATACATGGTGACCACATAGCATATCTTAAGGTTGGCTCCACGTGTATCACTGTGATGGGCAAAACCGTGCTGTCTCACTTCACCGTGACGGGCAAGCAAGCGTTCGTGACAATAAGGACACTTGCATCCGCATTGAATACCTCTGGGCACGTTGTCAACATGGACCATCTTGCCTTGTTCATTTTCAGCCCAGGAGAAAACAAAGTCAATATTCATACTTCAAGATTTATGTTTAATCAGTCAGGATTGAACTTTGGATAACTTTTCCAGTAAAGTCCGGCATTACGTCATACATTTTGCCGGACAATTCTGACTGTTTGTTGAAAGAAATGCATCCATATTCCTCTTTGGAGTCGTGAAAGACACCAATAATCTGCTCGATGTATACATCGGCGGATTTTTTGTTTATGAAATAGGCATCGAATTCCTTTAGGAACCGGGCCTTGACAACCGGTCTACATATTATTTTCTCTAAGAAGGAACGCAAATCCTTTTCGGGTATCTGCTGTAAAACCTCGATTATTTTTTCTTTCTTTATGCTGTTTTTCTTTTTTGCCATGTTATAGTGTATAATAGGTTACAGTTCGGTTTTTGGCTTTCCATTTGACTTGTCAACACGTAATTATGACAAAGATAAGTCTTTTGCTTCTAATTAGCTTCTAAAAAATGGTATATTTGCAGACTGATTGTTTGAAAACAGATGTAAAGTATGGTACAAATAGAAAAGAAGATGTAATGTTTAACGGAAACATGAGGGTAAGCCAACCGCATGCTTCAAAATATTACATCAAAATGAGCAGATCAAGAAAAAAGTTCCCGGCTGGGGTTAATTGTTGCTGCAAGTCTCAGAAGAAGGGAAAGAAAGTGGCATCCAAGCGGTTCAGACGAAAAGTGAAAGTACTGATGCACCAGGAAAGTTATGAGCGACTGCCTTTTTTCTCCATCGAATTGACTTCTCCGTGGGATTTGGGTGGAGACGGAAAATCTTTCTATGGTTTTCGCTCCGAGTGTGACTGGTATGAAAAGGTAATGCGGAAATGACGGAAAGCTTTGATTCCACGGTAAAAAGCTACCTTGTTCATAAGTAGTGTGCTTGCTAGCCCAACTTTAACGCCCCGAAAAAGGCTGATTTTTCGGGGCGTTAAAGTTGCAAAATCGTTGATACCTAATATTTCATTTTTCTAATTAAACATGTCTGGCATTTGTGAACATGTGGGGTTATACATCAAAAGCTTCCATTCTGTTTTTTTCCAACAAAGCAAGGATGTCCTTTTCCTTGTATAATAGTTTGCCTCCTATTTTGTAGTAAGGCAGTTTGCCGTTTATTCTGTACTCTGCCAGCGTCCTGCGTGTCAGTTTCAACTGTTCGGCAAGCTCACGGTCCGTAATGTAACGTTCTCCGTTCAGAACCGGACGTAATTTCTCCTCCTGCTTGTCCAGCATTTCGGACAGGCTGTCTATGTTCCGGAAAAAACGAATGATTTCCGGGGTTTCTTTGGTTAACAGGGATTGAATCATAGCACTTCTAAAGGGTTATACGGTGAATATTGTTTTCCATAAAACGGATAATATCCTGACGCTTGTAATACACCTTACGGTCTATATGACTGTAAGGGATGGCACTGCTTCTGCGAAGCTGCAACATCTTTCCGGGAGAGACGTCCATGAGCATGCAAGCCTCCTGGTTGTCAATCCAGTCGTCCATACCGGATACGCAACTTCCGCATGTTTCACACATTTTTTTTACAACGGCTTCCAGAGCCTCATTCATTTCCATGAATGTTTTAGCCTCGATACATACAAACTCCATAAACTTCATTTTTGTCGGATACGAAAATATGAAAGGGAATATTCATGTCCAAAAGGATGTCGTCAAATGACATCAGATGTCATTAAACGTCATATGTAACAAAGGGTTGCAGGGGCAAACTTCAGGAAAATGCTCTGAAATAAATATTATCAACCATATATGTTGAATACCTTGTGTGGAAACGTCTTCAGTTTACCCGGTTTTAAGAATATAGGCGGAGTGGTATCTGTAAATTGTAAAGTTTACATTACGGACTTTACAGTTTTACACTTCAAAATTTTACGCTTACCATCCACTGATAAAAATTACGCAATACTATTCACTTGATTATAAATAAGATGTAATATGCAATTAAGTTAATACCGGCACTCCGGCATAGATTTTTCACTAAAGATGGCATATACTCTCGAAAGTGCGCACAAGAAAGGGTATTTCAGTAAGAACCTTTAAAAGACAGGAGAGATACGCCATGATGTATATAGACAATGAAGTGCTTGAGAAAATGATAATGACCATAGTGGAAGGTTTTGACCGCATAGAAAAGAAACTGGACAGGATGGGGCGTGTGAAGGATTTCATGAACGGGGACGAGCTGTTGGACAATTATGACATAGCCAGGCTGCTCAACGTGTCGTTGCGGACAGTCGCCCGTTACCGGGAAAAGGGGCTGATCCGCTATTACCAGACGGACGATAACGGAAAAAACTTCTACAGAAGCTCGGAAATACAGGAATTCTTGCTGAAACGCGGAAAGAAAAAATGAGCGTGGGAGTATCAATATGCGGAAGTTATGCTAACTTTGTTTCATAAACAGTTGTTATGAAGACAAATACCAATTCTAGATATGCCGTTGCGGTCCTTATTGACGGGGATAACGCCTCCTTTGAGAAGATGGAGGATATAATGGGCTTTGTTTCCCGTTATGGGGATGCCGTTGTGAGACGAATTTATGGAGATTGGACGAGAAAAGCGCTTTCCGCATGGAAGGGAATTGCCCGGGAGCATGGATTCAGGCTTGTACAGGCTTCCTCCCATGCTCCCGGAAAGAACACGACCGATATCGCGCTGGTCATAGACGCGATGGACATTCTTCGTGACGGTCGGGCGGACTGTTTCTGTCTGGTAGCCAGTGACGGTGACTACAGCCTGCTTGCCCAACGGATACGTGAGGCCGGATTGAAGGTGCTGGGATATGGGGAGGATAAGACTCCCGTATCATTGGTGCGGTCCTGTTCCGTGTTCCTGTATGCCGACCGGAAGGAAAACAGGGTTTCGGACAATACTCCCGAATTTTTTATCCAAAGGGACATGGAGTATTTTGACAAGGCTTTTGAGCAAGCGGCTGACGGTAAAGGGGAGGTGTCCCTTTCGCTGATCGGCGGCGCATTGAAAAAAATGATGCCCAAATTCAAGGTCAGAAGATATGGATGCAAGACATTGGGCAAACTTTATGAAAGGCTGGACAGGTACGAGCTGGTCATGACAGACAAGGGAGTGGCAAGTGCCGTGCGGCTGAAAGACTGAACCGCATGGCGGGAACAATCAGGAACCGTCAGTTTCCTTTTATGCATGGCAAGGATGCATAAAAGGAAGCTGACGGTTGTTGTCTATACCGGAATGGGATTAATCCGTAGCGTATCGAGATTGAGATAGGCACCCCGGTAGAATGTCCTTCCTTCCCTGAGCATACGCCACAGGATGTCGCAGCCGGTTTGTGCCAGTATGGAATTGATGAAAAGGTCCTGCTTCTGCAAGGCTTCCGCCAGCGAGCAGCTCGGTCCCGAATCCTTTTCCTTGATGGTGGAGTAGCGTACCTCTTCGGTAATGACGTTCATGCGGGGAATGGGCAGGTACTCGTTGGAGACGGGCTGGAGAATCTTGCCACGGATGTTCCCTATCAGGACCTGTCCGGTGGTCCGGGCGTTGCCGAAGTCCATCCAGTATATGGGCGACCGCTCGTTGTTGGAAGTGTGTTCCCTGTGTTTCTTCAGGAACCGCCAGAGGTTCATCCTGGAGCGGGTGTTGTCGGTACAGGTGACGATGATGTTCGCCAGGGCGGGTTCTTCCCGGTCTGCGGAGGCTTTCAGCGGATAACGCTGCCCCTTTGCCTCCCACGAGAAGCCGAAAAAACGGTTGATGCGGGTCGCGAGTGCCGCTGCCTTGTTCAATCCGAGTTCCGATCCGCTGAACAGCTGGCGTCCGATGTTCGCTTCCGTGACGGTATCGGGGTCAAAGACCGTCACGTGCAGTCCCGGATGTCCTAGCGCCTGTAATGCCACGCTCATCCGCGCCAGGCCGGTGGCCACCTGTGAGCCTGTTCCGCCCGCACCGATTACGAAGACGGTCACGGGATGGTAGGGATTGAGCAGGTATCTGTCTGTATAATGAATCTTTTTCATGCCAGTAAGTCTTTAAGTTGTTTGCTCATGGGTTTCAGTTCGTTCTCGTCAAACGGATTGGCGCGTGCCTTTTCCGTTACCGAGACCAGGTTGCTTCCGGTCGGGTTCCTGCTTCCTCCCAGATGGGAGAACTCGCTGAGCCAGAAACGTTTTTCCCAATACTCGAGGAGTTTTGAGAAAGTCATGTCTTCCGGGGGAGTCAACGCGGCGTTTCCCAGACAGACACTGCTGCCCGTGACATTGAAGAAAGGGGCGAGGAAAAGCGGGCTGTTCTCCGCCGGTTTTTCCCCCTTGTAGGAGAAAATGTCCAGCCTGTCACCGGAAACCTTGTAGATCACGCCGGGCACATGGAATGTCCCGTCAGGAATATTCAGGCTTCCGGCAAAGAACATCCGCCGTTTTCCCGGAGGATTGTACCAGATGTACCTCTCGTGCCCCTTGCGGGTATCACACCACAGCATGTTGGCGGGGATTTTCCCGTGCGGCACGTTCCGCCTGTCATCCGTATAGGATTCCACCAGGGAGTCCATGAACTCATAGGTGACAGGCATGGCAGCCTCCATCCTGCCCCTGTCATTGATGGGATGCAGTTCGAGGTAATGCATTCCGTTCCCATAGCGGTTCTCACGGTATTCATACGCGATCAGTGCCGCCTTGGGCACCATCACCTGTTGCAATTTATTGGTCAGTTCATTCATATCGTTCATTTTAGAAGTTGTCAGCTATATGTTTTGTAAAACGTGCCAGCCATTTTGAAAGCTTTTCCGGGTAGTCGTCCATTTGGAAGAGACAGTCCGTTTCCGGTGTAAGGAACCTGTATGTGACCGGTGTAAGGGCATAAGTCTCCTGGTAGTCCGAGTTCATGAACCCTTCCATGCATTCAGCCAGCGTGTCGCGGGTAGAGTAGACCAGCATGACCTGGCTTTCCATTCCCACCGGGTAAAAATCACGCTCCTCCTCATACGCCCAATCGTACAGGTAGTCTGTGAGGTTCGGGCTTTCCGGGGTGATCAGTGCCATGCCCTCCCTTATCAGGTCCAACAGTTTTTGCTCCTTCTCCTTTTTTGTCCGGTAATTCCGTACAGCCTCTTCCAGAGAATTGCAGAACGGTTTTCCCGACATCCGTTTGAGCGCTTTCGCCCGTTTTCCTGACTGGTAGGAATCCGCCAGTCGCCTGTTCGCCCTGATTTCTTTCGGGGAAGCGTCGGAATCCCGGTTTTCCCAGTCTTCCAGTTCCTCTATGGCGAAGTCATAGCAAAACGCCTCGGTGACATTGCAGACTCCGTGATGCCGGACGAATTGCCGGATGAACTCCTTGACAATGTTCCTCAATGGTACGGGAAGCCGTTCCGTAAAGTCGATGGGAATCCAGAACAGCTCGGGTTCCGGCCAGTCGTGATGGCGGAACAGACAGAAATGGAGCCTTCCTTCTTTCTCTTCCAGATTGACACATTCCGGCACGCTCTCGTCCATCGCCTTGTACAGTTCGGTGATTTTCAGACGGGGGCTGCCCCCTTTCCTGTATCGGAAAGGAAGCTTTATACCCATAAGTCCGGCATAGTTCGATGCCGATTGGTAGAGATAGTCAAAATTCTCCGGTGTCGTGAGATTGACCGGGGAACCGTCATATCCGTCTTTATGCCAGAAATCCGGTGCGAGGGGAGGAATCTTATCTGTCAGAAAATCATGACGCTTCCCGGTGGCGGCAGTATCCTCCTTTTTTGTCCCAATGTTCCTCTTCGGATGTCTGACGGGCCGGCCAAACGGATAATGAGTCCTGCCAGATTCTCCTTGGCTGATTCTGAGAGCTGTCTGCATGGTTTGTCCTCCTTTTTCTTTCTCTTGTCCATACGATTATCCTTTCACTCCGATGGTTGTCTTGAAGCGGTAGACCGCCTTGTCCTCCTCCCATTCCGGTCCGTGAACGGTCGCCGTTGTCAGTTCGGGATAGGTCATGGAGTAGAAGTCCATCACCTCGTTTACGGACAGTTCGTTGTTCGGGTCGCTCAATACCAGTTCCTTAGAGTCCTTCTTGAATTTGAAGACTCTCTGCAATCCTTTGATTTCAAGTGCCATAATTTCTCTTCTTTTATAAGGTTTAACAATATACCATGTCCATTTGTGCCATGTCCGTCATGCGGCATTCCTTCGGGAAGTCCGGATATTCCGCGTACGGGTCTTCCCTGAGCAGTTCCCGGTCATCCTCGCAGTCCTTGTCGAAGTTGTACATTGCAGCCTCTTGCGGTTGCCGGAGGTATTCACGCTCCTCATGAGTTCTTGCGGTCTCCTGCGCCGGTGCATACTGTGACGAGGCCGGTTGCATCCATTGCTTTCCGTCCATCCGTGCCTGTGGCATCTGTACCGGTTGATGGAATTGGATTCCTTGCGGTTGTGGAACTGCCTGTTGCGGGACCGGTTGCGCTTGTGGTGCGGAAATAGTATATTGTACGGGTTGTGTTTGCGGCTGTCCGGCAAATGGTGTTTGCTGTCCTGAATGTACAGCCGGCCGGGGCGGTTGCGGTTGTGAAATGGGTTGCGGAACCGGAGCCGGCTGCTCGGGCAAAAACATCGGGATTTGCTCTCCGCTTCGGTATTGCGATGTCGGGGCTGCCGCCGGTTGCGGCTTGGGCATTGGCGGTTGTTCCATGCCGAACAGGCTTCCCTCCGATGCCTTTTTCTGTACCTCCGCCATCTTCTCGTCAATTTCCTTCTGCTTGTCCGGAAGTGCCAGTATCCTAGCCTGCTTGAGCCATGTCAACGCTTCGGAATAGCGTTTGCCGGTCATGGCATCCTCCGCCTTCTTAAGCAGCTTTTCCATCTTTTCCCGTTTCTCGCGGACCTCCTTGGACTCTTTCTCAGCCGCTGACCTGGCGGCTTTGCTTTGTGAGGCCGCCTGTTCTGCCTGCTTCTCGAACGCTTCCAGGTTGGTAAGGATGCCCTGCGCTTTCTGTACGGGCGTGCCGACAGCCTGCAGGAAGCCCGCATCCAGCTCTTCCGGCGTACCGTTCAGGATGAGCGGGACGATGCGTTCCCCGTCCTTTACCCCCGACCGTCTGGGAACAACGGCCACCGTCAGATTGTTGTTTACTCGTCTGATGTTGATACTCAGGTCTGTGCCTGCCGTGATCATTTGGTTGATTGCTTGAAAAAACATAATGGTAAAATTTTAAATGTTATACATAGGTTTCCTTGAAAAAATCCTTTAGGATTCTCTGCCTGTCCGGATTCGAGGCGATGCCCCTCAACGGTTCCAGATAGTAGCCGATACGTTTCGGTCCGTCTGTCGTATCGGGAATCCGTTTTTTTACAGGTCTCACACGGCTTGTGGCGGGCCATGCGGCCGGCATGGCTGGAGCCGGCGGGGTGAATGCAGCTGTTCTCATGCCTTTATGCTTTAAGGGTTATACAAGCATGCCCATGACGGTCAGGGCGATAATTATTTTTACAATGAGGGTGAACGTCCTGAAAAGGAGGCTGATGAGCGTTCCCGACAAAAGGAACAGGACGAGCAGATACACGGGAATGATTCCCTTGCTGTAGAGCAGGCATATTCCCGTAAGCAGGACCAGTGAGACCGTCCGCTTGCAGATGTTTTCGATAAGTCGCAGTTTCATGTCTTTAAATTTTTAAGAATGAATAATCCCATCGGGATATGTTTTCCCGATTTTATAGGCCTCCGGCCCTTGGATTGCCTTTTTGCGCAAGGCTTGGCAAAAGAAAATACCGCAGCGAAGCGAGGATGATTTTCTTTTGACCAACCAAGCCCCCAAAGGGGGCCGCCTTGCGGCAAAAACGAGGCAATCCAAGACCTTTGCCGCTTAAAATCGGAAAAACGTATCTTGCACATATAAAAAATAAAAAGGAAGTACAGACAGACGTCTGCACTTCCCTTGTCTTGTTGGCTTTGACATTTGTTTATATGGTTCCCTGTGGCCGCTTTTCCACCGGATGGTTCCGGAATATCTCGCCTGTCACCTCATTTACCGTTTCCAGCACGCCGTCCAGGAACTCTTCCTGCGAGAGTTCCCCCCGTTCTATCCGTGCCAGTTCAGTTTCCCAGCCCGAGGTGAGGGAGGCGTCGGCCACCTTCATACCGCGTACCGTCTCATACAGGAAAAGCCCTTTAGGGGTCGGGACGACATATTTACCCGAATAACGGATGTATTTACGTTCCAGCAGCGTGCGGAGGATATTCGTGCGGGTGGAGACGGTGCCCAGTCCGGCCTTGTCCATGTAGTCCACCAGTTCCTCGTCTGTATAAGGGGAGACCGGTAACGATTTCTTATGTATAAGGCTGCACCCTGCCACCGGCAGTATCTCTTCCTGAAAAAATTCCGGCAGCATCGGGCAGGGCATACAGCCTTTTGCGACAATATGTTCCCTCTCGAAGATTCCGAGCCATCCTTTTTCCAGGATGCGGTATGTACGGATGCGGAATTTACGTGCGGCGCACACCGCATCGACGGTTGTGTATTCCACCTTGCAGGGCGGCATGAACGTTTCAAGCACCCTGCCGACAATGAGCGTGTAAACCTGCATTTCCTCCCGGCCCAATTTACCGGGCTGTATACCTGTAATGATGATGGCATGATGCTCCATGGTGTCTTGTGCCCCAATGCTGTCCTGCGGCGCGGCAAGGTCAACCATACCGGCATATTGTCGGAACTCCTTGCGGGAGAGCATCTTCTCCATGACAGGCGGCAACGTGTCATATACATCCCCCGGCAACAGGCGACTGGAGGTGCGCGGATAGGAAATCAGCCTCTTCTCGTACAGGCTCTGTGCAATCTCCTGCACCTGTATGGCCGTCAGGCCGTGGTAACGGTTCGCGTCTTTCTGCAGTTCGGCCAGGTTGTAAAGTGCCGGTGCCCCGATTTCCTCCGTCCGTTTCCTTACCGCTGTGATGCGGGCGTTCTTTGCCGCCTTGCAATCCTCGTACAATGCCAGTGCCTCCCGGCGGGCCACAAGGTCGTCCACGTGGCGCATCTTTAGGATACGGTCATTCTTGCATAGGCTGATGAATACGGGCCAGCTGTCAGCCGGCATGTGGTTCTCCCTCTCCCGGTACCGTCTGCATATCTCCGCCAGTACGGGGGTCTGTACCCTGCCCAGCGAGTTGTTCCCGAAGCCTACCGCCTTGCAGATGGCATGGCTTGAATTGACGCCCAGGAGCCAGTCCGCCCGGTTACGGCTGTCCGCCGCCAGGAACAGGTTGTCGAACCGGTCACATGGAAGGAGGTTCGCCATGCCTTCCGTGATGGCCTCGTCCGTCAGAGACGAGATCCAGAGGCGGAGGCAGGGTTGTTTGCACCCCAGAAAGCCGTAAAGATGGCGGAACAGCATCTCTCCCTCCCGGGAAGCGTCGGTTGCCGCGATGATGGTGTCGCATGCGTTGAGTACCTTGGCTATCACTTTCAACTGGAGCACCGCATTGATGTCGGGATTCCACCCGGTATCCGTCTTCACGTGCCTTACTGTCAGGACGGAAGGCGGCAGCAGGGGAAGGTCCTCCCGCTCCACACGGGCTGTTCCTGAATCCTTCGGCATTGCCAGGGAGAGCATGTTGCCGTATGTCCATGTCACCATGTAGCCGTTCCCGGTCATATAGCCGTTCTCCTTTCTGCCTGCTCCCAACACTCTTGCTATCTCTCTGCCCACGTTGGGCCTGTCAGTCACTATTGCGATCATATTCTTTTTCTTTTTGATGCCCCGTACCGGATTGGGCGATACGGGGACATGTTAAACTTGTTTTATTTTTTGTTATTTCTTTGGAGATTCCTCCTGACGGATGCCGTTGATTTCCATGATTGGCCTGTTGTTGTCACCGGGTACCAGTTTGAATGTGGCATCCATGGCCAGGCTGATTACCGGGGTACGGAGTCTCAACGGGATGATTTCCGACTCCTTGCCTTGCAACAACAGGTCAAGGTTGCCGTCCGCTTCCAGTTGCTCCTTGCTGATACCCACGGCCTTCAGGCCGGGCCAGTCAATGTCTTCTACATTATAGATATAAGGGATGTTCCGATTCATATTCATACGGTTCAGGGATTTGATGTTTGTAAAACTGATTTTGTTTCTCTCCGATCGGGGTCATACCGCTTGTTTTGCGCCATTCTTTTGTTCCTGCTGCTGGCCTTGGGCGGTGTCCGCCTGTGCCGCACGACGGGAAGTGTCCCTGCGGATATCCGGGTTCTCCTGGAAATACTGCAACTGCCCGGAATAAGGGTTTACTTTCAGGTAGGAGCTGAACGTCTGCCCATTGTTTTTCAGCCCTTCGACAAGGAGGGTCTTCCCGTCCTGGAGGTTTGCCTTTTCCTGCGCCGTGAACACATGGCCGTAAACCTCCGCCGGGATACGTGGCGCCTGCTGCTCGTTGAACCCGTCCGGCGTGCGTGAGTACATCGTCCTGCCGGTATTCATGTCCAGCTTGACAAACGCGGAGAATTCCTCTCCCTTACGGTTGATCATGTTTTCCAGATAGACGGCCTGCCCCTTGCGTAAGGTTTCCTTATCCTCGGGGGTCAGTTGCACGCTGCATATCTCCTTGGGGATATAGATTTCTCCGGTTTCCGGATTATGACGGGTGTAATTCGGCCGTCCTGTCGTCTGGTCTATCGTGACAAACGCGGAGAAAGCCCCGTCCCTGTTCTTGAACTTCATGTCCTCGACCAGGATGGTATGTCCCTCGCTGAGCATCTTTATCTGGGTGGGTGAGAGCGGTACGCCCCCGATGGATTTCTCGTTGAATACCTGGTTCTTCGGGAAGATGAACTCCAGCCCCCTGCGCTCGGCGCTGTATTGGAGCGTGGCGTCAAATTCCTTCCCCGTCTTGGAGGTCATCCCCTCCACCTTGACGGGTTGTCCCTCCTTCAGCAGTCTGATCTCCTCGTCCGTAAGTCTTACCCCGCTCACTTCCTGCGGGATGTAGACATGCTCCTGCCGGACGGCGACCAGCTCGTTGGTGTTCTTGTCGATGGAGATCAGGCAGGGGGTGTACTCACTGCCACGCAGGTTGAGTTCCACCGCACGTCCCATGTTGCCGGTCTCACGCAGGTTCTTCTTGTCCTCCTCGCTGAAGTTGAATCCGAAATAAGGGCGTTCCAACTGCGGTTCCTTGCGTATGCCGTGAATGGCCAGTCCCACCTGTCCATCCTGTTGCGGGATGAGTGAGAGCCTTGCATCCAGTTTGGCTGTCAGCAAACCGGAAAGATGGATTGTCAGGGGCACCAGCTTGTTGGTCTTGTAGCCCTTCAGCATGGAATCAAGGAGTCCCTGCTGTTCCAGCGAAGCCTTTGAGATTCCGACCTTTTCCAACTCCTCCCAGTTGACCATGTTCTCATTATACCGGTAATGCGGTCCTTGTGACTCCTGCGCTGCCTGTTGAGCCTGGGGCTGCTGCTGTTGCTGTGCCGCCTGCTGTACCTCGCTCTGTTGCAGGGGTTCCTGCGGTTGTGTCTCTTTGTCTACCATAGCTGTTTTTTCTTTTTGGTTTACACTTTGTTCCTTCTTGTTTTCTCTCGGACGGATTTCGTAGCGTTTGAGGAACTCCTTCACTGCGTCCGTCTTTTTCCCTTCCGCCAGGTCCTTGATCGCCTGCTTGTTCACCTTGTAGTCGTGGAAGGTCATGCGGAGCAGGCGGAAATGGGTAGGTTCCTTGAACTGGCTCCAGAAATTCTTGATGAAGTTTTCGAGTATGCTCGAGTTCTTGTCGAATTTCAGGAATGAGTTCTCATTCTTCTCGTCCGCCGGAACCGTCTTGACCTTCCCGTCCTTGTCGATCTCGCTGACTACTTGTACACCGGCTTTCGGGTCACTCTTGTTATGAACCATCATCAGCTCGGTGATCTGTTCCACCAAAGGGGCGTCGTTCACGGCCTTCGGTTTCCGGGTTCGTCTAGGCTTCCCATTCGGGCTCTTTTCTTGTGCCATACCTTTTCTTTTTGGGGTTAATAAATTGCTTTGACGCTTCAAATGTATGGGCTAAATCCGAATAAAACACTGATTTTCAAAAAGGTGTCATCAGATGTCATCAGATGTCGTCAAATGTCCGAAAGACTGGTTTTCCGTGAGGGAAACATGCCGTGAAAACAAGGATATGGTATGCGGAGGAAGGGCGAAGAAGCCGGCACGGGCGCAAAGGGAGGATTATGCAGAGCAGAGGGAGCTGAAGTCCCTGTCTTCTCATGGGGCGGCGTTTTTTTCATAAGACATTGCCAGGCCTACCCATATATCCCGTACTTCCTGCCGGATTTATTAGGGATATAAAGGAGGCCCTCCTTTTTTCATCAATGACACGGTCATGCGTCGCGTCGGTCGCAGTGAGTCCCTATAATCTTTCCCGAAATCAAAACCATTGTCCGGGCGTTTGTTTCCATGTGTATTTTCCGCGACTTGTCGCAAGGAAAATACTCATGGAAAGCGAAGCCGGAACGCCCGTGACAATACGGTTTTGATTTATCTTTGATTATAGGGAACTCGCTGGTATCCGCCTGTTTTTCACGAATTTCCCAGAAAACATATACTGTCTTGTTGTTTATGCGATATAAATATTTTTGGACTTGTTCCACGGAAAAACCGTCGCTTTTCATTTTCGGACTTTGATTCTTTACGAGGCTATTCGGACTGTCTTTCAAGAAGATTTACAGAGTTTGGCATCGGCATCAGGTGATATTCGGTGTTCCAAGCGGAGAAGCGGAATCTAGGACTAAATATTATTTTCTTCCTTCAACAATATAGCCCACGGGTTGTATCTATGTACCTATTATTCATCATAAAACAGACTATATATGGCTACCATTAAATTAAAATTCCGTCCATCGACGGTACGGGGTAAGGCCGGCACGCTCTGTTATCAGCTTTGCCACCGTCAGGAGAACAGGCAGATTACCACCGACATGAGGATATTTCCCGAGTGGTGGAATGAGACGAAACGTGAGCTTGTCGCTGTCCCCGGCAATGAGAGGGTCCTGACCGCCTACCGGAAACGGGCGGAAAAGGAGATGCGTGACATCCGTGAGATTATCCGCGAGCTGGACTGTAGCGGAGAAACATACACCTTGTTGGAAATACTCAACCGCTATCGCTCCCTGCCTTCCGAGCCCGGTTTCCTATACTACATGAAAAAAGAGATGGAAGCGCTTTGGGAGAACGGCCAATACGGTACCTCGCGTAATTACCGGCGTGCACTGAACAGCTTTTCCGCTTTCCTGGATGGTGATGACGTTCCTTTCTCATTGTTGGATTCCGCCCTGGCGTGTCGGTATGAGGCATGGCTGTGGCAACAAAAGGTAGCGAGGAACAGCAGCTCGTTCTATATGCGGATTCTGCGTGCCGTCTATAACAAGGCCGTAAGGCAAGGTCTTGCGTTGCAGACTTTCCCGTTTCGTGAGGTTTATACAGGAGTGGCTCGTACACCGAAACGCGCCGTGGATGAGGAAACCATCCTGAAGCTCCAAAGGATTGACCTCTCGGACTCACCGGCCCTGGCACTTTCCAGGGACATGTTCGTGTTCAGCTATTGTGCCCGTGGAATGGCGTTTGTGGACATGGCATATCTGAAAAAGGAGAATGTGGACAGCGGGCGAATCACCTATTGTCGTCATAAGACAGGCCAATACCTGACACTCCATATCGAACCGTGTATGGCGGCGATACTGGAACGATATGGGCGGGTTTATCCGGAAAGTCCATATCTTTTCCCCGTCCTTACAGATGAACAGCCGGATCAGGCTTACCGGCAATATCGGACCGGATTGAACTACCATAACCGAAAGTTGAAACGGTTGGGCAAATTGCTTGGCGAACCATTACCTTTGTCCTCATATACGCCTCGCCACAGCTGGGCTACCGCCGCACGCAACCACAACGTACCGATTGCCGTCATCAGTGCGGGGATGGGACACAGCAGCGAAAGGACTACGCTTATTTACTTGGATTCTTTGGACAATGCCGTGATAGATAATGCGAACGAGAAGATTTTGAAGGGTTTGAACGATACCATTTCTATGTAAGAGAGGGTAAAAACACACTGCAAAGGTAATGATTCTCAGTAAAACTGAAAAGTAAAATAAACGTTTTTATTTCCTTATTTTACCCCCCCCCATTTATAAATGACTGATTATCAATTATTTGCATTACTAATTTAATATAAATCAAAATAGTACCGTAATAAGAATATAAAATAAAAGGAGAACGTTGCATTATCCTTTCGAGCGTATTTTCGAGTCTAAAACCGAGCAAACCGAGCAAAAATGTACTTTTATAGCAATGTATATGCCTAATTATCAGCAAAAACAACATGTGTACCCTCTCTTACATAGAAACGGTACGAATACGGGGTTACGGTATCCGCTCACTGTAGTCAGGAGCGGCCCGCATTCCGGAAGTCCTATGAAGGAAAAAACCGGATTAACCTTGATTGCTGTATCTTCCTTATTTGAAAAAGCAGAAGGTGCAGGAATGGAAATTATATCCTTTTTATCAACCCGGTAACATTACTTTTCGTTGAACATAGAAACACACACACACGAACATTGGTTCGCCCTAAAAGTATTTTATAACAAAGTTTTCGAGATTGAGGATATATTGAAAAAAGACAAGATCGAGACTTACATTCCTTGTGAGGAAACCTTGATGGAACGTAACGGCATAAAGAAGAAACTCCGTCGTCCGGTCATTAATTCGCTTATGTTCTTCCGTTCAACCGTTTGTCGTGCTTTGGAAGTACAGCGACAATTCACCAATAAGGTAATCCTATATACAAGACAGAAGGGATTGAAAAGACTTCCCCTTGCCATTCCTGATCGGGAAATGAACATTTTCATGCTGGTCACCTCGTCCGGCGAGCAGGGAATGGAATATTTCGGGGAGGACAATTCCAAGTTTCAACAGGGAGAACGTGTACGGGTCATTGACGGAAAGTTCAAGGGAGCGGAAGGGGTTATCTGCCGGATTAGGAAGAATCGCCGTTTGGTGGTCACCGTCCAAGGCGTATGCGCCGTGGCTACTTCCTATATTCCACAAGCCTTTCTACAACGGATAGGGCAAGATTAAGAAAATCATCAAAAGAATCATATAGTGGACATTCTTCATTTTATCGAATTTGCCTTTATAGTCATAGTCGGCTGGACATTGAGTGCGATGGTCCTGCCTCGCATTTCGTTGGTCTCTTTCCGACGTCGCCTGTTCGACTCAGTGGACGAACGTAAGTTGCATACTGCCCATATACCAAGGTTAGGCGGTATCGCCTTTTTCCCTTGTATCACAGTTACGGTTTCGCTTGCCATTATCGGTTACAACCTTTGGCAGGGCTATAACATACTCGACATGGACTTGACGAACCGTCTGCTTTCCATGCTCTGTTGTCTGTTCATACTTTATCTTATAGGTATGATGGATGACCTTATCGGTGTACGTTACCGTTCCAAATTTGTAGTGCAAATACTTTGTGGCATACTGTTGGTGATTTCCGGGTTATGCTTCGACAACCTATACGGGTTGTTCGGTATTTATGTCATACCTTATTACATAGGAGTGCCGTTCACAGTATTCGTCATCGTCTATATCCTGAACGCCATCAATTTGATAGACGGCATTGACGGACTTGCCTCTGGGTTGAGTATTATCTCATTCCTCGCTTTCAGCTGCATGTTCATCCATTTGCAATGGTGGATGTATGCCTTTATCAGTCTAGCTGCTTTCAGTGTGTTATTGCCGTTCTTTTATTATAACGTATACGGTAAGATATATCGGGGACGCAAGATCTTTATGGGTGATACCGGTTCGCTCACTATCGGGATGCTGCTGGCAGTGATGGTCATCCGTCTGAGTATGTCCGATCCAGTGAAAGAGAGTGCCTTTCCCGGTAGCATTGTGATAGCTTTTTCTTTTTTGATTGTACCAATGTTTGATGTGATACGTGTGGTTATTCACCGGTTGCGTAACGGTAAAAATCCATTTCTTCCAGACCGGAATCATATCCACCATAAATTTATAGCCTTAGGAATGTCCCAACGTAAAGCTATGGTAAGCATTATTATTATGGCAGCTTTTTTTGCATTGGGAAATTGTTTTTTGATTCATTGCCTTTCCGTAACAAACTTGTTTCTGTTGGATGTGGCTGTTTGGACGGTGATTCATTGCTACATAACTATGAAAATCAAACGAAAACATAAAGTAGAATAATTAACTGTACAGAAAAAAAATCAGATATGAAATTTCATTTAATTAAATTATGTTTCTTGTGTGTCTTATTGGTGTCCTGCAATACCTCCAAAGAAATTGTCTATTTTCAAGATATCGTAGTTAATCAACCCGAGGCGATTATCGGGGCACGGGATATTACCGTACAACCCAAAGACCAGATTTCCATTATGGTGTCCAGTAAGGATCCGCAATTGGCGGCTCTGTTTAATTTGACACGGGTGCAATACCGTGCCGGATCTTCTGATTTACGTTCTGGCAACATCAATGGAGAAATATCAGGTTACACATTGGATGATAAGGGGAACATTGATTTTCCTGTTGTCGGAACATTGCATATTGCCGGTATGACCAAGAGCCAGATTGCCACCCTGGTAAAAAAAAGGCTGATGGAAGAGAATCTGGTAAACGATCCGGTAGTTACAGTTGAGTTTATGAACCTTTATTTCTCCGTGTTGGGCGAGGTGAAAACTCCAGGTAAATATGCCATTACAAAAGATCAGATTACCCTTTTGGAAGCCATCAGTATGGCGGGTGACCTAAGCATCTACGGAAAGCGAGATGCGATATTTGTCATCCGTGAAGAAAACGGCGAGCGTGTAACCCATTGGGTGGATATCCGCTCGAAAGATCTGTTTAATTCACCGGTGTATTATCTGAAACAGAATGATGTGGTGTATGTACAGCCCAACAAGGTACGTGCCGGACAAAGCACCATTAATGAGAACAGTGTAAAATCGGTATCGTTGTGGATCAGTATCGGTTCGCTCCTATCCTCGCTGGGTGTTTTGCTGTTCAAGTAATGTATTGAATTTTATTTTATAAGATATTAAAGAGAGCCAAAATGATAAAGAATAGAACGAACACAGGCAAACCTACCGATGATTTTATACGGATACAAGATTTATGGGGTATGTTTATCCCGAAATGGTATTGGTTTGCCACTTCCTTGTTCGTTGCGTTGGCAACGGCATCATTATATTTGTTGAGTACTCCTAATGTCTATACCCGGACGGCTGCCATTTTAATTAAGGATGACTCCAAGAACAATTCTCCGGCAAGTGCAATGAATGAGTTTGCAGATATGGGTATTTTTAAATCAAACACCAATATCAACAACGAACTGCTCACCTTGAAATCCCCTACGCTGATGACAGAGGTGGTGAAGCGTTTGGGGCTAAATGAGATATATACTATTCGTAGGGGCTTAAAAAGAATAGAATTATATAAATCAAGCCCGATATTGGTGACTTATCTTTTTGATAATAAAAAAAGTGTAAGTTTTGATATAGAAGTTGGTGCACAAAACAAGTTTTATCTTTCAAACTTTATCGTTGCTGGAGAAGAAACTGGGGAACGGTTTGAAGGAATTATAGGAGATTCCATTCAAACATCAGCAGGAACATTGGCCATCAGCTTAACTTCTCAATATGAGAATTTTTTTACAGGCAGCACTATTCAATATAGTAAAGAACCGGCTGATATGGTGGCAGACAGCTATACGCAAAAATTGTGGGCTGAATTAGGCAATGAAGATGCCACCATTATTAATTTGAGCATTGATGATGCTTCTGTGCAAAAGGCAGAAGATATTTTGAATACACTGATTGAGGTTTATAACGAGAAATGGATCCAGGACAAGAACCAGATAGCAGTAAGTACCTCACGGTTTATCGGTGAACGTTTGGGCGTGATTGAAAACGAATTGGGTCATGTGGATGAGAATATCTCCAACTACAAGAGTGAACATCTGTTGCCGGACGTACAAGCCGCTTCCAGTCTGTATATGAGCCAGTCTGCTGAGAATAAAAAAGAAATTCAGACACTCACCAACCAGCTTGCGACGGCTCAATTTATTCGCCGCGAATTGGGGGGGAAAGAGATGAACCAGCCTTTGCCAACCAACTCCGGTATAGCCAACGTAAATATCGAAAGTCAAATCGGAGAATACAACAAGATGGTGTTGGATCGCAACCGGCTGATAGCCAACAGTAGCGAGAAAAACCCGTTGGTGAAAGATTTAGGGAACTCAATGCAGAGTATGAAACGTACGATTCTTCAATCGGTTGATAATCTGATCGTATCGTTAAATACTCAGATACGCAGTATTCGCCAACAGGAAGCAACAACAACTCAACAGTTGGCTTCTAATCCGAGTCAGGCCAAATACTTGTTATCGGTAGAACGTCAACAAAAAGTAAAGGAAGAGTTATACCTATATTTGCTCCAGAAGCGTGAAGAGAATGAACTGTCACAAGCGTTTACCGCTTATAATACGCGAATGATTACAGCTCCACGTGGCAGTGCTTTACCAACGGCACCAAATAAGAAAAACATTTTATTGGTGGCTCTTGCTCTCGGGCTTTTAGTACCGGCAGTTATTATCTTTATGCAAGAAAACATGAACACCAAGGTTCGGGGTAAGAAAGATTTGGAGAATTTGAGTGTGCCCTATTTGGGTGAAATACCGTTATATTTCCGAAACAAAAAAAAGAAGAATAAATTTTCGGAATATGCAATTGTGGTGGAAGAGGGTAACCGGAATATTATCAACGAAGCTTTTCGTGTGCTTCGCTCCAACGTGGACTTTATGAAAAGCAAGAATACCGAGCAGAAAGTATTTATAGAAACCTCTTTTAATCCGGGTAGTGGAAAAAGTTTTCTGTCCATGAACATCGCCATGAGTTTTGCCATTAAGGGAAAAAAAGTATTGGTGATAGACGGGGACTTGCGACATGGAACGGTTTCGGCTTATGTAGGGTCGCCTAAGAAAGGTTTAAGTGACTACTTGGGAAACAAGGAAGTCGTTTGGAACGAGTTGCTTGTGATAGACAAAAAGTATCCTAATCTGCATATAATTCCAGTAGGAACCATTCCTCCTAATCCGACGGAATTGTTGGAGGATGGAAGTCTGGCAACCTTGATGCAAGACTTACGCGATGAGTATGACTATATCTTTATTGATTGCCCGCCGATTGATATTGTGGCAGATACACAAATAATCGAGCAATATGCCGACCGGACACTCTTTGTGGTACGGGCGGGATTATTGGACCGCTCACTGTTACCTGAATTGGAAAGTATTTATCAAGAAAAGCGGTTCAAAAACCTTTCGGTGATATTGAATGGTACGGAAAGTACAGGTGGACGCTATGGTTACCGCTATGGTTACCACAATGGGTATGACTCTTATTACGGCAACACAAAATAGAGGGGTATTCCAAAATAAACAAGGAAACTGTTTGCTATTATTCCCAACAGTCAACAGAAATGTGTTTTTTCCGACAGAAAAAAGTATTAGCGGAAAGCGGTTTTTTCCGTGGTTTCACTGATTGCCACAGCCATCTTCTTCCCGGGGTAGATGATGGGGTGAAAACGTTGGAAGAGTCGTTGGCGATATTGGAAGAAATGGAACGTTTAGGCGTTCGTAAGGTTTGGCTTACCCCCCATATAATGGAAGACATACCCAATGAAACAGTGGATCTGCAACAGAAGTTCCAAGAATTAAAGCAAATGTATCATGGAAAGATCGAATTGGCTTTGGCAGCGGAATATATGATGGATAACCTTTTTGAGGAACGGTTGGAAAAGGATGACTTGTTACCCTTTGAGGAAGGAAAACATTATCTGTTAGTGGAAACCTCTTATTTCAATCCACCAATGGGATTACTGTCTATTTTGCAACGCATCCAAAAGAAAGGTTATCATCCTTTGTTGGCCCATCCGGAACGATATGAGTATATGCAAATGATGGATTATAAAACGTTAAAAAAGAACCAAATTTCTTTTCAATTAAATATACCGTCATTAGTCGGAATGTATGGTAAGCACATAGAGAAGAAAGCGAAGATATTATTAAAAGCAGGAATGTATGATTTAGGAGGAAATGATGTTCACTCCCTTATTTTTTATGTGACAACTTGTAAGCAAAAAATAGACAATCTGTCTTTCTTGAAAAATGTGTGTAAAATATAGCGTATTTACATTCGGGAAGACTTTGCCCTAATATGTGTTTTTTTATGTAAATGAATGATTTAATATTTAATACAAAGATAAATGAAAGCATGTTTCATGGGCTTGGGTTACATCGGACTACCTACAGCCATTATTGCCGCAAAGCACGGCATTCAAATAACAGGAGTTGACATTAATCCTCATGTAGTGAAAATGACCAATGCGGGACATTTGCACATCATTGAACCCGGCATGGAGGAAATGTTACAGGAAGTAGTGAAAGCTGGCATGTTGAAGGCTTCGGTTACACCGGAAGTCAGCGATGCATACTTCATGGTGGTCCCAACCCCGTTCAAGGGAAACCACGAGCCGGATGTGAGTTACGTGGAAGCGGCTACACGTGCCGTATTGCCGTTACTGAAAGAAGGGGATCTTTATGTAATAGAATCCACTTCACCTGTAGGAACTACAGAGGCTATGGCACGCATCATTTTTGGTGAACGTCCGGAATTGGAAAGTAAGATTTTCATAGCCTATTGCCCGGAGCGTGTATTGCCAGGTAATGTGATCTATGAATTGGTACACAACGATCGGGTCATCGGTGGTTTGAATCCTGAATCTACCGAAAAGGCAATAGCATTCTATTCGCAATTTGTGCAGGGCACACTTCACAAGACTAACTGCCGTACAGCGGAAATGTGTAAGCTGACGGAGAACTCCAGTCGCGATGTACAGATAGCTTTTGCCAATGAACTTTCGCTTATCTGCGACAAGGCTGGTATCAATGTTTGGGAACTTATTAACCTTGCCAACAAGCATCCGCGTGTAAATATCCTGCAACCCGGTTGCGGTGTAGGAGGTCATTGTATTGCGGTAGATCCATACTTTATCACTGCTGATTTCCCGGCAGAAAGCAAGTTAATCAGCGATGCACGTGATATTAACAACTACAAGAGTTTCTGGTGTGCTGAAAAGGTGAAGAACGCCATGTTGAAGTTTGAGTTGAAGAATCATCGTAAACCAGTTATAGCCATGATGGGATTGGCATTCAAACCAAATATTGACGATTTGCGTGAAAGTCCGGCGAAGTATATTACCACGAAAGTGATGCAGAGCTGCAACAATGCCGACATTTTGGTCGTAGAACCGAATGTAAAAGAGCACAACGTGTTTAAGCTGACTAACTACTGCGAAGCCTACGACAAGGCAGACATCGTGGTGTTCCTTACGGCTCACAACGAGTTTAAAGAGCTATCTTGGAGGAAGGATAAAATGATATTGGACTTTTGTGGAATATTCAAGAAATAATGGATATTTCTAAATAAGTGCAAATACAATTATCACCGAAACTAATGAAAATTGCACATAAAATAGTTCAAGTACCGGAAATGAAATTTTTATTAAGACCTTTTATACACAATGTAAAAAGGAATAATCAAAATATACATGAGATTTTCCAGGAAAAATCTCATGTATATTTTCGGAGTTTGATAAGATTTTGCCACAAAACAATATCTTTTGCAGCGTATTTACCAATATATTATTGGGGGCGGTTCGTAAAAAAATATCAAAAGCGTTTCGATATAATAATCACCAGTGCCTGATACAAGAATTATGCATCCAAATTAAAATATATACTCGAAAAAATAGGAATTTATGTTTATCCGAAGATTTGAAGTGTTAGCTGGAAATAAGACTTGTGAAGAAACATACAGGAAACGTCATATCGACATAGAATATATCTTACATATATGAAGACTATCCATCATGTCTGTGTGATTTTGGTTACGTTGACGGTACGGTATCGCATTTAGAATTGATGAAAAAAATTCGGTTGGGCAAAATTGGAAGAATCGAATTCCCTATCAGTCACGAAATAACACATTTTTTCGAAAACATAGAATCAACGTATTGGCTAATACAAATGAATGGATCTTGCAAGATATGAACTACTATATAACTTCCTATTCAGACTTTCACGACGATGACACAAAGCCAAGGATGTTTGAATAGAAAGAGGGTAAGGCGATATTAATGCATAGTGAGTATGAGGAGAAGTGGAATATTATTCCTGTATAAAATTCTTTTAGATAATCCTATTATTAGGTGATTTTAGGTTTCAAGATATGAAAGGGTTGAGTTTTATTAAGTCATCTTCAGGCAGAACTCAAAAGGCACAAAAGAATATTTTGGGGATGTTGCTCATAAAAATTTGCAACATCATTATTAATTTGGCTTATGTTCCATTGTTGATTAATAGTTTGAATCAAGATAGATATGGAATATGGTTGACAATTACTACAATTGTTTCTTGGATTGCATTTTTTGACATTGGGTTAGGTAATGGTCTGAGAAATAAATTGGCGGAATCAATTGCTTGTAAAGATGAAATAAATGCTCGAAAATATGTGAGTACTACTTATGGTGCAATGGGAATCTTATGTTTCTTGTTCTTTATCATAGAGGCCTGCATTGTTCCATTTTGCAATTGGAATAGTCTGCTAAACGCTCATTCGATTCCTAATGGTGAACTTACATTATTAATGTTATGGGTTCTTTCAAGTTTAGCATTTCAAATGCTACTAAAACTTCTAAATTCTGTATTGTACGCTTTACAAAAGCCGGCATTATCCTCATTGATATTGATGCTTAGTCAATTGTTCGCTTTCATTGGAATTTTTATTTATACAAATGTTTGCAATGAAGTTTCTCTTTTGAAATTGGGAATGATTATATCAATGGCTCCAGTCGTTGTATTGATGATTTTTTCATTGATACTGTTTAGAAAAATGATACCCCAATATATGCCAACCCCCTCTTTCTTTGAGCGTTCTAAAATAAAAGAGATTGTTATTCTTGGGAGTAAATTCTTTTGGATTCAATTGACGACTTTATTATTATTTCAGTCAAACAACTTGATAATCGCCCATACTTGTGGAAATACTTCTGTGGCTGAGTATAATATTGCCTACAAATACATTGGTTTGATAGAGATGGCCTTTATGATTATCATGACTCCTTTTTGGTCTGCTGCCACTGATGCTTATGCGAGAAAGGATTATCAATGGATTAAAGGAATATTAAAAAAACTACAATTCATTTCATATATAATGATTGCCGCTGGAGGAGTTTTGATTTTATTATCAGATTTTGTATACAAATGGTGGTTATCATCAACTATCAAACCCGATAAATCATTAATGTTTCTTCTATTATTGTATTTCTGCATCCAATTATCATGGGCTAGATATGGGAGCATAATCAATGGTATTGGGTGTGTAAAGCTCCAATTCTATATTACAATGATAGAGGCTTTTGTGCATATTCCATTGGCTTTATTGCTTGGTACTTATTGGGGTGTAAAAGGAGTAATTATTTCACTTATTATATCAACATTTGCCAATACTATTTGGCCTAAGATACAGATCAAAAATATTTTTTTAGGAAAACGAAGTATATGGGTAAAGTAAATTCTATTACAAAGCTAGAAATAGCGATATTTGTTTTTCTCACTATGATGATATCAGGAGCATCGTCCATTGCTAGTAATGATTTTATTAGAATTATAGTTGTGGGATTATTAGCTCTTTATAGCTTTATAAATCATAAGAATTTATATAATAATATTCTTTTTTATTTATTAAGTGGATGGATTTTAATAAACCTAATATCCTCATTATATTTTGGTAAAAATATAGATTTTTTTCCTTTTATAGGGAAAATTGTTTTGATCTATCTTGCATATTTATGTTTATCTTGTTGCAAGGATAACTTTTGGGATAAATATGAGCAATTTTTGTATAAACTGGCGTTAATTTCTACAATATTTTATATCTTATCCTTGTTCTTTCCCAGTATGTTTAATAGCCTTACTTCTGTATTCCGTCCTTTTACCGCTGATATTTTTTATCAGAAGGAGTCTCAGAAATACTATTTCTATGCTTTCTTTTTTACATATATGGGTAATGGAAACTTCAGGAATAGTGGTTTTATGTGGGAACCGGGTGCATATGCGATGATTTTAAATATCTTGATTGCATATAATATATGTCGACAAGGTTTTCAATTGAATAGACACATTAAGGTATATACTATAATCCTTTTAACTACATTTTCCACAGCAGGATATTTGGCATTTTTTATCATTTTGCTACTGTTTCTTTTGAAAGGACAAAATATTTATATAAAAGCACTTATTCTTATCTGTACTGCTTTTTCAATAGGTTGGTTGATGAATGCAGACTTCCTTCTTCCAAAAATCGAAGAATTTATATCCTCCGCACAAAAGGGAATAGTACACCATCAAGGTTACAGGAAACTATATGAAGCCAATAGAATCCTTTCTTTCAAATTGTTGACGGATAAATTTTTGATGTTTCCAATAGGTTGGGGTTGCGTCCAAGATACAACTTCATATATGGCTTTGAAACATATTGTTACTGTTAATGGCTTGGGAAACACATTAGTGACATGGGGTATTTTCGCATTCTCTTTTTTTATGTACTCGATTGGTA